>JBIQKC010000037.1:0-25985 GCA_044506885.1 Sphingomonadales bacterium
GGAGTGAGGAGAGAAGAGCTCGATCGCTCCCGCACCCGTCGCATTGCCAACCTATCGCTGACTTCCACCCCATAACCCATATGGTTCGTGATGTCAAGGGGAAAGTGCGCTCTCCATACCCTTCCCACCCCAACCTCTCGTCATTCCCGCGCACGCGGGAACCCAGTCACAGTTGCGCGCCCACGCAAGAGCCCACTGGGTTCCCGCTTTCGCGGGAATGACGAAGGGGGGTTGGGATGACGAAAGGGTGGGATTGGGAGAGATCGGGACGATCAGCGGACGCGGCGGATGCGTACTGCGCGTTGGCCGCCATAGTACATCAGGTAGCTGCCCAGCGCGGCGCTTTCAATCCGTACCGACGAATCCTTGCCCGGTGGATTGTACGACGCGGGCATCGCGTCCACGAACTGCCATTGCGCGCCGTCTTCCAGCGTCAGGAGCCAGATGCCCGGCTGCCGCTCTTGCGCTCGCGCCAGCCTGGCCGTCAGCTCCTGGGCCGAAGGCTCGGCGCGGCGGGGGCGGGGCTCTCGCGGTAGCTGATCCGCGCCGAAGCCCTGCGCAGAGGGCGCGGGCGCGGGCGCCGGCGGCGCAGCCGCGACCGGCGCTGCGTCTACGGGAATGTTGTCGTAGCACGCGACCCTTGCGGAAACGTCGGCGATCTTGCGGCATTCGCGCATGACGCTGACGGCGGTTCGGTCGTCCACTTGCGCCTGAGCGGCCGGCGTCATGGCGAAAGCGCAGGCGATGCCCGCGAGCGCCAGCCCTTTGCGCAATGAAATCATATCGCCTTTCCTCGGAAGAAGCAGGCAGCCGGTAACGGATCGAAGGGAGGAGGATCCGTCACCGGCTGCCCTTGCCGGGTGATTTGCCCGGTCAGTCGCATCAGAACTTCACGGTCGCGCCCACATAGAAGCGCCGGCCGAGGACATCGTACTGGCTGGCGTTGTACGGGCTGGCCGCCTGGCCCCAGCGCGGAGTGCCGTCGCCCAGCACGTCGTCCATGAAGTATCCGACATAGGGCGGAGCCTTGTCGAACAGGTTGTCGATGCCGCCGCGCAGGCTGACGTTGTCCAGGATGTCGTAGCGCGCCGACAGGTTGAACAGATCGTACGACGGAGCGCCCGCCACATTCGTGGTCGTGTTGCTGGCCGCCGCGGCCGCCTTCGCCGCCGGCTTGTGCTGCCACTGGATGCCGATGGTGGCCGGGCCGACCGAATAGTTGACCCGCGAGAACAGCTTCCAGCGATAGGAGCCGGCGTTGGTGCCGACCTGACCGCCGCCAAGCGTGCCCGCCCAGTCGATGAGCGGGATGGCGATCTGATCGGTGGTCGTGGCGAACTTGAACAGGTAGTTGAAGTTCACATTGGCCGAGATCGCGCCGGGCAGGCCGATGTTCGCGTCTTCGAAATTCAGCCCCCAGTCGAGCTGCACGTCGAAGCCCGATGTCTCGATCGCCCCCTGGTTGTCGAAATTGACCGTCACCAGCTGCATGTTGCCGTTGACGTTGTCGCGTTCGATCCGGCTGCACGCGTTGTTCATTTCGAAATTCGGGTTGAACTCCTGCGTGAAGCACTGGCGCAGCACCGAATCCATGCCCTGCTGCGAGATGCCGTCGGTCAGCTTGATGTTGTAGTAGTCGGCCGCAAGCCGCAGCCGGCGCAGCCACGGGTTGTCCGACAGATCGGAGACGACGCCGCCGATCGTGTAGGTCTTTGCGGTTTCCTGTTGCAGGCCGGTGGCGCCGGCAAGCAGCTGGGTGAAGAACTGCCCGCCCAGCAGGTAATCGTCGCGTCCGTCGGCATAGTAGGTGGCCGCGCCATCCGTCCCCATCAGCTGGCGGCACAGGTTCTGGACCTGCGCTGCCGTGCCGTTGGTGTTGAGATCGGGGTTGGCCGAGTAGTTGCCGTAAAGCGCCGGCGCGGTGTTGTTTTCCAGCGAGCACGGATCGCCATCGTTGGCGAAGGAGAGCGTGTTGGTGCGCGCGGTGAACAGTTCGCCCAGGTTCGGGGCGCGGCTGGCCTTCTGGTAGCCGCCACGGAACCGCAGCCAGCCGGTCGGGGCCCACTCGCCGTTGATCTTGTAGGTGCCGATCGAGCCCACCGAATCGTAGTCCGACAGGCGGTAGCCGAGCTCGAGGTTGAGCTCCTCGATGAAGGGCAGGTCCGACAGGACCGGGACGAACAGCTCGCCATAGACCTCGCGAACCGATTCCGAACCGGAACTGCTCGCCTGCGGGAAGGTGGTGGTCGTTTCGTAGAACGACGATCCCTCGAACGCGGAGCTGTCGGAGGTGAAATCGATCGAGTTCTTGCGGTAGGCGAGGCCCGCCGCGAAGCGGAGCTGGCCGCCGGGCAGTTCGAACAGCCCGCCCTGGATGTTGGCTTCCGCCAGGGTCTGCGAGATGTGGTTTTCGAACTGGACATCCGCGCTGGAGGCCAGGTCGCAATCGGGGCTGAACGCGGAGTTGGCGATGAACGGGCTGAGGCCGGTTTCGCAACTTGCCGTCGAACCATAGCGGGCGCCGTTGTTGCCCAGCGCGAAGAAGTTCTGGCCGAAGTTGGGCGAAGTCAGGATCAGGCGGAACCGTTCCAGCGAGACGAGGCCGACGAGATTGCTCTTGGCGACCGTTTCACCATGCGATCCGACGATGTCCCAGGTGAAATCCGTGCCCGGAATCTCGCCTTCGAAACCGAGCTGGATCTGGAAGGTGTTGTTGCGGTTTTCCGTGCCACGGCGACCGAAGGCGTCGAGCGAGTAGTTTGCGTTCCAGTCGCCATTGGGATCTTCGCGGCTGTCGAGCAGGGCGGCGATATTCGCCGGCACGGGGAACACTTCCTTGTTGGTGCATCCGCCGGTGGGGCCGCAATTCAGCCCGAAGCGGCCGCCGGCCATGAAGTCCGGGTTGGTGGTGACGCCGTCCTCCAGCAACGAGGAAACGCCGAATCCCGACGCCTCGCTGGCATAGGGCGAGCCGGTATAGACTTCGTCATTGTAGGGGATCGGCGTGCCGGTCGACCCGAGCAGAACGGTGTTGAACGACAGCGAGCGGGTCTGGGTGCGCGCGAAATAGGCCTGGCCGATGAACTTGACCCAGTCGTTGATCTCGTAATCGCCCTTGGCGAAGAACGAATAGCGATCCTGCGGCGACGACAGGATACGATCCGGATTGTTCTGTTCCAGCAGACCGGTGTCGAGCACCTTACGGGTGACCCCGCCATCCGTCCCGCCCTGGTAATTCAGCAGCAGCGGATGATAGACGTCATCCACGGTCGTCGACGTATTGACCCACAGGGAACCGTCCGAATTGAAATAGAGGGGGGCTGTGCCGGGAACGTCCACGCCCGCCGGCCGATCCGTGAAGTATGCGTTCAGGGCGCCCTGTCCCCAGGGGTTCGTGCCGCCGGTGGAAACGTAGTTTTCCGACAGGAAGAACTCCTCGCCGCGCACCGTGGGATCGGCGCGCGCGTTGCGATAGGATTTGCGGTCGGCGCGAAGCAGTTGCTCGCGCTTGTAGTATTCCATGCCGAGCAGGACGCTGCCCCGACCGCTGTCGAGCGAGGCCCCCACCAGGCCGGACAGACGGTATTCGTTACCGCCGCCCTGGGGCGAGAAGCTTACCTGGCTGTCGACGTCGAAGCCGGTGAAATCGTCCTTGAGAATGAAGTTGACCACGCCGCCGACGGCGTCCGCGCCGTAAGTCGAGGATGCGCCGCCGGTGATGATCTCGACGCGCTGGATCGCGGCCGAGGGAATCGAGTTGATGTCGATGACGCCGGTGCCGTTGATCGGCGTTGCGCGGCGGCCGTCGAGCAGGACGAGATTGCGGTTCGATCCGAGCTGGCGAAGGCTGACCGTCGAAACGCCCGGCGTGCTGTTCGCGTTCGGCTGGATGTCCGCGGTGTCGAACTGGGTCAGCGCGGGGCTGAACTGCGGCAGCTTGTTGAGGTTGGCTTCGAGATTGACCGCGCTGCTCTGTTCGATGACGTCGGAATCGACCGTTACGATCGGGCTGGTGGCGGTATAGTCGGGCCGCGCGATGCGCGAGCCGGTGACGACGATGCTGCTCTGCACCGTCTCGTCTTCGTCCTCGTTCGTGTCCTGGGCGGCCGCCGGAGCGGACATGCAGGCCGCGCTCATCGCACCCGCCAGCAAAGCAACCCTGACTACCCGTCTGTTGTGTAACGTGCTCATCTCTTCCCTCTCTGAACCGGGCGCCGCTCCTGGATCCTGCCCGGACTCTTTTTCGGATGGCGGCGCATATTGAAGCGGGCCGCTTCCCATCGGCGGCGGCCTGCGGATTCTCATGGCGATGACGATTGGCCGGCTGCCGCCGGCGCTCGTAGCTCCTCTCCCCTTCGGACATCTCGCGGCGGCGTGCGGCCGGCGGGATGCCTCACTCATTACCTAGGCAATGATTCGTTTATAAAACCATTCATAAGAGAACAATTCAGGATAGCAATCGCTGAATCTCGGGAAGTGCGGGGGTGGGCCGGTGCGCGGCCCCATCTGCGGGCGACAACGAAAAAGGGCGCGATCCTTGCGGATCGCGCCCTCGAACGGGTCGCGTGGAACGTGAAGAAGCGGTTCAGCTATCTGCCGAAGCTTCGCTCTCGTCCTGAGCCGGCGCTTCGTCATCGGCCGTATCGACCGGAAGCTCGCCGAGTTCGCGGGTCGGGTCGAGCGCTTCGGTGAAGCCCTCGCTTTCGCCGCGTTCCTCTTCGGCCACCTGCGCCATGACGTCGACGCCCTGGCGCTGCAACTCGGCCTCGTCGTCCGACCGGGCGACATTGGCCTTCACGGTGACGTGGACTTCCGGGTGAAGGGCCACGCGCACGTCGAACATGCCGATCGTCTTGATCGGCCGTTCGAGGACGATCTGCGACTTGTTGATGTCGTGACCCTGGTCCCTCAGGCCGTCGGCGATGTCGCGCACGTTGACCGAGCCGTAGAGCTGGCCCGAGTTGGACGAGGCGCGGATCAGCACCAGTTCGGCCCCGTCGACCTTGCCGCCGGCCTTCTCGGCCTCGCCGCGGCGTTCGGCGTTTTCCTTTTCGAGCCGCTCGCGGTTGGCCTCGAACACCTTGCGGTTGGCCTCGTTGGCGCGCAGCGCCTTCTTGTTCGGCAGCAGGAAGTTGCGGGCGTAGCCGTCTTTCACGGTGACCACGTCGCCGATCGTGCCGAGCTTCTCGATACGTTCGAGGAGGATGATTTCCATCGGTCGGTCCTCCTTACTTCACGATGTAGGGCAGCAGGCCCAGATGGCGCGCGCGCTTGATCGCCCTGGCCAGCTCGCGCTGCTTCTTGGCCGAAACGGCGGTGATGCGGCTCGGCACGATCTTGCCGCGTTCGGACATGAAGCCTTGCAGCAGGCGCGTGTCCTTGTAGTCGATCGCGGGCGCGTCCTTGGCCGAGAACGGGCAGGACTTGCGGCGGCGGAAAAACGGACGAGCCATCAGTTGCGCTCCCCATCGCGTTCACGGCGCTTGCGGTCGCGCTCGTTCTTGCGCATCTGCGCGGACGGACCTTCCTCGTGCTCTTCAACGGCGATCGTGAGCCAGCGGATCACGTCTTCGTTGATGCGGTTCTGCCGCTCGAGCTCGGCGACGGTGGCGCCGGGGCACTCGATGTTCAGCAGCACGAAATGCGCCTTGCGGTTGCGGTCGATCTTGTAGGCGAGGCTGCGGAGGCCCCAGGTTTCGGTCTTGGAGACCTTGCCGCCGCCGTTCTCGACGATCTGCGTCGCATTGGCGGCAAGCGCGTCAACCTGAGCCTGGCTCAAATCCTGGCGCGCCAGAAAGACATGCTCGTAAAGCGGCATGCGCGCGTTCCTTTCACTTCCATGCCGATCGCTGGCTGATCCGCCCGAATGGCGGGGCCCCTCCGGCTTTCTTCGGGATTTCCACGTCGCGCGGGGCGGCGGGGAAGCGGGGCCCATAGCGGAAACCGCGCCGATTGCAAGCGCGACCGGCGTGGCGTGCGCTGCGGAACGCGGCCTGTTCGCGGACGTTCGTCATTCGATACCCATGGGAGCGATGCCGCCGGCGCCGCGCCGAAAGCGGAGCCGGACTCCACGATGAGGGAACTGCTCGAAGTCGTCCTCGCAATCACGCTTGCGCTGCTGGGCGCGACCGCCTTTATGGGGGTGGTCGCGCTGGCGGTGTGTTCGCTTTCGGTCGGAACCTGCTGGTACGTGGTGAGGCGCATTCGCCGGGCCCGGCGCCGAGACTAGGGTCTGGGCCGTGGGGTCCATGCCGGTGGAGGGAGGGGACGATGCGGGAAGCGAAGATTGTCATCGCGGGTTGCATGTGTTGGCTGGCGACGCCGCTCGTGGCGCAGACGCCCACGGAGCCGACGCTCGAATTCGTGTTCGAGGAGATCGTGACGCTCGGCGCTCCGGTGTCGCCGGGGGAAACCGCGCGTGGCGGACGGTTGATCATCCCGATCACCGGCGGAACGGTCGCCGGCCCGGCGCTCAACGGAGAAGTGATGCCGGGCGGCTGGGACTGGCAATTGCGGCGCGACGACGGATGTACGGAGATCGAGGCCGACTACTTCCTTCGCACCGATGACGGCGTGGTCATAAACGTCGTCAACAAGGGCGTGCTGTGCGAGCCGGCAGAGGGGGAGGCGCGGATACCGGTGCGGACCCATCCGGTGTTCGAAGCGCCGCGAGGGAAATATGAATGGCTCGGCAAAGCGGCCTTCATCGGAACGCTGGAGCCCGCGCCGCCGTCCGCCGGTTCGGCGGTCAAGATCAGGTTTTATCGCGTACGGTAGGCTGCCGCGGGGCTTTCACGAGCGTTGGCGAAGGTCGGTCAGGAGATCCTTGGCGAAGGTCGTCAGCGTATCGTCCCGCGCGCCCATCACCGCTATGCGATCGCCGGGGCGGGCGATTTCGGCGATGCGCCTGGCGCAGTCTGCGCGCGAGGAGATATGCTCCGCCGCGCCGCCGGTGTTGCGGATGAGATCGACGATCCGCTCGCTCCCCTGCGAGCGATCCACCGTGCCGCCGAAATAGACCGGGTCGCACAGGATCGTGACATCCTCCGGCCCCAGTTCTTCGGCGAATGTCTGCGCCAGTTCGCCCCCCATCTGCCGCAACGGGCCGTAGCCGTGCGGCTGGAAGAACGCGATCACCCGGCCCCGATGCGCCTTCAACGCGCGCAAGGTGGCGCGGACCTTTTCGGGGTTGTGGCCGAAGTCGTCGATCACGGTAACGCCCGAAGGGCTGGTTCCGATCACATCGAACCGGCGGGCGATGCCCTGGAAGCCTTCGAGAAGCCGCGTCGCCTCCCCGACGGGGATGCCGGCCGCCGCCGCGCCCGCGATGGCGGCAAGGGCGTTGGCGACGTTGTGCCGGCCCGGCATGGGAATCCGGAAGTCGTCCGCGCCGCCGCTGCGCCTGTCGACTACCCGTGCGGCTACGCCGGTCGGGTAGTCCTCGATCGTTCCCGGTTCGATGCCGATCGTCGCCTCGGGGTTGTCGATGCCGAACGTGACCGGATCGTTCGCGCGGTGAGCGAGGACGCTGGCTTCCGCGTCGTCGATGTTGACCGCCGCATGGGGGGCGGCGGCGAGGAAATCGCCGAACAGGACGCGCAACTCGTCCAGGCTCTTGTGATCGAGGCTGACGTTGAGCAGCACGGAGACCTGGGGCCGATAGAGCGCGATCGAGCCGTCGCTTTCGTCCACCTCCGACACGAAGACCTCGCCGGATCCGACCCGCGCGCTGGCGAAAGGCACGTCGGGCGAGACGAAGTTCTTCATCACCGCGCCGTTCATGATCGTGGGATCGCGGCCGGCCCGGTGCATGATCCAGCCGAGCATCCCGGTGACCGTGGACTTGCCGCTGGTGCCGCCGACCGCGATCCCTTGCGGCGCTGCATTGAACAGCGTGGACAGCAGTTCGGCGCGCGCCATGCGCGGGCATCCCAGCTCCTTCGCCCGAACGATCTCCGGCACGGTGTCCTCGATCGCGGCCGAGGCGACGAGGGTCTGCGACGGACTGGAGATGCCGCTCCCGTCCTGCGGGAAGAGAGCGAAGCCCTGCCGTTCCAGCCACGCGAACTTCTCGGGGGTGCGCCCCTGATCGTAGCTGCGATCCGAGCCGGCCACTTGCGCCCCGAGCCCGCGCAGGATCGTCGCCAGCGGCAGCATTCCCGAGCCGCCGATGCCGCAGAAGAACCAGGGGTGCGCGGTGAGGTCTTGGGGGCCAGTCATCGGAATGCTCGGTATCGATCCGGTGGCGTCAGCACAATCGTCAGCCTTGGTGGAAGGAGGTAGGCGCGGAGACGCGGAGGAATCTGCGCTCCCCATTCGTCTTTCCCGTGTTCGCGGGAAAGACGAAGGAGAGAATAGGTGGATTCCTCCGCGCCTCCGCGTGAACCGGGACTGACGATTCGAAAACGTGGTTTCCGCCCGCTGGGACTCACAAATTGTGAAGCGCCTGCTAGGTGTCCTCCATGACCGTTATCGCCGTCTGCGCGCCTTCGACGCCGATTACCCGCGACATCGCCGAGCGTGTGACCGCGCTGGTAGCGGAGTTCCCCCGGCTGGAGCTGCATTTCCATGACCAGTGCTTCGTCGAGGAGGGGCATTTCGCGGGCGACGACGGGACGAGACTCGCCGCCTTGCTCGAATGCGCCAACGATCCCGCCTTCGACGCCGTGTGGTTCGCCAAGGGAGGATATGGCGCCAATCGCATCGCCGCGCGGGCGATCGCGGGCATGAACGATGCGGCGCGGGGCAAGACCTTCCTCGGCTATTCCGACTGCGGCTACCTGCTCGCGGCGCTCTATCGGGCGGGCTACGGTTACCCGGCGCACGGGCCGATGCCGGTCGACATCCGGCGCGCGGGCGGCGATGAGGCGGTGCGGCGCGTGTTGCTGTGGCTTTCGGGCGACGGGGAGGGGCTGGAGCCATCGCTCGACGATCGGCCGGCCGTAGCGTTCAACCTGATGACGCTGGCGATGCTTTGCGGGACCGAGCTGATGCCGATGCTCGCGGGCCACGTGGTCCTGGTCGAGGAGGTGGCGGAGCATCTCTACGCCGTCGACCGGCTGTTCTTCCATGTGACCCAGCATTTGCGCGGCATCGCCGGGCTGCGGCTGGGCCGGGTGGGGGCAATCCCGGAAAACGATCGTGAATTCGGTTCCGGGCCGGAGGACATCGCCCGCGACTGGTGCGCCCGATCCGGCATTCCGTATCTGGGCGGGGCCGACATCGGCCATGACGCGGACAACAGGATCGTGCCGTTCGGCCTTGCCCGCGCGCCGGCGCTCTCGTAACCGCGCGGCCTTTCCGCGACGCTAGCTGGAGACGTGACGTGATCGCATTCGTATTTCCCGGCCAGGGAAGCCAGAAGGTCGGCATGGGCGCCGAACTTGCGGAGGCCAGCGCCGCGGCGCGCGAGGTGTTCGAGGAAGTCGACGAGGCGCTGGGGCAGAACCTGTCGCGGATCATGCGCGAAGGGCCGGAGGAGGAACTCACGCTTACCGCCAACGCGCAACCGGCGATCATGGCCAACGCGATCGCCGTGCTGCGGGTGCTGGAGAAGGAGTGCGGGCTGGCGATCGCCGCGAAGGGCGAATGCGTCGCCGGCCACTCTCTGGGCGAATATACGGCGCTATGCGCGGCGGGGGCATTTTCGCTGGCCGACACGGCGCGGCTGCTGAGGCTGCGCGGAGAAGCGATGCAGGCGGCGGTTCCGGTGGGCGAGGGCGCGATGTGCGCGCTGCTCGGGGCCGACCTCGCGAAAGCCACGGCGCTCGCCGAAGCGGCCTCCGGGGGCGAGGTGTGCGACGTCGCCAACGACAACGATCCGGGGCAGGTCGTGCTCTCGGGCCATCGCGGCGCGATCGAGCGGGCGGTGGCCCAGGCGAAGGAGCACGGGATCAAGCGCGGCGTGCTGCTGCCGGTGTCGGCGCCGTTCCACTGCTCGCTGATGCAGCCGGCCGCCGACGCGATGGCCGAGGCGCTGGGCAAGACGCCGCCGGGACCGATGCGCCTGCCGCTCTACGCCAACGTCACGGCCGCGCTGGTGAGCGATCCCGAGGTCGAGCGCGACCTGCTGGTCAGGCAGGTCACCGGCCGCGTCCGCTGGCGCGAGAGCGTGATCGCGATGAAGGAAGCGGGCGTCGATCGTTTCGTGGAACTGGGCGGCAAGGTCCTCGGCCCGATGATCGGACGGACGGTGGAGGACGTATCGGTGGCGAGCGTGGCGACGATGGCCGACATCGAAGCGCTGGCGAAGGAGATTTAGGGATCACGCGGAGACGCGGAGACGCGGAGACGCGGAGGGGGTATGGTCGAGATCGACGATCTGTCCGGTGAGGTGATCGATGCGGCCATCCGCATCCATCGTGAACTCGGGCCCGGTCTTCTTGAGAGTGTCTATGAAATGGTGCTGGCGGGAAGCCTTGCAAAGAGGGGATTGAAGATCGAGCGGCAGAAACCGATCAACATCGTCTTCGAAGGCATGCTCTATCAAGCAGCCTTTCGTATCGATTTGTTGATCGAGGATCGGCTTCTCGTCGAGATCAAGTCGGTGGAGCAGCTTGCGCGCGTTCACGGCAAGCAATTGCTGACCTACTTGCGCCTTACCAAACAGCCCGTAGGGCTGCTTCTCAACTTTTCGGGCGCAACGATGAAGGAAGGGATCAGGCGGATAGTCAACGACTACCGCCAGCCGCAAACCCCCTCCGCGTCTCCGCGTCTCCGCGTGAACCAGTCAAACGGAGAATTCTAGATGTTCGACCTCACAGGAATGACCGCCCTGGTGACCGGGGCCAGCGGGGGAATTGGTTCGGCCATCGCGCGGGCGCTGGCGGGGCAGGGGGCGCGGGTGGCGCTTTCGGGTTCCAACAGCGCCAAGTTGCGGGCGTTTCGCGACGAGCTCAATGAGGAGTTCGGCCGCGACAACGTCGAGATCACCTGCGATCTTTCCGACACCACGCAGGTCGAGGAACTGGTCCCGGCGGCGATCGATACGCTGGGCCAGCTCGACATCCTGGTGAACAACGCCGGCGTGACCCGCGACAACCTCGCCATGCGGATGAAGGACGAGGAGTGGGAGCAGGTCATCAAGATCAACCTGGAGGCCGCCTTCCGGCTGATGCGCGCGGCGGTGCGGCCGATGATGAAGGCGCGCTTCGGGCGCATCGTCACGGTGACCAGCGTGGTCGGGGCCACCGGCAATCCGGGGCAGATGAACTATGCCGCCGCCAAGGCCGGCCTCGTCGGCATGACCAAGAGCCTGGCGCAGGAAGTCGCCAGCCGCGGGATTACCGCCAACTGCGTCGCCCCCGGCTTCATCCGCACGCCGATGACCGACGTGCTGCCCGACGCGCAGAAGGAGGCGCTCAACGCCCGCATCCCGATGGGCCGGATGGGCGGGGGCGAGGACATCGGCGCGGCCGTGGCCTATCTCGCCAGCCGCGAGGCGGAGTACGTCACCGGCCAGACGCTGCACGTGAACGGCGGGATGGCGATGTTCGCGTGAGGGTTTTTCCCCAAACGATTCCCGCTCCGCCCCCATTCGTTCTTGCCGCTCGCCGAGGCCCCGCTAAGGATATTGCCGAAGTTTTCCTGCGCTTGCGGGCGAATCCGGCCCATCCCTGTCACAAGGGGCAGGCGCGCAAGGGGGTTTGACTTGAGATGAAGGCCACCATCGAACGCGCGAAACTGTTGCGTTGCCTGTCGCACGTCCAATCGGTGGTGGAGCGGCGCAACACCATCCCGATCCTGTCGAACGTGCTGATAGAGGCGTCGGCGGACGGCACGGTGAAGGTCATGGCGACGGACCTCGATCTCCAGGTCGTGGAAAACCTCGATGCCGCATCGGTCGAAACCCCCGGCGCGATCACCGTTTCGGCGCACCTGCTGTTCGACATCGCCCGCAAGCTGCCCGACGGCAGCCAGGTCAGCATCGAGACGGCGGACAACCGCATGACGGTGAAGGCCGGACGCAGCCGGTTCCAGCTGCCGACCCTGCCGCGCGACGACTTCCCGGTGATCGTCGAAGGCGATCTGCCGACCAGCTTCGAACTGCCGGCGCGCCAGCTTGCCGAACTGATCGACCGCACCCGCTTCGCGATCTCGACCGAGGAGACGCGGTACTATCTCAACGGCATCTTCCTGCACGTTTCGGACGACGACCAGCCGGCGCTGAAGGCGGCGGCGACCGACGGGCACCGGCTTGCCCGGTTTACTCTCGCCCAGCCGGAAGGGGCGGCCGGGATGCCCGACGTGATCGTGCCGCGCAAGGCGGTGGCCGAGTTGCGCAAGCTGCTGGAAGAAGCGCTCGACGGCAATGTCGAGATCGACCTTTCGGCCAGCAAGATCCGCTTCGCGCTGGGCGGCGAGGGCGGCGTAGTGCTGACCAGCAAGCTGATCGACGGCACGTTCCCCGATTATTCGCGCGTTATTCCAACGGGTAACGACAAACTGTTGCGACTCGATCCGAAGAGCTTCTACGAAGGCGTCGATCGCGTGGCGACGATCGCCACGGAGAAGACCCGCGCGGTCAAGATGGGGCTCGACGCCGACAAGGTGACATTGTCGGTCACCAGCCCGGACAACGGCACGGCGGCCGAGGAAGTGCCGGCCGACTATTCCTCCGAGGCGTTCGAGATCGGCTTCAACGCCAATTACCTCAAGGACATCCTGCACCAGATCGAAGGCGACACAGTGGAACTGCACCTGGCCGATCCGGGCGCGCCGACGCTGATCCGGCAGGACGACAAGAGCCCCGCGCTCTACGTGCTGATGCCGATGCGGGTCTGAGCGGGGCCGTTCCGGCGGCGGCGGAATCGCTTCAGGGTGACACAAGCGACAGGTGTAACCCTAGGGCATTCCGCAACTATCTCCATACATTCAAACGGTTGCGCCGGTTTCCGGGTTGAGCGGACGCCGGGGAAATAAAAATTCCACCGGCGGGCATGGCCATTGCCCGCGAAGGCGTGGCGCGTGCGGCGTGAATCGCGGCGAATCCAACTGTGAGAAAGAACCGCCGGCGAGGCTGGCACGGGTGGGAAGCTGTAGGAAAGGCTTTTCGTCGGACGATACGATCGCCTTTCGTTGCGGCGATTGCATCGTTTGCAAATGCGGACGTCCTCGCTCCCGGATCTGCCTTACCTTCATTCGTCATCCCGAACTTGTTTCGGGATCCATTTTTCCTCTCGCGCCGAGCTCTCGTTCCATACGCGGCCGTGCCGCACCGTCGCAGTAAATCCGAACGCTTCGGGATGTGCGGCCCGATGGACCCTGAAACGAGTTCAGGGTGACGAAAGCGGAAGCGGCGCCCCGCATTTGCAATCGATGCAATCGCCGCCGCCCCTGTCATCGGCGGGACGTTAACGCCCCGCCCGAATCATCGCCTCTATATCGACGAACTTCTCGCGCGGGGCGCCTTCGCGGGCGGCTTTTTCCTCCGCTTCCTCGATCTTCTTCCAGTCGCGGAAGGTGACCACTTCCAGCCCGCGCTCGGCGGCAAGCGCGTCGAAGCCGGGGCGGCCGCTTTTGCGCGCGGGGCCCAGCGCGCCGCTTTCGATGTCTTCGGCTATGGTCCCGACCACCGCGTAGCCGTCCGGCCGGTTGGTGCCGATGGTGCCCGATGGGCCGCGACGGGCCCAGCCGACGCAGTACAGGCCCGGCAGGATGCGCCCTTCGTCGTTGGCGAAGCGGCCGGCGCGCTCGTCGAACGGGACGCCGGGAATCGGCGAGGTGCGATAGCCGATGCAACTGACCACCAGATCGGCGGGAATCGTCTCCACCTCTCCCGTCCCTTCGGCGCGGCCGTGGACGAGGCGGGTCTTTTCCACCTCGATGGCTTCTACGTTTTCTTTTCCGATCAGCGCCCTGGGCGATGACATGAAGGCGAATTCTATCGCCTTGGGCTTTTCCGCGCGGATATGTTCCGGAATCGCCGCGAAGGCGCGCAGGTGGGCCACCGACTTGCGCAGGCCGGGTTCGAGGATCGCATCATCTTCCGGCGCGGGCAGGTCGGCCGGCGCGACATGCGGCGCGGCGCGCTCCAGCTCGCCGAGTTCGCCCAGTTCCTTGGGGGTCATCATGATCTGGTGCGGGCCGCGCCGGCCGAGGATGACGATTCGTTCCATCCGCGAAGCCTCCAGCGCATCGAGCGCATGGGCGACGATGTCGCTGCCGGCGAATTCGGCGCGGGTTTTCGCGAGGATGCGCGCCACATCGAGCGCGACATTGCCCATCCCGATAACGACCGCGGTCCGGCCGGAGAGGTCGGGCTCCAGCCCGGCGAACTGCGGGTGCCCGTTGTACCAGCCGACGAAGGCGGCGCTGCCGAAGACGTTGCCGAGATGCTCTCCCGCAATGCCCAGTTCCCGGTCATGCGGCGCGCCGGTGGCGAGGACGACCGCGTCGTAAAGCTCCTGCAACTCGGCGATGGAAATGTCCTGCCCCACCGCGACATTGCCGACGAAGCGCACGTTGTCCGACAGTGCGACTTTCTCGTACCGGCGGGAAACCCCCTTGATCGACTGGTGATCGGGCGCGACGCCGGTGCGGATGAGGCCGTAGGGGACGGGCATCAGGTCGAAGACGTCGACGCATACCCCCTCGTCGAAAGCCTTCTGCGCCGCTTCGGCGGTGTAATACCCGGCCGGGCCCGAACCGATGATCGCGATATGCCGCATGTCGCCGATGACCTTCTCCCGCTCCGCAGACTGTAGCCGGACGAGATTTCGCGGCAAGCGTCGCCAGCCTCAAAAGCGCGGGACAACTTAACCGTTCCTAAAAGTTGTCCGCGCAAGTGGCGGTCATGCCCAAGGTCCGCACAACACGGTCGGCTTCGCGCGCGGGCGCGGACGAAATCGACGCTCGCGACCCGGCATCCGCGCCGGAGAAGAAGCCCGGACCGCCGCCGCCGGTCTCGCTCGCATCGGACGAGGCCGACCGCCGCCGGTCCACGCGCCGCGAAGCGAAGCGCGACCTTGCCGCGCAGCCGCCCCCGGAAGCGGCCGACGAGTGCTGGTTTCCGCCTTCGTGGCCTTATGCGATCCTGTGCATGTCGGCGGCGATCGCGTGCGCGGCGCTGCTGACGGGCGTCCTGCCCAATCCCGCCAGCAACGCGACGCTGACGCTGGCGGTGGTGATCGCCTGGTGCGCGGGCCCGCTGGACGGCGCGATGGCGCGCCGCAGCGCCAGAGTCCGGTTGGCGGTTTCGACCGCGCTGGTGGTCATGCCGATGTTCCTTTTCGGACTGGGCATGACCGGCTGGGCCGTGCGCCTCGGCCTGCCGTGGGACGTCGCGTTCGCGGCGCTGCTGTCGGTCGGCGCGATCGCCGCCGCGTGTTTCCGGCGCCGGCCCGGAGCCGCCTTCGCCAGCCAGTTTTCGATGTGGGCGGCGGTCGCGCTCGTTTACCAGTCGCTCGCCGCGGCGGCGGCGCTCGTCGCGGCGCTGATCGTCGCGTTCCTGTTCGCGCGCGAACGCCGGCACGAGCGGCTGCTGGAGGACCAGCGCAGGCGAGCGCAGGATCGCGTGCAGACGCGCGCCCGCGACATCCTCGCCGACTACGAGCAGACGGGGCAGGGATGGTTCTGGGAAACCGACCGGCGGGCGCTGCTGACCTATATTTCCGCGCCGGTCGCCCGCGTCCTCGGGCGGCCCGTCGAAAGGCTGATCGGACAGCCGCTGATCGACCTGTTCGATCTTGCCGAAGGCGGCCGCGAGAGCGAGCGGACGCTCCAGTTCCATTTCTCCGCGCGATCGGCCTTCCAGGAACTGCCCGTCCGCGCCGCGACGCCGGGCGAGCGGTGGTGGTCGGTCAGCGGCCGCCCGATATTCGACGAGTTCGACAATTTCGTCGGCTTCCGCGGCTCGGGCACCGACCTCACCGAAAAGCGGCGCAGCCAGGAGCACGCCGCGCGGCTGGCGCACTTCGATTCGCTGACCGGGCTCGCGAACCGCTTCCAGATGTCGCAGGCGCTGGAGAAGATACTCAATTCGCCGAAGGCGGCGAACCGCGTCTGCGCGGTGATGCTGCTCGATCTCGACCGCTTCAAGCAGGTCAACGACACGATGGGCCACCCGGCCGGCGACGCGCTGCTGAAGCAGGTCGGCCAGCGGCTGGCGCGCGCGACCGCGCAGGCGGGCCAGATCGGCCGGATCGGCGGCGACGAGTTCCAGATCGTCCTGCCGGGCCGGATCGCGCGCACGGTGCTGGGCGACCTTGCGGCCGAAATCATCCATTCGCTCTCGCAGCCCTATTCGATCGAGGGGCAGCGCGTGGTCATCGGGGCTTCGGTCGGGATTGCCGTTTCGGCGGACGACGGCGCGACGAGCGAGGAGCTGATCCGCAACGCCGACCTGGCGCTCTATGCGGCCAAGGATTCGGGGCGGGGGCGGTTTCATTTCTACGCGGAGGATCTCCACGCCGCGGCGGAAGCGCGGGCGCGCATGGAGCGCGACCTGCGCGACGCCATCGCGCAAGGCGAACTGCAACTCCACTACCAGCCGGTCGTCTCGACAGCGAGCGAGCGGATCGTGGGGTTCGAGGCGCTGCTGCGCTGGAGCCATCCGCGCGAAGGGTGGATTCCGCCGGACAAGTTCGTCGAAACGGCCGAGGACAGCGGGTTGATCGCCCAGATCGGCGAATGGGCCCTGCGCACCGCCTGCCGCGACCTGGCGCACTGGCCGGAGGACGTGCGCGTGGCGGTGAACGTATCGCCGCTCCAGTTCGCCAATCCGCACCTTCCGGCCATCGTGACCAGCGCCATCGCCGAAGCGGGCATCGCCGCCTCGCGGCTGGAGCTGGAGATCACCGAAAGCGTGTTCCTCAACGACAGCGACGGCACCGACGCGATGTTCGCCGCGCTGAAACGCATCGGCGTGCGGCTGGCGCTCGACGATTTCGGCACCGGCTATTCCTCGCTCGGCTATCTGAAGAAGGCGCCGTTCGACAAGATCAAGATCGACCAGAGCTTCGTGCGCGGCGCAACGCAGCCGGGCAGCCGCAACGGCGCCATCATCGCCTCCATCACCAGCCTGGCGCAGGCGCTCGGCATGGACACGACCGCCGAGGGGGTGGAGACGATGGACGAACTGGAACTGGTGCGGATGCACGGGTGCAGCCATGTGCAGGGGTTCATCTACGAAAAGCCGCTGACCGCGGAGGCGGCCTCTGCGCGGCTAACATCCGGGCTGGCCGCGGTCGCCAACGGACCCCGCTCCTCGCGCGCGCGCCGCAGCACGATGCTGCGCACGGTCCTGGTCGAGCACGACGGCCAGACCTACACCGCCACAATCCGCAACCTGTCGGTCACAGGGGCGCTGGTCGAAGGAATGTGGAACGTCCCTGCCGGCACGGTGCTGACCGTCCGCCTGTCGCAATCGCAAGTGCTGCGGGCCACCGCGAGGTGGTGCGCGGGGGGGCGGCTCGGCGTGGAATTCGCCGCGCCGTTCCAGCCCGAGCAGCAGCGCGCGCCGCCTGCCAAACGCGTCGCGCCGGGCCCCCTCGTTCCCTTGCTCGAACGCCGCGCCGGCAGGGGATAGAATCCGCGTTGCCTTAGCGGATTGGTAAGCGAGATCCCCTAGCGTCGCGCGCCGGTGGATCGTTCGTCCCGTTCGGCGGGGCGTGGAGGGAGCGCAAAGCGCAATGAGCATGCGAGGGATGCTGCGTGGACTGGGGCCGAGAAACGGCCACCGGAGCGCTGCGCCCTCGAACGGCGCGGAGGGTTCGCAGCCGGGCGACGAGGCGGCGCTGCGGCTGGCGATGATGGAAGCCTTCGAGGAGGCCGAGATCGGCTGGTTCTGGGCCACCGACGACGCCAATCGCCTCGTCTACCTTTCGGGCTCGGCGATGGCCAAGTTCGGCTCTGGCCGATCGGTCATCGGCGAACCGCTGGGCAAGATCGTGGAGACCGTGTCCAGCGATGCGGAAGATCGCGCGGACAGGCCGCTGTCGTTCCTGCTCAGCGCGCGGACGCGCTTCATCGACTTGCCGGTGCGCGTCGAAACCGCCGACGGCGAGGTGTTCTGGTCGCTGACCGGCATCCCCCAGCTCGACGAGCAGAACGCGTTCGTCGGCTATCGCGGCAGCGCCAAGGACATCACTTCGGTCTACGAACGCCAGCGCGACGCCTCGCGCCTGGCCGAATTCGATTCGCTCACCGGCCTTGCCAACCGCCACCGGATGACGCGGCGGCTGACGACGATCCTCACCGCATTCAAATCGGCGAAGCGCAGTTGCGCGCTGCTGATGCTCGATCTCGACCGGTTCAAGCAGGTCAACGACACGCTCGGCCATCCGGCGGGCGACGATCTGCTGAAGCAGGTCGCGCAACGGCTGCAACGGATCGTCTCCGCGCCGGCCGAGATCGGACGCCTGGGCGGCGACGAGTTCCAGATCATCATCCCCGACCTCGACGACCGCGGAAAGCTCGGCGAACTGGCCCAGCGCATCATCCAGATGATCTCGCAGCCCTATTCGATCGAAGGCCGGCGCGCGATCATCGGCACTTCGGTCGGTATCGCCATCGCGCCCTATGACGGGCTCGAGACCGAAGACCTGATCAAGAGCGCGGACCTTGCGCTCTACGCGGCCAAGGGCGGCGGCCGCGGGCAGTACCGGTTCTATTCCAACGACCTGAAGGATTCCGCCCACCAGCGGCGAGAGATCGAGGAAGATCTGCGCGATGCGCTGACGCGGGGGGAACTCGAACTCTACTATCAGCCGGTCGTGAAGGCGGAAGACGAGATGGTTTCGGGCTTCGAGGCGCTGATGCGCTGGAACCATCCCGAACGTGGCCCGATCAGCCCCGCGGTGTTCATCCCCATCGCCGAGGACAGCAACCTCATCAGCGCGCTGGGCGAATGGGCGCTGAGGCAGGCCTGCATGGACGCCGCCAAATGGCCCGACCACCTGCGGGTGGCGGTCAATGTCTCGGCGCAGCAGTTTTCTTCCGAAAGCCTTCCGGCGCTGGTGTCGAACGCGCTTACCGCATCGGGGCTCAAGCCGCGCCGGCTCGAGCTGGAGATCACCGAGAGCGTGTTCATGGGCGATGCCGAAGCGGTGGACGAGATGTTCGCGCGGCTGAAGAAGATCGGCGTCAAGCTTTCGCTCGACGATTTCGGCACCGGATACTCGTCGCTGGGGTATCTGCGCCGCGCGCCGTTCGACAAGATCAAGATCGACCAGGGTTTCGTGCGCGGCTGCACGGAAAGCGACAACGCCAATGCGGCGATCATCACCGCGATCGTCAGCCTGGCGGGCGCGCTCAATATGGAAACGACGGCCGAAGGCGTCCAGGCGATGGACGAGCTGGCGCTGGTGCGGTCGCTCGGGGCGATGAATATCCAGGGCTTCGTCTATTCGGGCGCGGTCTCGCAGGCGGAGGTGCTGGAGAAGGTCGAATCCGACGATTTGCGCTACAAGCCGTCCGGCCCGGCGAAGCACCGGGCGGAGCGGATGACCGTGTTCCGGCGCATCGGGGTAATCCACGAGGATCATCGCTACGACGCCATGCTGCGCAATCTTTCGCGCACCGGGGCGATGATCGAGGGGCTGCTCGATGTGCCGGTAGGCACCGATCTCGTCGTCGATCTGGGCGAAGGGCAACTGGTGGTGTCGACGGTGCGGCGGTCGCAGGATGCCGTGCAGGGCGTCGAATTCGAAACGCCGCTGATCAGCGACGGGGCGGACGGACTGTGCACGCGGCATCGCATTTCGCCCTATGCGCTGGCGGCGGCGGGGATGCCGTTGCAGGCCTTGCCGGCGGGATATTACGGGCAGGCGATCATGGGGCCGAGAGCCGCGAGCCTGCCGCGTTTCATGCAGATCGACGTGAGCGCGAACACCGCCAGGGCGGCGTGAATCGTGGGTGCTGACAGCGCGGGAGAGCGCGGGTAAGGGCGGCGGATGACCGACCTGGCCCTGATCCGCAACTTCAGCATCATCGCGCATATCGACCATGGCAAGTCCACGCTGGCGGACCGGCTGATCCAGGCCACCGGCGGCCTCAGCGAACGCGAGATGAGCGAGCAAGTCCTCGACAACATGGACATCGAGCGCGAGCGCGGGATCACGATCAAGGCCCAGACCGTGCGCCTGAGCTACACGGCCCGCGACGGCAACACCTACGAACTCAACCTGATGGACACCCCCGGCCACGTCGACTTCGCCTACGAGGTCAGCCGCAGCCTCGCCGCCTGCGAAGGCGCGCTGCTGGTCGTCGATGCGGCGCAGGGCGTGGAGGCGCAGACGCTGGCCAACGTCTACCAGTCGATCGAGCACGACCACGAGATCGTGCCGGTCATCAACAAGATCGACCTGCCCGCCGCCGAGCCGGACAAGGTCCGCGCCGAAATCGAGGACGTGATCGGCCTCGACGCCAGCGAGGCCGTGCTCACCAGCGCCAAGAGCGGGGTGGGGATAGAGGACGTGCTCGAAGCCGTCGTGAGCAAGATCCCGCCCCCGAAGGGCGACCGCAACGCCCCGCTCAAGGCCATGCTGGTCGACAGCTGGTACGACCCCTACCTCGGCGTGGTCATCCTCGTCCGCGTGCTCGACGGCGCGATCAGGAAGGGCCTCCAGGTCAAGTTCATGCAGGGGGCGACCCAGCATCTGGTGGACCGTGTCGGCTGCTTCACCCCCAAGCGGGTGGAACTGCCCGAACTCGGCCCCGGCGAGATCGGCTTCATCACCGCGCAGATCAAGGAAGTGGAGCAGGCCCGCGTCGGCGACACGATCACGACGGTGAAGGGCGGGGCCGGCGAGGCGCTACCCGGCTACAAGGAAGTGCAGCCGGTGGTGTTCTGCGGGCTGTTCCCGGTCGACGCGGCCGATTTCGAGAAGCTGCGCGAGAGCATCGCGCGCCTTAGACTCAATGACGCCAGCTTCAGCTTCGAGATGGAAAGCAGCGCCGCGCTCGGCTTCGGGTTCCGCTGTGGGTTCCTCGGCCTGCTGCACCTGGAGATCATCCAGGAACGGCTGAGCCGCGAATACGACCTCGACCTGATCACCACGGCGCCGAGCGTGGTCTATCGCATCGTGCTTCGCGCCAGCCGCACCGAGCCCGCCGGGGAAATCCTGCTGCACAACCCGGCCGACTATCCCGACCCGAGCCGGATCGAGAGCATCGAGGAGCCGTGGATCAAGGCGACGATCTACACGCCGGACGAATACCTCGGCGCGATCCTCAAGCTGTGCCAGGACCGGCGCGGGATCCAGACCGACCTGACTTACGTGGGCGGCCGCGCGCAGGTGACCTACGAGCTGCCGCTGAACGAGGTGGTGTTCGACTTCTACGACCGGCTGAAGAGCATCAGCCGCGGCTATGCCAGCTTCGATTACGAGCAGATCGGGCTGCGCGAGGGCGACCTCGTGAAGATGAACATCCTGGTGAACAACGAACCGGTCGATGCGCTGAGCATGATCGTCCACCGCGCCAACGCCGAGGCGCGCGGGCGGGGGATGTGCGAGCGGCTGAAGGACCTGATCCCGCGGCACCTGTTCAAGGTTCCCATCCAGGCGGCCATCGGCGGCAAGGTGATCGCGCGCGAGACGATCGCGGCGCTGAGGAAGGACGTGACGGCGAAGTGCTACGGGGGCGACATCACGCGCAAGAAGAAGCTGCTGGAGAAGCAGAAGAAGGGCAAGGCGCGGATGCGGGAGTATGGGAATGTGAGCATCCCGCAGGAGGCGTTCATTGCGGCGCTGCGGATGGGGGAGGAGTGAAGGGGGAACTGCTCATCGGCGGCGGCAAGCCTGTCATGCGGGATGCGCTTGCAAAATTGCTCGGGTCTGCACAGCAGATCTCCCTTGCAGTTAGCTTTCTTCAAGTCAGTGGGTGGGATATATTTCGGCCTCTTGTCGAGCCCACTACACTTCGCTCAACGCGCGTTCTGTGTGATGACAAAATGGGATCACGAATCCTCAGGCCGTACGCGAGATGTTGAAAGCCGGAGTCGATGTACGGGCCTATTCAGGACCGGAGGTCTATCATCCCAAAGTATTCCTCGCTTCCGGTGGCAATGAGCCTGCCCAAGCCATGCTTGGTTCAGCAAACCTGAGCGAGTCTGCACTCTTGGCCAGTGTCGAAGTTGGTGTGACGATTGAGGATGATGGTGCGCTGTCAGCCTGGTTCGATGACATATTCGACAATCGCAGCGCAGTTTTCGACGACGCGCGTTTGTCGAGGCTTGATACCGCCTTTGCCAAACGGATGAAGGCGGAACTGAACTATCGTGGAAGACTAGCGAGTTCGGAGCCCACCGCACCAAGCTCTTCCGATGGGTGGGAACTGGTCGATTCCCTGTTCTCCGGCCTAGGCTTGTACGTAGCGCCTTTGAGCTTTGACCAAGCGGGAAACAACGTCCGCAACCTTGGCCACGCTCGAAATGTTCTCGCCATGCCTACTTGGAATACGAAGCAGCGTAGCGAAATGAAGCTTCTTGGGCTTGCGGAAGTCGGGCAACTTACCCCTTTGGGTAGAGCGGCGCGCGGCGATGCAACAGACGCAGAGCTGGCGAGGCGATGGACCAAGTGGTTGAAGGCCGCATCCGACGCCGAGCTGGCCAGCCTTAGTGGCAAGGCGACCCTCGTACAGTTCAGGCGGGCGCTACGCCGATTTTGGACGCTGCGGCCAGAAGTCTGTAAGTTCTTTTTGGACAGAAGCGGAGTCTCCAGCCAACTGGATCTTCCGGTGCTTCAGGCGATCGAGTTGCTGGCAAATGTTGAAGCAGATATGTCGGAATTTACTTTGGACGAGATACGCGCCCTGGCTCCTCAACTAAGGACATTGGACGCGTTCCCATCGAACGTTCGTCAAACGATTGGGGACTACATGCGGAATAAGTGGACCCGCGATTGGGGCATCGCCGATCGTCGTCTTCTTCTTGAGGCGTGGCGCGACGCGTGAACCCCAAGGCCAAACCACTATTAAAATGGGCTGGGGGAAAGGGGCAACTCTTACCAGCGCTGGCGCCATATCTATCGGCTCGACAGGCCCGCTACGTCGAGCCAATGATCGGGGGCGGTGCGCTATTTTTAGCGCTGGCCCCCGAACGTGCGCTGATTGCGGATGTCAATCCGGAACTCATAGGATTTTATCGCGCTGTCGTTGAAAATCTCGATGCTGTGATCGCACAGTATTCTGCCTGGCCATTCGATGAAAAGACCTTCTACGAGCTTCGCGCGTTGCGTTTCGAGGAGCTGGATTCGGTGACCGCGGCGGCGCGGTTGCTGTATCTCAACCGGGCCTGCTTCAACGGCCTCTATCGCGTCAATCGCGAGGGCAACTTCAACGTGCCCTGGGGGCGATACAAGCGGCCCTATCGGCCGGACCCGGAGCAGTTCGCCGTGGCGCGCGCCGCGCTGTCCCGCGCGCGGATCGAGCTGGGCGATTTCAGGGACGTGCTGGAGGCCGAGGCGCGGCCGGGCGACTTCATCTTCCTCGATCCGCCGTATGTGCCGGTTTCCCCATATTCGGATTTCAAGAGGTATACCCGAACCCAGTTTAAGGACGACGATCATCGCGATATGGCGGCGCTCGTCCGGCGCTTGTCGGAGCGCGGCTGCGAACTGGTGATAACCAATTCCAACCATCCCCTTGTTCATGATTTGTATCGCGGCTATCGGATTGACGTCATCGCGACCCGCCGCAATGTGAACTCGCGCGCCAACGGCCGCACAGGAGAGGATGTCGTCATCCATGTACCTCCCGCAAGCTAGCCAGGTCCGGGACCTCGAGGCGCAGGAGCCCGGACCCGGCTGGCATACGCTTTCCGCGCAGGTAGATCGCTTTCCGTCCACCAGGTTCATGGGCTCGAAGGAGCAGCTTCTCGAGCCGTTGTGGCGCGCGATAGGGCAGTTCGCCCCCCGCCGCGTGCTCGACCTGTGTTCCGGTTCCGGCGTGGTCAGCTACATGCTCAAGGCGCAGGGCTGTCAGGTCGTGTCGAACGACCAGATGACGATGGCGGCGACGATTGCCGAAGCGGTGATCGCCAATTCGACCGTGCGGCTGAGCAAGAGGGATGTCGACAAGGTTGCCGCGGGGTCGAGGCCGGACGGCAAGATCTGGTTGTTGTATGGCGACCTCTATTACGATCGCGCCGATATAGAATTTCTCGACCATGCGCGGCTTGCGATAAAGGGGCTTGCCGCGGTCAAGCGGAAGCTGGCGACCGCGGCGCTGATCCGGGCCTGCATCAAACGGCGCCCGAGAGGCATATTCACGTACACCGGCAGGCGCTACGACGATGGCCGCAAGGATCTGAGGCTGACGCTGAGCGAGCATTTCAGGGATGCGGCTGACCAGCTCAACGCGGCGGTGTTCGACAACGGCAGCCGGTGCCGCGTCGCCAGCGTCGATCTGTCGACGGATTTTCCCGCGGCGGACGTCGATCTTGTCTATCTCGATCCACCCTATTTCAGCCCGCTGTCGGACAACGACTATGTTCGACGCTATCACTTCACCGAAGCGTTGGCGCGGGATTGGGACGGGGTGGAGATTCAGGAAACGACGAAAACGAAGAAGTTCAAGAACTACGCAAATCCATTCAAGTCGGAGCTGATCTGCGCTCAGACGATCGAGCGTGTGCTTGAGCGTTATCGGGGAATTCCCGTCGTGCTGTCATACAGCTCGAACTCGCTGCCGAATGCGACGGCCATTCGCCGCATCGTCGAACGGCACCGTCGCCGGTGCGAATTGATCAAGGTCGATCATCGCTATTCGTTTGCCAATCAGGCCGCCGCGAAACGGCCGGTTCGGAACAAGGTGAAAGAGCTGATTTTTGTAGCGGTTTGAATCGGATGCGGCGCGCTGAGCTTTGACGCACGGCGGCTTCGCGTGTTTCCGATGGCGGCGGCGCAAAAAGAGCGTATGATGCCAAGGGTTTGGTCTTGGGAAGGGGTCGCGCTTGGACCGAGTTCCAGTCGTCCGGCGTGCGCTGCTCGCCGATGTTCCGCCGCTGGTTGCGCTGGGCTGGAGCGCGCTTGCGGTCGCGACGGCGACGGGCGTGCGCTACGCGATCGACCGGGGCGAGGGGGCGATACCGTTCCTGACCTATTTTCCGGCGGTGACGCTGGTGTCGCTGTTCCTCGGCTGGCGCTGGGGCGCGGCGGTGTCGCTGGTTTCGGGCGTGGTCGCCAACCGGCTGCTCAGCGCTGAGCCGCTGCTGTTCTACGCCAGCGTGCGCGAGGCGGTGCTGGTGGGGCTGTTCGCGCTCGCCTGCGCGGCGCTGGTGGCGATCGGCGACGGCGCGCGGCGCACGGTGCGCGAACTCCATGCGGCGCAGGAACGCGAGGCGTTGCGCAACCAGGAACTGCTGCACCGGGTCAAGAACCTGCTGGCGACGGTCAACGCGATGGCGGTGCTGACCGCGCGGCACAGCCGGCCGGAGGACTTCGTCAGCGCGCTGACAGGGCGGATGGAAGCGCTCGACCGGGCGACCGAACTGCTCGGCGTGGGCGAGAGCGCCCCGTGCGACATGCAGCGGCTGGCCGAGACCGCGCTGGCGCCGTTCCGGGCCGGGGACAACTTCACGGTCGAGGGGCCGCCGTGCGAACTGCCGCGCGACGCCTGCGTGCCGCTCAGCCTGGCGCTGCACGAGCTTGCCACCAATGCGGCCAAGTACGGCGCGCTGTCGCGGCCCGAGGGGCGGGTGAGCCTGGCCTGGGCGCTGGACGGGGACGGCGTGCTCGAACTGAGCTGGCGCGAGCGTGGCGGGCCGCCGGTCGTCCCGCCGACGCGGCGCGGCATGGGTTCGCAACTGCTGCGTGCGCAGCGCGGGCTCGACCGGGTCGAATTGAACTGTCCGCGAGAGGGCGCCGAATGCACGATAGCCATCGAGGGGGTCGCCCGGCGCTAGATCTTGTCCTGTTGAGGTTGAACCGAAGAAGCCCTCCCCCGTTCGGGGGAGGGTTGGGTGGGGGTATCCAGGCTGTCGCCGACGCGAGGGCCGAGAATACCTTGGGCGGCCTCGCTCCCCCACCCCCAACCCCTCCCCGCCG
>JBIQKC010000038.1:0-25778 GCA_044506885.1 Sphingomonadales bacterium
ATGCACCGGCACAACGTCGGCTTCATGGCGCTCGACGTGATCGCCGAGATGCACGGCTTCGGCGCGGTGCAGAAGAAGTTCCAGGGCTGGTTGCAGGAAGGCCGTGTTGGCGACGAGAGAATCCTGCTGCTCAAGCCGGCGACCTTCATGAACGAGAGCGGCCGCTCTGTGGCCGAGGCGATGCGCTTCTACAAACTGGGCATCGAGGCGCTGACGGTGTTCCACGACGAGCTCGACCTCGCGCCGTTCAAGGTGAAGGTGAAGACCGGGGGCGGCACCGCCGGGCACAACGGGCTGCGCTCGATCGATCGGCACCTCCAACAGCTTGGGGGCCCGGACTTCCGCCGCGTGCGAATCGGCATCGGCCACCCCGGCCACAAGGACCGCGTGACCGGATACGTGCTCGGCAACTACGCCAAGGCGGAAATGGACGATCTGGTCGACATGCTGGCGGCGGTCGGCAACGAGGCCGACTGGCTGGCAAAGGGCGATGACGCCCGGTTCATGAGCGACGTAGCGTTGCGGATGCAGGGTTGAAGCGGTCCATCATAAGGTTCGCTCCGCGCCCTGTCCTAAGCTGGCACGCGCCCGGCGCGCGGGTTGGCATTCGTCCCCACGATTGGCAGCGAACTGGCCGACATCACAGGGGATCGACCATGACCTTCAAGAAGATCGCACTCGCCGCAGTCGCCATCGGCGCTCTCGGCCTCGCCGCGCCGGCCAGCGCCTGGGGCGGCGGCCACGGATCGAGCACTTCGGGCTGGAGCAGCTCGGGCGGCCACAAGCCGAAGCCGAAACCCCCGGTGAGCAGCAGCTCCAGCGGCGGGCACACCAGCACGAGCTCGGGCGGTACGAAGGTTCCCGAACCGGGCATGCTCGGCATCTTCGGCGCCGGCGTGGCCGCGGTCGGCTTCGCGCAGGCGCGACGCCGTCGCCGCAAGGGCTAAGGCCGCCCGTTCCGCATGTGCGCCTCCTTCCCCGCCACCGTCGGCGGGGAGGAGGGAGCGCCGGACCGAAGCGCCATCGCGGGATCGTTCCCGCCCGCGTTCACGACATCTTGCGCTTGCTGGCGGTGCGAATGCGGCGGCCTTCCTCGAAGGCGAAGCCGTAAACCACGCACTCGTCGGGCTCGACCACACCGAGGTCCTGTTCGCCGTCCGGCAGGATGGCGATAGTCCGCCTGTCGATGCAGACGAGCACCTGGAAATCCCTGTCCGCCACGTGCCTGGCCCAGCGCCTGATTTCCGAATAGTGCGGCTCTTGCCTCCACGCATCGGGCCGGGCGGGATCGACGTGGACGGTAAGGCGGTTTCCCTCGGCCGCCGGATAGACGACCATCTTGCAACGGGCCGGAAACCACGCCTCGTCCACCATCGGCAAAGTGAGATAGCCGCAGAAGAAATCCCTGCATTCGCCGGGACGGCTGGCGTAGATCCTGCAACCTCCCGCGACATCGCAATTCGGACACCGGGTGTTTTGCGGCTTCCGGATCTCGTCCACGCCGAGGATGCGGCAGCACAGCGAGCACCCCCTGCAATCCCGACCGTCGAGAACTGGCGAGCTTTCCATGGCAGGACGGTCTGACGCAGCCGGGCCGGCGCTGTCAAAGCAAACCGCAAGGTCCTGACCCTAGCTTTTCGCCCCTGCTCCGCCTATCGGGCGCGCCAAGCCTCAATTCTGGAGTAGTTCATGGGTTTCCGCTGCGGGATCGTCGGCCTGCCGAACGTCGGCAAGTCGACCTTGTTCAATGCCCTGACGGAAACGCAGGCCGCGCAGGCGGCCAACTATCCGTTCTGCACGATCGAACCCAACGTCGGCCAGGTCGCCGTGCCCGACGCGCGGCTGGAGAAGCTGGCGGCGATCGCCGGCAGCCAGAAGATCATCCCGACACAGCTCGCCTTCGTCGACATCGCGGGCCTCGTGAAAGGGGCCAGCAAGGGCGAAGGGCTGGGCAACCAGTTCCTCGGCAACATCCGCGAGGTCGACGCGATCGTCCACGTGCTGCGCTGCTTCGAGGACGACGACATCCAGCATGTCGCCAACAAGGTCGATCCGATCGCCGACGCCGAAGTGGTCGAGACCGAGCTGATGCTGGCGGACCTGGAAAGCCTGGAAAAGCGCGTCCCCGCCGCCGCCAAGCGCGCGACCGGCGGCGACAAGGAAGCGAAGATCGCCGCCAGCGTGCTGGGCCAGGCGCTCGACCTGTTGCGCGAAGGCAAGCCGGCGCGGCTGACCGAACCCAAGGACGACGAGGAGGCGCGGGTGTTCGCCCAGGCGCAACTCCTGACCGCGAAGCCGGTGCTCTACGTCTGCAACGTGGCCGAAGAGGATGCGGCGAGCGGCAACGCCCTGTCGGAACGGGTCTTCGCCAAGGCGCGCGCCGAAGGGGCGCAGGCGGTGGCGGTATCGGCGGCCATCGAAGCCGAACTGGTCGGGATGGAGCCGGAGGAACGCACCGAATACCTGAACGAGCTGGGCCTGACGGAGACCGGGCTGGCGCGGGTGATCCGCGCCGGCTACGAACTGCTCGGCCTCAAGACCTTCTTCACCGTCGGCCCCAAGGAAGCGCGCGCGTGGACTTTCCCGGCGGGCGCCAAGGCGCCGCGGGCGGCGGGCGAGATCCACACCGATTTCGAGAAGGGTTTCATCCGCGCCGAGACCGTCGCCTACGACGATTACGTGGCGCTCGGCGGAGAGGCCGGCGCGCGCGAGGCGGGCAAGCTGCGCCAGGAAGGCAAGGAATACCCGGTGCAGGACGGCGATGTCCTGCACTTCAAGTTCAACGTCTGAGAAAAACGAACGGCGCGGAAGGTCGCTCCTTCCGCGCCGTCGCAAGCGGCCCGATCGAAGGGATCAGGCGCGGCTCTGGATGTAAGCCGTCCACATCTGCGCCACCGGCGCGCGCGCGCCCGAAACCTGCGTGAAAGTGGCCTTCGCCTCTTCCAGCTTGCCTTGCCGCACCTGGGCGATGCCGATCCTGGTCAGCAGCTGGTCGCGATCCGCCCCGCCCTTCTCCATCGCCAGCTTGAACATCTGTTCCGCCTCGGCGAACGATCCGAGCGAGAGGAACACGTCGCCCGCGTTCTGGGCGTCCCTCGCCTGCGACGAGTTGCGCGCCTGTTCGGCAAGCGCGGGGGCATCGGCCTGATCCGCCGGCGCGCGCTCGTCGACCACGCTCTTGACATCCTGATAGTATTCGTCGGCGGGGGTGAAGACGCCCTTGCGGACGCCGACTTCGAGCACCTGGGCCACCTCGTTCGACATGATCCGCGGATCGGCGGCCTCGATATACGAGACGAACTCGCCGCGTTCCGTCATCGCATCGGTGAGCGCCATCAACCGGAGCAGATCGAGCTGGGCCTGCCCTTCGAGGCCATGCACCGCGGCGACGACTTGCAGCGCCTGGAGCCAGTTGCGCTCGGTCGGGCTATGTTCGACGAGCAATGCCGACCATTCGGTGGCCTTGTCGGTCAGCTGCTTGTCGTAGGCCACCTTGAGCCCGCGCAGGAACCAGTCTTCGGGCACCTGCTCCCCGGCGGCGACACGCGCATCGATGAGCTGCTTCAGGTAGTCCAGCCCTTGCGCGGACTGGCCGGCCTTGAAGTAGCTTTCGGCAATCAGACCCTCCGGATTGCTCTCGGTATAACCCGCTGCGACCGCGGCCTCGAGCGCCGTGCGCGCAGCCGCCCAGTCCCCCGCGTCGTAGGCTAGGCTGCCGACGAAGAACTGGAACTGCCCGACTTGCGCCGGGTCGACCTTGCCGCTCTGCAACATGAGCTCCAGACCCTGCCGCTGGAGCACCTTGTCCGAAAGCTTGTTGCCGAGCACCAGCGACAGGTTGCCGGCCGCGAACCTGTCATCCGCGGTTTCGGCCGCCGCAATCACGGCGGGGAGCTGCGGCTTGACGGACGCGTAGTCGCCCCCTTCGGCATTGGCGATGTCCGCCAGCGGCTGGTAAATCTCGACGAACCCCTTCGAGTAATCGGGCCTGGCCTGGGCGAGCGCCGGAACGGGCGCCACGCCCGCACCGAGAACGGCGCCCGCCGCGAGGGCCAGGGCGACGGCGGATGCGAGGCGGCCCTGTTGCTTCGGGCGAGCGGACTTGGACATGCGAAGCATATTTTCGGTTCTCTCCTGACGGGGCGCCATGCCCATTGTTCCGGACGAATGGCTGTCCCGGCACTATTGGCGGCAAGCTATCTCGAATGCAATTCGTTCCTTGGAATGGGGTGCCTGAACGCCCATTTAACAATTGGCGCACCGCCAGCGCCGGCGGCCGTCAGCGCTTGCGGCGGCAGGTGTGGATAATGGGGCCGGGGAGCCATTCCTTGCCCCCCTTCGACTGGCTTGCCGCCGCCCTATCGCCTAGGGCTTTTGCGACAGCACGAAACGACAACAAGACGGGTTAACCCTCGCAGGTGAACGACACGACCGATACCCTTGAGCCGCCCGCCACTCCGGGCGAGTTCGAACGCATCGACATCGTCGATGAGATGAAGACTTCGTACCTCGATTACGCGATGAGCGTGATCGTGAGCCGGGCGCTGCCCGACGTGCGCGACGGGCTGAAGCCGGTACACCGGCGCATCCTCTATGCCGCGCAGGAAGGCGGTTATGTCGCCGGACGGCCCTATCGCAAGTCGGCCAACATCGTCGGCGACGTGATGGGCAAGTACCACCCGCACGGCGACAGCGCGATCTACGACGCGCTGGCGCGCATGGTGCAATGGTGGTCGCTGCGCGTGCCGCTGATCGACGGCCAGGGCAATTTCGGGTCGATGGACCCCGACCCGCCAGCGGCGATGCGGTACACGGAATCGCGCCTGGCCAAAGTGGCGAACGCGCTGCTCGACGATCTCGACAAGGACACGGTCGATTTCGTTCCGAACTACGACGCCTCGCGCAACGAGCCCTCCGTGCTGCCGGCCCGGTTCCCCAACCTGCTGGTCAACGGCACCGGCGGCATCGCCGTGGGCATGGCGACCAACATCCCCCCGCACAACCTGGGCGAAGTGATCGACGGCTGCCTGGCGATGATCGACAATCCGGGAATTACCTCGGAAGAACTGATCGAATATATCCCCGGCCCCGATTTCCCCACCGCGCCGCTGATCCTGGGCAGCGCGGGGAGCCGCGCGGCCTATACCACCGGACGCGGATCGATCCTGCAACGCTGCCGCCACACGATAGAGGAAGGCCGGGGCGACCGGCGTTCGATCGTGCTGACCAGCATCCCCTATCAGGTCGGCAAGGCGGCGCTGGTGGAGAAGATCGCCGAAGCGGCCAAGGACAAGCGGATCGAGGGCATTTCCGACATCCGCGACGAATCCAACCGGCAAGGCGTGCGCGTGGTGATCGACCTGAAGCGCGATGCGACGCCGGAAGTGGTGCTCAACCAGATCTGGCGCCACAGCCCGGCGCAGGCGAGCTTCCCGGCCAACATGCTGGCCATCCGCGGCGGGCGGCCGGAAACGCTGGCCCTGCGCGACATCATCCAGGCGTTCATCCAGTTCCGCGAACAGGTCATCACCCGCCGCACCAAGTTCGAGCTGAACAAGGCGCGCGACCGGGCGCACCTGTTGCTGGGGCTGGTGGTCGCGGTGTCGAACCTCGACGAAGTGGTGGCGATGATCCGCGGCTCGGCCAATCCGGCGCAGGCGCGCGAGCGGCTGCTGGCCAAGGAATGGCCGACCGGCGACATCGCGCCCTATCTCTCGCTGGTGGAAGCGGTGGAGCCGGACCTGGGCGCGGCGGAAGGATTCTATCGCCTGTCCGAAGCGCAGGTGAAGGCGATTCTCGAGCTGCGCCTGCACCGTCTGACCGCGCTCGGCCGCGACGAGATCGGCGACGAGCTGAAGGAACTGGCGGTGGCGATCGAGGGGTACCTCGCCATCCTCGGCGATCGCCGCAAGCTGTACGAGGTGATGCGCGGCGAGCTGACCGAGATCCGCGAGCAGTACGCCACGCCCCGCGTCAGCGAGATCGCGCCGGCCTGGGACGGGATCGACGACGAGGATCTGATCGAGCGCGACGAAATGGTCGTGACGGTCACTCTCGACGGCTACATCAAGCGCACTCCGCTCTCCACTTTCCGCGCCCAGAACCGCGGCGGCAAGGGCCGCGCCGGCATGGCCACGAAGGAAGAGGACGCGGTGAAGGAGATGTTCGTCACCTCCACCCACAATCCGGTGCTGTTCTTCTCCACCGCCGGCAAGGTCTATCGCCTGAAGGTGTGGAAGCTGCCCGAAGGCGGGCCGGCGACGCGCGGGCGGCCGATCGTCAACCTGCTGCCCGCGCTGGACCAGGGCGAGGCCATCGCCACGGTGCTGCCGCTGCCGGAAGACGAGGATAGCTGGGGCGCGCTGAGCGTGGTGTTCGCCACCGCCAGAGGCAGCGCGCGCCGCAACAGCATGGACGCCTTCGCCAACATCCCCAGCAACGGGAAATACGCGATGCGCTTCGATGAAGGGAGCGAGGACCGCCTGATCGGCGTCGCCCTGCTCGATTCGGGCGACGACGTGCTGCTGGCGAGCCGGCTGGGCAAGGCGATCCGCTTCGCCGCCGACGACATCCGCGAGTTCCAGAGCCGCACCTCGACGGGCGTGAGGGCGATGGCGCTGAAGGGCGACGACGAGGTGATCTCGCTGTCGATCCTGCGGCGCGGGACCATGCGCAGCCAGGAAGAACGCGAGGAATACCTGCGCTTCGCCCCGTGGAAGGCGGAAAAGGACGGCGAGCCGCAATTGACGCCGGAGCGCTTCGCGGAGCTGACGGAAAAGGAGCAGTTCATCCTCACCGTCTGCGCCAACGGCTACGGCAAGATGAGTTCGGCTTACGAGTACCGGCGCACCGGGCGCGGCGGACAGGGCATCACCAACATCGACAACATCGCCCGCAACGGCCCGGTGGTGGCGAGCTTCACCGCCACCCAGGCGGACCAGCTGATGCTGGTGACCGACCAGGCCAAGCTGATCCGCATCGGGCTGGAGAGCCTGCGCGTGATCGGGCGCGGCAGCGCCGGCGTGCGCCTGTTCAATGTCGCCGAGGGCGAACGGATCGTCAGCGCGGTGCGGCTGGACGAGGAGGAAGCGCCCGAGAACGAAGCCGAGGAGGCCGTGGTCGAGGAAATCGTCGGGCGCGGCAGCGAACGGACCGAACCGGAAGCCACGCGCGACCGGGACGAGGGCGCGGACGAAGCGGAATAACCGTCAGTCCGCGCGTCTTCCGTCGATGACGCGCAGTTCGGGCTCTCGCTTGCGCAGCGTCTGCGCGACGCCGACGGCGATCAGGAACTGGCCGAGGTAGTAGAGCGGCCAGGCCAGCACCTGCGGGACCATGCTGTTCGCCAGCGGGCCCATTTCGGCGAACAGCAGCAGGTCGGCGGCCACGAACAGGGCGGCCCCCGCCCCGACCTTGTAGCGCGGGAACACGCTGGCCCAGGCGCTTGCCGCCATGGCTCCGAGCGCGAGGGCATAGATGGCGACATTGGGGGCCTGGGAGCGATCGACGGGCATGAACCATGCGATCAGCGGCGTCAGCAGCAGGAAGGCGACGACCGCCCCCTTCTGGCTGGGTGACAGCTTCGCGCGGCGATTGCGCACGTACACGCCCAGCGCCAGCACGTGACAGGCGAAGAACAGCAGGCCGCTGATCGCGCGGTCGAACTCTATCTCCACCACCACGTCCCCCAGCGCGGCCGCGCCGAAGGCCCAGGCCATCAGCCGCGCGTCGGGGCCGGAGTGGCGCTGCCACAGATAGAGCGCGAGCAGGCCCACGGCCGCGCCCTTGACCGGCACGAGGTAGAGTTCGGGAAACGTGCTCCAGCGCAGGTAGTAGAACGCCAGCGCGGCGGCGATGCTCGCCAGCAGGAGGGGGCGTTTGTCGGCAAGAGCGCGGCGGGACATCGCGCGTTTCTTGACGGCTCGCGCCTTGCAGAGCAAGCGCGCTGTCCATGACCCACGACGTGCACATCATCGGCGGCGGGCTCGCCGGCAGCGAAGCGGCCTGGCAGCTTGCCACGCGCGGGGTGAAGGTTCGCCTGTCCGAAATGCGCGGCGGCGGCGGGCAGACGCCGGCGCACCAGACAGATGGGCTGGCCGAACTCGTCTGTTCCAACAGCTTCCGTTCGGACGACCACGAACACAACGCGGTGGGCCTGCTGCACCACGAGATGCGGCGGCTGGATTCGCTGGTGATGCGCGCAGGCGAAGCGGCGCGCGTGCCGGCGGGCTCGGCAATGGCGGTGGACCGCGATGTGTTCTCCGCCGAAGTGCAGAAGGCGCTGGAAGCGCATCCGAACGTGGAGATCGTGCGGGAAAAAATCGACGCTTTGCCCGAAAGCGGCCTTACGATCGTCGCCACGGGGCCGCTGACCGCCGCATCGCTGGCGGAAAGCATCGGGCGGGCGACCGGCGCGGAAAGCCTGGCCTTCTTCGACGCGATCGCCCCCATCGTCCATCGCGACAGCATCGACATGGACGTGTGCTGGATGGCCGCACGCTGGGACCGCGGTTCGTCGCTGGGGGATGGCAAGGACTACATCAACTGCCCGATGACGAAGGAGCAGTACCTCGCCTTCCACCAGGGGTTGCTCGACGGCGAGAAGGGCGAGTTCAAGGACTGGGAAGCGAACACGCCGTACTTCGACGGCTGCATGCCGATCGAGGTGATGGCGGAGCGCGGGGTGGACACGCTGCGTTTCGGCCCAATGAAGCCGGTCGGGCTCGACAATCCGCACTGGGCGACGCCCGAGCATCCCAATGGCCGCTGGGCCTATGCGGTGGTGCAATTGCGGCAGGACAACAAGCTGGGCACGCTGTGGAACATGGTCGGGTTCCAGACCAAGCTCAAATATGCCGAGCAGGTGCGGCTGTTCCGCACGATTCCGGGGCTGGAGAACGCCGAGTTCGCCCGGCTGGGCGGGCTGCATCGCAACACCTTCCTCAATTCGCCGCTGCTGCTCGATCGCCAGCTGCGGCTGAAGAGCGCGCCGCACGTACGCTTCGCCGGACAGATCACCGGGTGCGAGGGTTATGTCGAAAGCAGCGCCGTGGGCCTGCTGGCGGGGATGATGGCGGCGGCCGAGCTGGCCGGGCGCGAATGGAGCCCCCCGCCCCGCACCAGCGCCTGTGGAGCGCTGCTGGCGCATATCACCGGCGACGCCGAAGCCGACAGCTACCAGCCGATGAACGTCAACTTCGGCCTGTTCCCGCCGCTGCACGAGGTGAAGAAGAAGGCCCGCAAGGAAGCCTATACCGAACGCGCCAAGGCGGATTTCGGGGCGTGGCTGGCCGCGAGCGAGGCGGTGGCGGCGTAGAATTCCTCTCCCGCAAGGGGAGGGGTTGGGGTGGGGGTTGTCGGGCGGCGCGCTGCGGACATGCCCCGCCCCCCAGCCCCCTCCCCTGAAGGGGAGGGGGAGTCAGCAGCGGCACCTCGGCGTCGGGCTGGGCCTTGGCGCGGTGGTGGCGAATTCGGCGGGCGTCAGTTCGCCGTCGCCGTCCGTGTCCGCGCCTGCGAAGCGGTCGGCAGTGGTCACCGCCCATTCCTCGAACGTCAGCAGGTTGTTGCCGTCCTTGTCGAGGTTGCGGAACGCGGCGGTGCGGGTGGAGAGCATTTCCTCGCGCGTGATCGCGCCGTCGCGGTTGCGGTCGTAGCGGAAGAAGCGCTGCTGCTCGCGCGTCAGTTCTGTGGCTTCGGGCGGGTCGGGACCGCGCAGCCCGGCGACGTCGGCCGTGGGCAGACCCTCGGGCGTGGCCGCAGGCGCGGGTTCGGGCGGAGGCGCGCCACGCTCCACCTGCGCCCTCCCCTCGAGCCAGAACAGCCCGATGCCCATGAGCACGAAAGCGCAGAACGCGCCGAGCACGACCTTGTTCACGAGGTGCGACCCTCCGCATTGTTGTGGGATAGCGTGCTACCGCCCCGAAAGCCCTATGCGCAAGGCGTGAAACAGGCTGCGCAAACTTCCGGCCAATGGCGCTCCGCCCCGCTCGAGTGCTGCCGCCCCGAGGCCGGCGAGCACCGCCAGGGGCCTGAGGGACGCGGAGAGGCGCGGCGGCGGCGCGCGGCGGCGGCCATAGTCGACCACCAGCCGCTTCTCCGCGCCGTCGGAAAGATGGGCGGCGAGGTCGGCCAGCGCCCATATCTCGCCGGCGGCGGCGGCATCTGCCCGCGCGGATACGCCCAGCTCGTCAGCGAGGCATGCGAAGGCCTGTCCGCGCGCGGCGACGAATTCGGCGATGACCGCTGGGCCGAGGTCTTCGGCGAGCAGCGCTTCCCAGCCCGACGCCAGCGCGGCGAGACCCGACGGATCGCGCCAGCCGCGCAGGGCTTCGAGCACCGGCTCGCCCGCCGGCCACTCGCGCGCGGACAGCGCCAAGGTATCGCGCCACCAGGCAAGCCGCACCTGCGCGGTGAGCGGCTCCCCCCGCCGGCGCAGGATCGCTGCCATGCGCGCGTCGAGAGCAAGCACCGCCAGCGTTGCCGGGCGCGCGCGCGACGAGGCGTAGGACAGCGCGAGGCGCTGAGGGGCGGGAAGGTCCACCAACAGGGCAGCATTGATCGTCATGACGGCTGACGCCCCTTATCCGCCCCTAACGCGGCATTAACCCTATAGCTTGAACAAGTCCTCACCATAGCTCGCTACGGCATGCCGGTAATACGGATAAGAGGCGGGGCAACAGATGCCGACATCGCTGCATGGCTATCCACGGCGGAGGCGGGGAACGTGGGTCCCGTCCCGTTTCGCACGTCGCCTCGGCGCGGATACGCGCGGCGCGGTGCTCGTGGAGTTTGCCTTCGTCGCGGCCCCGTTCTTCGCGTTGATTTTCGCCACACTTATCAGCGCCATGATCATGTTCTCCCAGCAGGCGCTCGACACATCCGCCGAAGCCGTGGCCCGCGAAATCATGACCGGGCAGGTCCAGAAAGGTTCCGTCAAGGTAACCGATCCCGTTACCGGCAAACTGGTCAACATCGACAGCAACGCCAAGCTGAAAGCGCGTGTCTGTGACCAGATCGAGGCCAATGGAGTCGGCTTCCTCAAGTGCGAGAACGTGATGGTCAGTCTGACGAAGCTCGCCACCTTTTCGGCGGCTGATTACAATCCGGTCGTCCTCAATTTCGACCCCAACACCGGGGCGGTTACGAATGCGCCGGGCACTTTCCACACCATCGACCAGGAAGAAATAGGTCTGATCACGGTGTATTACCGCTGGCCCGAACTCATGGGCCCGCTGCTTGGCTTCACGACCGGAAACCAGAGCAACGGGGAACGGCTGATGGTTTCCAACTCGATCTTCAAGACGGAAACCTACAACCAATGAGCAGGCGATCTCGACTCCGGCGCGCGCCGGCGCGTCTGCTGCGCCGGTTCAACGCCCTGCGGCGCGACAACAACGGCATGGCCTTGGTGGAGTTCGCTTTCGTAGCGACGCTCATGATCTTCATGTTCCTGGGTTCGGTGCAGTTATCCGATGCGATCAACGCCAACCGCCGGGTCACCATCACGGCACGCGCGCTGGCCGATCTCGCGTCGCGAACGCCCAGCGATGTCGGCTCGCGCATTGGCGAACTCAAAGAATCGCAGCTCACCACAATCATCGCAGCGTCGGCGCAGGTTCTTCACCCTTACAGCCTGGATGATGCGCAAATCCGCGTTTCGGAGGTCTGGAAATGCGCGGTTCCTGTCGACCGCGAACTCCATTCCCAATACGATCCGGAGAGCGACGATTTCAACCTGGCCAAATGCCTTTCGCCATTCGACGACGATCCTGCTCGCGCGGCTGACCCGGACAACATTGCTGACCCTGCCGCCACTCCTGTCGTGGGTGTCCAGTGGAGCCGCACCAACGACAATGGGCTCGATGAACTCACTACCGACGATGTGGCGCTTCCTGAAAGCATAGAAGTCGGCACGGTGATGATTCAGGCCGATATCAACTATAGCCACGCTCCGTTGTTCGCCGGGTTCAATTTCGGGACAATCAAGCTTTCCGATACGATATTCATGGTTCCGCGCAATTCCCGCACCGTGCAACTGGTAGCCGATTAAAGGGATACCCGGATATGATTCAGACAATCAAGGGTGTGTCCAACAAGACCTGGCGCGAACTACTTAAAGATCAGCGTGGCAACGTGCTGATGTTCTATGGCTTCGCCGTAATCCCGCTGGTGTTTTCCGTCGGCATGGGCATCGACTATGCGCGGGCGATGAAAACGCAGACCAAACTGAATGCCGCCGCGGATGCGGCCGCGCTCAATTCGGTGTCGCAAACCATGATGGTCCAGAGCACCACGAACGCATGCAACGCCGCGAAGGCGCTGTTCGAGGCGCAGTCGGCCGATATTGAATCCGCCGTCGTCGATTCCGTGACCTATTCGATCAAGAAGGCCGACGGAACGGAGATCGGCTGCGAAACGATCACCGACGACGCCCCTCCGGTCGACAAGCGTCTGGTGACCGTCGCCTATCGCGCACAATCGACGAATCTTTTCGGCGGTCTCCTCGGCTGGGCCAACCTCACCATCAGCGGAAGTTCGGGCACATATGCTTCCGTCGCGCCGGACATCGATTTCTATATAGCGCTCGACACCTCCCTTTCGATGGCGCTGCCGACAACCAGCGCCGGCATCAGCGCGCTCCACACCGCAACGGGTTGCACGTTCGCATGTCACTCCAACAAGCTTGAGAACTACATCCAAAGCGGAACGGGACATATCAACAGGCTCATCGCGGACAGCACTCTGATGGGTCTCAACAAAGGGAACTATGGAAGCGGATCGATTACTGAAAGCAAGCAAGGAAACTGCAACAAATGGAATAATTGGGGCCAATGCACTGGGTATGAGACCATCAATACAGTTTATACCTATAAAATAATCGATTCCTCAGGTCGATATATATTTGATAATAAGCCTTATGAAAACGGGAAAGCACATTCTACCTGCAATGTTGGTGGATTGGATAAGTGCGTCCGTAATCGCATCGCGGATCAGGGAACCCAGGGCGTCTACGCGGATAGCTACTGGTATGCACTTAACCAAGGAATCCGACTTCGAGTAACAGATCAGAAGCTCGCAGTTAAGGACTTGATGGATCTGGCAGATACCTATCAAGATATCAACAATGCCGAGTATCGTGCTGCCGTCTATACCTTTGACCATGCAAATCATGGGAGCCAAGGGGTAACGCGGGTTTCTCCCCTCGCTACCGATTTGCCGGGAGTGGGCACTGCTGCTGAGAACGCCGATCTCAGCATACTCAACGACATCAGCGGGAACGGCTGTCCGAAAACCGGCTGCACCAGCTCTAACCGGTATCTCTACACGAGCTTCAAAAGCATCATGACCGCACTCTCCCCAGGTGGGGCCTATCCGATACCCAATCCCGGGAACGGAACGGAGGCCCCTGGCGACACGCCGCAGGCCTTCATGTTCCTGATAACGGACGGGATGAGCGACGAGTACATCTGCAACTCCAGCAACTCTTGCACCAGTGGTCGTACGCGTTCGGCGATGCAGCAGGCCCAGATTAACCAATGCAACGCGCTCAAGGCCCGGAAAATCAAAGTCGCCATCCTTTACACCGAATACACCTATGATTCGATCAAGGAGGACGAGCCCGGTCAGCGCGAAATCGCAAGAAAAGCGATTCAGGGCGATGGGCAGAAGAGCATCGAGCAAGCGCTGACAGAGTGCGCCTCGCCGGGTCTCATGTACACGGTGCGGACCAATGAGAGCATCTCCAACGCGCTGCAAGCGCTGTTCTCGAAAGCCCTCGCCACCGCGCGCATCATCCAGTGATGCGGGCCCACACCCAAGCGCATGACGAAAGGGAGCACGCTTATCCCCTTGAGGCAGCGGCCCCCTAATCGTCATCCCGGGCTTGACCCGGGATCCCGCTTCTTGCGTGCGGCACCGGCGAAAAGAGAAGCGGGCCCCCGGGTCAAGCCCGGGGGCGACGGGAGAAATAAAGGGATACACGTCAAGGGGGAGCGCATCGCGCTTCCCCTTCCTGATTCCGGCCCGGACAATCCGGATCCGTTACGCCCGATAGCAAACCTTCCGCGCCGCCTCGGCAATCCGGCCGGCGTCGATCAGGGCCAACGTTTCGAGGTTGGCCGCATAGGGCAGCGGCACGTCCTCGTTGCATACGCGCAGCACGGGGGCGTCGAGGTGGTCGAAGCCGTCCTCCATGCACACCGCCATCACTTCAGAGGCTATCGAGCACACGGGCCAGCCTTCCTCGGCGATGACCAGGCGGTTGGTCTTGGCGAGGCTGGCGAGGATCGTTTCGGTATCGAGCGGGCGCAAGGTGCGCAGGTCGATGACTTCCGCCTCGATCCCCTCGCCCGCCAGCGTTTCCGCCGCTTCCAGCGCGAGGCCGACGGCGATGGAATAGGAAACGATGGTGACATCGGCCCCCTCGCGCACGATCCGCGCCTTGCCGATGGGGAGAACGTGGTCGTCGAGCTGGGCCAGTTCGAAGCTGCGCCCGTAGACCAGCTCGTTTTCCAGGAACACGACGGGGTCGTCGCTGCGGATCGCGGCCTTGAGCAGGCCCTTGGCGTCGGACGCGTCGTAAGGTGCGATGACGATGAGGCCGGGCACGCTGGCGTACCATGGTCCGTAGTTCTGGCTGTGCTGGGCGGCGACGCGGCTGGCGGCGCCGTTGGGGCCGCGGAACACCACCGGGCAGCGCATCTGCCCGCCGGACATGTAGTTGGTCTTGGCCGCCGAGTTCACGATGTGGTCGATCGCCTGCATCGCGAAGTTGAAGGTCATGAATTCGACCACCGGCCTCAGCCCGCCCATCGCCGCACCGGCGCCGATGCCGGCAAAGCCGTATTCGGTGATCGGGGTGTCGATGACCCGCCGTGGCCCGAACTCCTCCAGCAGCCCCTGGGTGACCTTGTAGGCGCCCTGGTATTCGGCGACTTCCTCGCCCATCACGAACACGCGCTCGTCAAGACGCATTTCCTCGGCCATCGCATCGCGCAGCGCCTCGCGCACGGTCAGCTTGACCATGTTCGTGCCGGCGGGGATGTCGGGATCGGCGGCGGGTTTGGCGGTGGCGGCGAGCTTGTCCGTGCCCGAGGGAGCCTCGCCCTTGGGCGCTTCGGATTCGGTTGCCTTCCGCTCCTGCTCCGGCGCTTCGTCCTTCGACGCCTCAGCCGCAGGCGCGGGAGTCGCCGAGGCATCCTCGCCTTCGCCCGCCAGCACCGCGATCACGGTGCCGACTTTCACGTTCTCGCTGCCTTCGGGCACCACGATCTTGCCGACGGTGCCTTCGTCGATGGATTCGAATTCCATCGTCGCCTTGTCGGTTTCGATCTCGGCCAGCACGTCGCCGGCGGCGACGCTGTCGCCTTCCTTGACCAGCCATTTGGCCAGCGTGCCCTCCTCCATGGTCGGGGACAGGGCGGGCATCTTCAGCTCGATCGGCATCCTCAGTAGCTCTCCACCAGGACGTCGGTGTACAGTTCGCCCGCTTCGGGCTCGGGCGAACTTTCGGCGAAATCGGCCGCCTCCGCCACTTGCGCGCGGATGCGCTTGTCGATGTCCTTCAGCCTGTCTTCGTCCACGCCCATCTTCAGCAGTTCCGCCTTCGCGCCTTCTATCGGATCGCTCTTCTCGCGCACGCCCTGCACTTCCTCGCGGGTGCGATACTTGGCCGGGTCGGACATCGAGTGCCCGCGATAGCGATAAGTGTTGAGCTCCATCAGCACCGGGCCGTTGCCGGCGCGAACGTGGGCAAAGGCGACCTCGGCCGCCTGGCGCACCTCGAGCACGTCCATGCCGTTCACTTCCATGCCCGGAATGCGGAACGCCGTGCCGCGGCGGTAGAATTCGGTTTCGGCGCTGCTGCGCTTGACCGACGTGCCCATCGCGTACTGGTTGTTCTCGATCGCAAAGACGATCGGCAGGCCCCACAGGCTGGCCATGTTGAAAGTCTCGTAGACCTGCCCCTGGTTGGCCGCGCCATCACCGAAATAGGCGAGGCACAGGCCGCCGTCGCCGCGATACTGGTGCGCCAGCGCCAGCCCCCCGCCGAGCGGAACCTGCGCGCCGACGATGCCGTGCCCGCCGTAGAACTTGTGCTCGGTCGAGAACATATGCATCGACCCGCCCTTGCCCTTCGAGATGCCCGCGAGGCGTCCGGTAAGCTCGGCCATGATGAGCTTGGGATCGATGCCGTAGGCGAGCATGTGGCCATGGTCGCGATAGCCGGTGATCACGCTGTCCTTGTCATTGTCGAGCGCCGACTGGAGGCCGATCGCGACCGCTTCCTGGCCGATGTAGAGATGGCAGAAGCCGCCGATCAGGCCGAGACCGTAAAGCTGGCCGGCCTTCTCCTCGAACCGGCGGATAAGCAGCATCTGTTCGTAGAAATGCAGCAGTTCGTCCTTGCCGGCCTTGAAGCGTCGATTCTTCTCGAACGCCTGCTGGAGGCTGCGAAGCTCGAAGTTTTCGCCGTCGTTCGCGCGCTTGACGGCGGCAGTGCCGGCGGCGGGCTTGCGGGCCGGCGACGGCTTGCGTTTGGCGGGGGTGGAACGGGCGGCTCGGGCCAAGGCTGACTTCCTCCGGTCGCGCCGTTTCCGGCGCATGGTCAGGCCTGCCTATAGGCGGATGATCTCGACGCTGGCAACGGCCCGATTGCCGGACGGACGCAACCGGGCCGCCCCGCCCTCAGCGCGCGTCGGGCAATTCCATCACGTACTCGTCGGGATGCGTGACGTTGAGGTTGCGGCGGATCAGTTCGGCGACCAGATCGGGGTCGGCGTTGTTCGGATCCAGCCGCACCACGCGATTCTGCAACTCGGCGCGATCTTCTTCCAGCGTGGCGATACGCGCTTCGCGTTCCTTGAGCAGGGCGGTGTTCTCGCCCCAGGCAAGAACGCCGTAGGGACCGACGAGAGCCAGCCCCCCCAGCGTCAACAGGACGCCCAGCGCCCCGAACCGGGCAAGCCGTTCCCGCACCACTTCGCGCCTGCCGCGAGCCTTGTTCATGCCCGGACAGAATCACAGTTATCATGGCAACTCAAGCGATTTCGCCGGCAAATCCCCAATCATCGGAAGGATTTCCGCCGCCGTGGCGCGCCCTCATGCGGCAAAGCCCTTGCGCGCCATCCGGGTTCTCGCCACTAAGCGGCAAATGCCGAGAGGGAGTATGGATTTCATGACGGCGCATCGCGCGACGATCCTGGCGGCATCGGCCGCCACGCTGCTGTGGGCGGGCCCGGCGACCGCGCAAGTGGACGATGGAATCGTGCTCAACATCATGCGCGAATGCGCGAAGATCGACGATCCGACCGCCCGGCTGGCATGTTACGACAACAATATCCGCAGCGCCGGCGGGACCCCGCGCACCTCGACGCCGGGACGCATGCCTGCGCCGCAAGGCGGGAATGCGCCTGTCGCCGGCGGCGGCGTCTCGGGATTCGGAGCCGAGGACGTCCGCACGCCGGAGCGGTTCCAGCGCGCGCCCGGCGCGGTCCAGGAAATCCAGGCCCGTATAAGCGCGGTGCGCGAACGCGAGCCGGGCACTTATCAACTCACGCTGGAAGACGGCGCCCAATGGCGCTTTGCCCAAAGCGTTTCCCGAACATACCGCGTGCCGCGCGTCGGAGACGTGATCGAGATCGAACGCGGGGCCCTGGGCAGTTTCCTGATGCGCTTCGACAGCCAGGGACCGGTGCCGGTGACACGTATCCGCTAGGACCGGTCGGCATTCGGTCCTGACGGCCTGCAAATGGCGACTTTCCGCGCTTCCGGTGCTCACGTGCCGAAAGCACGCTCCGCTCCGGGTCACGGAAAGCCGCCATTTTCGGCACGTCATCTTCCGAATGCCGACCAGTCCTAGTTGCGATCGAATTCGGCGAACGCGCGCTCGCGTTCCAGCTGTGCTTCGGCATTGCGCCTGAGCTTGTCGAACGTCTCCAGAAAGCGCACGCGCTGACCCGCGGCCAGGGGCGCAAGGAGGAACGCGCTGCGCTCGCGCCCAGCATCATGGATGACCTTGTGCAGGCGAGCGCCCTTCTTCGTCGGGTAAAAGCGCCCGTGACGGCGGCCCGGCTTGCCTTCGCGCGCGACCAGGTCGCGTTCCACCAGCGATTGCACCGTGCGCGCAGCCTGGCTGTGATCGCGAGCCAGCGCAGCCACCAGCGAAGTCCAGTCGATCGGCGGCGCGATGCCGATTTCCGAAAGTACGAATGCCTCGAAGTTCGACAGGTTTGTCAGTCGCTTGAAGGCCAAAGCTCCACTTCGGCTGAAGTAGGCGCTGAGCGTCATCAAGGGCGCGACGACGCGCGAACGCTCGATCACCACGCGCTCGTTCGGCTTCGGCTCCACGCCCCGGCTCCCGGCGTCGGCTACCCCCCCACCCTGCGCCAGTTCACGCTCCTGCTCGTAGAGCGCCACGGCGCGCTCCAGCAGCACCTCGATCGTATCGTAGAAGTCGGACAGTTCCTCGTCGGAAATGTCGATGGTCAGTTCGCGGTTGCGCAATTCCGCCAGACGCAACAGCCGCTTTCCGGTGCGCTGGCCGGCATCGGTCAACCGGAGCGGCGCGCGAATCTGCGCGCGATGCACCAGCCCCTGCTCCAGCAAGCGCTTGACCGAGCGGCTCACCTGCGCCTTGTCGACTCCCACCGCCCCGGAAATATCGGCCGGGGCCAGTGGCCCTGCGCGATGCAGCAGGAACATGATCCGGCGATCGAGCTCGATCAGGTCGCGCTCGCGCGAATAGGCGAGGTCCGCGCTCTCGCGCACCATGCGCAGGATCTGCCACAGCTCGCTCTGGATCATGTGCGGCGGCGCGTCCTCCGCCGCGAGGCCCGGCCGGGGCTGATTGCCGAGAGAAACTTCGACCCCGTTGAGGACGATGAGCAACCTGCTGCCAAACTCCGCGCGGCTGCCGGGGACGCCCGCGCCCGTACGCGCCCCGACCGCATAGGCCTCGACGATTCGCAGCGCATCTTCAGCCAGCGGCCCAAGCTCTCTCAGGAGTATTCCGGCGAGATCCCTGTCCTGCTCGCCCGGCGCGGCGCCGCGCCAGATGGCCTCGGCGTGCCGGCGCAACGCGGCGCGCCAGTTCGCCGGCCGGTTCGCTTTGGACGCACTATTCCCGGAATTGTCCGTCAACGGCTTCAGCCATCCCCTTCGGCAGAGCCGTTCTCCGCCGGCCGGCCGCCATCCTTGCCGCCTTCGTAAGAGGCGAGGACGGCGCTGGCAACGGGGAACGCAGGGGTAGAGCGCTCTCAACGGGTCGGCGGAGCGTCGAAAAAGTGGACATACGCATAAAAGAGCCCGCCCGTGGCGGAACGCTCACAATCGAGTTGCCAACCGATGCAGCGGGGCAACACCCTCCCCCGGAGAAAGCCCGAAGAACATCGGAAAATGGCGGATTTCCGCCATGTCGACCGCTCCCTCGACCGTACGCATCGAACCATCAAAACGCCCGAAACGTGAAATAATCCTGCCCGATGCAGGGCCGACGGGACATTTTCCGCGGGTTCGCGGCGTCAGGTCCCCTAGACACTGTCAACGACCGGCCATATGTGTCCTTCCTGAACGGAACCTGTCGATTCCAAGTCAGGACCGTCCGGGAGGGATGATCATGACATCAGCGCATCCAAGCGCCGTCGCGTCACCGGCAATCGCCGGGCGCCGGCCTTCGCGCGCTTCCCGAGGCCACGACTTTCTATTTGCGGGGGCATGCCTGCCGTCCGCGCTTTTCAGTGAAGGGAGCACGAAGTGAGGAGTTTGCACACCACGAGCCTGTTCAAGGCCGTTCTAATGGCGGGTTGCGCCGGCACGGTCGCCGTCGCCACCCCGGTCTTCGCCCAGGACGCCGATGACGAAGGCGACACCGCCATCGTCGTAACCGGCTCGCGCATCGCGCGGCCCGACTTCAACTCCAACAGCCCGGCGGTGACCGTCGACGAGGCGCTGCTGCGTAACTCCGCAACCGCAGCGCTCGAATCGAACCTCAACAAGCTGCCGCAGTTCGTGCCGGCACAGACCCCGACCGCGGGCGGCGACATCCAGCCGACGGCGACCAACACGCCCGGCGCCGCGACCGTGTCGCTGCGCGGCATCGGCGCCAACCGCAACCTCGTGCTGCTCGACGGTCGCCGCTCGACGCCGAGCAACGCTTCGGGCGTGACCGACATCAGCACGATTCCCTCGGCCGCGATCGAACGGACCGAGATCATCTCTGGTGGCGCTTCGGCGACTTACGGCGCAGACGCCGTCGCCGGCGTCACCAACTTCATCCTGAAGAAGAACTTCCAAGGCCTCGAACTCGACGCCCAGGTCGGTCTGACCCAGGAAGGCGACGGCTTCGAATACCAGCTGTCGGGCATCATGGGCACCGATTTCCCCGATGGCCGCGGCAACATCAGCCTGGCGATGTCGATGAACACCCGCGAAGCGAACTATCAGCGCGATCGCAGCTGGTATCAGGATCTGTGGAATGATCCGTCAACCACCTCCGGCGCACAGTTCTTTATTGATCGGCCGGGCGTCGCCTTCGGCTTCGCCAACCTGCCGGATTTCACCACGGTATTTCCTGATGCCGACCCGGCAATTCCGGCCGCTGGCACGACGGTTTTCTTCAACACCGACGGCACGGCGTTCACCAACGGCTTCGGCGCCCGCGGTGGCGTCGGCAACTTCAATTCATGGGACAGCGGACGATACAAGGTTACGCCCAACTCCCAGATCTCGCAGATCAACGACCGGTTCTACCTGATCCTGCCGCTGACGCGCTACAACGCGTTCGCGCGCGGCAACTACGAGATCAACGACTGGATCGGCGTGTTCGGGCAGGCGCTGTTCAGCCATGTCGAAACCTACACCCGCAACGAGCCCGGCCCGATCACCGGCGGCTGGGGCGTAGATATCGATCCCGGTACGCTCGACCAAGACCAACTCCCGAGCGATCTCTGGACCCTTCTCAACAGCCGCAGCCGACTCGCAGGGCCGGGTGATCCGAACTACGTCCAACCGACAGAAGATGATCCGTTCCCGGATCAGCCCTCCATCTCGATGGCTGGGGCGCCTTTCACTCTGACAACCCTGCTGCCGGACGATCGCGAAACGTTCACCGACGTCACGACCTACAATATCCAGGCGGGCTTCGAGGGGTCGATTCCGGGTACCGACTGGACCTGGGAAGCCTACGTGAACCACGGCGTTTCCTCCACGTTTGCACGCCAGACCGGCATCTATTCGCTGATGCGCATGCGCACGGTGATGCAGTCGGGCAACTTCGGTGAAGGGTTCATCCAGCAGGGCAACGCAGAACAGGGCGGCTTCGGCGCCTCGACCGCCACCTGCACCAGCGGTCTGAACTTCTTCATTCCGCCGTCTGGCGGGTACAGCGAAGACTGCCTCGAGGCCATCCGCGCCGATCTGAAGAATCGTTCGGAAATGCGCCAGACCATCGTGGAAGCCAACCTGCAAGGTGGCCTGTTCACGCTTCCGGCCGGAGACCTGCGCTTTGCGCTGGGCGCCAGCTATCGCGAGAACGACTACGAGTTCCTCAACGATACGCTGACCACGCAGGGTCGTTCGTTCGACGACCAGGCGCTGGGCATCTATCCGAGCGGCAACTCGTTCGGTTTCATCGACGTCAAGGAACTCTACGGCGAATTGCTGATCCCGGTCATCGCCGACGTTCCGCTCATCCAGGAGTTCAACCTGGAAGTCGGCGGCCGCATGTCGAACTACAGCACGACCGGCACGAGCTGGACGTACAAGCTGCTGGGCGACTGGTCGGTCACCGACTGGCTCCGGGCTCGCGGCGGCTACAACCGTGCCGAGCGCTCGCCGAACATCGGTGAGCTGTTCCTCGCTCCGCAGCAGACCTTCGGTGTGAACAACATCGGTGACGCCTGCGCGGTCGCCAACCCGGCGCCGTTCTCCGCGAACCCCGCCACCAACTCAAACGCCGCCAATGTCGAAGCAATGTGCCGCGTCCTGATGGATGCGTCCGGGGACCCGACTGCCGATGACTTCTTCTATCAGCAGGACGAAGACGGAACGTACATCAACGGCGCGAGCAGCAACGCCACGTTCGGCTTTGCTTTCCCGACCACGATCGGCAACCCGAACCTGACGCCGGAAACCGCTCGGACCTGGACGGCTGGTATCGTGATTCAGTCGCCCGTGACCAGTGGCGTGCTCTCGCGCCTGCGGTTCTCGGCCGACTGGTTCAACATCCGCGTTCGGGACGCCATTGGCGCACAGTCGATCGGCGTCGCCCAGCGGCAATGCTTCGATCCGGCCTACAACCCGGATGCGGCCAGCAACCCGGCCGCCGCCGCCGCAAACCCGTTCTGCCAGAACATTACCCGCAACGCGCAGAACGGCGGCATGGGCAACGTCTACGTGACCTATGCCAACAACGGCCGGTTCGAAGTGGAAGGCGTGGACTTCCAGCTCGACTGGGCCATGGATGTCGGTCCTGGCACGCTGTCGGTCAACTCGCTGGTGAGCTGGCTGCGCCACATGAAGGTCGCGGAACTGCCGACCGATCCCGAGGTCGATTACGCAGGCACCAACGGCACCACCGTGCTGGGCCTGAATGGCGGCGCGTACGATTATCGTGCATTCACCACCATCGGCTACAGCATGGGCCCGGCGCGCATCGGCATCCAGTGGCAGCACCTGCCGAGCATCGAAGATAGCGCCGAAGCCGTTCTCGGGCCGACGCCAACGACCGGAAACCCGGCGTACAATATCTTCGCTCTGAACGGTAACTACCAGTTGAGCGGTGACATCGGCCTGCGCTTCGGCGTCGAAAACCTGTTCAACAAGCGGCCGCCGATCTCCGGCGTGAATCCGAACAACACGCAGCCGGAAGTCGACGGTCTCCTGCCGCAGGGTGGGTTCGGCGGTGCGTTCTACGACACCAACGGACGCCGCTTCTACCTGGGTGCGAACATCCGGTTCTAAGAATACGGCAAAAGCCGAAAACCTTACGGGCCCTCCCCTTGCGGGAGGGCCCTTTTCTTTGTCCGCCCGCCGGGCCATTCTCTCCAGAGACGCGAGGAGACCAGCATGGCCAAAGTGGTGCAGATTCACGAACTAGGCGGCCCCGAGGTGTTGCAAATCGAGGACGTGGAGGTCGGCGAGCCGGGCGCCGGCGAGGTCCGTATCCGGGTGGAGGCCGTGGGCCTCAACCGCGCCGAGGCGATGTATCGCGCGGGCCGCTATCCGGTGAAGCCGCAACTGCCGAGCCTGATCGGCTATGAGGGGGTCGGCGTCATCGAAGCGCTCGGTTCCGATGTGGAGGGTTTCGCGGCCGGCGATCGGGTCTGCGTGCTGCCGATGATCAGCCAGGGGCAATACGGCATCTGGGCCGAGCAGGCGATCGTCCCCGCGCGCATCCTGCTTTCCGCCCCGCCCGGCCTGTCGCCCGCCGAAGCGGCGTCGATCTGGATGCAGTACATGACCGCCTACGCCATCATCGAAGTGGCGAACGTGGGCATCGGCGACGGGGTCATCATTCGCGCCGCATCGTCCAGCGTCGGCATCGCCGCGATCCAGCTCGCGAACTGGGCGGGCGCGGTCTCGATTGCCTGCACTCGGACGTCGGCCAAGGCCGATGCGCTGAAGGCGCAAGGGGCGGCGCACGTCATCGCCACCGAAGAGGAGGATCTGGTCGCCAGGGTGATGGAGATCACCGGCGGCAAGGGCGCGCGGACCGCGTTCGATCCGGTCGGCGGGCCTTATGTGGACACCCTGGCGCAGGCGCTGGCGGAGCGCGGCATCCTGTTCATCTACGGAGGCCTCAGCGAACAGCCGACGCCCTATGCCCATTGGCCTTGCGCAATGAAGGGCCTGTCGATGCGCGGATGGGTGGCGAGCGAGATCTGGAACCACCCGCACCGGTTCCACGCGGCGCGGGAGAAAATCCTCGCCGGGCTGGCGAGCGGGCATCTGCGGCCGGTGATCGCACGCACCTTCGAGGGGCTGGACCAGATCGGCGCCGCGAACGCGTTCCTCGAATCCAACCAGCAGATCGGCAAGGTGGTCGTGACGCTTTGAGGCCCGCTATTCCGCCGCCACGCCCGTAAGGCGGGTGCTCAGTTCGACAAGTTGCCTCTGCGCGGCGGGATCGTGGGCTTGCGGATTGTTCGGCGGGACCGTCCTGCCCCCGATATAGAACGCGCCCGGCTCCAGATCGGGCGCGGCGATCAGGCCGAGCACGTGATCGCGGCCCTCTTCGACGGTCGCCCTTGCCGGCAGCCCCAGATCCTGCACCATGCCGGTGTCCATCATCGTCGCCGGATGGAGCGAAATCATGGTGATGCCCTGCCCGGCGAAAGCTGGTGCGAGCGCGGCCGTCATCGTCACCTGCGCCAGCTTGCTCTGGCCGTACCCCCTTGCCTGCGCACCGGGCCGTTCCAGCATGACATCGTCGAAATCGATCGGGTTCGCGGCGACCGAGGAGACGTTCACGACCCGCGAAGGCGCGGCGGCGGCGAGGTTCGGACGCAGCCGGTTCACCAGCACCCACCCGGCAAGATAGTTCACCGCGAATTGCAGCTCATGCCCATCGGCGCTGACGCGGCGCGGCTGGTCGCCGGGAATGGCGATGCCGGCGTTGTTCACCAGCAGGTCGATTGCGGGATATGCGGCCGCGATCGTATCGGCAAACGCCTGCACCGCTTCGACGGACGCGAAATCGGCCGCGTGGAACGATGCGGAGCCGACGCCCGAGCGCGCGATTTCCTCCACCAGCGCTTCCCCGCGCTCGACATTGCGGCCGTGGACTATGACGTGCGCGCCTTCGGCCGCCAGCGAACGAGCGAGCGCCTGGCCGAGCCCGTCGGTAGATCCGGTGATCAGGACCGTCTTGCCCGAATGGGAAATCCGCGCATCGTCCGCCTGCGCGCGAACGCCGGGCGCGACGGCCGCCAGGGCCACCGCGAGTATCGAAGCGATCAACCTACGCATGGCGTCTCTCCCGCAACAGGCGGCGGAGCATAGTTCGCGGCCATGGAGAGTCCAGCGGCGCCCAAAAAGGCCGCCCCGGCGGAAACGACCCTCTTTTTTGGTGCGCCCGACAGGACGGCGCACCAAGCAACGGGTTGCAAGGATTTGAGCCACTTTTTCTACGCTTTTTTTGCCATTTCAGGACCAACTTTAGGACCAACCGGACGCACGTGCCAAGAGCCAACGTGGCGCACTTTCTTAGTCAATCAGGCGGTTCGGCCTTTTTCTTGAAAATGGCAGAAATGCGCCCTTTCCGGTCCAAGTAGGGGGTGTTGTTGGCCCTTGGGGAGGGTTCGCCGACTATGCAGCCGACAACTAATCTTTCAGAAACTAGTCTGAAACTATGCTCTTTGCATGAACGCAGCCCCAGATCAGTCTGCATTAGCTTCCATTCCGGTCGACTGGGAAGCAATCTATGCCGAGGTCAACGCTTGGCGCGGCGAATGTATGCACCACTTCTCTGCGGTAGAGCATGCCGTGACCCAAACACTATTGGTTTTGGATGGAGCTAAACCGGACGGCGCTACTATCCGCTTGCGCCATCTTATTGGCCAGCGCTTCGAGGATCTGGCGGAAGCTATCGGGTCAAATGGACCGTTTGCGGAAGTTGGTAGTGTCGCCGCCAAATCTCTCGCCCATTATCGCGAGCAACACGAGACGTTCCGCACTCAACTCTGTCACGGACATATCGCGGCTTCAGTAGGTCCGAACGGTCATTGGCTGTTGATTTCCGCTGAGAGTTGACCCGGGATTTTCATCGAGAAGTGACCCGG
>JBIQKC010000080.1:0-3677 GCA_044506885.1 Sphingomonadales bacterium
GCAATCCCTATTACGCCACCGCGCGGCTCTGGGACGACGGCATCATCGCGCCGTCGGAGACGCGGCGCGTCCTGTCGCTGGCGCTATCGGCGGCGCTGAATGCGCCGGTGCCGGAGACGCGGTTTGGGGTGTTTAGGATGTGAGTGATGGCAGTACCAGATTATCAGACATTAATGCTTCCGCTCTTGCGCGTTGCCGCCGATGCTGATGGTGAGACAAATGTCGGTGCGACTGCGGAGCGAATAGCGCAGGAATTCAAGCTGTCTACAGAGGACGTAGCAGCTTTGCTTCCCAGTGGGGGCCAGACGGTCTTAATGAACCGGCTTCATTGGGCGAAGGCTTATATGCAGCGTGCCGAATTGATCGAGAGCACTCGGCATGGCTATTTTCGTGTCACGCAGCGCGGACGGGAGCTGTTGGCGGAGGGACTGCACCGTATCGACAACTCTATTTTGGCTCGTTTCCCGGAATTTGTTGAGTGGCGGCAAAGAAATTCAACCGAATCTAGGCCGGTTGAGTCCCAGCCTGAGCCCGCGTCGGCCTTGGATGAGGATAGCCCGGAGGATCAGATCGCGGCAGGCTATCGGAAGATTCAGAGCGGTTTGGCTGCTGACCTCGTAGACAGAATTCGAAACTTGCCGCCGCCTTTCTTCGAGCGGCTAATCGTCGATCTGCTCGTGGCGATGGGCTACGGCGGCGGTAGAGCAGAGGCGGGGCGAGCGCTGGGAGGATCAGGCGACGGCGGCGTTGACGGTGTTATTAATGAAGATGCCCTGGGCTTGGACGTAGTCTACGTGCAAGCAAAGCGCTATGCGGAAGGTAATTCGGTTCCTGCGAGTGCCGTCCGAGATTTCGTGGGAAGTCTCGAAGGCTTCAGGGCCTCAAAAGGCGTATTCGTAACTACATCGACGTTTCCCGAGAGCGCACTCGAATTTTCTCAGAAGGTGTCGAAACGAGTCGTTCTTATTGACGGGAAGGAACTCGCGCGACTTATGATTAAATACAAGATCGGTGTGAGAACGAAGGATATTTATGAAGTGAATGCGATCAATGAGGACTATTTTTCTGAGTAGGAAAACTTAGGCGACCGGGACAAGCCCGGCCATGACGACTTAGAGCCAAACGATCACGCTCGTTTCCGTTTCGCCGCCGTGCGTTTCTTCTCCGTCGGCAGCTTCGCCGCCTTCCGCAGCGCCGCGTTGATGCGGCTCTGCCAGCCGGGACCGGTGCGGCGGTAGTGGGCCACGACGTCAGGATCGAGCCGCAGGCTGACGGCGCGCTTGGGCCGCTTCGATTTCGGGCGTCCGCGTTTCACCGGCACGCCGCCGATGTGCCACTCTCCGCGCGCGAAGTCTTCGTCCGTTAGTTCGGGAATCTCTTCATAGTCCTTCGGGCCGAGGACGTATTCATCGATCTTCTTCAAATCGCTTCCGATAGCGCGCTTTCTCTCGGTCATTGGCCTTCCTCATCGAGATAATGTGCCGCGCTTTTCCGCGCGGCGTCCAACACACGATCACCATGCGTCCGCGCAGATGTCCGACCGTGTTGATGCGCGGCTCGCCGTAGTCGCGGCGCAGGTCAGGGATGTCGATCGTCAGGTCGGCAAAGACCTCTGCCGCTTGCGTGAAATCGAGCCCCCGCTCGCGCAGGGTCCATTCGCGCTTCGTCGGGTCGAAGGTGATCTCCATCCGGAATTATTGTATATACAAAAAATAGCGCCGCGGCAAGGGGCGGCGGCTTGTATGAAGAACAAATGGAAGCTGCGTCGTTCGCCAGGCAGTCCCCGCCTAATGCCTCACCACAAACCCGAACGTCACGCCATGCACGAGATAGTCGTCGCGGGCGATGTTGATCGTGCCGGCGGTGAAGTTGGTGCCCGGCAGTTGTGAAGGCGCGAGCGCGACGTTGTCGAGCCAGAGCGCGCGATAGCCGAGCCGCCATTCGGCGTTGGGTGAGACGAGCCAGCCGAGCGTGATGCCGGCCTCGGCGGCGAGCAGGCTGCGGTCGGCGCTGCCGCGTGCCGAAGCGGCGAAGAGATGGCTCGACGCGCTGTGGTCGGCGAACAGCCAGCCGAGCCGCGCATCGACGTCCACGAACAAGCCGCCGGACGGCGCCGGTTGCAGCGCGCGCCAGTCAACGCCGATCTGCGGGCCGATCGCTTGCGTCGCGCTGCGTGTCTGGAGATTGTCGCGGTCGAACGAGAAATACTCGTTCAGCTTCAGCCAGCGCGCGCCCGCGAAATAGGTCACGTTCGGCGCCGCCTGCCAGCGGACATTCGCCTCGGCGCTATGGAGGCGCGAGTCATACCGATTGACGGTTGGAAACACGCCGCCGGGAAAGAGGGTTTCCGGCGGGTTGGAGAGAAGATTGTAGGCCGGCGGCACGATTCCGCCGACGTCGCTGCCGAAGCTGAAGCCGCCGAAATAACGGCCCTCGAACGTCCAGGCCTCGCGGCGCAGCCGCAGGCGCACGTCGCCGCCGAACTCGCGGTCGAAATCGAATTCCCGGCTGTCGAAGAAGGTTGAAACGAAGTCGCTCGCGATGGGGGTACCGGTCGAGTTGTTCCGGGCGCCATAGACGCCGTCGATGCCGAGTTCCCATGTCCAGAGCGGCGGCGGGGCGGCCGGCTCGGCCGCGAAGGCGTCGCCGATCGAGAACGAAAAAACGACGGCTGCCAGTGCGCGATATCGTCGATTGAACATTGCGACTCCTCCCGCCGCGCAGGAAATTCAATCGAGGACGCCAAGTCGAGTCCGGAGGCCGCTGGCGCCGATCTTTCGGCGCGCTTGTGCCATGCAGGCCACAACAATGTGCTGAGCGTCCAGAAATCCGACCGCGCATGCGCCGCGCGCGCTATTTTTTCCTGCGACGACGCCGGGCGGAGACCGCGGGCGCGGCGCGGAGTGGCGCGCCGTCCACCGCCAGAAACAGCCGCAGGCTGTGCCAGCTCGACAGCACGAGACCCGCGCCGGTCGCGGTCCAGACCCCGAGCGCGATCCACACCATCGCGAGCGACACGGTGCGCAGCGGCGCGAAGTCCGCGGCGAGCGAGAGCCGGAGGCTCGCCAGCGCGTACATGCCGAGCGGGAACACCATGCTCCAGAACATCGGCGTGTAGGTGAGGGGCACGCGATAGACGCCGTGCTTCCAGATGCCGAACAGTACGAGCAGCGGAATCCACCACGTCGCCCACACCCACATGATCAGCGTGACGCCGTCGATGAACGGCTTCATGGAGTGCAGGAAGGGAATGCCGCTGTCGGTGACGATCAGGACCGAGCCGGCGTTCGTCGTGATCGCGGCCGCGCCCATCACGACCCACAAGAGCGGGGTGATGTCGTCGGGCTCCACGTCGAAGAAGAAGATGCGATGGGCGAACAGCGTGATGAAGATGCCGTAGAGCGCAAGCCCGACACCCCACAGCATGTGCACCAGCACATGGATGAAAGGCGCGAGATCGCCCATCGTCTCGGCGACGCGGATGCCGAGAATGACCAGCGATTCCGTGCCGACGATGGCGATGAGCCAGCCGCCGTGCACCACATTGGCGTCGTGCGCGGTGTTGAGGAAGATGAGTACGCTGAAACTGAAATAGATCAGCGCGAACCAGAGCAGCAGCGCAAACACCCACATGCCGCGGGCGAGGCCGCCCGCGCCGCGCAGGTCGATGCCGAGGC
>JBIQKC010000039.1:0-24972 GCA_044506885.1 Sphingomonadales bacterium
ACGAGGACGTGATCACCGCCGAGCACATGAAGGCGATGAAGAACATGGCCATCGTGTGCAACATCGGCCACTTCGATAGCGAGATCCAGATCGCCGCGCTCGACAACTACGACTGGGCCGAGGTCAAGCCGGGCACCGACGTGGTGACTTTCCCCGACGGCAAGAAGATCATCATCCTGGCCAAGGGCCGGCTGGTGAACCTGGGCTGCGCCACCGGCCACCCGAGCTTCGTGATGAGCTGTTCGTTCACCAACCAGACGCTGGCGCAGATCGAGCTGTTCACCAAGGGCGGCGAGTACGAAAACGACGTCTACGTGCTGCCCAAGCATCTGGACGAGAAGGTCGCGGCGCTGCACCTCGACAAGCTGGGCGTGCATCTGACCAGGCTGAGCGAGAAGCAGGCCGATTACATCGGCGTGCCGGTGGAAGGGCCGTTCAAGCCCGAGCACTACCGCTACTGACGCGACGCGAAGTTGACACGATCGACACGGTAGGGGGCGGAATCGGGCCGATTCCGTCACCTTGCCGGCAAATTGCGTCACCTTGGACGACAGACCGTCGCCTTCGCGGCCCGAACGACGCCTTGCGCGGGCCGAAGCGTCACCTTCCCAGCCCGAAAACGTCGCGTTCGGGCGGGAGGCGTGTCGCCTTGCGGGGCGCGCGCCGCGCCGCGCGGCGCTTTTCGCGCCCCTCTGCGAGCATCTGGTCCCATGCGCGGGCGAACGTGCCGCCTTCGCCCAGCCGTTGGCGCAGGCGATAGGCCGACTGACGGCTCATCCCCACCGCGCGCGCCGCTTCGGCGACTTTGCCGAACTCGGCCAGCGCGCCGATGAAGGCCATGGCCTTCAAGGTCGTCCAGCGATAGTCCGGGTCGGGGCGGGCGGATTGGGCGGAGGGCTGCGTACTCATCCGGCAGGATAAGGCACAAGCCGGGCGCTGTAGGAAAGCGCTTTTTCCTCCTCGTCCCGCGCCGCCCCGAACGAGGTCAGCGGCTGCGACGCCAGAGCCAGGCGACGCTGATCGCGAACATCGTGATGAGCCACAGCACCATGGGATCGGGATGGGGCACGAGCCCCGCGCGGGCCGCGACCCACCACGCGGGCGCCAGCGCGGTGAAGATCCCCGCGCCGACCACGCTGCCGAAATCGTAGGCCTCGCGCTCGTGCTCGTCGGCACTGAAGTACCATTTCCAGCCGATCCACATACCCAGAGCCCAACTGGCGAGGGCGAGCAGAGCCACCCACGGCGCGACGGGGCCGTTGGAGAACAGTCCGAAGGGGTTCTCCGCGCTGGAGGAAGTAAGCGCCAGCGCCAGCACGCCGGGCACGCAGACCAAGCCGGACAGGCCGAACAGCGCGTTGGTGCGCCTTGTCGAAGGCGACAGTCGCTCGCGCTCTTCCCACGGCTTGAGCCGGCGGAAGCCCCAGATCGCGGCACCCGCGACCAGCAGATTGAGCCCCGCGAAGACGAACGTCAGCGGGTTGAGAGGGTCAGGACCGCGTTCCTTGAACAGCACCACCACCAGAATAGCGATGGTCGAGGCAACGCCGAGCAGCAGGAGGTTGCCGAGCACGAACGAAACTGCCTCGACTCGCTGCGGCGGATCGTCATCACCCGGTGGAGTGCTGATCGCCGCGAGCGCCTTCCATGGTTTGAGCCAGGCGATCGCCGCCACGCATCCGAGCACGATAAGGGCGAACACGGCCATCCGGCCGGTGGTTTGCCAGTATGGCGGACCCCACAGCAGCCCGGCGCTGGCCAGTACCTTCATGATGGTCAACAGTTGCGAGAAGACGATCAGGCCCGCATGGGCAAGCATGATCGACAGCACGATCCGCACCGTGGCGACCACGACACCCACCGGACGCCCGGCGGGGTTGGTCTCACTCATGGCCATCATCGAAAATCTCCTCGATCGGCATCTCGAACAGGCGGGCGATGCGAAAGGCGAGCGGCAGCGAGGGATCGTGCTTGCCGGTCTCGATCGCGTTGACCGCCTGGCGCGACACGTCGAGCCGCAGGGCCAGTTCCGCCTGGCTCCAGTCGCGTTCGGCGCGCAGCACTTTCAGTCGATTCTTCATGTCACCCATGCCTGTCGATATGTCAGGTATACATGACTATATGTCGGTATGTCCTGACTGTCAAGATAACCTGACAAGACGGTGATACGAGGCGGCGGGACTTGCTCCCGCGCGGGCGAGTGCCCTAGGCTTGCGGACGTGAGCCTTGTCCAACGCCCTTTCCCCGCCTTGCGGGTGCTCATCGTATCGCTTCTGGCGGTCATGGCGTTGCAGGCGCTGCCGCCGAAGCCGCTGCCGCTTCACGCGGACAACGGGCCGGCGTTCAGCGCAAGCTCGGTGGAAGTGGCGCTGCCGGCGCGGCTGTGGTCCGGTGTCGAGAAGCAGCCGGTCCCGGCCGTTCCGCCGCTGACGGACCGGCCCGAGCAAGCCGCGCTGTCGCCCGTTGCGGCGGCGGATTTCGACGGTCCGGCGCTCGCGCTTTCGCGCGCGCCGCCGCCGCTGCCGCCGGTTCTCGAACCATCCGCGCCGCCCAGAGCGCCGCCGGCCGCCTGATCTTCGCAATCGCCCCCGACCACCGGGGCCAAGTCCAGCGAAAATCGGAAAAAACAGATCATGACGACACAAGAAGAAGGCGCCCCCGCGGGCGCCGATCGGCGCGCGCAGGTCGCGGCGCTGCTCAAACGTTATCCGGACGTAACGGGGGAAGACCTCCGTTCCCTCAAGCACTGGTTCGGCAAGGAAGCCTCGGCGCTCGATGTCGGGACGCTGGCCAGCGATCCGGAGATCGCCGACGTCTACGCACGGTTCCGCAAGGAGCACATCGACCGGTTCGGGATGCGGGACATCGCCATACTGGCGGCGGCGCTGGCCATCGTGGCGGGCGCGATCGCCTGGATCGCGGCCTGACGACGGCGAGACGGGGGAAGGCGGCGCGCGCCGTCTTCTCCCGTCTTTCGCCCACCTCTTTCCGCGCCCCCATTGCATCCCCTCGCGCCCCCGCATAGCTGACAGGGCATGGAACTCTCGCCCATAGCCCTCGTCCTTCTCGGCCTGTTGCTGGCCGGGTGGACTTTCGGGGCCGTGTGGCTGGTGCTGGCGGCGCAGAATCGCGCGCGGCAGGCGCATGCGGCGCGCGGCACGGCGCGGCGGCTTTCGCGGATGATCGAGGATTCGCCGGCGATGCCGCTGCTGGTGCGGTCCGACGGCAGGATCGAAGGGCCCGACCGGCTCGCCGCGTGGCTCGGGCTGCCGACGCTGCCGGGGTTCCTGAGCGAACTCGACGGTGGCGACGCCGGGCTGACGGCGGCCGATCTGGAGGAACTGGGCGAGGCCGTACGCAAGACGCAAAAGACCGCCGCGCCGTTCCGCATGGCGCTGCGGCCGCGCGGGTCGGAAAAGAGCCTCGCGCTGCGTGGGCACCTGGCCGATCCGATCGTCGCCCCGGCGGGTGCGGCGGTGGTGTGGTGGTTCGACTTTTCCGAGAGCCAGAACGAGCTGGAGCACCTGCGCGAGGAAACCGAGCGCGCGCGCAACGACTTCGCGGCGCTGGTCGGCCTGATCGAGGCCGCGCCGACGCCGATGTGGTTCCGCGGTCCGGACATGCGCCTGCGGCTGGTCAACAGCGCCTATGTCGAGGCGGTCGGGGCGACCAGCGCCGACGAGGTCGTGGCGCAGGGGGTGGAGCTGATCGAGGCGGTCGACGGCCTTTCGGCCGCGCAAGTGGCGCAGCAGGCGCACGATGCCGACCGCCCGATCGAACGCATCGTCCAGGCGACGGTGGGCAGCCAGCGGCGCACGCTGCGGCTGAACGACCTGCCGCTGGGCAAGGAAGGCGTGGCCGGATACGCGATCGACATCGAGGAGATGGAGGAGCAGGCGCGCGCGCTGCGGGCGTTCCGCGAGGCGCAGCGTTCGATGCTCGACCAGCTTTCGATCGGCGTCGCCCAGTTCGACGCGGAGCGGAACCTGACTTTCGCCAACCAGCCGTTCCAGCGCCTGTTTCACCTGCCGCCCTCGGCCCGGCTCAACCCGCTGGAATTCGACCGCTTCCTCGACACCGCGCGCGACGCCGGGCGGCTGCCCGAAGCGCGCGACTTCCCCGCGTGGCGGCGCGAGCTGGGCGGCTGGTTCACCTCCGGCACGGCGAGCGAGGACGCCTGGACGCTGCACGACGGGACGCATCTGAGGATCGTCGCCCAGCCGATGCCCGACGGCGGGCTGGTGATGCTGGCGGAGGATCGGTCCGAGCAACTGGCGCTGTCGGCAGTGCGCGACACGCTGCTGCGCACGCGGACGGCGACCTTCGACAGCCTGTTCGAATCGCTGGCCGTGTTCGCGCCCGACGGGCGGATGCAGTTGTGGAACCGGCGCTTTCCGCAGATCTGGGGCGTGCCGGCGGAATGGCTCGACGAGCATCCGCGGATCGAGGAACTGCTGGAACAGATCGGCCACCGGCTGGCGCGGCCGGGACAGCGCGACGCGATCGGCGAGGTGGTCCGCGCGGCGACGCTCGACCGGCGTCAGCGCGGCGGGCGGGTGCAGCTTGCCGACGGGCGGACGCTGGAGTTCGCGGGCGTGCCGCTGCCCGACGGCAACGGGCTGCTGACCGTGCTCGACGTCACCGACAGCAAGAAGGCCGAGGATGCGCTGCGCGAACGCAACGCCGCGCTGGAGGAAGCGGATGCGGTGAAGACGCGCTTCCTGGCCAACATGAGCTACGAGTTCCGCACGCCGTTGACCTCCATCGGCGGGTTCGCCGAGCTGCTGCAAAGCGGCGTCGCGGGCGATCTGTCGGAACGGGCGCAGGAGTATGTTGCGGCGATCCTGACGGCGGTGGAGCGGCTGCGGGTGCAGATCGAAAGCGTGCTCGACCTGACGCAGAGCGAGGCGGGGCTGCTGCCGCTCGCCAGCGAGGATTTCGAGCTGCTGCCGTTCGTGACCCGCGTGGTGCGCGAGCGCGAGGAGGCGATCGAGGCCAAGGGTCTGTCGCTCGACCTGCGCGGGGACAAGAGCAGCGGTTCGATCCACGCCGACGCGCGCCAGCTCGGCCGGGCGATCGGCAACCTGCTCGACAACGCGATCGCCGCCGCGCCCGAGGGCGGGCGGATCCTGGTGGCGCTGACGCGGCGCAAGCAGGGGGTGAAGATCGTCATTTCGGACAACGGCGAAGGCATGAAGCCGAGCGAGCTGGCCCGCGCGCTCGACGGGCACCGGGCCGGAACGAACGGCAAGCCCGAAAGCCGCAGGGGGCTGGGCCTGCCGCTGGCGCGGCAGCTGATCGAGGCGCATGGCGGGCGGCTCAACCTCCAGTCGGAAAAGGGCGCGGGAACCACCGCCTCCATCACCCTGCCGTGAGCCGGGCGTGACGCGCGTTGACCTGCCCGACCTTGCGGCGATGGCGGCCTTCGGCCGGCGGATCGCCGCGCGGTTGCGAGTGGGCGACGTGGTCGCGCTGTCCGGCGGGCTGGGCGCGGGGAAGACCACGCTGGCGCGCGAAGCGATCGCCGCGCTGGGCCATGCGGGAGACGTGCCTTCTCCGACCTTCACGATAATCGAGACTTATGACCCGCCGGCCGTGCGCCTGCCGCTGGTCCATGCCGATTTCTACCGGCTCGAACGCCCGGCGGAGGCGGTGGAACTGGGGCTCGACGACTATCGCGAGGGCGCGGCGCTGATCGCCGAATGGCCCGAGCGCGCGGGCGGCTTCGCGGATGAGCCGGGCTGCCTTTCCATCGCGCTCGAAATCTCCGGAGAAGGGCGCGCGGCGATTGTCGAAGCGGGTGCGGATTGGCTAGGGCGCTTGCCATGAACGACGGGTTGCCGGAGGGCCTGCATGCCTTCCTCGAGGATGCGGGCTGGGGCGGGGCGGTGGTGGAGCCGTTGCCGGGCGACGCCAGCTTTCGCCGCTATTTCCGCATCCGCAACGGAACGCGGAGCGCGATGCTGATGGACGCGCCGCCGCCGCACGAGGATCCGGGGCCGTTCCTGCACGCGTGCAAGTGGCTGAGCGCGCAGGGGATGCGCGCGCCGGCGATCCATGCCGAGCGGGCCGAGCAGGGGCTGGTGCTGATCGAGGACTTCGGCGTCGACCGGATGCGCGACTGGCTCGACGCCAATCCGCAGGCGGAGGGCGAGGTCTATGCCGCCGCGATCGACGCGCTAGTGGCGCTGCACGCCTGCCCGCCGGGGCCGTTCCCGGCTTACGACATGGAGGTCTATCGCCGCGAGGTGGACTTGTTCGTCGAATGGTACTGCCCGGCGGCGGGGCTGGCGGTGGACGAGGGCGGCTGGCGCACGGCGTGGGACGCGGCGCTGTTGCCGTTGCTGGAGCGCCAGCAGCCGGGCGTGACAGTGCTGCGCGACTATCACGCCGAGAACATCATGCTGTTGGAAGGCGGGAAGCAGGGGCTGATCGACTTTCAGGACGCGCTGGTGGGACACCGCGCCTACGATCTCGTCTCGCTGTTGCAGGATGCGCGGCGCGATGTTTCGCCGGCGCTGGAGCGGGCGATGCTCGACCGCTATCTGGCGCAGGTGGATGCAGGGCCCGACTTCGAGGCGGACTACGCCCGGCTCGGCGCGCAGCGGAACGCCAAGATCGTGGGCATCTTCGCGCGGCTGTGGAAGCGCGACGGCAAGCCGCGCTACCTGTCGCTGATCCCGCGCGTGTGGGAGGCGCTGGAGCGGGATCTGGAGCATCCGGCGCTGGCGCCGGTGGCGGCGTGGTTCGAGGCCAATGTGCCGGCGGAGATACGCGCCCGGCGAGGAGGAGAAATCCGGTGAAGCCGCTCGCGTCCGATACCGCGATGGTCCTTGCCGCCGGGCTCGGCAAGCGGATGCGGCCGCTCACCGCGAGCCAGCCCAAGCCGATGGTGCGGGTGGCGGGAAAGCCGCTGATCGATCACGTGCTCGACCGGTTGCAGGCGGCGGGGATCGCCCGGACCGTGGTCAACGTGCATTACCTGCCGGACCTGCTGATCGCGCACCTCGCCAACCGCGCCGCGCCCGAAGTGACGATTTCGGACGAGCGCGAGCTGCTGCTCGAAACCGGCGGCGGAATGGCCAAGGCGGCGGACCTGCTGCCGGACCCGTTCTTCTGCGTGAACAGCGACAACATCTGGCTCGATGGGCCGCGCGATGCGTTTCACGACCTGTCGCAGGCGTGGGATCCGGCGCGGATGGATGCGCTGCTGCTGCTCGTACGCCATACGGCGACGGTCAATTTCGGTGGCAAGGGCGATTTCCACATGGACGGGGCCGGGCGGCTGCGCCGCCGCCGCTCGGGCCGGATCGCGCCGTTCGTGTTCACCGGCATCCAGCTCGTGTCCAAGCGACTGCTGCGCGACGCGCCGGAAGGGCCGTTTTCGACCAATGTGCTGTGGGACCGGGCGATCGAGGCGGAGCGGCTCTATGGCGTGGCGTTTACCGGCCGGTGGATCGAGGTCGGCACGCCCAAGGCGATAGGCCCGGCCGAGGCGGTGCTATCCCGTGGCTGAGCGCCTGGGGCCGAACGTCTTCTCCATTGCCGCCCATCGCGGGTTCGCCGATGCGCTGGTCGCCGGCCTGACGCCCCGCTACGCCGAGCCGGAATTCGGGCTCGCGCGGTTGACGCTGCTGCTGCCGAGCGCGCGGGCGGTGCGGACGGTGACCGAAGCCTTCGTGCGCCATTCGGGCTCCGGCGGGCTGCTGATGCCGCGCATGGCGGTGGTCGGCGATCTCGATCTGGACGAGACGCTGGGGCCGCTGCTCGACCCGCTGGGGGCGGGGGCCGGGATCCCGCCGGCGGTGAACCTGACCTGGCGCTGGTTCAGGCTGGCGGAGCTGATCCGCGAGGAGCGGCCGGCGCTGAAGGGCGCGGCCCTGTTGCGGCTGGCGCTGGAGCTGGGGCGGACGATGGACCGCCTGCTGGTGGACGAGATCGGGCCCGAGGAACTGCTCGAGGAGCGGGTGATCGGCCTGCTGGGCGACCTGGCCGACCACTGGCGCGACAGCCTGCGCCTGTTCGCGCGCGTGCAGGCGCGCTGGCTGGACGAGCTGCGGGCGCGCGGCGAAGTCGATCCGGCGGACCGGCACAACAAGCTGTTCCGCCACGCGGCGCAGCGCTGGCGCGAGAACCCGCCGCGAACGCCGGTGGTGGCGGCGGGAGTCACCAGCGCATCGAAAGGGCTCGCCGCGCTGCTGCGGCGGATCGCGCGGCAGCCGAACGGGGCGGTGGTGCTACCCGATCTCGACCTGTCGCTGCGCGCCGAAGTTTGGGACGAACTGGGCGCGGCCGGGGCGCGGGACGCGGACCCGCCGGTCGCGCGCGGCGATGCGGTGACGCATCCGCAGTATCACCTGAAGCTGCTGCTCAATCGGCTGTGGGTGGCGCGCGAGGAAGTCCGCCCCTGGCATCGCGCGGGCATTGGCAAGGGGCCGCCGGAGCGCAGCCATGCGATCTCCAGCCTGTTCCTGCCGCCCGAGGCGAGCAAGTCGTGGGTCGATCTGCCGGCGGAGCGGCGGCGGCTTTCCGGCGTGCGGCTGATGACCACCGCCCATCCGGAAGAGGAAGCGCAGGCCGTGGCGCTGCTGGTGCGGCAGGCGCTGGATGTGCCGGAAAAGCGCGTGGCGCTCGTCACCCCCGACCGGGGGCTGGCGGCGCGCGTGGTGCAGCACTTGCGCCGGTGGAACATCGACGCCGACGATACCGCCGGCCGGCCGCTGGCGCAGACCGCCGCCGGCCGGGTGCTGCTGCTGCTGGCCGAAGTGGCCGCCGAACAGGCCGCGCCGGTACCGCTGGCGGCGCTGCTGGGCCATCCGCTGGTGCGCGCGGGCGAGGAGCGCGCCGCATGGCTCGACGATGTCCGCGCGTTCGAGCGCGCGCTGCGCGGGCCGCGCGCCGCGCCGGGGCTGGAGCCGCTGCGCGCGGTGGCGGGCCGGGCGCGGCTGGGCGAATGGTGGGCCGGAGTGGAGGCGATCCTCGCGCCGCTGATGGACGAGGGCGACGCACCGCTGGCGGAGCAGATCGACCGGCTGACGGCGGCCGGAGAGGCGCTGTGCGGCGAGGGGCTGTGGGCGCAGGCCGACGGGCGGGCGCTGTCCGCCTTGGTCGACGAGATGCGGATCCATGCGCGCGCGGCGGGCACGCGGCTGGACGCGGCCGAGCTGCCCGCGGTGCTGCGCGACGCGATGGACCGGGTGGCGGTGCGGCCGCCCTATGGCGGGCATCCGCGCGTGGCGATCTACGGCTTGCTCGAATCGCGCATGACCCGCGCCGATCTGACGATCTGCGCCGGACTGAACGAGGGAACCTGGCCGGGATCGTCCGCGCCCGATCCGTTGCTGGCGCCGGCCGTGCTGCGCGCGCTCGGCGTGCCGGGGTCGGACTTTCGCATCGGGCTTGCCGCGCACGATCTCGCCGGGGCGCTGGGCGCGCCCGAAGTCGTGCTCAGCCGCGCGCAGCGGGACGCGGGCGGCCCGGCCATCGCCAGCCGTTTCTGGCTGCGGGTCGAGGCGCTGCTGGGCGAACTGGCGAAGGACCATCGCGAGACCGCAATTCCGCAGCTGGCGCGCGCGCTGAACGAGCCGCCGCCGGTTCCGCCGCATCCGCAGCCGCAGCCGCGCCCGTCGGCGGAGCAGCGCAAGGTCGATATTCCGGTGACGGCGCTCGATACGCTGATCGGCGATCCGTACCAGTTCTACGCCCGGCGCATCCTCGGCCTCGACGCGCTCGATGCGCTGGACGCGGAGCCGACGCCTGCGTGGCAGGGCAGCCTGGCGCACCGGATCCTGCAACGCTGGCACGAGGAAGGCGGCGCGATCCGGGCCATCGCCGCCGAGGAGCTGCGCGAAATGAACGCGCACCCGCTGATGCGCGGGCTGTGGCAGCCGCGCCTGTTCGCGGCGCTCGACTGGGTGGCGGAAGCCATCGCGGCGATGGACGGGCGCGAGCCGATCGCGATCGAGCGCAAGGCCGAGATGGTGTTCGAAGGCGTGCGCATCCACGGGCGCGCGGACCGGTTCGACCGGCTGGCCGATGGGTCGATTGCGGTGGTGGATTACAAGACCGGCAAGCCGCCCTCCGCCGCCGAAGTGGCGAAAGGCTATCGGTTGCAGCTCGGCGCGCTGGCGTTGATGGTGGAGGCGGGCGGCGTGGAGGGCGTGGCCGGCCCGGTGCGGACGTTCGAATACTGGTCGCTGGGCAAGGACTACAAGCGCGGCGGCGCGGACGCCTTCGGCTATGCCGATACGCCGCTGCTGGTGGGCAGGAAGCGCAGCGGCATTCCGCCGGACGAGTTCCTGCCCGAGACGCGGCGCTTCCTGCGCGAGGCCATCGGCGGGTGGATACTGGGCGACCGGCCGTTCACCGCCAGGCCGAATCCCGACTTTCCCGGCTACACCGACTACGACCAGTTGATGCGTCTGGACGAATGGATGGGGCGCGAGGAATGAGCCGGGTCTTTCCCCTCCAGGACAATCAGGCGAAGGCGGTCGATCCGGCGGACAGCGTGTGGCTTTCGGCCTCCGCCGGGACGGGCAAGACGCAAGTGCTGTCCGCCCGCGTGCTGCGGCTGCTGCTGGCGCCTGGCGTGCGGCCGGAGAACATCCTGTGCCTGACCTTCACCAAGGCCGGGGCGGCGGAGATGGCGACGCGGGTCAGCGCAGTATTGGCGGGGTGGGTGCGGATGGCGCCCGAGGCGCTGGCGGCGGACCTGATCGCCATCGGGGCCGAGCCCACGCCCGAGAACCAGGCGCGCGCGCGCACGCTGTTCGCCAGCGTGCTCGATTGCCCCGGCGGCGGCCTGCGGATCGATACCATCCATGCCTTCGCCCAGTGGTTGCTGGCCGCCTTCCCCGAGGAAGCGGGCCTGATCCCCGGCACGCGGCCGATGGAGGACCGCGACCGCGAGGTGCTGGCGCACGAGGTGCTGGCCGACCTGCTGGCCGACTGGCAGGAACAGGGCGAGGAAGGGCCGATAGAAGGGCTCGAAATGCTCAGCCTGCGCATGGGGCCGGACAAGGCGCGCGGCTGGCTGATGCGCTGCGCCGAGGCGCGCGAGGCGTGGTTCGGCCCCGGCGGATGGCAGGAGCCGCTGAAGAACCGCGTGGAGCAACTGCTGGGGCTGGCGGCGGACTCCGGGCCGGAGACAGTGGCCGCGCTGTGCGAGGACGCGGCGTTCGATGTCGGTGCGCTGCGCCGCTGCCTGGCGACGCTGGAGGCGTGGAACAGCCAGACCGGGCGCGACGGGGCGGCGGCGGCGCGCGGCTGGCTGGCGCTGGACCCGGCGGGCCGCGCAGAGGCCCTAGACGGGTTCTACGGCACCTTGCTCAACAAGACCGACGGGCAGCCCAAGCAGCTGCTCAATATCCTCAAGCGCGATCCCGAATACGGCGACCATATCGCGCGGGTCGTGCAATGCGTGGAGCGGGTGGCGGAGCAGAAAGCGCTGCTGGCGCTGGTGGCGCTGCTGACGCCGGCGCTGACCGTGGGGCGCCGCTTCGCGCTGGCGTGGGAGGAGGCGAAGACGCGCGAGGGGCTGGTCGATTTCGACGACCTGATCCGCCATGCCGCGCGCCTGCTGGCGGAACAGGGGCTGGGCGAATGGATCCGCTACAAGCTGGACCGGCAATTCGACCATATCCTGATCGACGAGGCGCAGGACACCAACGAAGCGCAATGGTCGATCATCGACGCGCTGACCGGGGATTTCTTCACCGGCGAAGGCCAGCGAGACGGCAAGCTGCGGACGGTGTTCGTGGTCGGCGACTACAAGCAGGCGATCTTCCGCTTTCAGGGCACCAGCCCGGAGAACTTCTCCGCCGCCAAGGCGCGCTTCGCGCGGGCGATGGAGGACTGGGCGCGGGGGGCGGACGAGCTGCGGCCGCAACTGCGCGCGCGGCCGTTGCAGGATCTCGGGCTCGGGCGGTCCTATCGCACCGCCAAACCGATCCTCGCCTTCGTGGACAAGGCGATCGAGGCGATCGGGCCGGAGAACTTCGGCTTGCGCGAGCGGCCGGAGGCGCACGTGGGCGAGGACCGGCCGGGGCTGGTGGCGCTGTGGCGGCCGGTTCTGGCGATGCCGGAGGACGGGGAGGAGGAAGACGAAGGGCCCGAAGGCTGGCTGTCGGAGCCGGAGCGGCGCATGGCCGACCGCATCGCCGATCAGGTGAAGGCGTGGCTGCGTGCGGGCTATCCGTTGGTCAAGGGCAGGCGGCGCAACGCCGGGCCGGGCGACATCATGGTGCTGGTGCGCAAGCGGCGCGAACTGGCCGGGCTGATCGTCGCCCGGCTGCACGCGGCGGGGGTGCCGGTGGCGGGCGTGGACCGGTTGCGGCTGGGCGCGCCGCTGGCGGTGAAGGACCTGATGGCGGCGCTGCGCTTCGCCGCGCAGCCGATGGACGACCTCAGCCTTGCCGGCCTGCTCGTCTCGCCGCTGGTGGGCTGGAGCCAGGAGCAGTTGCTGGAGCACGGCTATCGCCCCGCCGGCGTGCGGCTGTGGCCCCACCTGCGCGCCTCGCGCCATCCGGACGTGCTGGCCTTGCGCGAACTGCTCGACCCGCTGCTGGCGCGGGCGGATTTCGAGCCGCCGCAGGCGCTGCTGCATTGGCTGCTGGTGGGGCCGTGGGACGGACGGCGCAAGCTGGCCGCGCGGCTGGGGCGCGAGGCGAACGACCCGATCGACGAACTGCTCAACGCCGCGCTCGCCTTCTCCGCCTCGCAGACGCCGAGTCTTGCCGGGTTCATCCGCTGGTTCGATGCGGGCGAGGGCGAACTGAAGCGCGAGCCGGGCGCGGGCGAGGGGCTGGTGCGGGTGATGACCGTGCACGGCGCGAAAGGCTTGCAGGCGCCCATCGTCATTCTCGCCGACGCGACCGGCAATCCCGACAGCTCGCCCACGCGGGGGCTGACGCTGAAGGAGGAGAGGTCCGGCCGCGTCCTGCCGCTGCCCGACTTGCGCAAGGAGGAGAAGGCCGGGCGCGTGGCGGCCGAGGAGGAGCGGGCGAAGCGCGAGGAGCGCGAGGAGCACTGGCGGCTGCTCTACGTGGCGATGACGCGGGCGGAGGAAGCGCTGTTCATCGGCGGCGCGCTGGGCAAGCGCGAGAAGGAGCCTGCGCCCGATAGCTGGTACGCGCGGCTGGGGCCGCTGTTGGGGGAATCGGCGATTGCGGATCCGGTGTGGGGCGGACGCGCGGAGTGGGGCGCGCCGCCGCCGCCGCTGGCGGTGGAGGTAGAGCCCGAACCGCCCGTCCCGCCCGCGCTGCCGGGCTGGGTCATGCGCCCCATCGGGCCGGAGCCGCGTCCGCCGCGTCCGCTGGCCCCATCCGCCGCGGGCGAGGATGCTGGGGCCGATCCGCCGCTGCCGTCCGCCGCGCTGGAGCAGGCGGCGCGGCGCGGCGTGCTGATCCACAAGCTGCTCGAACGCCTGCCCGATGTCGCGCCGGAAGAGCGCGAGGACCGGGCGCGCGGCTGGCTGGCGCGCAACGCGGCCGATCTGGCCGATGACGCGCGGGAAGAGATCCTCGCCCGGTCGCTGGCGGTGCTGGCGGAGCCCGAATGGGCGGCGCTGTTCGGCCCCGGCGCGCTGGCCGAAACGCCGCTGGCGGCGACCGTGGGCGGACAGGTCGTCGCCGGGACCGCCGACCGGCTGCTGATCACGCCGGAGCGCGTGCTGGTGGCCGATTTCAAGACCGCCCGCCGCCCGCCGGCATCGCTGGAGGATGTGCCGCCGGCCACGCTGCGGCAGATGGCGGCCTACGTCGCCGCGCTGGAAGCGATCTATCCGGGGCGGCCGGTGGAAGCGGCGGTGCTCTATACGCAGGCGCCGCGGTTGATCGCGCTGCCGCGGGACCTGCTGGCGGCGCACAAACCGGGCTTGGCGGCGGTGCAGTAAAGCTACGAAGCCGGGTGGTTGCCAGCAACGCGCCCGCGCCTACATTTCCGAAGAACACGAACAGGAGCATTCGAACATGGCCACCAAGACCGTCACCGACGCCAGCTTCCAGGCGGACGTCCTCGATTCCGACACGCCGGTGCTGGTCGATTTCTGGGCGGACTGGTGCGGCCCGTGCAAGATGATCGCCCCCGCGCTGGAGGAGATCAGCGAGGAACTGGCCGGCAAGGTGACCATCGCCAAGATGGACATCATGGAAAACCCCGAAACGCCGGGGCAGATCGGCGTGCAGTCGATCCCGCTGATGGTGCTGTACAAGAACGGCGAGCCGGTGGCGCAGAAGCTCGGCGCCGCGCCCAAGAGCGCGCTGAAGGGGTGGATCGAGAGCGTTATCTGACAGGCTCACCCCCAGCCCGGAGGGGAGAAGATGGGGCAGCCCCTCCCGCAAGCGGGAGGGGAGTTACATCGCGTTGAGGCGCTTCGCCATGTCTTCCCACAGCGCCGGGCTGGCCGCGCCGATCAGGCCCTTGCGGTCCCATTCGTCCACCCGATAGGGCGAACCGTCGGCGCGCGCGCATTTGCCGCCGGCTTCGTTGAGCCACAGTACGCCCGCCGCATGGTCCCACGCCAGCGTGCGTTCGAAGATCGACACGTCGTTCGCGCCGAGCGCGAGGCGCGGGTATTGCTCGGCGGCGCAATAGGGCACGTCGACCATGCGATAGTGCGGGGCGACATGGTCGAGCACCGCCTGCCTGCGCGCCGGGTCCATGAAGATCAGCGAGATCGCCGCCACGGGCGGATCTTCGCCGGTGGAGCGGGCGGCGATTTTCTCGCCGTCGACGAATGCCCCCTTGCCCTTGTGCGCCGCGCATAGCCGGCCGGTGAGCGGATCGTAGATCCAGCCGGTATGCGCCTCTCCGCCCGAGGCCATCGCGAGGAGGATGCCGAACGGCGGCTTGCCGGCCGCGAAATTGCGGGTGCCGTCGATCGGATCGACGATCCAGCAATCGCCCGCGAGCCGTTCGAGCACGGAAGGATCGGCATGGGCCGCTTCCTCTCCCACCACAGGCAGGCCGGGGACGATCTTCGCCAGCCCTTCGGCCAGCATGTCCTCGGACTCGCGGTCGGCGACGGTCACCACGTCTTCGATCGTGGCGTAGTCCTCGCCGCTGTGCTTGGCGATCACCTGATCGGCGGCAAGCGCCTGATAGTAGGGCAGGATCGCCTTTTCCGAGACTTCGCGCAGCAGCGTATGGACCGCATCGTGGAATGCAGCGACGCCGTTCACGAGCGGTAGTCGGCGTTGATGGCGATGTAGCCGTGCGTCAGGTCGCAGGTCCACACGGTGGCGCGGCCTTCGCCGAGGCCGATGTCGACTTCGATGGCGATTTTGCGGCCCTTGAGATGCGCGGCCACCGGCGCTTCGTCGTAGTCCGCCAGCGGCAGCCCCTCGCGCGCGGCCCAGACGCCGCCGAAGCCGATCGAAAGCCTGTCGCGGTCGGCGGGTTCGCCCGCCTTGCCCACGGCCATGACCACGCGGCCCCAGTTGGCGTCCTCGCCGGCGATGGCGGTCTTGACCAGCGGCGAATTGGCGACGGCAAGGCCGATGCGGCGCGCGCTGTCGTCGCTCGTCGCCCCGGTCACGCGCACCTCGATCAGTTTTTGCGCGCCCTCGCCGTCGCGCACCACCAGCAGCGCGAGCTGGCGGCAGACATCATGCAACGCGGCGGCGAAGGCGTCGGCGCCCTCGTCGTCGAACGAGGCGAGGGGGGCGTTGCCGGCCTTGCCGGTGGCGAAGGCCAGCACCGTGTCGCTGGTCGAGGTGTCGCTGTCCACGGTGATGCAGGAAAAGGTGCTCTCGTTCGCCTTGCTCAGGCACGCCTGGAGAAAGCCGGGTTCGACCGCCGCGTCGGTGAACACGTAACCGAGCATCGTCGCCATGTCCGGCGCGATCATGCCGCTGCCCTTGATGATCCCGGCGAGCGTTATCGTCGTATTCCCGATCACGGCTTGCGCCATCGCGCCTTTGGCGAAAGTGTCTGTTGTTCCGATGGTTAACGCCGCATCTTCCCACGAACAGGGAGCGGCTTCGAGCACCGCGGCGACACCCGCGCGCGCCTTGTCCCTGGGCAAGGGCACGCCGATCACCCCGGTGGAGGACACGAACACCTCGTTCGGCGCGCACTCCAGATGCGCGGCGACCTGGGCCATGATCTGTTCCACCGCCTCGCGCCCGCGATAGCCGGTGAAGGCGTTGGAATTGCCCGCGTTGACCACCAGCGCCCGCGCCCGCCCGAGCCGCGCCTGCTCGCGCCCCAGCTCGACTTCGCTCGAACAGCACACGTTGCGGGTAAACACGCCGGCGACGGCCGTCCCTTCGGCCAGTTCGGCGTAAGTCAGGTCGCAGCGATCCCATTCCTTGTACCGTGCGCGGGCGACGCGCAGCGTCACCCCCCCGATCGCCGGGATCGCGGGAAAGGGCAGGGCGAGGGGGGAGCGTTTGAGGTCCATCGAGCGCGCGTCTAATCCGCCACAGTGTGGAGGTAAATGCGCTTCGCGACTGGACCTTGGTCCATGCACGGCTTATCTGTGCGGCGATGCTGCGGAAACTCGTCGCTCTCCTGGTTCTCGTCACCGGCCTTGCCGCCATGGGCGAGCCTGCGCGGGCGCTCGATCTCAATGTCGAGAACGTGCGGTCGGCGGTCGATGCCGGATATTCCTGCATCGCCCAGGCGGGCCCGGTGGGGGTGCAGCGCGCCGCGCGCGCGCAGCGTGACGAGACGCAGCCGAAGACGTGTCCACGCCCGCCGCGGGTCGTGCTCGTTGTTCCGACGGTGATGCTCCAGGCAGACCGCGCGCGCGAATAGCGCCGCGCTTTCGTTCGCCTCGTATCTGCCGGCCGCGCGCCTCGCGGCCTCCTTGCATTTTCTGAAGACAGGAACCGCCCATGTTCGGCGCGATCGCCAAAACCCTGCTCGGCTCGTCCAACGACCGCTACGTCCGCTCGCTCGACAAGATCGTCGCGGTCATCAACGGCCTCGAACCGCAACTGGAAGCCTTTTCCGACGAGGAGCTGGCGGCGCAGACCGCCAAGTTCCGCGAACAGCTTGCCGCCGGCAAGACGCTCGACGACATCCTCCCCGAAGCCTTCGCCACCGTTCGCGAAGCCTCGAAGCGCGTGCTCGGCATGCGCCATTTCGACGTGCAGATGATCGGCGGCATCGTGCTCCATCGCGGCGAGATCGCCGAGATGCGCACGGGCGAGGGCAAGACGCTGGTGGCGACGCTGGCGACCTATCTCAATGCGATCGAGGGCAAGGGCGTCCACGTCGTCACCGTCAACGACTATCTCGCCCGGCGCGACGCGGAGTGGATGGGGCGACTGCACACATTCCTCGGCCTTACCGTGGGCGTGATCGTGCCCAACCTGGCGGAGCACCAGCGGCGCGAGGCCTATGCCTCCGACATCACCTACGGCACGAACAACGAATTCGGCTTCGACTACCTGCGCGACAACATGAAGGAAGAGCGCGGCCAGCAGGTCCACCGCCCGTTCAACTTCGCCATCGTCGACGAGGTGGACTCGATCCTGATCGACGAGGCGCGCACCCCGCTGATCATCTCCGGCCCGACCGAGGACAAGAGCGACCTCTACATCGCGCTCGACGCGCTGGTGAAGAAGCTGCCGGACGAGTTCTACGAGAAGGACGAGAAGACCAAGAACATCTCCCTGACCGAGGACGGGGTCGAGGAGGTCGAGCGGATGCTGATCGCCGACGGGCAACTGGCGACCGACAACCTCTACGACGTCGAGAACACCCAGGTGGTCCACCATCTGGACCAGGCGCTGCGCGCCAACGTGATGTTCAAGCGCGACATCGATTACATCGTCAAGGACGGCAAGGTCGTCATCATCGACGAGTTCACCGGACGCATGATGGACGGCCGCCGCTGGTCGAACGGGCTGCACCAGGCGGTTGAGGCCAAGGAAGGGGTGAAGATCGAGCCCGAGAACCAGACGATGGCCTCGATCACGTTCCAGAACTACTTCCGCATGTATCCCAAGCTGTCCGGCATGACCGGCACCGCGGCGACCGAAGCGTCGGAATTCTGGGACATCTACAAGCTCAACGTGGTCGAGATCCCGACCAACGTGCCGGTGCAGCGGATCGACGAGGAAGACGAGTTCTACAAGAACACGGCCGACAAGTTCCAGGCGATCGCCAAGGCCATCGGCGAAAAGAGCAAGACCGGGCAGCCGGTGCTGGTCGGCACCGTGTCGATCGAGAAGTCGGAACTGCTCAGCCAGTATCTCGACAAGGAGGGCGTCAAGCACGCGGTGCTCAACGCGCGCTTCCACGAGCAGGAGGCGCACATCGTGGCCCAGGCCGGGCGGCTGGGCGCGGTGACCATCGCCACCAACATGGCCGGCCGCGGCACCGACATTCAGTTGGGTGGCAATGTGGAGTTTCGCACCGAGGACGAATTGCGCGACCTCGAGGACGGGCCGAAGCGCGACATGGAGATCGACCGCATCAAGGCCGAAGTCGCGGCGGAGCGCGACAAGGTGCTTGCCGCCGGCGGGCTGTTCGTTCTCGGCACCGAGCGCCACGAAAGCCGCCGCATCGACAACCAGCTGCGCGGCCGCTCGGGCCGTCAGGGCGACCCCGGCCTGTCGCGGTTCTACCTGTGTCTGGAAGACGACCTGCTGCGCATCTTCGGGCCGGACACGCTGTTCGCCAAGATGATGAACTCCAACCTGGCCGATGGCGAGGCGATCGGATCGAAGTGGCTGTCGAAAGCCATCGAGACGGCGCAGAAGAAGGTGGAGGCGCGCAATTACGAAGTGCGCAAGCAGGTCGTCGAATACGACAACGTGATGAACGACCAGCGCAAGGTGGTCTACGAACAGCGCGCCGAGATCATGGACAGCGCGAGCGTGGACGAGGTCGTGGCCGACATGCGCCAGGAGACGATCAGCGCGCTGGTCACCACCGCCTGCCCGCCCGAATCCTATCCCGAGCAGTGGGATATCGACGGCCTCAAGGCCAGGACGGCCGACGTGCTGGGGCTCGAGCCGCCGATCGACGACTGGTTGCAGGAGGAAGCGGTCGATCCCGAGCTGATCGAGGAACGGCTGGCCGAGCTGGCGAACAGCAAGATGGAAGCCAAGATCGCCGAGACAGATCCCGAGATCTGGCGTCAGGTCGAAAAGAGCATCCTGCTGAAGCAGCTCGATTTCCACTGGAAGGAGCATCTCGCCACGCTCGACGCCTTGCGCCAGGTGGTATTCCTGCGCGCCTATGCGCAGAAGCAACCGATCAACGAATACAAGCAGGAAGCGTTCGGGCTGTTCGAATCGATGCTGGAAACGATCCGCGAGGACGTGACCAAGGTGCTGATGACCGCGCAGTTGCGCATGGCCCCGCCCCCTCCGCCGGCCAGCCTGCCGGATCTGCCGGATTTCCTGACCGGGCACATCGACCCCTTCACCGGGATGGACAACAGCGCCGACGGCGACGGTTCGGAGCGCCAGCCGGCGCTGTTCGGCACGCTGGCCGGAGCGCCGTTCGCGGCGGCGGGCAGCGCGACGGTGGCCGAAGCCGATCCCTATGCGGGCATGAACGTCAGCCGCAACGCGCCCTGTCCGTGCGGCTCGGGACAGAAATACAAGCACTGCCACGGCGCCGCCTGACCACTCTGGCCTTGCCAGCATCGTAACGACCGTTAGTATTCATGCCGGGAGGAGACCGGCATGAAGGTAACACGGCTCGACCTGCCCCGCTGCAAGGTCGGCGAAGGGCCGGTGTGGGATGTGGCGGAGCAGGCGCTCTATTACATCGACATCCTTGAGAAGAAGGTGTTTCGCTGGCGCCCCGAAACGGGCGATCATCGCGCCTGGGATGTGCCCGACATGATCGGTTCGATGGCGCTGCGCGAGGTGGGCGGGGCCATCGTGGCGCTGGTGAGCGGGGTCCATACGCTCGATTTCGACAGCGGCGAAGTCGCGCCGCTGGCGCTGATGGATCCGCCCGACCCTTCGATCCAGCTTGCCGACGGCAAGGTGGACCGCGCGGGGAGGTTCGTGTTCGGCACCAGCCACCGGCAGGCGAAGGAACCCGTCGGCGGGTTGTGGTCGCTGGGCGCAGATGGCCGGATAGCGCAGCTCGACCGCGAACTGATCCTCGGCAACGGCCCGTGCTTTTCGCCCGACAACCGCACGCTCTATCATGCGGATTCGATGCGCCAGACGGTGTTCGCCTACGATTACGATATCGGCGCCGGGACGGTCGCGAACCGGCGGGTGTTCTTCGACACCACCGCGTATGGTCCGATCCCCGACGGCGCCACGATCGACGCGGACGGGCACATGTGGCTGGCGATCTGCGAGGGCGGGGTGGTGCTGCGCCTGTCGCCCGAGGGCGAGGTCGGGCAGGTGATCGAAATGCCCACCGGCCTTCCGGCGAGCTGCATGTTCTTCGGCCCCGATCTCGACCGGCTGTTCGTGCCGAGCATCGATCCCTCGTTCCTCGGTCGCGAGCCGGCGGAGGCGGATGGGTGGTGTTATGCCATCGACGGCCTCGGCGTTCGCGGGCTGCCGGAGCCGCGCTACCGTGGATAAGCGGCTGTGGACGCTGCTGGCGCCGCTGCTGGTCGCGGTGTTCATCAACATCGCCGGCTTCAGCCTGATCCTGCCGCTGCTGCCGTTCTACGGCCAGGTCTTTTCCGCCGGGCCGTTCGGCATCGCGCTGCTGTTCGCGGCCTACAGCTTCGGCAACGTGTTCGGGGAAATATTCTGGGGCCGCCAGTCGGACGTCTGGGGACGGCGCAAGGTGCTGGTAGCGACGACTTTCGCCGCCGGGCTGTCGTATTTCGCCTTCGCCTATGCGCCGACGCTGGCCACGGCCATCGCCATTCGCGTGGTGAGCGGGTTCTTCTCCGGCACGCTGAGCGTGGCGCAGGGCTTCATCGCCGACGTTTCGCCCCCCGAACGGCGGGCGAAGACGATGGGTTATTTCGGCGCAGCCTTCAGCCTCGGCTTCGCGTTCGGGCCGGTGCTGGGCGGGGTCTTTGCCGGGGACGAAGTGGCGGCGGAGAGCTTCCGCCTGCCGATCTTCCTTGCCGGGGGCCTTTCGCTGCTGGCTTCGGCGTGGTGCTTCGCCGTGCTGCGCGACGCCGTGCCTGCCAAAGGCAAGGGCGCGCCGCTGCCGCGCTATAGCGAGGCGTTCGCCTTCGTGACCGGCCAGCCGCTGCTGCTGCGGCTGTTCGTCATCTCGTTCTGCGGCATCGCCATGTTCGCCTCGATGGAGGCGATCTATGGGCTGTGGAGCGAGGCGAATTTCGGCTGGAGCGCGAACGATCTCGGCTTCGCTTTCCTTGCCATCGGCGGGGGCGGGCTGTTCGCGCAACTGGTGCTGATCGGGCCGCTGGTCGCGCGCTACGGCGAAGCGCGGGTGATCGTGCTCGGCCTCGTGCTGCTGGCGGCGTCGATGCTGTTGCAGCCGGTGATCCGCCTGCCGGTTTCCGGCGTGCTGCTGATGGGCCTGCTGATGACCGGGCACAGCCTGGCGTTCCCCGCCGCCGGCGCGCTCCTTTCGCGCACTACGCCGCCCGAGCGGCAGGGAAGCACGATGGGGTTGCTGATGGCTTCCAACGCGGTCGGCCGCATCCTCGCTCCGCCGCTGTTCGGGCTGGTCTATGCTCGCGTGGGCCACGACGCTCCGTGGTATCTCGGCGCGGCGACCATCGCCTTGGTAGTGCTGATCGCGTGGCAGGCGGTGCGGTTGAGCGATCGGGCGCGGGCCGCCACTAAATCCTAGGCGGCGCGCCGTTTTGCCCATAAGTTCCATTTCCGGGAGCAGGAACGGAAATGGAGAGGCACATGAGACTCGCAAGGCATATCGCGCTCGCCGGGCTCCTGCTCGCGGGCTGCGCAACGGTGGCGGCCGCGCAGCCGGCCCCTGAAATCGCCGCCGCGGTCGCGGATTCCGCGCGCCCGGCCGCCGACACCGCGCGCGATGCGAACCGCAAGCCGGCCGAGATCGTCGATTTCGCCGGGGTCGAGCCGGGCGACGTGGTGGCCGAAATCGCGCCGGGCGGAGGATACTACACCCGCATCCTCGCCAAAGCCGTCGGGCCCGAAGGCAAGGTCTATGCGCTGATGCCGGCGTTCTTCGCCAACCGGCCCGGCGGGCTGGACGGCATCAATGCGCTGGCCGAGCAGTACGGCAACGTGGAGGTCGTGGTGATCGACTATGCCGCGACCGAACTGCCGCAGGGGGCGGATCTGGTGTGGACGACCGAGAACTATCACGACCTTGCCAACGGCAACATCGCCGAGATCAATACGTGGGTTTTCAATGCGTTGAAGCCGGGCGGCATCTACTTCGTCGAGGATCATTCGGCGCCCGGCACCGGCACCAGTGCGACGAGCACGCTGCACCGGATCGATCCCGAGGCGGTCAAGGAACAGGTTTCCGCAGCCGGCTTTACGCTCGAAGCCGAAAGCGACCTGCTGCACAATCCGGACGACCCGCACGACGTGAACCCGCGCGAAGTCCAGCCGACGAGCGACAAGTTCGCCCTGCGTTTCCGCAAGCCTGCCTAGTCAACCGTCGCGTTGAAGCGCAGCGCGGCGGAAGCGGCCGGGGCGAGCGTTCCGATGGTAAAGGTGACCTGCCCGCCGGAGTAGGAAGCGCCGAACGGATTGCTCTCGTCGGCGCCGGTGGCGTTGTCGTCCTCGGTCGTGCTGGCGGACGCGCAGTCCGTGCCCGAGCGCATCGAGCCGGGCGCGAAGGTCATGTTCGCCGGCAGCGGGTCGGTCGCGACAACCGACGTGGCGGACGCGCTGCCACCGTTGGTGACGAGGATGCAGTACGCGATCGTCGCACCGGGTATCGCCGCCGGATCGGTGGTTCCCTGGGTAGGGTTGCCGATCACGGAACTGGTCTTGCCGACGGTCAGCGTCGTGTGCGGCTCGCACAGCGTGATGTCGTGGATGGTGATCGCCTGCTGGCCGGGGTTGCTGGGCGCGGCAGAGTGGTTGCCGTATTCGATGACCACCGTGTCGACCGGCGACTGGAAAGTGACGACGACGTTGCCGGCCGCCTCGGTATCGCCTGAAAGCGCGTCGCCGAAGGCCTCGTTGCCGACGACATAGTTGGCGACGCCGTTGGTCAGCACCACGGCGACCGGCGCGCCGCCGTACGTGCCGGTGACGCGAACCCGGTCGGCGAACTGGTTCGCGCCGTAGTCCACATCGAAGACGGTGAACTGGAGCCCGGCCACCGCAACAGGCAGGGTAATCTCGGTCGTCACAACCTGGTTCCGGGTGGCGAGATCGACGGTCTGGGCGAGCGACGGCTGCGCGGGCGAGAGGCCGCCGGTCACGGTGGTGGTCAGGCGCGGGTTGGTTCCTCCCAGCAGGTTCAGCCATGAACCGGGATTGGTGAGCTGGAAGGACAGGTTGCCGAGGCCCGCAAGCGCATAAGTGTTGCTGGTGGAACCCGGCGTCCACGAGCGGCCGTTCCAGTCGAACAGGATCGTGCCCGCGGGGCAGATCAGCGTGGGTGGAATGCCCGCCATGCGCGTGCCGGAAACGAAGCTGGCGCTGTCCTGATCGTCTTCCGCGGGCGCGTTGTTGCCGGGGGTTGAATCGATGTCCGCCACCGACGACGCGCTGACCTGGGCGGAGGTGGTGACCGTCGTGCCCGAGCTGGCCGTTACGACGGCGACAATGCGCAAGGTGCGGCTTTCGCCGGGAGCCAGCGAGCCAACGGTCCACAGGCCGGTTCCGGAATTGTAGCTGCCGCCCGAATGCGACGAATAGACGACGCCGGAAGGCAAGGGCGCGGAGACGGTCACGCCGGTGGCGGTGGACGGAGAAGCGGCGTCGTTGGCGACCGTTACTTCGTATTCGACGGTGTTTCCGCTGCCCCCGCCGACGTCCATGTTGAGCGACAGGTCGGCATATTCCGCCGGGACTTGTGTGAGATAGAGTTCGGCGTGGCGGAACGTGCCGGTACCGCCGGTATAGAAGCTCCAGATCAATATCTGTTGCCAGAAGCCGACGTTGCACACTTCCAGCCGCCAGGTCCCGGCGCTCGATTCTCCGGCGAAGGCCGAGAGCGCGTTGTTCGGAATGAAGTTGTGCTGAAACGGAGGCGACGCCGCGGTCGAATGGCTGCTGTTGTTGGCGTCGGTGTTGACCGTCTGTGTCCCCTGATCGTTGAGCCTGACGTTGAAGTTGTCCCCGGCGATCGCGCTGACGTTGCCGTCGACGATCTGCACCCGAGCGCCTGCCGGCGATTGCAGCGTCATGCGCAGGCCGCCGCGCAACGAATGCTGGATGGCGATCCCGATATCGACGTCCGAAACCGTGAAACTGGAGCCGACGGTGAAGTTTCGCACCAGCGGGTTGCTACAGGTCGTGCTCTCGTCGAGAGCGCCATCGGTGCCGTTGACGTAAGTCGAGGTCTGCGCGTGAGCGGGAGCGGCGAGGCACAGTAAGCCGAGCAACGCCAGCAGCATGGCGCGCCAGCGGAACGCGGCGAGAACTCGCTCGATCGGCGCCGCGCCGGTCGTGCCGAGACTGCAATCGAATAGAGCCGTCCGGCTGTCGAGACGGCCGAATTTCGTCAACGGCCGCCCAGACCGAGGAACTCGAAGCTGCTCTCGTCGAACTTGATTTTCACGGCTGCGTAGAGGCCGCGCTCGGTGCTGCGCGCGCCTGCGAAGTCGGGATCGCGGAAGCCGGCGACATTGTACCCCAGCGTCAGCAGCATGTTGTCGGCGGGAACGAAGCCCAGCTCGGGGCCGAAAGCGAAGCTCGCCGTTCCGTCGTCGAGGCTGGCGCGCACGGTCGCGCGGCCGCCGACCTCGAACCGCTCGCCGATGGCGATGCGCGCGTTGGCGCCGACGAGCGCGGTGGTGTCGGCGAGGTCGAAGTCGCCGAAGCGGTCCAGATTGCGGCGCAGGCCGAGGAACAGGCCGAGTTCGCCCTGTTCGCGGCCATCGGCGGCGCGCGGGGTGTGCATGGCGGTGACAAAGTGTGCCACTGGAACGCCGGCGTTGTGCTGAGC
>JBIQKC010000081.1:0-3500 GCA_044506885.1 Sphingomonadales bacterium
GGTTCCACACGCCCTACCCCGGCCTCAGCCACGACTGGGGCGTGACCCGCGAGCATCTCGTCTTCCCGATCATGCCGCTGGTCGCCGACGACAAGCGGGTGCGCGCGGGCGACCAGTACTACCAGTACGACCCCGACCTGCCGAGCAAGTGGGGCGTGATGCCGCGCAATGGCAGCGTCGCGGACATGCGCTGGTTCGACATCCCCGGCTTCGTGATGGGCCACGTGATGAACGCCTACACCGAAGGCGACAAGGTGATCCTCGACACGCCGATGAGCCCCGGCAACTGTTTCTGCTTCTTCAAGGACAAGCACGGCAACCTGCCGACGATGGCCGAGGCGGTGACCCAGATCACCCGCATCGTGTTCGACCTGTCGAAACCCGATGCGGAGGCGGTCACGCTCTATCCGGTGCAGGGCGCCTATGGCGACATGCCCAAGATGGACGATCGCTTCGGGATGGAAAAATATCGCCACGGCTGGTTCGCCTTCCGCGATTTCCCGCGCATGGGCGTGGCCCAGATCGACTGGGACACGGGCGAGCTCAAGTTCCACGATCTCGAAAACGCCGCCGCGCAGGAACCGCTGTTCGTCCCCCGCGCGCCCGACGCGCCCGAAGGCGACGGCTTCGTCCTGACCGTGGTCGACCGCTTCGTCGACAAGCGCACCGATCTCCTGATCCTCGACGGCAACGACATATCCCGCCCCCCGCTCGCCACGATCAAGCTCCCCTTCGCATTGCCGATGGCCTTCCACGGGAGTTGGATGGACGCGGCCCAAATCGCGGGCTGACAAGCGGGCGTACCGGGACTATGGCGCGCGCCATGACCGGCCTGCGCACACTCCTGCGAGACTACCGGCGCCTGGCGCTGGTTTTCGTTGCGCTCGCCTTCTGTATCCGCGCTCTGGTCCCGGCCGGCTACATGGTCTCGAGCAGCGCCGGCGCGACGCTGACGATCCTCGTCTGCGCCGACAGCACCGGCGCGGTGAAGTCCGTCGAAGTGCCGCTCTCCGGCAAGCACGATGGCGACGCCGGAGAGACGAAGGCCGATGGCCAGTGCGCCTTCTCCGCGCTGGGCAAGCATGTGCTGGGCGGGGCGGATCCGATCCTGCTGGCGCTGGCCTTCGCCTTCATCCTGATCCTCGGCCTCGCGCCCACCCGCGCGCTGCCCACCGGTCCCACGCCCTTTCTCCTGCCGCCGCTGCGCGGCCCTCCCGCGACCGCCTGACGCTCGTTCTTAACCGATGTCCGGTCTTGCCCGCGCGCGCCATCGCGCCGGGTTGCAGGAGAATACCCATGTACCAATCGAGGATCGCCCTCGCCGCCGGCTGCGTCATCGCCGCCGCAACATCCGCCCACGCGCAATCGAACGAAGGTCCGACGATCATTGTCGTCGGCGACAGACACGCCGACGAAGCGCTCGAACAGGCGCGCGCCACGCCGGGCGGCGCCGATGTGGTTCGCCACGAGGACTATGCCGACAAGTCGCTGGTCTCGCTGCGCGATACGCTGGCCTACACGCCCGGCGTCTACGTCCAGCCCCGCTACGGGCAGGAAGTGCGCATCTCGATCCGCGGCTCGGGCCTGTCGCGCGGCTATCACATGCGCGGACTGACGCTGTTGCAGGACGGCGTGCCGATCAACCTTGCCGACGACAACGGCGACTTCCAGGAACTGGAGCCGATCTTCTTCCACCACCTCGAAGTCTATCGCGGCGGCAACGCGTTGCGCTTCGGTTCGGGCACGCTGGGCGGCGCGATCAACGGCGTCACGCCCACCGGGGCCAACGCCGCCGGGCTCTACCTGCGCGCCGACGCCGGCGCCTTCGGCACGGCGCGCGGCCTCGTCTCGTACGGCGGCGCGACCGATACGGCGGACTACTGGGCGGCGGTCAGCGCGGATACCTCCAACGGCGACCGCGACCACGCGAAGCGCAATTCGCTGCGCTTCCACGGCAACGTGGGCTTCAAGATCGGCGATACGGTGCAGACGCGCTTCTACGCCAGCGTCAACAGCATCGACCAGCAGCTTCCCGGCGCGCTCGATCTCGCCACGGTGCTCGACGCGCCGGAAACCGGGAACTTCACCGGCGACCAGGCGCGCAATATCGATTCGGTGCGCTTGCAGAACCGCACCACGGTCGAGCTGGGCGATGCAAAGCTCGACCTCGGCCTGTTCTACAACCGCAAGTCGCTGTTCCATCCGATCTACCAGGTGATCGACCAGGACTCGAACGATCACGGGGCCTATTTCCGGATCGACTGGGGCCGGGGGCCCGTCGAGCTGACCGTGGGCGGCGAGGCGCGCTTCGGCGAAGTCGATTCCGAACGCTACGTCAACGTGGACGGCGCAAGGGGCGCGCTCACGTTCGCCGCCGCCCAGCGCGCCCGCACGGCCAATGTCTACGCCGAAGCGCGCTATCGCCCTGTCGAGCAGCTTTCGCTCGTCGTCGGCGGCATCTATGCGGACGGCTATCGACGCCAGCGCCAGACCTTCAACGGCGCGGTCGGCGACGTGACGGGAGTCGCGAAGTTCCACGAATTCTCGCCCAGGTTCGGCGTGCTCTACGAACCCGCGCCCGGCATCCAGATCTATGCCAATCGTTCGCGCTCGGCCGAATTCCCCGGCTTCATCGAACTGGCGCAACAGGCGGCATTCGTGCCGATAGCGGCGCAGACGGCATGGACGAACGAGATCGGCACGCGCGGCAGCGCCGGCATCGCCAGCTGGGACCTTACGGTCTATCGTTCCGCGATCGATGGCGAACTGCTCCAGTTCACCGTCGGACCGGACATCCCCGCAGCCACCTTCAACGCCGGCAAGACCCGCCACCAGGGCGTGGAAGCGGCGCTTTCGCTCGATCTCGCGGAGTGGCTGCGCCTGAGGCAGGTCTACCAGTTCAACGACTTCCGCTTCGTCGACGACGCGCAGTACGGCGACAACCGCCTGCCGGTGGCGCCGAAGCACGTCTATCGCGCCGAGTTGCGGCTGGGCGACGACGCGCTGCACGTGGCCCCTAATATCGAATGGCAGCCTGAGGGCGCGTGGGCGGATTACAGCAACACGCTCCGGACCGGCGGTTACGCGCTGCTCGGCGTCACCGCCGGCGCCACGGTGGCGGACGGCGTCGACCTGTTCGTCGACGCGCGCAACCTCACCGCCCGCAAGGCCGCCGGCGACATCAGCGCCGCCATCGCCGCGACTCCGGCTTCGGCCATCTTCTACCCGGTCGAACGACGCGCCGTCTTCGGCGGCGTACGCGCAAGATTCTAGGCCGCATCGTGTTCGGAGGGGCCGCGGACCGGCCCCTCCACATTCTCCCTACCCACCCCACCCTGCGTCATCCCAATCCCCCTTCGTCATTCCAACCCCACCTTCGTCATCCCCGCGAAAGCGGGGACCCAGTCACAGTTGCGCGTACAAGAGCCCACTGGGTTCCCGCGTGCGCGGGAATGACGACCGTAGGATAGAACGCACTTTCCCCTTGACATCATGAACCA
>JBIQKC010000082.1:0-3391 GCA_044506885.1 Sphingomonadales bacterium
GCTTCATCGGACAGGCGGTGGACTCCGAGGCGCGGCGGCAGATCGACATTCTCGAAGAAGGCGGCGCGATCGAGCAGGAGACGCGGCTGTTCGACCCGGACAAGGGCGAGACGCGCGCCATGCGCTCGAAGGAAGAAGCGCATGACTATCGCTATTTCCCCGACCCCGATCTCCTGCCGCTCGAATTCGACGACGCGTTTGTCAACTCCATTGCGGCGTCGCTGCCCGAACTGCCAGACGAGAAGAAGGCGCGGCTCGTGAAGAGCGGGCTCTCGGTTTACGACGCGGGCGTGCTGGTGGCCGAGCGCGAGACAGCAGATTATTTCGAGCAGGTCGCCAAGGGCCGTGACGCCAAGGCGGCCGCGAATTTCATCATCAACGATCTGTTCGGCCGGCTGAACAAGGAGAGCCTGCCTATCGCGGAGAGCCCCGTGAGCGCTGCGCAGGCCGGTGCGATCCTCGACCTCATCGCCGACGGCACCATCTCCGGCAAGATCGCGAAAGATTTGTTCGAGATCGTCTGGAGCGAGGGCGGCGAGCCGCGCGAGATCGTGGAAAAGCGCGGCATGAAGCAGGTAACGGACACCGGCGCGATCGAGAAGATCGTGGACGAGATCGTCGCCAAGAATCCGGACAAGGCCGCGGATGTGAAGACCAAGCCGCAGGCGCTCGGCTGGTTCGTTGGGCAGGTGATGAAGGCGATGGGCGGCAAGGCCAATCCGCAGGCGGTCAACGAACTGCTGCGCAAGAAACTCGGCGTCGAATAACGGGGAAGGGGGAGGGAATGTCCTACACGTTGCACGGCCACTTCATGTCGGGCCCGACCTACAAGGTCGCGCTCATGCTCAATCTGCTCGGCGAACCATTCAAGTTTCAGTTGCTCGACCTGCGCGGCGGCGAGCACAAGAAGCCGGAATATCTGGCGAAGAACCGCTACGGTCAGGCGCCGTGCCTCGACGATGGCGGCCAGCATTTCAACCAGTCGGCCTCGATCCTCCAGTATCTCGCGGAAAAGCATGGAAAGTTCGGCGGCCAGTCCGCGGCCGAGCACGCGCATATCCGCGAATGGATGTACTGGGAATTTGACCGGCTCGCGCCGGGCGTCTATCGCTCGCGCACGCATGCGCTCGGCATCCGCAAGGTGGAGCCTGCGGTGGCGGAGACCTTCAAGACGGACGGCGAGGCGGGGCTCGCGGTGCTGGAGGACTGGCTCGGCAAGCACGAATGGCTCGTCGGCAACGCGCCGACCATTGCCGACATCGACGTCTATGGCGTCGTGCATCTGGCACCGGAAGGCGGCGTATTCGACCTGTCGAAATATCCCAACATCACGGCGTGGACGAAGCGCATCGAGGCGCTGCCCGGCTACATCGCCCGCGACGGCATGCCCAAGGAAACGACCCACTGAGCGCAATCCATCATCGCGAGCGACAAAGCGCCGGAAGCGGATGGCTTTCGGCGCTTCTGTCTTTTCGCGGTGTCCTCCTGTTCTGGATCGTCTATGGCGTTGCGCATGCGGCGCTGCGCCTGTCGATTTCGCGCACGCTGACCATCGACGACGCGCGTGCGAACGAGCTGACGCAGGAATTCGCGCTCGGCTACCAGCTCCGCCAGCCGCCGCTCTATGAGTGGATCCTCTGGTGCGTGCAGCAGGTGCTGGGACCGGGCATCGAGAGCCATCTCGTCGTCCGCTATTCGCTCGTTGCACTGATCGGTGTCGCGACGTACGGCGCCGTGCACGCCACCACAAAGAGCGGGCGCTGGGCGGCGGCCGCGTCGCTTTCGCTCGTCTTCACCTATCCGGTCGGCTGGACCTTTCACGAGTGGGCGACGCAGACGCTGCTTCTGTGCGCGGCCTGTATGTTCGCCCTGCAGGCGGCGATCGGCTTCTTCGAGCGGCCGGGCGTGCGCAACGCCGTTCTTCTCGGCCTGGCGTTCGCCTTCGGCCTCTATGCCAAGTTCAGCTTCCCGCTGATGGCGGGCGGGCTGCTGCTTGCGGCGCTCAGCATGCCGGAGACACGCCGCAAACTGGGGGACATGCGGCTCCTGATCGTACCGGTCGTGGTGGCGGCGGCGTTCATTCCCTATGGCCTGTGGGTGATGCAGGTGCAGGGCGACGTCGTTACCGACCTCGCGGGACACCTGACTGAATCGGCAAGCTCGCACGGCAGGGCGGTCCTAAAGGGACTCCAGCGTCTGGCCGTTGCCATTCCGCAGTTCCTGCTGCCCTGGGCCGCCATTGTCCTGTTGCTCGGGCCGCAGGCGGTGCAGCGGGCGCCGGCGGGAGCGCCTCCGCCGTCGCTGGGCGAAAGGCTCGCCTTGCGCACCATGCTGTTTGCGCTGCTGTTTGCCGTTGCCGGCACCGTGGTCCTCGGCGCGACCAATATCGCCGCCCGCTATATGCATCCGATCCTGTTCATCGCGCCGGTTTATGTGTTTGCGCGCATCGCGCGGCTGACCGAGCTGAAACAAGCCGGCCGGTTTGCGCTGGCCGCGCTGATCGCGGCGCTCGTTCTCATCGGCGCGCGTATCGGCGCCACCACCGACAACCCGCTGACGCGGCGTGCGGATCGTGGATTGCTGGTTCCCTATGCGGAGCTCGCCGACGCCGTAGCGGCGCGCGGCCTCGACAAGGGCCTGATCGTCACGGGCAGCGTGCGCGATGCGGGCAATCTGCGGGCGTTCCTGCCGCATTTGCGCGTGCGGGCGGTTTCCTCGCTGCGTGTGAAGTCGCCGCCGCGCCGGCAGAGCGGGCAAGACTGCGTTCTGCTGTGGGAGGAAGCGCAGTCGGAGTGGGCTTCGCCGCAGATCATGGAGAAGGCCGAACGCATTGCCGTCCCGAGTCGGGACCGCGGCATTGTGGCCATGAGCAGCGGCGCGTGGCGCGCGATGCCGATCGATCCCACGATGGAAGTCTGCAACTGAATCATTGTCAGTTGCATGGCCGCGGTCTAATCGTGCGGTGCGGCAGTCGCCGCGATCCCTAGCCGATGGAGCAACCGCATGGCGCGCGCCAAGAAGTCGAAGAGCAGTCCGAGGAAGAAAAAGGCGGCGCGCAAGGCGGGACGAGCAGGGAAGCGGCAGAAACCGATCGAGGTGTATTTCTGGCCGACGCCGAACGGCTACAAGATCACCTGTGCGCTGGAAGAGATGCGGCTGCCCTATGTAATCAAGCCGGTGAACATCGCGCGCGGCGAACAGTTCAAGCCGGACTTCCTCAAGATCGCGCCGAACAATCGCATGCCCGCGATCGTCGATCCCAATGGACCGGGCGGCCGGCCGATCTCGGTGTTCGAGTCGGGCGCAATTTTGCAATATCTCGGGCGCAAGACCGGCCAGTTCTATCCGAAGGACGAGCGCAAGCGCGTCGAGGTCGATGAGTGGCTCATGT
>JBIQKC010000083.1:0-3371 GCA_044506885.1 Sphingomonadales bacterium
CGGCCGGCTGATCTTCAGTCTGAACTACAGCGACGCGGACTTCGCAGCCGTCGCAGACCGCTTCGTACTCGCCGCCCGCGCCATGGAGCGGGACGGCTGGTGGTGGACCGCGCCGCAAACGACCAACCGCTCCGTGCGGCGGAGCATCCTGCGGGAAATTCTCAGGCATCGTTTCCCGAAACTCAGCGCCTGATTCCTCCGCTCATTCCCGCGAAAGCGGGAATGAGCGGATAAACGTCAGCCGTGCTTGCGGCCGTGGTTCGGGGCGATCAGCTCGCCGCGCATGAGATAAAGCGGCGCCTTGTAATAAAGCTTGATGTCGTGGAACGGGTCCGTGAGGATCTTGGTCATCCAGACAAGCCCGGTCTGCACGTCATAGAGGAAGAAGAGCTGAACGGTGCGAAAGAGAAGGCCCGCGAGGCCAAGGAACAGCCAGATCTTCGCCGTTTGCCGCACGAACTCGGCCACGGTCGTGTGGGGCTCGAAGATGCCGAACAGAGTCGGATCGACGAACAGCACGAGCGGCGACAACGTCCAGATCGTCAGCAGCACGATCTTGCGCTGAAGATTGTAGCCAAGCTTGATCTCCTCCTTGTGCTCGTGGGTCGCTTCGTTCGCCTTGTCATAGCCCTTCGGCTCGAAGAAGAAATGACCGGCCTGGCGGGTGGTCATGGCAAAGAGCCAGCCGACGAGCGCCGCGATGGCCGGATCGTAGAACACCATCACATAAGCGAACAGGAAGCTGATCGCGCTCACGAGGTGGAGCGCCTGGTTGATGCGGCTGTGGTGGTAGTAGCGGTGATCGTCCCAGCGCTGCTCGCGGAGCGCCTCGAGAAAGCTGCTCATGGCCTGTCCTCTTTGCCGGTATCGAGTGTGGGATGACGCGGGTGGCTACGCGGCTTCCTTGCGGAAGCGGATCAGCGAGAAATGCCCGAAGGGCGGCATGGCGCGCCGCTCGACGAGGCGGATGCCGGGTGTGCGCTTGACCCAGTTGGCATAGCGCGCCCAGGCAAACTCGGTGCGCCAGCCGAGCCGGCGTGCGACCGGCATGAAAAGATGCTCCACCGCCTTGCGCGGCCCGCCTTCGGCGCCGACGCGGCTGACCAGGATGATCTCGCCGCCCGGCCGCACGACGCGCGCGAACTCATCGAGCACCGCTTCGGGGTTGGGGGCCGTGGTCACGACATATTGCGCCATCACCACGTCGAACGAGTTATCCGGGAATGTGAGGCGTTCGGCGTCCATGACTTCGAGCCCCTCGACATAATCCAGCTTGAGTTTCGCGACACGCGCATGCGCCTTCTTCAGCATGGTCTCGGAGATATCGACGCCGAAGATACGATCCTTGCCGGCGTAGTCGGGCAGCGAAATGCCGGTGCCGACGCCGACCTCGAGGATACGGCCGCCGATCCTTTCGGCGGCGGCGATCGCTTCCTGCCGGCCGCGGTCGAAGACGAGTCCAAAGACGAGGTCATAGACGGGCGCCCAGCGGTCGTAGGCTTTCGCCACGCCGTCGCGGTTGAGGTCCAGTACGGCGTCGCCGTGCGTTTCTGCTGTCTGCATGGATCACCTTTCTAGATCGCCGGTTGCGCGGCATCTGCAACGGGTTTGTCTGCCGCGGAAACGGCATGAGTTTCGTGCCAGCGCGCGAGGCGGAACGGCTGCAAGTGGCCGATGAACTGCCGGGCGCTGCTCTCCCACGAATGGTTCAGTGCGAAATCGCGGCACGCCGCGCGCGAAATTTGCAGCGCCTTCATGCAAGCCGCGCGCAGGTCTTCGTCGAGCACGCCGACCGGCGCATCGCCGATCACATCCTGCGGCCCCATGACGGGATAGGCGGCAACCGGCACGCCGCAGGCGAGCGCTTCGAGCTGGACGACGCCGAAAGTGTCGGTGCGGCTGGGGAACACGAAAACGTCGGCGGCGGCGACGTGCGCGGCCAGCGTCCGGCCCTTCATCGGCCCGAGGAAAACCGCATCCGAAAAGTGCCGCCGCAACTCCGCTTCCTGCGGCCCCTCACCGATCACGACCTTGGAGCCCGGCAGATCGAGCGACAGGAACGCTTCCAGATTCTTCTCCACCGCGACACGACCGAAATTCAGGAAGATGGGGCGCGGCAGGCCGAGATCGACGGTGCGCTCGGGCGTGAAGAGGTCGGTGTCCACGCCGCGCGTCCACATGCCGAGATTGGAGAAGCCGCGCTGCGCCAGTTCCTCCCGCAGCGACGGCGTCGATACCATCGTCACCGCGGCAGCAGCGTGGAAGCGGCGCAGGACCGCGTAGCTCCAGGATTCCGGGATTGCGAAACGCGCCGAGATATATTCGGGAAAGCGCGTCGCGTAGCACGCGGTGAAGCGCACACCGTTCCGGATGCACTAGGCGCGCACGGCACGGCCGACCGGGCCTTCGGTCGCGATGTGGATCGCGTCGGGCGCGGCGCGCTCGATGCGGCGCGCGATCTCGGCACGGCCCGGCAACGCCAGGCGCAGCCCCGGATAGCTCGGCACCGGAACAGAACGGAATCCTTCGGGCGTCAGAAACTCGATCTCGACGCCGAGACGGCGCGCGCTTTCTGCAAGCGACGTGAGCGTCCGCACCACACCGTTGATCTGCGGATGCCAGGCGTCGGTCGCAACAAGCACGCGCATCGTCACGTACCGATCCTGCCGCCGATTCGAAATCCAGACTTCATGCGGCGGGTATGACGCGTTCGCATCTCAGTCATGTGACGGCCGGCGCGGAATGGAATCCTGCCGGGTCCCGTACCGTCATAGAAATGCAAAGCAAATCAGCCATAAGCCCGGCCATGAATTTCAGCGGGCACGCCTCGATCGAGAGCAACTCAGAGGGGCAGCGGCGCGTACGAACGCTTTTTATTTCCGACGTGCATCTCGGCACGCCGGGCTGCCAGGCCGACCGGCTCCTCGACTTTCTCAGGCTGTACAGCGCCGACACGATCTATCTCGTCGGCGACATCGTCGACGGATGGCAGCTCAGGTCCTACTACTGGCCGCAGGCGCACAACGACGTCGTACAGAAACTGCTGCGCGCGAGCCGCAAGGGCGCGCGTCTGATCTATGTGCCGGGCAATCACGACGAGTTCCTGCGCGAATATTACGGCACGCATTTCGGCGGCATCGAGGTGGTTGCGCATGCGGTCCATGTGGCGGCGGACGGACGGCGCTATCTCGTGATCCACGGCGACCTGTTCGATTTCGTCATCATGCATGCGCGCTGGTTGGCGCGGCTCGGCAGCTTCGCCTACGACTTCGCCATCTGGATCAATACCCACTTCAATCATGTCCGGCGCGCATTCGGCTTCACCTACTGGTCGCTCTCGCAATGGGCGAAGCTGCGCGTCAAGAACGCAG
>JBIQKC010000040.1:0-21961 GCA_044506885.1 Sphingomonadales bacterium
GTCATCATCACGCTCGGCAACTGGATCACCGCGCAGGCTGCACGCGCCGCCGCCGGATGGCCGCCCGACGTGACGGTCGCGGTCAACCTTTCGCCGGTGCAGATCAAGGCGCCGGGCGCCGCGCTCGGCATCCTGTCCGCGCTGCGCGAGGCCAACCTCGATCCGCGCCGGCTGGAACTGGAGGTCACCGAAAGCCTGTTCCTCGACGACAACGCGCACACCGCGCGCTTCATCGGCGATCTCGCGGCCGAAGGCGTGCGTTTCGCGCTCGACGATTTCGGCACCGGCTATTCCTCGCTCGGCTACATCAACAAGTATCCGTTCAGGAAGATCAAGGTCGATCGCAGCTTCGTCTCCGGCCCCAATATCGGCAAGAAGAGCGACGCGATCATCCGCGCGGTGGCGGAGATGGGCGCCACGCTGGGAATGGACATCGTCGCCGAAGGGCTGGAAACCATCGAACAGGTGGAGGTGGTGCGCAGGGCCGGCTGCACGCTCGGCCAAGGCTATTATTTCAGCCGCGCGGTGCCGGACTACCTCGCCGCGATGCTCCTCTCGCAGGAACGCGACCGCGCTTCCGGGACGCGACTGGTCGGCTGAGACCTGGGTCCTACGACGCCGCCAGCGCCTGGGCCAGACGGCAGCCCCGTCCCGTCAGGGCATAGACCGGCACGGGCGGAAAGCTGTCCTCCAGCCGCCGATCGATCAGTTCGCGGGCCAGCGCCCCTTTCAGGGTCAGAGACAGCGCGCGGGGGCTCACGGGCGCGAGCGCCGCAGAAAGCTGTCCGAAGCGCGCTTCGCCGTCCGCCAGCCTGCCGGTCAGCGGCAGAGTCCACCGCGTAAGCGCGTCGGGCGTGAGCCCCAGGGTTTCGCGCATGGCCATGACCCGTTCGGCCCATGCGCCGGCGGCCATCCCCCTTTCGGTCAAGACGTATTCCGGACGCAGCGGATGGCCGTGCCCGGAATTGCGGACGAGCCACCCATGCTCGACCAGGGCATCGAGGCTTGCGCGCGCGACGCCGCGCGCCAATCCCAATCGCTGCGACGTTTCGGCAAAGCGCAGCCCGCCGCGCCGGCTGGCAAGAGCCAGCAGCGGCACCAGCCAGCGCCCGCTGCTGAGTCGGATCAGGTCCTCGGTCGTCGGCACGCAAACACTCTATCGGATAAAATGATACCTGCTATACTTTTAGTCATCGATTCGCCTTTGACAACCCTGAGGAGCGACCATGGCACCGACATACGATGGCTACCTGACCTGCGCGCTGGGCGTGACCGACCTCGACCGCTCGATCGAATGGTACACGCGGATCCTCGGCTTCACGCAACAGTACCGGATGGACGAGATCGCCTGGTGCGAACTGACCAGCGGCGTGGAGAAGGTGACCATCGGCCTCAGCCAGGTGGAAGAAGCGCCCCAAGGGGGCGGAGCGACACTGACTTTCGGCGTCACCGACATCGAAGCCGCCAAGGCGGAGCTGGATGCGGCAGGCGTCAGGCAGGACGGGCCGATAAGCGAGATTCCGGGAATGGTGCGGCTGCTGACGTTCTTCGATCCGGACGGCAACGCGCTCATGTTTTCCGAAGTCGATCCGGAATTCACCCAGAACACCGGCTGACCGGGCGCGCGAACGCGCACTTTGCTGACGCAGAAACGTCACGCCGAAGCCGTTCGGAACGCTAATTATCGCTATTGCGAACTGATAGCATAAATAGTTGGCAAATCGGCCTCTTTCGCGGTTGCAAAGGGTATTTTCCCGGCCTAGGGCCAGCGCCGTTATCGGGCGCCATCCTCTCGCGGGACGCGGGGCTGCGCCAGGATTGCCGCTCCAGCGCCCGCGCAAGTGAAGGACACGGCTAATTCCCATGGCTCGCAAGACAATCGCACGCCCCAAAATCGCTCTGATCGGCGCCGGCATGATCGGCGGCACCCTCGCCCACCTCGCGGCGAAGAAGGAACTGGGCGACATCGTCCTGTTCGACATTGCCGAGGGCATTCCGCAGGGCAAGGCGCTCGACCTCAGCCAGTGCGGCCCGATCGAAGGCTTCGACGCGACAATCACTGGCACAAACGATTATGCCGACATCGCCGGGGCCGACGTGGTCATCGTCACCGCCGGCGTGCCGCGCAAGCCGGGCATGAGCCGCGACGACCTGCTCGGCATCAACCTCGGCGTGATGAAGTCGGTCGGCGAGGGCATCAGGGCGCACGCGCCCGACGCGTTCGTGATCTGCATCACCAATCCCCTGGACGCGATGGTCTGGGCGCTGCGCGAATTCTCCGGCCTGCCGCACGAGAAGGTGGTCGGCATGGCGGGCGTGCTGGACAGCGCGCGCTTCGCCACTTTCCTCGCGTGGGAATTCGGCGTTTCGGTCAAGGACGTGAACGCCTTCGTCCTCGGCGGCCACGGCGACACCATGGTGCCCGTCACCAGCTACACCACCGTCTCGGGCATCCCGGTCGACGACCTCGTCAAGATGGGCAAGTCGAGCAAGGAAGCGATCGACGCGATCGTCCAGCGCACCCGCTCGGGCGGCGGCGAGATCGTCGGCCTGCTTAAGACCGGCTCGGCCTACTACGCCCCCGCCACCAGCGCGATCGCCATGGCCGAGGCCTATCTCGGCGACCAGAAGCGCATCCTCCCCGCCGCCGTTTACGTCGACGGCCAGTACGGCCTCGACGGGCTCTACGTCGGCGTCCCGGTGGTGCTCGGCGCGAACGGTGCGGAAGAAGTGATCGAGATCGCCCTCGACGACGCGGCCAAGGCCAACTTCCAGACCTCAGTCGACGCGGTCAAGGAACTGCTGGTGGCGTGCAGGGGCATCGATAGCTCGCTGGCATAATGGAAGGCGTCCTGCTCCTCGCTATCTTGATTGGAGCGCCGATCGTTGTGGTCGGCGGGGTGCAGATATTGATCTTCAAGTTGCTAGGCGGGCGGGTGCTGAGGGGGTTTTGCGCGGCTGTCGCATTGGTATGCTCTGCTGCTCTGGTTTCCGAGGCACTTGCCCCGCCCATCTATGGGAGCAAGTCGGGGTATGTGGGGCTCACAATTGCAGCGCTACTGCTGTTGCTGATCGAAAACCTTCTCATCGTGTTCGCGCCCTTGTTTCGCCGCTTCATGGCCTTTGAAAAGGCCGCAGAAGTTCGCAGGGCCTCTCAAGATTTTTCAGGAAAAGAAGAATGAGCATCCTCGTCGACAGGAACACCAAGGTCATCACCCAGGGGATGACCGGCGACACCGGCACTTTCCACACGCAGCAGGCGCGCGCCTACGGCACGCAGATGGTCGCCGGCGTGACCCCCGGCAAAGGCGGCCAGACGCATATCGGGTTGCCGGTGTTCGACACCGTGGCCGAGGCGAGGCGCGCCACCGGCGCCACCGCCAGCGTGATCTATGTGCCGCCACGCTTCGCGGCGGACTCGATCCTCGAAGCGATCGACGCCGAGATCGAGCTGATCGTCGCCATTACCGAAGGCATCCCGGTGATGGACATGGTGCGGGTGAAGCGCGCTCTTTCCGGCAGCAAGAGCCGTCTGATCGGCCCCAACTGTCCCGGCGTCCTCACGCCCGAGGAATGCAAGATCGGCATCATGCCGGCCAACATCTTCCGCAAGGGTTCGGTCGGCATCGTCTCGCGCTCCGGCACGCTGACGTATGAGGCGGTGTTCCAGACCAGCAACATCGGCCTCGGCCAGACCACCGCGGTCGGCATCGGCGGCGATCCGGTCAACGGCACCAACTTCATCGAGGTGCTCGAACTGTTCCTCGCCGATGACGAAACGAAGAGCATCGTCATGATCGGCGAAATCGGCGGCAGCGCGGAAGAAGAAGCCGCGCAATTCCTCGCCGACGAGGCGAAGCGCGGGCGCAGCAAGCCGGTCGTCGGCTTCATCGCCGGCCGCACCGCCCCGCCCGGCCGACGCATGGGCCACGCCGGCGCCATCGTTTCGGGCGGCCAGGGCGGCGCCGAGGAAAAGATCGCCGCGATGGAAGCCGCCGGCGTCCGCGTCTCCCCCTCCCCCAGCGAACTCGGCACGACGCTCGACGCATTGCTGAAGGAACTCGCCTGACCCCACATGGTTGGGATTCAAGGATCGCCCGATGGGTAACGAAGCGCAGACATTCCTCCCCGAGCTTTCCGACCAGGAGGGCCCGCAGCCCGGCCCGAGCTGGGGCAACCCCCGCTGGCCGCTCGACAGCGGAGGAGACCTGACCGACGCGCTCGATCCCACGGCGATGAAGCTGGCGGTGAAGGAAGCGGCGGCCAAGGCCGGCAAGCCGGTCGACGAGGACGCGATAGAGCGCGCCGCGGCGGATTCGATCCGCGCGATGATGCTGGTGCGCACCTATCGCGTGCGCGGCCACCTCGCCGCCGATCTCGACCCGCTCGGTCTGTCGGAGCGCGAGCTGCCCGACGATCTCAAGCTCGACTGGCACGGCTTCGCCGGCGAAGCGCTCGACCGCGAAGTCTATGTCGGCGGCACGCTGGGGTTCGAATGGGTCACACCGCGCGAACTGGTGGCGATCCTGCGCAAGAACTATTGCGGCCACGTCGGCCTCGAATACATGCATATTTCCGACGTCGAGGAGCGCCGCTTCCTCCAGGACCGGATCGAAGGGCCGGACAAGGTCATCCAGTTCACGCCCGAAGGCAAGAAGGCGATCCTCGCGGCGGTGATCCGCGGCGAGGAATACGAGAAGTTCCTCGGCAAGAAGTACGTCGGCACCAAGCGCTTCGGGCTCGACGGCGGCGAAGCCATGATCCCCGCGCTCGAGGCGGTGATCAAGTACGGCGGCGCACTGGGCGTGCGCGAGATCATCTACGGCATGGCCCACCGCGGCCGGCTGAACATTCTCGCCAACGTGATGGCCAAACCTTACCGGGTGATCTTTCACGAGTTCTCCGGCGGCACCGCCAACCCCGAGGACGTCGGCGGCTCGGGCGACGTCAAGTACCACCTCGGCACCTCGACCGACCGCGAGTTCGACGGGATCAAGGTGCACATGAGCCTGGTCCCCAACCCCTCGCACCTCGAGGCGGTCGATCCCGTCGTGCTCGGCAAGGCGCGCGCGCAGCAGGCGATCCGCGACGATCTTTCGGCGCACGAGCAGGTCCTGCCCGTGCTCATCCACGGCGACGCGGCTTTCGCCGGCCAGGGCATCGTGTGGGAATGCTTCGGCTTTTCCGACGTGCGCGGCTACAACACCGGCGGCTGCCTGCATTTCGTCATCAACAACCAGATCGGCTTCACCACCAGCCCGCAGTTCGCGCGTTCCAGCCCCTATCCGTCCGATGTCGCCAAGGGCGTCCAGGCGCCGATCCTGCACGTCAACGGCGACGATCCCGAAGCGGTCACTTTCGCCTGCAAGCTGGCGATCGAATACCGGCAGGAATTCAAGCGCGACATCGTGATCGACATGTGGTGCTATCGCCGCTTCGGCCACAACGAAGGCGACGAGCCGAGCTTCACCCAGCCGCTGATGTACGCGCAGATCCGCCAGCACCCGCGGGTCAGCGACGTCTACGCCGGGCGGCTGATGGCCGAAGGGGTGATCGACGACCAGACGGCGCCGCACATGCGCTACGAATTCGAGGCGCTGCTCAACGGCGAGTTCGAAGCGGGCCAGAACTACAAGGCCAACCATGCCGACTGGTTCGCCGGGCGCTGGAGCGGGCTGCACAAGCCGGCCGATCCCGAGACCGCGCGCCGCAACGTGGACACCGCGATCGACCGCAAGCTGTTCGACAGCCTCGGCCGCGCGCTGACCACGGTTCCCGACGACCTCGCCATTCACAAGACGCTGGGCCGCGTGATCGATGGCCGCCGCCAGATGTTCGAAACCGGCGAAGGCTTCGACTGGGCGACCGCCGAATCGCTCGCCTTCGGCAGCCTCGTGACCGAAGGCTACGGAGTGCGCCTTTCGGGGCAGGATTCGGGGCGCGGCACGTTCAGCCAGCGGCACGCCATCTGGGTCGACCAGAACACCGAGCGCAAGTACATCCCGCTCACCACGCTGCCGCACGGCAAGTTCGAAGTCTACGACAGCCCGCTGTCGGAATACGGCGTGCTCGGCTTCGAATACGGCTTCGCATCGGCCGACCCGAAGACGCTGGTATGCTGGGAAGCGCAGTTCGGCGATTTCGCCAACGGCGCGCAGATCGTCATCGACCAGTATATCGCCGCGGGCGAGGCAAAGTGGCTGCGCGCCAACGGCCTCGTGCTGCTCCTGCCGCACGGCTACGAAGGCCAGGGGCCGGAACACTCCTCCGCCCGGCTCGAACGCTTCCTCCAGCTCTGCGCCGGCGACAATCTTCAGGTGTGCAACATCACCAGCCCGGCCAACTACTTCCACGTCCTGCGCCGGCAGATGCTGCGCCCGTTCCGCAAGCCGCTCGTCATCATGACGCCCAAGAGCCTCCTGCGGCACCCGCTGGCAAAGAGCAGCGCGGATGAATTCACCGCCACGAGCCACTTCAAGCGCATCCTGTCCGACCGCGTCGATATTCCCGACGGCGAGGTCCGCCGGCTGGTGCTGTGCAGCGGCAAGGTCGCCTACGACCTGTTCGAGGCGCGCGACCGCGAGGCGCTTGCGGACACCTCGATCGTCCGCATCGAACAGCTCTATCCTTTCCCCGGCGAACCGCTCGCCGCGCGCCTGTCGCGCATGACTGCGCTGGAAGAAGTCGTCTGGTGCCAGGAGGAACCGCGCAACAACGGCGCCTGGTTCTTCGTCGAACCGTTCATCGAAGAGGCGTTGCAGGACGCGAACAGCCCGGTCGCGCGTGCGCGCTACGCCGGGCGCGCGCCGTCGGCATCGCCGGCGACCGGCCTCGCCAGCCGCCACCTGTCCGAACAGGCCGCGCTCGTCGCCGATGCGCTCGGGCTGTCGGTCCGTTCCGAAATCCGCCGCCGCAAGAAGCGTTGAGGTAAGCCATGGCCGTCGAAGTGAAAGTCCCCGCGCTCGGGGAATCAGTTAGCGAAGCAACGATCGGCGAATGGCTGAAAAAGCCGGGCGACCCGGTCAAGCTGGACGAGCCGGTCGCCAGCCTAGAGACCGACAAGGTCGCGGTGGAGGTTCCCGCGCCCGCCGCCGGGGTGATGGGCGAACACGCGGTCGCAGTGGGCGATACGGTGTCCGTCGGTGCGGTCATCGCCACTATCGAGGACGCGCAACAGGCCGGCGAGACGACCGAAATCAAGGAGCGCGAACAGGCCCAGCCGAAGGCCGAACAGCCGCCTGCTTCGATCCCGGCCCCGACACCGGCGCCCGCTTCCGCCGAGGATGACGCCGATCACACCGTCACGCTGTCCCCCGCGGTGCGCCGCGCGGTGCTCGAACACGGCCTCGATCCCAGCTCGATCCGCGGCACCGGCAAGGACGGACGGCTGACCAAGGAGGACGTACTCGCCGCCGCCAAGGCGAAGAAGCAGGCGCCCGCCCCCTCGGTTTCCGAGCCCGCTGCGGCCCCTGCTCCAGCCGCCGCCGGCGAACGGCGCGAGGAGCGCGTGCGCATGACCCGCCTGCGCCAGACCATCGCCAGGCGGCTCAAGGGGGCGCAGGAAGAAGCCGCGCTCCTCACCACCTTCAACGATTGCGACATGACGGCGGTGATCGAGGCGCGCGAGGCGTACAAGGATCTGTTCGCGAAGAAGCACGGCATCAAGCTCGGCTTCATGAGCTTCTTCGCCAAGGCGTCATGCCTTGCGCTGAAGAGCGTGCCCGCGGTCAATGCGAAGATCGAAGGGGACGAGATCGTCTATCACGACTACGTCGACATCTCGATCGCCGTCAGCGCGCCGGGCGGCCTCGTGGTTCCGGTGGTCCGCAATGCCGATACGATGAGCTTCGCCGAAATCGAGCAGGCCATCGCCGACTACGGCCAGAAGGCCAAGGACGGCGCGCTGAGCATGGCCGACATGGCCGGCGGCACCTTCACCATTTCCAACGGCGGCGTGTTCGGCTCGCTGATGAGCACTCCGATCGTCAACCCGCCGCAGAGCGCCGTCCTCGGCCTCCACCGCATAGAGGACCGCCCGGTGGCGCGCAGCGGCGAAGTCGTCATCCGCCCGATGATGTACCTCGCGCTCAGCTACGACCACCGCCTGATCGACGGGCGCGAGGCGGTGACGGCGCTGAAGATCGTCAAGGAAGCGATCGAGGACCCGATGCGCCTGCTGATCGATTTGTGACCTACCTTCGTCATCCCTGCGAAAGCGGGGGCCCGGTGCGGCCGGCGCCGTATCGTGGGGCCCTGCGTTCCCGCTTTCGCGGGAATGACGAAAAACAGAGACCGCGACGACGGAAGAAGAACGATGGCTGACCAAACCTACGACTACGACGTCCTCGTCATCGGCGCCGGCCCCGGCGGCTATGTCGCCGCGATCCGCGCCGCGCAGCTCGGGCTGAAGACCGCCTGCGTCGAAAGCCGCGAGACGCTCGGCGGCACGTGCCTCAACGTCGGCTGCATCCCGTCAAAGGCGATGCTCCACGCGTCGGAATATTTCGAAGCGGCCGCCGGCGGCGCGATGGCCAAGCTCGGCGTCGAGGTTTCGCCGAAGCTCAACCTCGACGCGATGCACGGCCAGCGGCTCGACGCGGTCAAGCAGCTCACCGGCGGGATTGCATTCCTGTTCAAGAAGAACAAGGTCGACTGGAAGAAGGGCCACGCGACGTTCGTGGACGCGCACACGGTCAAGGTCGGCAAGGACACGGTCACCGCGAAGAACGTGGTCATCGCCACCGGCTCTTCGGTCACGCCGCTGCCCGGCGTCGAAGTCGACAACGCCAAGGGGATCGTGGTCGATTCCACCGGCGCGCTGGAGCTGGCCGGCGTGCCGAAAAAGATGGTCGTGATCGGCGGCGGAGTGATCGGGCTGGAGCTCGGCAGCGTGTGGCGCCGCCTCGGCGCGGAAGTGACGGTGATCGAATTCCTCGACGCGCTGCTCCCCGGCATGGACGGCGAAGTGCGCAAGGAAGCGGCCAAGCTGTTCAAGAAGCAGGGCATGGACCTGCGCCTATCGACCAAGGTCACCGGGGCCACGGTCAAGGGCAAGAAGGCGACGCTGACGGTCGAACCCGCCGCTGGCGGCGATGCCGAAACCCTCGAGGCCGACTGCGTGCTTGTCGCGATCGGCCGCAAGCCCAACACCGAGGGGCTGGGCCTCGACAAAATCGGGCTCGAACTCAACCAGCGCGGCCAGATCGAAACCGACCGTGACTTCCGCACCACGGTCGACGGCGTCTGGGCCATCGGCGACGTGATTCCCGGCCCCATGCTGGCGCACAAGGCCGAGGACGAAGGCATCGCCGTGGCCGAGAACATCGCCGGCCAGACGGGCATCGTGAACCACGCAGTGATCCCCAGCGTCGTTTACACAATGCCCGAAATCGCCGGTGTCGGCCTGACCGAAGAAGCGGCTAAGGAAGCCGGGCGCGAAGTGAAGGTCGGCAAGTTCCCGATGCTGGCGAACAGCCGCGCCAAAACCAACCACGAGCCCGACGGCTTCGTAAAGGTGGTGGCCGATGCGAAGACCGACCGCGTGCTGGGCGTATGGATGATCGCCAGCGTCGCCGGAACGATGATCGCCCAGGCCGCGCAGGCGATGGAATTCGGCGCCACCAGCGAGGACATCGCCCTGACCTGCCACGCCCACCCGACGCATTCCGAAGCGCTCAAGGAAGCGGCGATGGCGGTGACAGGCAAGCCGATCCATATCTGAACCGCGCCGGCCGGGATCCTCTCGCACGAAGGCGCAAGAATGCGAAGCGTCCGAGAAACAACCTTCGTCATTCCCGTCACCGCAGACTTCGTCATTGCGAGGAGCGAAGCGACGAAGCAATCTAGGGCAGTCATCCCCAAATCTGCGCATACAAGTCCCGCCACTGCGGGTTGCCGTCCTCGATCAGCGCAAGCTTCCTCTTCCGCGAGCCTCCCTTGATCTGCTTCTCGCGCATGATCGCGTGTTCCATCGTCGAATGCAGCTCGAACCATACGAGCACCTTGCAGTCGTAACGCTTGCTGAATCCGTCGGCGACGCCCTCGCGATGTTGCCATGCCCGCTGGACGAGATTCGAGGTCACGCCGACATAAAGGGTTCCGTTGCGCTTGCTGGCGACGATGTAGACCGCAGGCTGAAAGGGGCGCTTCATCTCTCTGGATTGCTTCGTCGCTTCGCTCCTCGCAATGACGAACGTTTGATATACAGCCGCATGACACTCCCCTCGCGTCATCGTCCCTTCCCACCCCCAATTCCTCACTTTCGTCATTGCGAGCCGCCGAAGGCGGCGCGGCAATCCAGAGCGGCGGGCTCCTCCGCCCCAATGCCCACCCCCTCGCCTTGATCGCGGAACGCGGCTAATCCCGCCTTCATGGCCCGTCCCCCGCTCATGCTCCGCTTCGCCCGCTGGCATGTCTGGCTCGGCTGGATCGTCGGCCTGCCGATCCTGATGTGGGCGGTGACCGGGCTCGTCATGGTCGCCCGGCCGATAGAGGAAGTGCGCGGCGATCACATGCGCGCCGCGCCGGTCGCGATCGATCCGGCGGACATCGCCTTTCCCGCCGACATCGACGACCCGATCCGCGAGGCCCATCTGGTCGCCCAGCCCGATGGGCCGCAATGGATCGTCACCGCCGCCGACGGCCGCCGCTGGCGCTATTCCGCCGTCCACGGCACGGCCACGCCGCCGGTCGTCGCGGACGAAGCCCGCCGCATCGCCGAAGCGGCCTACGCCGGTAACGCGGACTACCTGGGAACAGCCTACAGCGCACCGGGCGAGGCTCCGGTCGAAGCACGCTCCGACGGCGCGGTGTGGGCCGTGACGTTCGCCGACGATGCGACGGTCTACATCGACGACGCCACCGGCGAAGTCCTCGCGCTGCGCACCGGGCACTGGCGGCTCTACGATTTTCTCTACGGCCTCCACATCATGGACCCGCAGACGCGCGAGGATGCGCATAACCCGTTCGCAGTCGCCTTCGCCACGCTCGCCGTGCTCGGCGCGCTGCTCGGCTGCATCCTGCTGTTCCGCCGCCGCAAGGCGCGAGTGAAGACATGATGGACCCCGTCGCCGCACCCGCCCTGCCGCCGCTGCTCGACCTGGCGGGCATCGCGGTGTTCGCGCTGACCGGCGCGCTGGTGGCCGCGCGGCTGCGGCAGACGTTCGTGACCATGGTGTTCTTCGCGCTCGTCACCGGCGTCGGTGGCGGATCGTTGCGCGATTTGCTGATCGGCGCGCCGGTGTTCTGGGTACGCGATCCGCTGGTGGCGCCAGCTATCCTGCTGACGGCGCTGATCGCCTGGTTCACGCCCAGCCGCTGGTGGACCATGGACGTCCGGGGCTTCAAGCTGCTCGATTGGGCGGACGCGGTGGGGCTGGTCGGTTATGCCGTTCTCGGCACGGCCAAGGCGCTGTCCTATGGGGTCGGGCCCGTAGCGGCGATGCTGATGGGCGTGATGAGCGGCTGCGTGGGCGGGATCGTGCGCGATGTGCTCGCGGGCCAGCCGTCGATCGTGATGCGGCCCGAACTATACGTCACCGCCGCCGCGCTCGCCGCCACGCTGTGCGCGCTGGGCACGCTCGCCGGATTGCCGCAGGCCGTCGTGTGGACCGTGGCCGCGCTCGCCGGCTTCGCCCTGCGCGGCGCGGCGCTGATCTGGAAGATCGAGCTGCCGGCCTATTCGCGCGATCCTCAGTAGCCGGCCGCCAGATACCCGGACTGTCCGCCGACGGCGGCGCGCGCGCGGGCATAGGTGGCGTCGTCCCACTGGTTGTCCTCGACCGGCTCATAGGCAGCCGGCCCGTAAGCCGCGCCGTCATAGCCCTGGCCGACCACGTCGATCCCGCTCACCTGCCCGTCGCGGTCGATCCAGCAGGAAAAGCCCGCCCCGCGCGCCAGTTCGCCGGTCACCTGCCACCCGTCGCCGGTGCGGTTCGCACCGTCCACGCTGGTCACGCGGCCCTGCTCGTACTCCACCGCGTCGACACACATGTCGACCGCGCGATCCATGCCCTGCCCCGTCACGCGGGCCGGTTCGGCATAGCGGGGGCGGCTCTCGGGATAGCGCGCCTGCGACGCGCGCGGCTTGCTCGCGGCGCTGGCGATGGCGGCGATGCCGCCCAGGATCAGCACGCCGGTCAGCACGTCGCCTGCGTCCACCCGGTCGCGATGGCGATGGCGGCGGTGGCGCTCCACATTGCCCGCATCGCCATCGTAGGCGCGCATCGAAACCGGGCCCGCCGCCGGTAGGTCCATCGCCGCAACGGGCGTGGCGATCAGAGAAAGCGCGGCCGCGCTGGCGGCAAGCATGCGAAACATCCGGGCCATGGCGGCCTCCTCTGCAAGAGCGGCGCGGGCCGAGCCCACGCCGCCGACATATCGTTGCGGCTAGGCGTTGCGCGCTTGCGACAGCCTGAACCGCGTGCTCCCCCTCCCCAGGCGGGAGGGAGAGCTTTTCGCATCACAGCCCGCGGATGCCGCTGTAGTCGAGGTCCGCGACCCGGCCGTACTTGACCTTGCAGGTGAACTTGCCGGCGTCGTAGCCGCTGTAGCGATTGTTCCACCCGCGATAGTCGTTGCCCCATCCGCGCCGCCAGTCGCGGTTGTTGGTGTTGACCGCGATGCGGCCCTTCACCGTGTAACCGTCGCGCTTGCGGTCGATGTTGCGGATGTCGGTCACCTTGGCGCTGCTGCCGCGCCAGGAATAGCGGCTCGCGTTGCGCTCGGCCGCGTGGACGCACTGCTCCACCGCCTGGCGCGCACTGCCGGCAGGGTCGTAGCCGCGGTTGTTGCGACGGTCGTAACGGTCATAGCGGTCGTAGCGATCGCGGCTCGCAGCCGAAGCCACGGCGGCGATCCCGCCGATGATCAGCGCGCCGGCGATGATCTCGCCCGCGCCGATGCCGCCACGGTCGTGCCGGTCGCGCGACTGCGCGAACGCCGGAGAGGCCGAAGTCGCCGCCATCGCGCCAGCCGCGACGGTAGCAATCGTTCCTTTGGCCAGGGCTTTGGTAATGGTTTTCATGGCTCATTCCCTCTCGCTTCATCCGGGGCGACACGCCCCGTCACGAGTCACGAGCTACGCCCCGCGCCATGTGGCGAGACTGAATAGGGCCGTTAGGCGATGTTCATAATTCTCTATGTTTTTATGAACATCATTTCAGGCGGATTTTTTCACGCGGAGACGCGTGAACCCAACTACTCCTCCGCGGCTTCCAGCCCCGTCCAGTACCCCAGGAAGCTCAGCACGTCGGCTGCTTCCTCGATCGCCTTGTCGGTCGGTTTGCCCGATCCGTGCCCGGCGCGGGTTTCGATGCGGATCAGTTGCGGCTTCGGCCCCAGGTTCGCCGCCTGCAACGCGGCGGTGTATTTGAAGCTGTGCCCCGGCACCACGCGGTCATCGGTGTCCGCCGTCGTCACCAGCAGCGCCGGATAGGGCGTATCGGCCCCGATGTTGTGCAGCGGCGAATAGGCGCGCAGCACCCTGAAATCGGCCTCGCGGTCGGGATAGCCGTAATCGTCGACCCAGTACCGCCCCGCCGTCCAGCGGTCGAAGCGCAGCATGTCCATCACGCCCACTTGCGCGTTGCCGGCCGCGAACAGGTCCGGCCGCTGGTTCGCCACCGCGCCGACCAGCAGCCCGCCGTTGGAGCCGCCCTGCACCGCCACTTCGCTGGCCACGCCTTCGGCCTTGAGGAACTCGGCCGCCGCGATGAAATCGTCGAACACGTTCTGCTTGTTGTTCAGCCGCCCGCCGTCGTGCCATGCCTTGCCGTATTCGCCGCCGCCGCGAATGTTGGCCAGCGCGAACACGCCGCCGGCCTCCACCCACGCGGTCCGGCTGGCGGAAAAGCCCGGCGTCAGCGAGATGTCGAACCCGCCGTATCCGTAAAGCAAGGTCGGCGCCGGCCCGGTCACGTCCTTGCGCCGCACGATGAACACCGGCACCCGCGTCCCGTCCTTCGAGGCGTAGAAGCGCTGCTCCACCGCAATGCTTTCCGGATCGAACACCAGCTTCGGCGCGGCGAACACGCCCGTCTCGCCGCTCGCGGTGTCGAAGCGATAGATCGTCGCCGGGCGGTTGAAGCTGGAGAAGCTGTAGAACGTCTCCGGATCGCCCGGCTTGCCGCTGAATCCGCCCACGCTGCCCAGGCCGCCCAGTTCCACCGGCGCGCCTTCCCGGCCCGCCAGGTCGAACGTGCGCGCCGCGGAGCTGGCGTCCTTCAGGTACGACAGGATCAGCCGCTCGCCGACGATCGAGGCGCCGTCGATCGGCTCTTCGGCCTCCGCCACCACCACGCTCCACGCCGGCTGCGCCGCGTCGAGGTCGATCGACAGCACGCGATAGCGCGGCGCATCCTTGTTGGTGGTGAACCACAGCGTGCCGTCGACGCCGTTGATCAGGCTCCAGGCGTTCTCGAACCCGGTCACCAGCGGCCGCGCCGCCCAGCCTTTCTCGCCCCGCGCCGCAAGGTCGATCGCCCGCACTTCATAGCGCGCGTCGGTGCCAACCGAACTGGTCACGATCGCCCAGCGCCCGTCGCTCGTCACGCTCGCGGTGTGATTGACCTCGCGGTTGTCGGGCGTCGCATGGACCAGTTCGTCTTCGCTCTGCGGCGTCCCCAGCCGGTGGAAATAGATCGCCTGATCGTAATTGAGCGCCTGGAAGTCCTGCCCTTCCTCGGGCTCGGGAAAGCGCGAATAGAGGAACCCTTCCTCGCCCACCCAGGCAAGGTCGGTAAACTTGGCCCAGCGGATCTCGTCCGCCAGGTCCGCGCCCGTCGCCACGTCCAGCACCCGCAGCACGCGCCAGTCGCTGCCGCCGTCCTGCACGCTGTAGAGCAGCTTCGATCCGTCGGGCGAAGCGCGCCAGTCGGACAGCGCGGTCGCCCCGTCATCGGCCCAGGCGTTGGGATCGATCAGCAGCCGCTCGGCCCCGTCCAGCCCTTCGCGCACATAGAGCGGGCTCTGGTTCTGGAGGCCCGAGTTATGCGTGTAGAAATAGCGGCTTCCCCGTTTCACCGGGGTCGAGAAGCGCTCGTAATCGTAAAGCGCGCCGATCCGCTTCCTGAACCAGTCCCGCGCCGGCAGCTGCTCAAGGTAAGCGTTCGTCACCGCATTCTGCCGTTCGACCCAGTCGGCCACTTCGGCGTCATTGCGGACGTCGTTCTCCAGCCAGCGATAGGGATCGGCGATCTCCTCGCCGAACAGCGTCTCGCGCGTGCCGTCCTGGCGCGTTTCGGGATAGTCTGGTGCGGTCATGTCCTGCGCGTACGCCGAAAGGGAAAGAGCCGCCGCATAGACAGCCGCGGCGAGAACGGGAAGACGCATCGAGGGCTCCGGAAACGCAAAGGACGGTTGCAACTGTAACCGCTGCGACCGCCTTTGCAAATCGCAGGGAAGGAAGCAAATCTCACGCAAAGCCGCAAAGCAGCGTTAAACCAAACCTCGTCATCCCCGCGAAAGGTGGTTTTGGACCTTTCGCACCTTTGCGTCTTCGTGCGAAAACGTCCTCGCGCCATCCGAAACGAAAAAGGCCCCGCATCGCTGCGAGGCCCCTCGTAATTCCGTCAGCCGGAAGGAAAGCTCACGCCTCTTCCAACTCGTCCTCGTTCGCCACCGGGCCGCTGTCCTGCCCCTTGGCGTCCACGTCGCGGTCGACCAGCTCGATGATCGCCACCGGCGCGGCGTCCGACGCACGGATACCGGCCTTGATGATCCGGGTATAGCCGCCCTCGCGGCCGGCATATCGCTCGGCCAGCACCTCGAACAGCTTCTTCTCCTGCGCCTCGTCCAGCAGGCGCGCATGCGCCAGGCGGCGGTTGCTGAGGCCCCCACGCTTGGCCAGCGTGATCAGCTTCTCGACGTAGGGCCGCAGCTCCTTCGCCTTGGGCGTGGTGGTCTTGATCTGCTCGTGCTTGATCAGGGCCGCGGCCATATTGCGCAGCAGCGCGGCGCGGTGGCCGGACTTGCGCTGCAACTTGCGGCCGGAAATGCCGTGCTTCATCTCGATACTCCGTTCGTAAGGGGGCCGTATCAGGTACCCCGGTCCCGGCGGCTGTCAGGGTCGCCGCCTTCACCCTTTGCCCGAGGCAGGCAATCAGCCGAGCAATTCCTGCTCCAGCCCCCGCTTTCGCGGAGGTGACGGGCTGCGGTCTCGGCTTATCAGCCGAGGAGTTCCTGCTCCAGCTTCTTCGCCATTTCCTCGATGTTCTCCGGCGGCCAGCCGGGGATGTCCATTCCCAGCCGCAGGCCCATGCTGCTCAGCACTTCCTTGATCTCGTTCAGGCTCTTGCGGCCGAAGTTCGGCGTGCGCAGCATCTCGGCTTCGGTCTTCTGCACCAGATCGCCGATGTAGATGATGTTGTCGTTCTTCAGGCAGTTCGCCGAACGCACCGACAGCTCCAGCTCGTCCACCTTCTTCAGCAGGTAACGGTTGAGCTGGTTCGCATCGCTCTCTTCCGGCTGCGCGGCCACGCCGATCATCGTCGGGATCGCCTGCGGGATGCCGTCCTCGAAGTGCACGAACAGCGTCAGCTGGTCCTGCAATATCCGCGCCGCATAAGCCACCGCATCCTCCGGCGTCACCGTGCCGTCGGTCTCGATCGTGATCGAAAGCTTGTCGTAGTCGAGCTCCTGCCCGACGCGCGCGTTGTCGACCTTGTAGCTCACCTGCTTGATCGGCGAGTACAGGCTGTCCACCGGGATCAGGCCGATCGGCGCATCGACCGGACGGTTGCTCACCGCCGGGACATAGCCCTTGCCGGTGTCCGCGGTCAGTTCCATGTTCAGCGTCGCGCCTTCGTCGAGGTGGCAGATCACCAGATCCTTGTTCATCACCTCGATGTCGCCCGACACCTGGATGTCGCCGGCCTTTACCTCGGCCGGGCCGGTCGCCGAAAGCTGGAGCCGCTTGGGCCCTTCGCCTTCCATCTTCAGCGCGATCTGCTTCACGTTGAGCACGATGTCGGTCACGTCCTCGCGCACGCCCGCGAGGCTGGTGAACTCATGCTGCACGCCGTCGATCTTGATCGACGTGATCGCCGCGCCCTGAAGGCTGGACAGGAGCACCCGGCGCAGCGCATTGCCCAGCGTCAGGCCATACCCGCGCTCGAGCGGCTCGGCCACGAACGTCGCCTTGCGCTTGGCGTCGCCACCGCTCTTGACGTCGAGGCTGTTGGGCTTCTTGAGTTCCTGCCAGTTCTTCGTGTTGACGGACATGGACTTCCCCTAAAGGTTTGACTGGCGGCATCGGCCGCGGAGCGTCTGAGCGCGCCGCGGCCGATGCGAATTTCTGTGTGCGGCCCCGTGTCGACGGCGGAACCGCGCGGCAGGTTCGATCAGACGCGGCGGCGCTTGGATGGCCTCACGCCGTTGTGCGGGATCGGGGTCACGTCGCGGATGCTGGTGATGGTGAAGCCCACCGCCTGCAATGCGCGCATCGCGCTTTCGCGGCCCGAGCCCGGTCCCTTGATTTCGACTTCCAGGGTGCGCACGCCATGTTCGGCGGCCTTCTTGCCGGCGTCGTCGGCGGCAACCTGGGCGGCATAGGGCGTCGACTTGCGGCTGCCCTTGAAGCCCATCATGCCGGCGCTCGACCAGCTGATCGCGTTGCCCTGTGCGTCGGTGATCGTGATCATGGTGTTGTTGAAGCTGGCGTTGATGTGCGCCACGCCGCTGGAGATGTTCTTGCGTTCGCGGCGCCTGATGCGTTGAGGTTCGCGTGCCATGTGGTGTCTGCCTGTCCTGAATTCCAGAGAAAGAAAAAGCCGCTGCCGTGAAAGGCGCGGTTACTTCTTCTTGCCGGCGATCGGCTTGGCCTTGCCCTTGCGGGTGCGGGCGTTGGTGTGCGTGCGCTGGCCGCGGACGGGCAGGCCCTTGCGGTGGCGCAGGCCGCGATAGCAGGCGAGGTCCATCAGGCGCTTGATGTTCATCGCGGTGTCGCGGCGCAAATCGCCCTCGACGCTGTAGTCGGCGTCGATCGTCTCGCGGATCTGCAACACTTCCGCGTCGCTGAGGTCCTGCACCCGGCGGGAATGGTCGATGCCCAGCTTGTCGGCGATCTTCTTCGCCGTCGCGGGGCCGATACCGTGGATATAAGTCAGCGCGACAATCACGCGCTTGTTGGTGGGGATGTTCACCCCGGCAATACGAGCCACAAACGTCTCCATGCTCCACAGGGACGGTTGCTGCCCGGCAGGAAGCGCCCCTATCTCATCGCGTTATCTCATCCGGGTTGCGAGCGCCCGAAACGGCAAAAAGCCCGGTTGGACAAGCACTTTGGCCCGCCTGCCGAACTGCCTCGCAATTGTCGAATGAACGGCGCGCTTACGGCGATTCGGCGCAGCCGTCAACCGCCAAACACACATAAGCCGGCTCGGCCAGAAAGCAGGCCGCCGACCATGATGAAACGCACCATCCGCTTACTACAATTCGGCCGCGAGGTCAAAATCCGCAATCATGCGAGCGGGCGGGCGGCGGCGAAGGTCAGCCTTCGGCCAGGACCGTTTCGACCGCCTGCGTCACCTCGTCCATCGGCGCCATCCCGTCGACCCGCGCCACGATTCCGCGCGCTTCGTAGATCGGCAGGATCGGGGCGGTCTTGCTGCGGTATTCCTGCAACCGTGTGCGGACGGTTTCCTCGTTGTCGTCCTTGCGCCGCTTGAATTCCGCGCCGCCGCAGCGATCGCAGACGTCGCCCCGCAGCGGCATCTTGAATTCGTCGTGATAGCCTTCGCCGCACGTGGCGCACGAAAACCGGCCGACGATCCGCCGCACCAGCTCGTCCTCGTCCACGTCCAGCTCGATCACGCGGTCGAGCTTGCGGTCATGCCGCGCCAGCACCTCGTCGAGCTGGCCGACCTGGTCCGCCGTGCGCGGATAGCCGTCGAAGATCGCCCCTTCGCCGGGGCCCATGCCGGCCAGTTCGGCGTCGATCAGCGCGGTGACGATCTCGTCGGAGACAAGTTCGCCGCGCTCCATGATCGCCTTCGCCTTCAGGCCCACGGGCGTTTCGGCGGCGACCGCCGCCCGCAGCATGTCGCCGGTCGAAAGCTGGCGCATGCCGTGGCGCTCGACCAGCCGCGTCGCCTGGGTTCCCTTGCCGGCCCCCGGCGGTCCTAGCAGGATGATGTTCATCGAGGTTCCTGTCGCGCCCGGCTAGCGAAGCCGGCCCTTCAGCTTGGCCTTCTTGATCAGGTCGCCGTACTGGTGCGCCAGCAGGTGCGACTGGATCTGGCTGATCGTGTCGACCGTGACGTTGACGACGATGAGCAGGCTTGTCCCGCCCAGGATCATCGCTGTCATGCCGGTCTGGGCAATGACGTATTCGGGCAGCACGCAGACCAGCGTCAGGTAGATCGCGCCGACCACGGTGATGCGCGTCAGCACGTAGTCGAGGTAGTCCGCGGTGCGCTTGCCGGGCCGGATGCCGGGGATGAAGCCGCCGTTCTTCTTCAGGTTCTCCGCCGTCTCCTCCGGATTGAAGACGACCGCGGTGTAGAAGAAGGTGAAGAACAGGATGCCCGCGCCATAGAGCGCCAGATAGAGCGGCTGGCCGTGCTGGAGATACTGGTTCATCGTCTGGATGACGCCGTAGAACGTGCTCCCGGTATCGACCGAGTTGCCGGCGAACTGGCTGATGGTCAGCGGCAGCAGCAGCAGCGAACTGGCGAAGATCGGCGGAATCACGCCCGCGGTATTGAGCTTCAGCGGCAAGTGGCTGCGATCGGCCTGCATCACCCCGCGCGCGCTGGCGCGCTTCGGGTATTGCACCAGCAGCCGGCGCTGCGCCCGTTCCATGAAGCAGATCAGCAGGATCAGGCCGACGATCATCAACACCAGCAGCACGATCACCATCATGCTGATCGAGCCGGTCCGCCCGCCTTCGAACAGGTTGGCCATGAAGGTCGGGAACTGGGCCACGATGCCGGCCATGATGATCAGCGACACGCCGTTGCCGATGCCGCGGCTGGTGATCTGTTCGCCCAGCCAGAGCAGGAACATCGTCCCGCCGATCAGGTTGATCACGGCAACGACGCGGAACATCACTCCGGGATCGACCACCGCCTGTAGCCCGCTCTGCGCCCCGTAAGCCTCGAGGCCCGACGCGAGGAACCAGCCCTGCACGGCGCACAGGAACACGGTGCCGTAGCGGGTATACTGGTTGAGCTTTTTGCGCCCCGCCTCGCCTTCCTTCTTGAGCGCGATCAGCGAGGGGTGGAGAGCCGCGGCGAGCTGCACCACGATCGACGCGGTGATGTAGGGCATGACGCCGAGCGCGATCAGGCTCATGCGCTCCAGGCTGCCGCCCGAGAACGTGTTGAACAGGTCGAGGATGCCGCCGCGCGTCTGGTCGTAGAGCGTTTCGAGGATCAGCGGATTGACGCCCGGCAGCGGCACGAAGCTCAGGAACCGGAACACGATCAGCGCGCCGATCGTGAACCAGATGCGTTGCTTGAGCTCGGTCGCCTTGCCGAAGTTTGCGAGACTCAGGTTGCTCGCGATGTTGTCCGCGCGTGATGCCATCGATTTGATTGCCTTACATGGCCGGGCGACCGTCGGCCTGCCCCCTCTTCAGGTCCGCCCATATAGGGACGGGCCGGGGATACAAGAACCCCGGCCCGCAAATCGGTTCGATTATTTCCGGGCCGCCTTGGCGGAACCCTTCTTGGCCGCGGCCAGCTCGGCCGGGTTCTTGGCCACGATTACCTCGACCGCGCCGCCGGCCTTCTCGACCGCCTCGGCCGCGCCCTTGGAAACGCCGGCGACCTTGAACTGGACCTTGGTCTTCAGTTCGCCCTTGCCGAGCAGGCGCACGCCGTCCTTGCCGCCGCGCGCCACGCCGGCCGCCTTCAGCGCCTCGTGATCGACGACCTTCTTGGCGTCGAGCTTCTTCGCGTCGATCAGCTTCTGCACCTGGCCGAGGTTGACCTGGGCATAGTCCTTGCCGAACGGATTGTTGAAGCCGCGCTTCGGCAGCCGCATGTGCAGCGGCATCTGGCCGCCTTCGAAGCCCTTGATGGCCACGCCGGAACGGCTCTTCTGGCCCTTCTGGCCGCGGCCGCCGGTCTTGCCCTTGCCCGAGCCGATGCCCCGGCCGACGCGGATGCGGCCCTTGCGGGCGCCCGCATTGTCACGGATGTCGTTCAGTTTCATGTCTTCGCACTCGCTTTCGCTATGTTCGCGCTAAAAATTTGCGCCGCCGGAGGATCGCAGGACAGACCGGACGCCTCTTTGCCGGCAGGCGGACAAGCTGCCCTGCCGCGACGGCGGGGCAGCTCGTATCATCAATCGACCACCGCCACCATGTGCGGCAGCCTGGCGATCGCGCCGCGCACCTCGGGGGTGTCTTCCAGCTCGACCACGCGGTTCATCTTGCCAAGGCCGAGGCCGACGAGAATCTTCTTCTGCGCCTCGGGCCGGCGGATCGGCGAACCGATCTGCTTGATCTTGATGGTGTTCTTCTTTCCCTGAGCCATGTCGGCTTACTCCACGATCGCTTCGGCGGCGGCTTCGGCTTCCGCTTCGCTCGCGCCGCCACGGCCCAGCAGGTCGGCGACCTTCTTGCCGCGACGCTGCGCGACCGACTTCGGCGAGCTCTGGTTGCCGAGCGCATCGAACGTCGCACGGATCATGTTGTACGGGTTCGAGGTGCCGATGGACTTCGTCACCACGTCGGCGACGCCCAGGCTTTCGAACACCGCGCGCATCGGACCGCCGGCAATGATGCCGGTTCCGGCCGGGGCCGAGCGCACGTTGACGTGACCGGCGCCGAAACGGCCGAGGCCGTCGTGATGCAGCGTGCGGCCTTCCTTCAGCGGCACGCGGATCATCTTCTTCTTGGCCGAAGCGGTCGCTTTGGTGATCGCTTCGGGCACTTCGCGGGCCTTGCCGTGGCCGAAGCCCACGCGGCCCTTGCCGTCGCCGACCACGACCAGCGCGGCGAAGCCGAAGCGCTTGC
>JBIQKC010000084.1:0-3137 GCA_044506885.1 Sphingomonadales bacterium
AAAGCGTGACGGTGACGAGCCCGCCGCCCGACGTGCCGGAGACTTCCGTCGCCTCAAGCTCCGTCTGCAGCTGCTGCATCTTCTCCTGCAACTGCTTGATCTGTCCCATCATGCCCATGAGATCGCGCATATCGAGGTCCTTAATTGAAGCGGTCGTCGTCGTCGGGCGGATCGGGCGGCATGTCCGGCGCCTGATCGAATTCGGGCTCGGTCTCCGGCGCGGGCGTCGCAGCGCGCCGGCGCACGTCCACGATCTCCGCGCCCGGGAAGGTCTTCAGCGCGGCCTGCACCAGCGGATGAGCGAGCACGTCCTGTTTACGCGCCTCCTCATTGCCTTTGCGCTGCTCCTCCATCGTCTGCCCGCCTTCCTGCGGGGCCAGCACGACGACCCAGCGTTTGCCGGTCCACTCGTGCAGCCGTGCGGAAAGGTTGTTGGCGAAACCCACAGGAGCGTCGGCGGTCAGCGCAATTTCGAGCCGCCCTTCCTGCATCTTCACGGGCCGAACGAATTTCTCCAGCGCCAGCTTGATCTGGATGTCGCGCCTCTCGTTGGCGAGCGCCACGATGTCCGCGAGAGTTTCCAGCCGGGGAGCGGGCGCGGCTTCGCTCATGCGCGGCGCGGGTTCGCGGCGAGGCGCCGCGCTCATCTGGGCGCCGCCTGCGTTGACGGCCATGCGTGGGCCAGCCGGTGCGCTGGCGCCCGACGATGGCGCGGGCGCTGCGCCGCCACCCGGCTCGTCGCGCAACAGGCGCAGCGCTTCGTCGGGCGTCGGGAGATCGGCGGCGTAGGCGAGGCGCACGAGAATCATCTCGGCGGCCTGCGCCGATTTCTCGGAGCCCTGCACTTCGGCGAGGCCCTTCGACAGCATCTGCCAGGTGCGCGACAGCACGCGCAGCGAAAGCTTCTCCGCGAAGTCGCGCCCGCGGTTACGCTCGGATTCGACCAGGCTGCGGTCTTCGCTCGAGGACGGCACCAGCTTGAAGCGGGTCACGAGATGGGTGAACTCGGCGAGATCGGCGACAATCACGGCCGGATCGGCGCCGGTGTCGTACAGTTCGCGGAACTCGCCGAGCGCCGTCGCGATGTCGCCTTTCATCAGGGCTTCGAAGAGGTCGATGATGCGTGCGCGGTCGGCGAGGCCGAGTTGCGCCCGCACTTCATCCGCTTTCAGGTCCGACTGGCCGTGGGCGATGGCCTGATCGAGCAGCGAGAGCGCGTCGCGCACGGAGCCTTCGGCGGCGCGGGCGACGATGCCCAACACTTCCGGTTCCGCTTTCACATGCTCCTTCTCGCAAATCTCGGCGAGGCGCTGGGCAATGAGGTCGCCCTCGACGCGGCGCAGGTCGAAGCGCTGGCAGCGCGAGAGCACCGTGACGGGAACTTTCCGGATTTCGGTGGTAGCGAAAATGAACTTCACATGGGGCGGCGGCTCCTCGAGCGTCTTCAGGAGCGCGTTGAAGGCCGCGGTCGAGAGCATGTGGACTTCGTCGAGGATGTAGATCTTGTAGCGCGCGCTCACCGGCGTGTAGCGGATCGCGTCGTTGATCTGGCGGATGTCATCCACGCTGTTATGGGACGCCGCGTCCATTTCCAGCACGTCGATGTGGCGGCTCTCGATGATGGCCTCGCAATGACGGCCAAGGGTGGGCATATCGAGCGTCGGCGCGCCGCCGCCCTCGGGCGGCTCGTAGTTCAGCGCGCGGGCCAGGATACGCGCGGTGGTGGTCTTGCCCACGCCGCGCACGCCCGAGAGCATGTAGGCCTGCGCGATGCGGCCGCTCGCGAAGGCATTGCGCAGCGTCCGGACCATGGCGTCCTGGCCGATCAGGTCGTCGAACGAAGCCGGGCGGTATTTGCGGGCAAGGACGCGGTAAGCGCCGGCCTCAGGCGGGCCGTCAGCCTTGGCGGAGCGGGCTCCGGTCGCGATGGTCTTCGGGGCCTCGTTCATCGGCTGCGCTCGACAATTCCCGGTTTCACCGCCCAGGCTGCATCTTTTGCCCGGCCTGACGGTCCATGAACAAGCGCCCTGGGACGAAAGTGGGAGGTTGGACCGATAACCCGAACCGGTCTCGTTAGGGCTGCTTCCTTCCGGACCTGACCCGGTTGGCGAGTGGCTCGTCCACCGCCAACCTCCCGCCCTCTATATCGTCCCTCCCGCCGATGATGGCAAGCTGACGGCTGATTCCCAAATTGCCCGATTCCGGTGTGAGTCTGGGGCAACCCTGAAGGAGGGTCCTGCGTGAGCGTCCAGCCATTTGTCCTCGATCCGCGCCTTGAAGCCGAAACCACGCAGATCGGGGAACTGGCCCTGTGCCGGGTCCTGTTGATGGACGACGCGCGCTTTCCCTGGATCATCCTGGTGCCCAAGCGTGCCGGGCTGGTGGAGATCATCGACCTCGGCTCGGCCGACCTCGCGCGGCTGATGGAGGAGATCGCCACGGCCTCGGGTGTGCTGGAGGCCGCGACGTCGGCTTTCAAGCTCAACGTGGCCGCGCTCGGCAACGTGGTGCGGCAGCTCCACGTCCATGTCATCGCCCGGTTCGAGAACGACGCCGCCTGGCCGAGCCCGGTCTGGGGCAAGGGCGAGCGCGTGCCCTACGAGCCCGTGAAGCGGGCGGAGTTCTCCGGCAAGCTGCGCGCGGGGTTCGGTTTCGGCTAAAAGGCCCGCATGTCGTCGCCCCCTCCCCTGACCTCCTCGCTCGGTCCGTGGCCCAACCTCGCCAATACCGGCTCGCCGCTCGATCGCGTCAGTGAACAGCGCGGCGATAAGCCGTTCATCGACGCCGCGCTCAGGCATCCCGACGCGCGGGCGGTGCTGATCGGCGGCGAGACCATCGTGCTCGGGCAGACGAACGGCGGCGACCCGTTTCTTCCGCTCCATGCCGCCCGGCAGGTCGCCGACGTTCATGAGACGATCTTCATCGGCATCATCGGCGGCGCCGCGCGGCTTGGATTCGCGATCCAGGCGGAAGCGGCCGAGCGCCTGAAGGAGCGGAGCGATCTGCTCGTCACCGACCTGCGCTCCCTCGCCATCCGCGGGCTCATTGCAGTGGAGCATCTACAGCCGGTCGCCATCGCGAACGCGCTCCTCACCTGGCATGCGCGCCACCGCTTCTGCTCGATCTGCGGCGCGCCA
>JBIQKC010000041.1:0-21637 GCA_044506885.1 Sphingomonadales bacterium
CGCACACACACAAACAGAGGGGCCGGGAGATACTCTCTCCCGGCCCCTTCGTTTTTGCCGGTCCCGAAAGGCTATTCCATCAGCAGAAGGAGGCCGTAGGCCAGGGCCGTCCCGGCCAGGAACAGCGGCCAGGACCAATAGAACTCGAAGTCACCGGCATCGACGAGACGCACGTTGAGCAGTCCGCCGCCCGATCCGCCCGAGCCGACGAACAGCGACACCACGAACGCCAGCACGATTCCCAGCGCCATGGATTTGAGGAATCTGAACACGTCGCGGTCCCCCTGCTAGATCACGCCACAAGCTTCAGGTTCGGCGTCCCCTGCCGGGCCGTCAGCGAGACATTGCTCACCCCGTCGATCAGGACGAGCCGTTCCGCCAGCTCGCCGTCGAGGTCAAAGGCGCGCCCCAGCCGCACCAGCGGTTCCTTCACGTCGCCGATGCGCAGCCTGGCGAGCACTTCGCCCTGTCCGTTTCCGCCCGGTCCCAGCGCAAGGCGGAGTTCCTCGATGGCCTCGGGAGTGCGAAGATCGAGCGTCAGCAGCATCCGGGCCGAGCTGCGCAAGTCCGCCAGCGGCCGTGCGCCGCGCACCGTCACTCTCGGAGGTTCGCCTTCACCGGGAGAATCCAGCTCCACGTTCAACAGGACACAGGTTCCTTCCATGGCCCACCGCTGGAAACTCTCGACCAGCGATTCCTCGAAGCAGGCGGCGCTGAACTGGCCGGAACTGTCCGAGAAATCGGCGCGGATGAACTCGGCCCCGCGCTTGGTGCGGCCCTTGTTCACATTCTCTACCAGCGCCGCCATCACCGCCGGCTGTCGTCCGGTGGGAATGTCCGCCTCCATCAGGCTGGCATGGCTTCGCGCCCCGTTCGCCGAGGCGATCGTGCGGTATTGCTCGATCGGATGCGCGGCGAAGTAGAATCCGAACGTCTCGCGCTCCATCGCCATCTGTTCGGCGCGGCTCCACGGTTCTGCTGCGGCGAGCCGTAACGCGCGCGGCTGGTCGTCCTCACCACCGAACAGGCCGGCCTGCCCGCTGTCGCGCTCGCGCGCGGCGGCGTCGGCGACGGCCAGCAGCATCTCCGCGTTCGCAAGGAGCCTGGCCCGGTTCGGCTCGAGGGCGTCGAACGCGCCGGCGGCCGCCAGACTCTCCAGTTGCCGCCTGTTCATCGCCCCTTGCGGCATACGCCGGAACAGGTCCTCGAGACTTTCGAACGCTCCCCCCGCAGCGCGTTCGTCCACGATCTGCTCCATCGCCCGCTCGCCGACATTGCGGATGCCGGCAAGCGCATAGCGGACCGCGTGCCCATGATCGGTCTGTTCGACCGAGAATTCGGCCTCCGAACGGTTCACGTCCGGGCCCAGCAGCGTCAGTCCGTTGCGCCGCAGATCGTCGACGAACACCGCCAGCTTTTCCGACTGATGCATGTCGAAGCACATCGAGGCGGCGTAGAATTCCTCCGGATAGTGCGCCTTGAGCCATGCGGTCTGGTAGCTGAGCAAGGCGTAAGCGGCAGCATGCGATTTGTTGAAGCCATAGCCGGCGAACTTGTCGATCAAATCGAACAGCTCGTTCGCCTTGGCCTTGCCGATGTCCGAAACCTCGCGGCACCCCTCCACGAAACGCGCGCGCTGCGCGTCCATTTCCGCCTGGATCTTCTTGCCCATCGCGCGCCGCAGCAGATCCGCATCGCCAAGCGAGTAGCCGGCCAGCACCTGCGCCGCCTGCATCACCTGCTCCTGATAGACGAAGATGCCGTACGTCTCCGACAGGATGGCTTCGAGTTTCGGGTGCGGGTACTCGATCGGTTCGAGCCCGTTCTTGCGCCGCCCGAACAACGGGATGTTGTCCATCGGGCCGGGCCGGTAGAGCGAGACGAGCGCGATGATGTCGCCAAAATTGGTCGGCTTCACCGCCGCCAGCGTGCGCCGCATACCTTCCGATTCAAGCTGGAACACGCCAACTGTGTCTCCGCGCTGGAGCAGATCGTAGACCTGGTCATCGTCCCACGGCAGGGCGTCGAGCGCGACTTCGATCCGCCGCCGTCCGAGCAGTTCGACCGCCTTGTGCAGCACGGACAGGGTCTTGAGGCCGAGGAAATCGAACTTCACCAGCCCAGCATCTTCGACGAACTTCATGTCGAACTGCGTCACAGGCATGTCCGACCGCGGATCGCGGTAAAGCGGGACCAGCTCGTTCAGCGGCCTGTCGCCGATCACCACCCCGGCGGCGTGGGTCGAGGAATTGCGCGGAAATCCCTCGAGTTGCATCGCCAAGTCGACGAGGCGCTTGACCTCGTTGTCGTTCTCATACTCGCGCCGGAATTCCGAGACGCCGTTGAGCGCGCGCGGCAGCGTCCAAGGATCGGTGGGATGGTTAGGCACCATCTTGCACAGGCGGTCGACATGACCGTAGCTCATCTGGAGGATCCTGCCCGTATCCCGCAGCACGGCGCGCGCCTTCAGCTTGCCGAAGGTGATGATCTGGGCGACCTTGTCCTGGCCATAGCGCTCCTGCACATAGCGGATCACCTCGCCGCGCCGGGTTTCGCAAAAGTCGATGTCGAAGTCCGGCATCGAGACGCGCTCGGGATTGAGGAAGCGTTCGAACAGCAGCCCCAGCCGGATCGGGTCGAGATCGGTGATCGTCAGCGACCACGCGACCAGCGAACCGGCGCCCGAGCCGCGCCCCGGCCCCACCGGAATTCCCCGCGCCTTGGCCCACTTGATGAAGTCGGCGACGATCAGGAAGTATCCGGGAAAGCCCATCCCGGCGATGACTTCGATTTCGAATGCCAGGCGGTCCTCGTATATCTGCCGCTCCTCGGCGGTGAGGTCTTCGTAGCGCACGAGCCGCGCGGCGAGGCCCGCGCGGGCGTCTTCGGCCAGCATGCGCGCTTCGCCGTCGAGATCGCCCGCCAGGCTCGGCAGGATCGGCTTGCGCCGCGGCGGCGCGAAGGCGCAGCGCTGCGCGACGACGAGCGTATTGGCGGTCGCCTCGGGCAAATCCGCGAACAGTTCCTCCATCATCGGCGCGGATTTGATGAATGCCTCGGCGCTGGAACGGTTGCGGTCGGGACTGTCGATGTGCGTCGAATTGGCGATGCACAGCATCGCGTCGTGCGCCGAATGCATGTGCGGATCGCCGAAGTTGGCCGGATTGGTCGCCACCAGCGGCAGGTCGAGAGCGTAGGCAAGGTCCACCAGGCCGTCTTCCGCCGCGTCTTCCGCAGGGTCGCCCCGCCGCGCCAGCTCGACATAGAGGCGGGCCGGAAACAACGCCGACAGCGCTTCCAGCATATCGCGAGCGCGTTCTGCCTTGCCGTCCGCCAACAACCGCGTGACGGCCCCCTCCGCCGCCCCCGTCAGCGCGATCAGGCCATCGGTTCGCCCCTCGAAATCGGCGAGCGCGACATGCGGCTCGATCTCCGGCGGGCGGTCGAGGTGCGCCCGGCTGATGAGGTGGCACAGGTTCTGCCACCCTGTCTCGTCCTGGGCATAGAGCGGCAGGTAGTCGATCGGGCCGTCGGGGTTCCGCGCCACACCCACGAGCGCGCCCACGATCGGCTGCACGCCTTCCGCCTTGCACGCCGCCGCGAACGCCGGCGCGCCGTAGAGCCCGTTGCGATCGCAAATCGCGATGGCGGGAAAGCCCCGTTCTTTCGCCAGCTTGGCGATCGCTTTGGGATCGATGGCTCCTTCGAGCATCGAATAGCTGGACAGCACGCGCAGCGGGACGAACGGGGCAAAGGGCATGGCGGAAGCGTAGTCGTCCCACGCCCGCGTTCAAGACTGCCGGACCGCGATTTGGGGACAAATCCTTGTCCGGCGCGCGGCAGGCTGGCATGAACCTGCCCGACGGCAGGGAAGCGCTTTTTCAGTCAGGGGGAACGACGATGGAAGGAATACCGGGCAGCCCGCAACCGGCCGGCCTTGTGGAACGAGCGAAAGCCATCCTGCTCAAACCGAAAGAGGAATGGCCCCGGATCGCCGCCGAACCCGGCACGCCGGGCGATATAGTGACGCGCTATGCGCTGCCGCTGATCGCTATCGGACCGGTCGCATCGTTGCTCGGCGGCCAACTGTTCGGTTACGGCGCGTTCGGCTTCAGCTATCGGCCCGGAATTGTCGGCGCGCTGACCGGCGCGATTGTCCAGATCGTCATGACGGTGGTGATGCTGGTGGTGGTGACTTTCATCGCCGACTTCCTCGCCCCCAAGTTCGGCGGCGAGTCCAACCGGCGGCAGGCGTTCAAGTGGGTCGCCTTCGGCGCCACGGCCGCATGGGTCGGAGGGATTTTCGGCCTGATTCCGTCGCTGGGCATCCTCGGCCTGCTTGCCGCGCTGTACACGCTCTACCTGCTCTATCTCGGCGCCACGCCGGTGATGAAAGTGCCGGCCGACAAGTCGCTCGCCTACACGGCCGTTACCGTCGTCTGCGCGATCGTGGCCACGATCGTCGTGTCCGCCGTTGCCGCTGCCGTCACGGGCGCTTTCGTCGGAGGGACGCGCTCTTTCGACAACGCATCGGGCGACGGCGGAACACTCACGATTCCCGGCGTCGGCTCGATCGACACGACGCGGATGGAAGAAGCCGCGGACCGCATGGAAAGAATGGCCAGCGGCGAGATCAAGGCGCTGACCCCGGCGCAGATCAGCCCTCTGCTTCCGGCCTCGATAGGTTCCTATACCCGTGTCGCCACGTCCAGCTCGGCGGTCGGCGGCATGGGCAGCCGGGCCGAAGCGACCTACGAAGCCGGCGACCGCCGTTTCGACCTTAGCGTGTCGGATATGGCGGCGCTGGGCGGCCTTGCCGGGATCGCCAGCGCGATGGGTGTCGAACACAGCGAGGAAGACGCCAACGGATATGAACGCGTTTATCGCAACGGCGAAACGATGGTCACCGAGAAATGGCGCAACGACAGCTCGCGCGGCAGCTATGGCGTGATCGTGGCCGACCGTTTCATGATCGAGGCCGAAGGGGACGCCGCTAACATCGACGAGCTCAAGGCAGCCGTCGCGTCGATAGATGCCGGAGATCTGGAAGACCTCGCCGGCTGAACCCGGCGCAAGCGGTTATTCGAGCACGCCTTCGTGGAGCCGCGCCACGCGGTCCATCCGCGCGGCGAGGCGTTCGTTGTGAGTCGCGACGAGCGCCGCGCTGCCTTGCCCGCGCACGAGTTCGAGAAACTGCCCCAGCACCTTGTCCGATGTGGCTTCGTCGAGGTTACCGGTCGGCTCGTCGGCAAGCACCAGCAGCGGCCGGTTCGCCAGCGCGCGGGCCACGGCCACGCGCTGCTGCTCGCCGCCGGAAAGCTGGCTCGGCCGGTGCGTCAGCCTGTGGCTTAGTCCGAGCGAGCCAAGCAATTCCCGCGCCCTTTCCGCCGCCGCCCGGCGCGGCGTTCCCGCGACCAGCTGCGGCAGGATCACATTCTCCTCGGCCGAGAAATCCGGCAGCAGGTGATGGAACTGGTACACGAAACCCAGGTGGTTGCGTCGCAAGGCCGTGCGGTCGCCCGACGGCAGGTGGGTGGCGTCCACGCCGGCGATCTCGATCCGGCCGCCGAACCCGCCCTCCAACAGGCCGACGGCTTGCAGCATCGTCGACTTGCCGGTGCCGGAAGGCCCCAGCAGCGCCACGATCTCGCCCGGCATGATGGTCAGGTCGACTCCACGCAGCACCTCGATCCGTTCGCCGCCTTGCTCGAACGAACGCGTGAGGCCGGTGAGGCGGACGACGGGGCCGTCATTCATAGCGCAGCACCTGCACAGGGTCGGTCCCTGCGGCGCGATAGGCCGGATAGAGCGTCGCCAGGAAGCTGAGCCCCATCGCCATCGCGCAGATCAGCAGCACTTCCCCAGGTTCCGTTCGCGACGGCAATTCGGTCAGAAAACGGATTTCCGGATCCCACAGGTTCTGGCCGGTCACCAGTTCGATCCCGCGCACGATCTGCTGGCGGAACATCAGCACCAGGAACCCCAGCGCCAGCCCGGCCAGCGTCCCGATGGCGCCGATCACCGAGCCGGTCGTGACGAATATCTTCAGCAGGCTCTTCCGCGTCGCGCCCATCGTGCGCAGGATGGCGATGTCGCGGGTCTTGGAGCGGACCAGCATGACCAGCGACGAGAGGATGTTGAAGGCTGCCACGAGCACAATGATCGACAGGGCGAAGAACATCGCCACCCGTTCCACCTGCAAGGCTTCGAACAGCGACCGGTTCATCGATTTCCAGTCGATCACCACCGCCTCGCCTCGCAGCTGCTCGGCAATCGGCGCGACGATTTCCCCGACGCGGTCGGCGTCGGTCGTCGTGACCTCTATCATGCCGATCGAATCCCCGGTCAGCAGCAGCGTCTGCGCATTCGGGATCGGCATGATGACGAAACGTTCGTCGAACTGGGAAACCCCGATCTCGAAGATCGCCGTGATCGTATAGCCGACCTGCCGCGGCATCGTTCCGAACGGCGTCGACCGTCCGAGCGGATTTATGATGGTGATCGTATCACCGAGCTGCGCGCCGAGATTGAGCGCGAGCCGCGAACCGATGGCAACATTGTCGACGCCTGGCACGAGCGTGGAGATGTCGCCCGCAAGGACGTTGGGCGCCAGCGTGGCGATGTCATCCTGGATATTGCCACGGACCGCCACCGCCTCCGCACGCCCATTGAATGTCGCGAGCAGCGGCTTTTCGATCAGCGGGGAAGCGCTGACCACGCCGTCTGTCGCCCGGACATCCTCGAGAACCTGTTCCCAGTTCCGGATGTCGTCGCCGTAACCCTGGATGACCGCATGGCCGTTGAGACCGACGATCTTGTCGAGCAGTTCGGCGCGAAAGCCGTTCATCACGCTCATCACGATGACCAGCATCGCCACCGAGAGCATGACCACGCCGATGCTGATCGAGGCGACGAGCGCGATAACCGCCTCGCCACGCCCCGGCAGCATGTAGCGCTTTGCGAGTGTCCATTCGAGCGGGGAGAGGATCAAGGGAGCCGTTTCACAGTTTCAGACGCCGGGGCTGTAAAGGCCCCTTGCTTCGAGAGCAACGGCTCCCCCCGTTCCTCCTTTTGGTCAGGCGGGTTCCTGGTGCAGATAGACCGCCCGTTCGTGAGAGAACGCCTTGAAGCCGAAATGGCCGTGATAGCTGCCCATGCCGCTGCCGTTGACGCCGCCGAACGGGAGGCGATTCTCGAGGTAGTGCGAGAACACGCCATTGACGGTCACGCCGCCCGATGAGGTGCGCTTGAGAACCTTGTCCACGCTCTCCTCGTCCGGGCTGAAGATGTAGAGCGCCAGCGGCTTGTCGCGCTCCTCGATATAGTCGATCGCCTGATCGATGCCGTCATAGGTCATGACCGGAAGGATCGGGGCGAAGATCTCTTCCTGGAGGATCTTCATCTGCGGCGTCACTCCGGTCAGCATCGTCGGGTGGATCGTCAGGTCGGCTTCGTCGAGCTCGCCGCCAACGGCCACTTGCGCGCCATTTTCCACCGCATCGTCGAACAGCGCTTTCACCCGCTCGAAATTACCCTTGTTGACGATCTGCGCGATCGCTTCCTTCCTGATCCGGCCATCCTCGTAGAGGTTGTTCTCCACGTTGGCGCGGAAAGCGTCGACGAGCTGCTGCTGCTGATCCTCGCGGACGAAGACGTAGTCCGGACAGATACATGCCTGCCCGCCGTTGAACTGCTTGGCCCCGGCCAGCGCGGCGCCGATGGCCGCGATGTCCGCGCCCTCGTCGATGATGACGGGGGACTTTCCGCCCAGTTCCAGCGTCACCGTGGCGAGGTGCTTCGCCGCGGCCGCCATCACGATCTTGCCGACGCGCGTGCTGCCGGTGAAGAAGATATGGTTGAACGGCAGCTCCAGCATCGCCTGTGCGACTTCGACTTCGCCTTCGAACAGCGCGACCTCGTTCTCGTCGAAAACGTCACGGATGATCTTGCCCGCGACCCGCGCGGTGGCTGGGCACAGGTCCGTCAGCTTGACCATGCAGCAGTTGCCGGCCGCCACCGCAGCCGCGAGCGGCCCCAGCGTGAGGCCGAGCGGGAAGTTCCACGGGCCGAGGATCAGGCACAACCCGCGCGCTTCCGGCACGATCATCGCCCTGTCGTCGGGGTTCTTCGACGGGGTAACTTCGACCGGCTTCATCCACTCTTCGACGCTGTCGATGTTGAGCTGGATGTTGCCGAGAACGTTGAGCACCTCGGTGACGCGGATTTCGCCTTCGGGCTTGCGCGTATCCTCCAGCACCGCCGCGACGATCTCGTCCGCCCGCGCCTCGACCGCGGCCTTCAGCCGGCCAAGCTTGGCCTTGCGCTCCTCCGCGCCGCTCGCCTTGACCTCCCACTGATGCGCCCGCTGCAAATCGAACACGCGGCGGAGTTCCTTGGCGACTTCGGGGGCGGTTTGGGCCGTGCTGGACATCTGGATTCCTGTCTTGGATCGAACGGTGATTGGCGGCCTTGCTAGTTCATATCTCCGCCGACGGAATACAAGCGCGTATCAACCTTGCTTGCCGGATGGCAACCGTCGAGTTGCAGCCCTCCGCTCAAGATCTCCCCTGGTCGGTTTACCGATCACACATTTCCTGTCCCGATCTGGACATGGCGCCGTCGCCTGCTCGTCAACCGCCATCCGCGGTGATAATCCGGCGCTTCACGAGGGGGCACGGCGCACAATGACATTCGAGGGCAACAAATGGACCTTCGGCAAGGGCCACGCGGCGCACTGGGTGGCGCTGGCGGCGGTCGCGGCGGCGTGCCTCGCCTCGCGGCTCATCAAGCACCTCGTCGCGGGCGATACGTTCTTCTGGGACTACTGGGTGTACCAGGGCGCAATCGCCGCCTTGCGGGTCGGCGCGGATCCCTATGCGTCGGGCGCGATGCAGCGTTTCGGGGTGGAGGACGGCTATAACTTCACCTATCCCCCGATAGCTCTCGACATTCTGGAGCCCCTCGCCGCGCTCGACCCAACGGCCGCGATGTGGGCCTATGCGATACTGTTCGTGGCGGCGGCTCTCTGGCTGCTGTGGCTTCTGGCGCGAACCTTTTGTGCATCTCTTTCGCCATTTCAGTGCGCCTGCGCCCTCGTGGCGGGAATCGCGGCGTTCACCATGGCCGGAACCATCGCGATCGGTTCCGCAAACCTGGGAGTTATTCTGAACGCCATCGTCCTGACCGCGTTGATATACGGGATACGTTCGCGTTCGTACCTGCCGTTCCTCCTTGCGGTCGTTCTCTGCTCTTCGATCAAGCCTTTTTACCTGCAATTCCTGATCGTGCCGTTTCTCGTCAATCGGGAAGGCTGGACGTACGTTCTGAAATCGGCCGTCGTGGTCGGCGCAACCGCCGCCATCTATCTCTCGTACTACTATTTTTCGGAGGCGCGCTTCACATCCTGGGTCATGAGCATCACCGATCAATCGATCACGCAGGGTGTGCTCGGAGAGAACGTGTTCGGCTTCGCCCGCAGCCTGGGAGCGGGCGATATCGGCGCTCTAGCGATACACGGGCTGTTTTGCCTTGCGATGCTGACTTTCGCGATGGGCTTCAGGAGCGCCGACGACAAGGTGCGGTTGGCCGTTGCACTCATCGCCGCGTCGTTCCTCAATCCACGCATGATGATGTACGATGTCCAGGTCGCGGCAATTCCCGCTTTCTACCTCATTTGCAGCCTGCCTCTTCTCCAGCACAGGATGCTTCCCGCCACCGGCGCGCTGCTGACCGTCGGTTTGCTGTTCGGCCTCGGACTGCTGTCGCTGCGTGGAGACGAGTTGATCGCCAGGCCCCTGGCCTTTCCCTTGACGGCGTTCGCCGTCGTGGTGATCGCTTACTTCGGCCTCGCCCGGCCTGCCATGCGGCAAGAAGTCGGCGGCGACGTTTCCACCTCCGGCGACGGAATCCTGCAACCGGTGCGCGCATCGCACGCGTCGGACCGATAGGCGTCGGCATGACGGATACGGTTGCACACACGAAATCGGCGGGATCCCCCGGCGCCCCGGCGTCGGGTACGCTCGCGCTGGCTGTCGTACTGCCGACTTACAACGAGCGCCTCAACGTCGCCCTGATGGTCGCCCGGCTGGAACAGGCCCTGCGCGGGATCGCGTGGGAGGCCATCTTCGTTGACGACGACAGCACCGACGGCACCGCCGACGAGGTCCGCACCATCGCCGCCGCCGACCCTCGCATCCGGATCATCCAGAGGATCGGCCGCCGCGGGCTTGCCAGCGCGGCGATCGAAGGCATGTGCGCTACCGCCGCGCCGATCGTCGCGGTGATGGACGCCGACCACCAGCACGACCCCGCGCTCCTGGCGCCGATGTTCGATGCGATCGTCTCGGGTGAATACGATCTCGCCTGCGCCTCGCGTTTCGTCGAGGGGGCCAGCACCGCCGAGTGGAACCGGCCGGATCGGGTGCGCGCTTCGACGCTCGCCAACAAGCTGGCCCGCAAGCTCACCGGCGTCCAGCTCAGCGATCCGATGAGCGGCTACTTCATGTTGCGCGCCGAAACGCTGCGAAAGAATGCGCATCGCCTGTCCGGCATCGGCTTCAAGATCCTGCTCGACATCCTCGCCACCGTGGAAACGCCACTGCGCGTCAAGGAATTCCCGCTCGACTTCGCCGCCCGCGCGAAGGGTGAAAGCAAGCTCGACCGCACCGTCGTGTTCGAGTTCCTGATCGGGCTCTACGACAAGTGGCTCGGGCGGGTGATTCCCACGCGTTTCGCCCTGTTCGGGACCATCGGCGCCGCCGGCGTCGTGGTGCACATGGCGGTGCTGTCGGCTTTCCTCGCCGCCTTCGGAGGCAGCCTGAAGGACCAGTTGATCACCGACTTCGAGGTCGGACAAACACTCGCCGCGCTGGTGGCCATGACCTTCAACTTCGCGCTCAACAACGCGCTGACTTATGCCGACAGACGGCTGACGGGTCCGGGCCCGCTGCTGCGCGGCTGGCTCAAGTTCGCCGCGGCGTGCTCGGTCGGCCTGCTCGCCAACGTCGGAGTCGCCGCGGTGCTGCTGCGGTGGGGCCTGCACGAATACCCGGCTGCCCTCGGCGGCATCGCGATCGGCTCGGTATGGAACTTCGCGCTATCGAGCCGCTTCGTCTGGAGCCGCTTTCGTTAGCCGGCCGCCCAAGTGCTGGTTGCCAGGGACAGGCGATCGTGCTTGCGCCGGATTGGGCGAAAACCTAAGGGCCTCTGCGGCTCGGGGAGTGGCGCAGCCTGGTAGCGCATCTGCTTTGGGAGCAGAGGGTCGCAGGTTCGAATCCTGTCTCCCCGACCACGAATAACGCGATCTTGCCGATCTCAGGGCGTGGCTTCTTCCGCCGCGCCGCTTCGTTCCGCCTCGCGATATTCGAGCGCGAAGCTGGGGTCGCATTCATAGGGATAGACGTGTTCTCCCTCGCGCTTGTCCCAACGGATGAAGCGCGCGCCGTTGTTGTCCAGGGTTTCGGGATCCTCGAACCACTGCGTCGCTTCCAGCCGTTTGCCGTCCGCGCTCAGCTTGTAGCGTTCGACCATGCGTATCCTGTCGCTGTGGTTGAGGCCGTTGTTGGTAATCGTCGACGGTGCGATATGGGTGGTTTCCACCACCAGTTCATCGCCGTCCCAGCGGCCGGTGGAGAAGCCCATCTTGGAGTGCGGCAGGCCGTCCGGCGCTTCGCGATCGTCCATGAAGATCAGGCGCACCTGGTCGAAATATTCGTACTTGATCACGATCAGTTCGGGCGTCTGGTACACCTCGAACGGAAACGGCCCCTGGATCGCGTAAACGATCGACGGCGGCAGGCATACGCGGTCGAGAGCGAATTCGTCGTCCGGCGCCCACTCGGCCGCTTCCGCGGCGGCTTCGGGCTTGAGCTTGAGCCCGCCGAATTCGCCTTCGGGAAATTCGACCACGCCGGTATCCTCGATCACCACAGTATCGGGCGGAAGCTTGGCGATGAGATCGCGATCCTCGTTCCCGGTTTCAAAGCTGAGGTTCCAGAAGCCGGTGAGATCGACTTGCGCCAGCGCGGGCATGGGGAACACCGCGAGCGCGAGAGCGACTATCGCGCACCGCATCGTCAGCTCTGATCCGCCTGGCCGAACGGCGCGGTGCCGACGATGCTGCCGTCGGGATGCGTCGCGCTGCGGAGGCGGATGTAGGGCTTGCCGTCGCGCGAGGCCCAACCGGTGATGGTGATGGTTTCTCCCGGCTTGATGCTGGTCCGGGTCCAGCCCCGCCGCGTGAGGACCGAAGGGGCATTGGTTTCGGCGCGCCATTCCGCGGTTCCGCCCTGCCCGTCGGCGACCGCGAGTACGATGGTGCCATGCGGATTGGTGAACCGGAACGCGGTAACCTTGCCGGTGATCGTCACTTCCTTGCCCGGATCGAAATAGACCGCGAACGAGTGGTGCGCCCACGCACCCGCGCCGGGAAACGCGAGCAGCGGCAGCGCCAACAGGCAGGTTTTCCAGGACATCCGCATACCCCTAGCCGATTTTATTCACTATATGGCCTAGGGCGAAGCTACCCTTCCTGACGACGGTTTCAATGCGAAATCCGGTCGGGCTATCGCAGGATGCCATGCTTCTTGCGGCCGAGGCTGAGCTTGCGCTCCGCACCCGGCGGAATCAGTATGAGATACGCGGGATCGGTTATGGCCTCGTCGTCGAGCTTCACGGCTCCCTCGGCGATCTTGCGCTTGGCCTCGCCGTTCGAAGCGGCGAAACCGATCGCGGTGCAGGCGGCCGCCAGACGGATGCCTTCGGCTGGAATCTCCAGCTCCGGCAAGTCCTCGCCAAGCCCGCCGCCGCCGAACGTCGCCGCAGCGGTCGCTTCGGCCCCGCGCGCCGCCTCGTCGCCCCGGACCAGCCGGGTGACCTCGTTGGCGAGGACGATCTTGGCCTGGTTGATCTCCGAACCTTGCAGCGCTTCGAGCCGCGCGATCTCGTCCAGCGGCAGATCGGTGAACAGGCGCAGGAAGCGGCCGACGTCACGATCGTCGACATTGCGCCAGTACTGCCAGAAATCCCACGCCGGCAGCATATCCTCGTTCAGCCACACCGCGCCGGCGACAGTCTTGCCCATCTTGCTGCCGTCGGCGGTGGTGAGCAGCGGGGTGGTGAGGCCGAAGACTTCCACGCCGTCCATCCGCCGCGTCAATTCGATGCCGTTGACGATGTTGCCCCATTGATCGCTGCCGCCGAGCTGCAATCGGCAACCGTGGTTCTGCGCCAGTTCGCGGAAGTCGTAGGCCTGGAGGATCATGTAGTTGAATTCGAGGAACGTCAGCGGCTGCTCGCGATCGAGGCGGAGCTTGACCGAATCGAACGTCAGCATCCGGTTGATCGTGAAGTGCGGACCGACTTCGCGCAGCAGCTCCAGGTACCCGAGTTCATCGAGCCATTCGGCGTTGTCGAGCATGATTGCGTCGGCCGGCCCATCGCCGAAAGTGAGGAAGCGCTCGAACACGCGCTTGATCGAGGCGACATTGGCCGCGATGGTTTCTTCTGTGAGGAGCTTGCGCGCCTCGTCCTTGAAGCTGGGATCGCCGATCTTGCCGGTCCCGCCGCCCATCAGCACGATCGGCTTGTGCCCGGCTTGTTGCAGCCGCCGCAGCAGCATGATCTGCACCAGCCCGCCGACGTGGAGCGAGGGCGCGGTCGGATCGAAACCGATATAGCCGGGGACGACTGCGCGGCTGGCGAGGTCGTCCAGCCCCTCGGCATTGGTGATCTGGTGAATGTAGCCGCGCTCGTCGAGCAATCGCAGCAGGGCGGAGTTGTAGCTGGTCATGAAGCGCGCCTAGCGAGGGGCGCGGCGCTTCGCCAGTCCCCTCGTTACGGCGAAAGTGACTCGATGCCGGCCTCCGCGCGGCCTATCCTGTTGTGGCCCAACGACATCGGCGGTCCGCAAGGAGAGGATTCGATAATGTACATGACCGGCTTTGGCGGTCACTTCGCGACCGAGGCTGTCGACGGTGCGCTGCCGATCGGCCGCAACTCGCCGCAGAAGGTCCCTTACGGGCTCTATGCCGAGCAGCTTTCGGGCACGGCCTTCACCGCGCCGCGCGCGGAGAACCGGCGCAGCTGGCTCTATCGCCTGCGGCCGGCGGCGAACCACCCGACTTTCACCCCCATACCCGACGCCGGCCTTCTGCGCGCGGCGCCATTCGACGAGGTTCCGCCGTCGCCCAACCGGCTGCGCTGGGATCCGCTGCCGTGGCCGGAAGGCGGCGGCGATTTTCTCGATGGCCTCGTGACTTATGCCGGAAACGGCAATGTCGCGGACGGGATCGGCATGGCCGCCCACCTCTATGCCTGCGACCGGCCGATGCGCCGCGCGTTCATGAACGCCGACGGCGAAATGCTGATCGTGCCGCAGCAGGGCGCGCTCAGGATAGTCACCGAGCTGGGGATCATCGACGCGCCGCCGCTGCATGTCGCTGTCGTGCCGCGCGGCGTGCGGTTCCGGGTGGAAGTCGATGGGCCCTCGCGGGGCTATGTCTGCGAGAACTACGGCGCATTGCTGCGCCTGCCCGAGCTTGGGCCGATCGGCGCCAACGGGCTCGCCAACCCGCGCGATTTCGAAACCCCGGCCGCACGGTTCGAGGATCGCGACGAGCCGACCGAACTGGTGCAGAAGTTCCAGGGCGGGCTGTGGACGACCACGCTCGACCATTCGCCGTTCGATGTCGTCGCCTGGCACGGCAACCTCGCGCCGTACCGCTACGATCTCACGCGGTTCAACACGATCAACACCGTCAGCTTCGATCATCCCGATCCGTCGATCTTCACCGTGCTGACCTCGCCGACCGATACCCCCGGCGCCGCCAACGTCGATTTCGTGATCTTCCCGCCCCGCTGGATGGTGGCGGAGGACACGTTCCGCCCGCCATGGTTTCACCGCAACGTGATGAGCGAGTTCATGGGGCTGATCCAGGGCGCGTACGACGCCAAGGAAGGCGGCTTCGCGCCCGGCGGCGCATCGTTGCACAACCAGATGAACGGCCACGGGCCCGACCGGGCGAGCTACGAGAAAGCGATCGACGCGCCGTTGGCTCCGCACAAGATCGAGAATACCATGGCCTTCATGTTCGAGAGTCGCGTCGTCATCCGCCCGACCCGCTGGGCGTTGGAGAGCCCCGCCCTCCAGCTCGACTACGACGATTGCTGGGCCGGCTTCGCCAAAGCGAGCCTGCCGGCATGATCTTTTCGGTCGACGCTACACACGATCCGATGCTGACGAGCTGGGTGGAAAGCGCCGCGGCGCACCCGGAGTTCCCGATCCAGAACCTGCCTTACGCGATCTTTTCCACGCCGGAACTCGATGCGCGCGCCGGGGCCGCCATCGGCGATTTCGTGCTCGATCTGCGCGCGACGGCCGAAGCCGGGCTGCTCGGCAAAGGAGTCGCCAAGGCGCTGCTTGGCGATACGCTCAACGCGCTGCTCGCGTTGCCGCTCGCGTCGCGCAGGGCCTTGCGCGCCCGGCTTTCCGCATTGTTGAGCGACGAGAGCCATCGGGCCACGCTGGCGCCGCTGCTGCACGCCGTCGAAACATGCAGCTTCCACCTGCCGACGGCGATCGGCGACTACACCGATTTCTACGTCGGCATTCACCATGCGACCAACGTCGGCCGCCTGTTCCGTCCCGACGCGCCGCTGCTGCCCAACTACCGCTATGTGCCGATCGGCTATCACGGGCGCGCCTCGTCCGTGCGCCCGTCCGGAGAACCGCTGGTGCGGCCGCTGGGGCAGCGCAAACCGCCCGATGCCGAGGCCCCGGATTTCGGTCCGACGCGACGGCTCGACCATGAGGTCGAACTCGGCATCTGGGTCGCGGAGGGGAACCAGCTCGGCCACCCCGTCCCCATCGCCAATGCGCCGAGCCTCATCGGCGGGTTCGGCCTGCTCAACGACTGGTCTGCGCGCGATCTCCAGGCATGGGAATATCAGCCGCTCGGTCCGTTCCTGGCGAAGAACTTCCATTCCACCGTATCGCCGTGGATCGTCACCCCCGAAGCGCTTGCCCCGTTCTGGCAGCCGCAGCCGCCACGGCCCGAAGGCGATCCCGCCCCCCTGCCCTATCTGTCGGACGACGACGACCGGCGGCACGGAGCGCTGGGAATCGAGCTGGAGGCGCGCCTTTCCACCGCGCGGATGCGCGAAGCGGGGTCGCCCGCGCACCTGCTCAGCCGTGGCCCGGCGACCAACATGTACTGGACCGCGGCGCAGATCGTCACCCACCACGCATCCAACGGCTGCAACCTGAGGCCCGGCGACCTGCTCGGGACAGGTACGGTCTCCGGGCCGACCACTGATAGCTACGGCAGCCTGCTCGAGATCACCCGCGGCGGTGCAGAGCCGATTGCGCTGCCGGGGGGAGAGACTCGCACCTTCCTCGAAGACGGGGACGAGGTGATCCTGACCGCACGCGCGGCGCGCGAAGGCTTCGTTCCGATCGGCTTCGGCGAATGCCGGGCCGTGGTGCTGCCGGCCCCCACGCTGTGATCGCGCTGCATGGCTACTGGCGTTCGACAGCCTCCTATCGAGTACGGATCGCGCTCGGCCTGAAAGGTCTCGACTACCGTCAGGTAACGCACGATCTGCGCGCGGGGGAGCAGCACGACCAGAGCTTCGTAGCGCTGGCCCCGCAAGGGCTCGTGCCCGCGCTGGAGGCCGATGGCGCGGCCTTCACGCAAAGCCTGGCGATCATCGAATGGCTCGACGAGCAATGGCGCGATCCGCCGCTGCTTCCGGCCGATCCGGCGGGACGGGCCGTGGCCCGGTCGATGGCGCAACTGATCGCGTGCGACATCCATCCACTCAACAACCTGCGCGTGCTGAACGCGCTGCGCGAACAGTTCAGCGCGGACGATGCGCAGGTCAGCCAATGGTTCGCGCGCTGGATTCGCGAAGGTTTCTCCGCCCTCGAAACACTCATTGGCCGCCACGGCGGGCGCTTCGCATATGGCGATGCGCCGGGCCTCGTCGATTGCTGCCTGGTCCCGCAACTCTTCTCGGCCGAACGCTTTGCGGTCGACGTCTCGGACTTTCCCCGTCTCCTCGCCGCCGCCGAAAGCGCGCGGCAACTCGACACCGTCCGGCTGGCCGCGCCGGAGCTTCAACCCGACGCCGATTGAAACTTCGCTACAGCCGCACGCACGTGCGCAACGCGGTGCGCAGCACTTGCGGCGCGTTGGCGAGAGAGGCTTCGCCTTCGAGACGGCCGTCGATCCGCAGGTAGGCCATGTCCCACTCGCCCATCAGATGCTCCAGCAACGGCGAACCCGAGACGCCGCCTATCCAGTAAGTGCCGTCGTTGACGGCGCGCTGCATCGGCACGTTCACCAGCCGCCCGGCGAAATTCCACGTCAGGGCGATGGTCGCGCCGGACAGGGGCCTGGCGGCGAGCATGGCCATGTAGGGGCGGCCGTTCTCGCAATAGAGCGTCATCGAGGTGATGCTGGGCGATGCAGCCGCCTCGACATAGGCGACCGGCTCGCGCCCCTCCACCGGCAGCACTTCCCATGGCGTGCCCGGCGCGGCGTTGGCCAGTTCGCCGGGGCTGTTGTCCAGCATGGCCTGAATTTCGCGCGGGATCGGCAGGCGGCCGGCGGCGGGGGCATAGACGGTCAGCTTGCCCTGTTCCCACAGGCCGACCTGCACCGCCCGCTTCGCGGGATCGATCAGGACATAGGCCTGGTCCTCGCCCCCGCGATGCGGCGCATTGCCGCTGATGTAGTAGATGTTGCCCTGCCGCCCGAGCGGCGCGACCGCGGAGAGGTTTTCTTCCAGCACCGCCATCTTGTCGCCAAGCAGGGCGCGCAACGCGGCGGCGACCGCGCCGGCATCGAACAGGTCGATGTTGTCTTCGGAGTAGTTACCCGGATAGCGGCCGACGAGACCGGCAAGGTTATCCCATTCGAGCGGCGTTCCCGGCACTTCGACCTGCTCTTCGGCCTGGGGAGGCGCCACGCCGCTGCCGGTGCCGGGACACAGCAGGTACTCGCCCCGGATTGCCGCATGGAACGGATCGAGCCGCCGCCCCTGTTCCGCACCCGCATCGATGCGGATTCGGCCGGCAACCTCGTCATCGTTGATGAGCATCAGCACGTCGCCCGGCTCGAACTCGCCGCGCGGAAACGGATAGAAGGCAAGCACGATGCCTTCGTAATACTGACCATAGAAGCCGGGCGAATAGTCGACCCGCGAAACCTGCACGGTGCGGCCGGTGGCGGTGAAGGTCATGCCCGCCGCGTCGAGCGTAACGCGCGGTTCCAGCGAACAGTCCCCGCCCGGCGCGTAGCTGCCAAAGATGTGATCGAAGCCTTCGAGCCCGTCCATCGTGACCGCCGAAGCCGCCGGACAGACGAGCGCGCCGCCACCGAAAGCCGCGAACGCCGCAATCCAGCGCCCACCCCAAATCGCACGCATAACCGGTTCCCCCCTGTCTAGTCGTCGGACTCGCGCTAGATCTCGCCACATTAACCATGATTGAAGCCATCGCCAGCTTCGCCTTGCCCCCCGCCCGGTCACCCCCTATCTGCGCGGCCAAATCCTGACACTCACCGATTACCCCTAAAGGACGCTCGATGGCCGCCCAGTACGCATACGTCATGAAGAACATGACCAAGACTTTCCCCGGCGCGCAGAAGCCGGTGCTGTCGAACATCAACCTGCAATTCTACCAAGGCGCAAAGATCGGCATCGTCGGCCCCAACGGCGCGGGCAAGTCCACGCTGATGAAGATCATGGCCGGCATCGACACCGATTTCACCGGCGAGGCCTGGCCGGGCGAATACATCACCGTCGGCTATCTGGCGCAAGAGCCGGAGCTGGACCCGACCAAGACCGTGCTGGAGAACGTGAAGGACGGCGCGCGCGAAGTGGCCGACATGGTCGATCGTTTCAACCAGATCGGCATCGAGATGGGCGAGGACGGGGCGGATTTCGACGCGCTCGGCGCCGAGATGGGCGAATTGCAGGAGAAGATCGACGCGGTGGACGGGTGGACGCTCGACAACCAGCTCGAGATCGCGATGGAGGCGTTGCGCTGCCCGCCGTCGGACTCCTCGGTCGAGAACCTCTCCGGCGGCGAAAAGCGCCGCGTGGCGCTGACCCGCCTGCTGATCCAGAAGCCCAGCATCCTGTTGCTGGACGAACCGACCAACCACCTCGACGCCGAATCCGTCGAATGGCTGGAAAACCACCTGAAGGAATATGCCGGCGCGGTGCTGATGATCACCCACGACCGCTATTTCCTCGACAACGTGGTCGGCTGGATCCTCGAACTCGATCGCGGGAAGTACTTCCCCTACGAAGGCAATTACTCGACCTATCTGGAAAAGAAGGCCAAGCGCCTGGCGCAGGAAGAGCGCGAAGAGAGCGGCCGCTCCAAGGCGCTCAGGGAAGAGCTGGAATGGATCCGGCAGACCCCGGCCGCACGGCAGACCAAGTCCAAGGCGCGTATCCGCAAGTTCGAACAGCTTCAGGAAGCGCAGAACGACCGCAAGCCCGGCAAGGCGCAGATCGTCATCCAAGTGCCCGAGCGGTTGGGCGGCAAGGTGATCGAGGCCAAGGGTATTTCCAAGGCATACGGCGACAAGCTGCTGTTCGAGGACCTGTCGTTCATGCTGCCGCCGGGCGGCATCGTGGGCGTGATCGGACCGAACGGCGCGGGCAAGTCCACGCTGTTCCGCATCATCACCGGCAAGGAACAGCCCGACAGCGGCACCATCGAGATCGGCGAGACGGTGCGCCTGGGTTATGTCGACCAGAGCCGCGACCACCTGAACGACAAGCACAACGTGTGGGAGGAAATCTCCGAGGGGCTCGACTACATGAAGGTCAACGGCCACGACATGAGCACGCGGGCCTATGTCGGCGCGTTCAACTTCAAGGGCCAGGACCAGCAGAAGAACGTCGGCAAGCTGTCGGGCGGTGAACGCAACCGCGTGCACATGGCCAAGATGCTCAAGCAGGGCGGCAACGTGCTGCTGCTCGACGAGCCGACCAACGACCTCGACGTGGAAACCCTGGCCGCGCTCGAAGACGCGATCGAGAACTTCGCCGGCTGCGCCGTTGTCATCAGCCACGACCGCTTCTTCCTCGACCGCCTCGCGACGCACATCCTGGCGTTCGAGGGCGACAGCCACGTCGAATGGTTCGAAGGCAACTTCGCGGCGTATGAGGAAGACAAGCGGCGCAGGCTGGGGGATGCGGCGGACCGGCCGACAAGGTTGGCGTACAAGAAGCTTACGCGGTAGGCCGATTGAATCGGCGTGCCTAAGCCGCCGCGAATTCCGCAACCGAATCCCGTTCGACGATCTCGAATGGCACGACCTCATGGCCTGCCCCTTTCGCGGGCTGGCGAATGTGTTCGATGAGGAGTTGGGCGGCCATTTCGCCCATCCTTTCGAGCGGCTGGCGCACTGTCGTCAGGCGCGGGCGGGTGGTGGCGGCGATGGCGTTGTCGTCGTAGCCGACCAGTGAAATCTGCCCCGGAATGGAGATCCGGGCGGCCCTGGCGGCGTCGATTATGCCGGCGGCCATCTCATCGTTGCAGGCGAAGATCGCGGTGGGGTTGGCGGCGAACAGGCGCGGCGCTTCCTGACGGCCGGATTCGCGCGAGAAATCGCCCTGCGCCACCAGCGACTGGTCGACGCGCAGTCCCTTTCCGCCGAGCGCGTTGGCATAGCCGTTGAAACGCCGCATGCTGACGAGGTGCACATTCGGCCCGCGCAGGATCGCAATCCGGCGATGGCCCTTGTCGAGCAGATATTCGGTGATCGCGCGGGCCGCGTCGTATTCGTCCATGATGACGGTGCTGCCCCGATCGGGATCGAGCAGCGGCGCGATGCGCACGTAGGGCAGCCCGCGCTCTTCCAGCCGAAGCAGGATATGCCGATCGTCGGAATAGGGCGGCGTCAGGACGACGCCGGCGAGCGTGTCGTCATCGAGCAAGGCAGGCGCGGGCGTGCCGCTTTCAAAGGCGTTGTCCATTCGCGGCGTGAAGCCGGCGGCAGCGCAGCACCGGCTGGCGCTGGCCTGGATTCTGGCGACGTATTCCCTGCCCGAGTTGTTGAACAGCAGCAGGATCCGGGTGCGATTGCTCATAAGGCCAAGCTCGCGGTTTGCCATGCGCCACACTGGCGCGAAGGCGCCAATTAGCCGGAAATGCTGAACATTTCCTTCAATGGGCAGGCACCGGTCTCGGCGGCGGACATCGCCTCTGCGTTCGGCGCCAACCTGAACGTTAAGCTACACCCCCGGTTCAGTGAACGGAAAGCGCGACTCGCCTAGTTTCCGGCTCATCTGGCCGCTGCCACTCGGCGGCATGCCAAAGGAGATGCCGCACATGTCGGTGAGCACATTTCTCAGGAACAGCGGGTGGGCGGCGATGGCCGCCGCCTTGATCGCAACCGCGCTTCCCGCCCCGGCCTTCGCGCAGGAGCGCGGCGCGCGCAGCGAGCGTTCGGCGCAACAGCCGCGCAACAACGTCCAGCAGCGCCAGCAGATGGCGCAACGCGCGCAGCAGCGGCAGCAGGCACGCCCGCAGCAGCGCGCCGCTCGCGTCGAGCGCCGGACGGAGCAGCGCGCGGCGCGGGTCGCCATGCGCCGCGCCCAGTTCGGCTATCCGAGC
>JBIQKC010000005.1:0-94838 GCA_044506885.1 Sphingomonadales bacterium
CCCAGGCAAGCGCCGGCCCCACCGTCCGCGCATCCCACCCAGGCGCAACGTCCGGGCTCGCCGCCGGATAATCCCGCGTGCCCTGTCCTCGGGGAAGGATTGGCGCTCACGGAGGCACAGGGGCACGGAGATGTTGTGCTTGCGGCGAAGCCGCCTTCGCTCTCCGGCCTTCCGGTCAGCGGCGTCATCGGAAGGCAAGGAGGCTCCCGCCCCGAACACGACCCCTCTGTGCCCCTGTGCCTCCGTGAGCGCCAAAAAGCACGGAGTTCACGCGGAGACGCGGAGGGGTTGTGTCAGGGGCGAGGCCGCCTTCTCTTCCGGCGTTGCGCCAACCGGAAGGCCGGAACGGGAAAGCGGCTGCGCCGCAAGCGCGACATCTCCGCGCCTCCGCGTGAACCAATCGAAAGTGTCACGCCCGGCCGCCGCCGGCCTGAACTTCGCCACCCCGCCGCGCGTCACTCCGCCGGCGCGTCGGCGTCGAGGCCGTAGGCGGTGTGCAGCACGCGCACGGCCAGCTCGGTCTCGTCCTCGTCGATCAGCACCGAAACCTTGATCTCGCTGGTGGAGATCGCCTGGACGTTGATTCCCCGGTCGGCCAGCGCCTTGAACATCGTCGCCGCCACGCCCGCGTGGCTCTTCATGCCCACGCCGACCACGGAGACTTTCGCCACCTTGCTGTCGGTGATGATGCGGTAATAGCCGATGGCCTCGCGCCGGTCCTCGATCAGCGCCTGCGCCCTGGCGAGGTCGGCCTGCGGCACGGTGAAGGTCACGTCGGTCTCGCCCTTGTCCTTGGCGACGTTCTGGATGATCATGTCGACGTTGATCGACGCTTCGGCCAGCGGAGTGAAGATGCTCGACACCGCGCCCGGCCGGTCGGGCACGCGGGTGAGCACGATGCGCGCCTCGTTCTTGTCGTGCGCGATGCCGGTGACCAGCTGGCTTTCCATTTGCAGCTCCTCGGTGATTTGGGCCATTTCCTCGTCCGAAACGATCATCGTGCCGGGGATGTCGTCGGCCGGCGGGGCATCGTCGTCGGTGAAGCTCGACAGCACCTGCACCCGCACGCCTTCCTTCATCGCCAGGCTGACCGAGCGGGTCTGGAGCACCTTGGCCCCGACCGAGGCCAGCTCGAGCATTTCCTCGTAGGTGACGTATTTCAGCTTGCGCGCCCGCGCCACGATGCGCGGGTCGGTGGTGTAGACGCCGTCGACGTCGGTATAGATGTCGCACCGGTCGGCCCCGAGCGCGGCCGCCACCGCCACGGCCGAAGTGTCCGATCCGCCGCGCCCCAGCGTCGTCACCCGCCCTGCGTCGGACAGGCCCTGGAAGCCGGGGATGACCGCCACTTCGCCCGCTTCCATCGCCGCCGCCATGGCGCCGGCGTCGATGCCCGCGATGCGCGCCTTGGCGTGGGCTTCCACCGTGTGGACCGGCAGTTGCCAGCCGAGCCAGCTGCGCGCCTTGCAGCCCATCGCCTGCAACGTCAGCGCCAGCAACCCGCTGGTCACCTGCTCGCCGCTGGCGACCACCACGTCGTATTCGGCCGGATGGTAGAGCGGATTGGCCTCGCGGCAGAAGCCCACCAGCCGGTCGGTCTCGCCCGCCATCGCCGAAACCACCACCGCCACCTGATGTCCGGCGGCCTGCTGCCTGCGCACGATCCCGGCGACGCGGCGGATTCGCTCCGTCCCGGCCATCGAGGTGCCGCCGAATTTCATCACGATACGCGCCAAGGGTCCGCTCCCGCCGATGCAGAACGCTATGTTGAACGGGGGCGCGCTTAGGGCCTGTTCGCGCCGGGGGCAATGGCCCGGCCGGCGCGGCGCTTTCCCCCGGCCGGACGAAGCGATAGGGCACGCGGCATGAAAGCCGCAGACGATGCGATTCCCCACGGCGATCCGTTCGCCCTGTTCGACGCCTGGTTCGCCGAAGCGCGCGCGAGCGAACCGAACGACTGGAACGCGATGGCCCTCGCCACCGCCACGCCCGACGGCGCGCCGTCGGTGCGGATGGTGCTGCTGAAGGAGCACGGGCCGCATCTCGGCGATGGGGGCGGCTTCGTGTTCTACACCAACGCGCACAGCCGCAAGGGGGGGGAGATTCGCGCCAACCCCCGCGCCGCGCTGCTGTTCCACTGGAAGTCGCTGCGGCGGCAGGTGCGGATCGAAGGGCCGCTGGAGGAAGTGAGCCCGGCGATGGCCGACGCCTATTTCCGCTCGCGCCACCCCGATTCGCGCCTCGGCTCCGCCGCCTCGGACCAGTCGCGCCCGCTCGACCGGCGCGAGACCTACCTCAAACGGGTGGCGGACCTGCGCGCCCGCCATGGCGAAGACGTGCCGCGCCCGCCGCACTGGACCGGCTTCCGCCTCGCGCCCGAGCGGATGGAGTTCTGGATCGACCGCGACCATCGCCTGCACGAGCGCCGCCAGTTCACCCGCGCCGGCGGCGGATGGGCCAGCACGCTGCTCTATCCGTGACCGGCGCGGCGGACGAACGGCGCGCCCGGCTGAACCGCTCCGCCGCGCTGGCGTCGATCGCGCTGGCGCTGTTTCTCGCCACCCTGAAGGGCTGGGCGGCCTGGCGCACCGGTTCCACCGCGATGCTCGGCAGCCTCGCCGATTCGGCGCTCGATCTCGTCGCCAGCGTGTCGGCGCTGGTCGGCGTATGGGTCGCGGCGATGCCGGCGGACGAGGATCACCGCTTCGGCCACGGCAAGGCGGAAGCGCTGGCGGCCATGCTCCAGGTGATCCTGATCGTGCTCTCGGCCGGGGCCATCGCGCTGCGCGCGGCAACGGTGCTGGTCGAAGGCGGCCGCACCGAAGCCGCCGCAGACGGCATCGTCGTCTCGCTGATCGCCATCGCCGCCACGCTGGCGCTGCTCGCATGGCAGCGGCATGTCATCCGCTGCACCGGCTCGCTGGCGATCCGCACCGACACCATCCACTACAGGTCCGACCTCCTGCTCAACCTGTCGGTCATCGCCGCGCTGGCGTTCGACCAGTATCTCGGCTTCCACCGGGCCGATCCGCTGTTCGGCCTCGCCATCGCCGCATGGCTGGTGTGGAACGCATGGCGCGCCTCGCGCGAAGCCATCGACAGCCTGATGGACCGCGAATGGCCGGAGGAGAAGCGCCTGCGCTTCATCGAACGCGCCGCCGCGCATCCCGAACTGTCGCGGCTGCACGACTTGCGCACCCGCACCGACGGCATCCGGGATTTCGCGCAATTCCATGTCGACATGCCGCCGTCGACCACCGTGGCCGAAGCGCACGCGGCGATCGAACGGGTGGAGGCGGACCTGCGCGCCGCCTTTCCCGGCCTCGAGCTGCTGATTCATATCGACCCGGAAGGTCATATCGACGAGCCGGGCAACCGGCTGGTCGAAACGGACGAGTTCGGCAAGCTGGACGACAAACCGGAGGACAGGCCATGACCGCCATAGCGCTCCCCTACTGGCACGTCGACGCCTTCGCCGCGCGGCCCTTCGCCGGCAATCAGGCGGCGGTGATGGAACTGGGCCACTGGCTGCCAGACGAAACACTCCAGGCGATCGCCGAAGAGAACAATTTCGCCGAGACCGCCTTCGTCGTTCGCGACGAGAGCGGCGAAGCGGACTGGGAACTGCGCTGGTTTACTCCCGCCTGCGAAATCCGCCTGTGCGGCCACGCCACGCTCGCCAGCGGCCACGTGCTGCTCGGCCGTGACGGCGGAACACGCGTGACCTTCCGCACCCGCAAGGCGGGCACGCTCGAAGTGCGCCGCATGGCCGGCGGCGGCTACGAACTGGCCCTGCCTGCGATCCCGACCGTGCGCGGCGAATGGCCCGAAGCGGTCGCCTTGCTCGGGGCCGAACCGCGCGAGGTCTGGCGCAATCCCGATCGCTACAACCTGTTCCTGTTTGGCAGCGAGGGCGAGGTGCGCGCGCTCGCGCCCGACCTGCGCGGGCTCGCGCGGCTGGGGGACGATCAGTTCGTCTGCACCGCGCCGGGCGATACGGCGGACGTGGTCAGCCGGGTGTTCGTGCCCGGCGCGGGGGTGGACGAGGACAGCGTCACCGGCTCGGCCCATGCGGCGCTGACGCCGTTCTGGGCCGCCCGGCTCGGGCGCGACAGCTTCACCGCGCATCAGGCTTCGGCGCGCGGCGGCGATCTCGCCTGCCGCCTCGCCAGGGATCCCGAGGGCGACCGGGCATGGCTCGGCGGGGACTGCGTGACGGTGGTCGAAGGGACGTTCTACGTCTCGGGATAGAGCGCGACCACGTCCGCCAGCGCCTCCACCAGCGCGCGCCGGTCCTTCTGGTCGGTCTTGCCCAGCCGCACCACCGTCAGCTTCTGCTCCGGCGAAACGAGCACGTACTGGCCGAGATGGCCGACCGCCGCGAACAGGCCGTCCGGCCCCCGGTCGGCGAACAGCTCCTTGCGCTCGCCGCCCGAATCGCGGTTGAGCCAGATCGTCGCGCCATAGTCGGGCGAACGCGGGCTGGGGCGGGTCATGAACTCGATCCACCCGCGCGGGACGATCTGCGCCCCGGCGACCGAGCCCTTGTGGCGCAGGAATTCGCCGAACCGCGCCCAGTCCGGCGCGCTCGCCCAGATCATCGCGCCGCCCATCATCGTGCCGGCGCGGTCGTATTCGGCGGTCAGCGATTCCATGCCGAGCGGCGCGGCGAGGCGTGCGCGGATGAACTCGTTCATCGTCCGCTGGCGCTCCGCCGGGCTGCCATCGGGCGCCAGCACGCGCGCGGCGATGTCGGCCAGGATCATGCCGGTCGGCGTCGAATAGTCGAACGCCGCGCCGGGTTCGTGCTCCAGCGGCTGCGCTTCGGCCCATCCGGCCATGTCGTCGCGCCCGTCGAGGAACATCATCCGCACCTCTGGCGAGGTATAGACCGGGTCGGCCTTCTCGTCGTGCCGCAGCCCGGAGCGCATCTGCAACAGCTGGCGCAAGGTGATCTCGCCGCGCGGATCGCCGGCGCGCCGCCAGCGCGGCAGCGGCGGGGAGCCGTCGAGGTCGAGCCTTCCGCCAGAGACGAGGATGCCCATCAATACGCCCGTCACCGTCTTCGACATCGACCAGCCGAGGAACTTCGTCTGCGGCCCGTAGCCCTCGCCATAGCGCTCCGCCGCCACTTCGCCGGCGTGCATCACGATCACCGCGCGCGTCTCGCCGATGTCGTCGCGGGTGAACAGCGCGTCGATCGCGCGCGCCAGCCGCTCGCGCGGCGCGCCGGGGCTCTCGGCCACGGCGGCCAGCGCTTGGGGCGGCAGCGGCGGCTCCGGCGGCGGCCCGTCCTGCCCGCACGCGGCCAAGAGCAGGGCTGGCAGCAGGGCGGCGAGGCGGCTAGGGGACGGCGGGCGCGGCATCGGCGCGCTCATCCTCCAGGCATGGTGCAATGGCAACCGCAAAGCGATCTTCGACCCGCAAGCGCCGCATCTGGCCCCGCACGCTGCTCGCGGCGGTCGTGCTGGCGGGGGCGATCAGCTGGTTCTACCGCCAGCCGATCGCCGGCTACACCGCCACCGGCGCGGCGTTCGGCGCGCGCACGGCCTGCGCCTGCCGCTATGTCGCCGGCCGCAGTATCGGGGACTGCAAGAAGGATTTCGAACCGGGCATGGAACTGGTCTTCCTCAGCGACGACGTGGAGGAAAAGAGCGTCACGGCTTATGTGCCGCTGCTCGCCAGCGACACCGCCCGCTACCGCGAAGGCTATGGCTGCGTGCTCGATCCGTGGGATGGCTGAGCCGGCTCGGTGTCTTCGATCCAGCCGCCGCCGACCACGCGGTCGCCGGCATAGAGCACCGCCGCCTGTCCGGGGGCTACGCCGAACTCCGGCTCGACGAAACGGATAGTCGCCTCCGCGTCCTCACCCAGGTCGCCGTCGAGCGTGACCGGGACCGGCCGCGCCAGCGAGCGGACCTTGGCGGCAAGCGGCGCGTCGGGCAGCGGCCCGATGCGGTTGGTCCCGGCGATCCGCGCCGCGCCGACCGCCAGCAGGCGCTTCGGCCCCACGCGGACTTCGGCCGTCGCGGCATCGAGGCCGACGACATAGAGCGGCTCCGCCTGTCCGCCGATCTCCAGCCCGCGCCGCTGGCCCACGGTGAAATGGATCACGCCGGCATGTTCGCCCAGCGTCTCGCCGCTTTCGGCATGGACGATCCGGCCCGGCCGCGCGCCTTCGGGCCGCACCGCGCGCACGATCCGCGCATAGTCGCCGTCGGGCACGAAACAGATGTCTTGGCTGTCGGGCTTGGCCGCCACGCGCAAGCCGAAGCGTTCGGCGATCGTGCGCACTTCGGACTTGGGCAGTCCGCCGAGCGGGAAGCGCAGGAACGCAAGCTGTTCCTCGGTCGTGGCGAACAGGAAGTACGACTGGTCGCGCGCCGGATCGGCCGCGCGGTGAAGCTCCGGCCCGCCCGTTCCCGGAACGCGGCGGACATAGTGTCCGGTCGCCAGGCAATCGGCGCCCAGTTCGCGCGCCATGCGCAACAGGTCGGTGAACTTGGGCCCCATGTTGCAGCGGATGCACGGGATCGGCGTGCGCCCGGCGAGGTAATCGTCGGCGAACCGTTCGACCACTTCCTCGCGGAAGGCGCTTTCGTGGTCGAACACGTAGTGGGCGATGCCCAGCCGGTCGGCCACCGCGCGCGCGTCGCGGATGTCGTCGCCGGCGCAGCACGCGCCCTTGCGCCCGGTCGCAGCGCCGTAGTCGTAGAGCTGCAATGTCACGCCGATCGTTTCGGCGCCGCTCGCCGCCGCGAGCGCGGCGACGACCGAGCTGTCCACGCCGCCCGACATCGCCACCACGATGCGGCAGTCCTGCGCCGGGCGCGGCAGGTCGAACAGCGCGGCGGCGTCCGTGGCGTGCAAGGCGGAAATGTCGGCGGCAAGAATCATCGCCCGCGCCTTACACTTCCCGGCCGCGCGCGCCAAACCGCGCCTCCTAGGGTCCTGACCCTAACGCCCGGTAAACCGCCGTTTTACGCGATGTTGACCGTTGCCCGCTAGGCAATGCGCATGTTCGAGGGAAACCCGCCCCGGCCGGCCGAAGCCCGCCCGCTCGATCGCGAGCAGGAGAGCGGCGTCCTGCGCGAACTGACCTGGGCCGAACTGGTGGCGCGGCTTTCCGCGTCGCGGGGCCTGCGCGAGCCGTTCCGCGACGAATGCGGCGATACCAGTTCCGGGGCCAGCTTCGATGCCGCGTTCGCACGCCGGATTGCCGCGCATCACGGCGGTAAAGACTTTCTTAACCATGCAGCTTTAGTCGATGGCAAAGAACCGACCGGCACAGGAATGGAAACCAGTCTGGCGTTCCCCGACGCCACGAGGAAATAGATGATCGAGAACCAGAAAATTCGTCCGGCGCAGGTGATCGGCCCGCTTGGGGAGCCGCTGACCCTTGCCGATCTGCCAGCGCCGAACACCCGGCGCTGGGTCGTGCGCCGCAAGGCCGAGGTCGTGGCTGCGGTCAACGGCGGCCTGCTGACGATCGACGAAGTGCTGGAACGCTACAATCTCACGCTAGAGGAATTCGCCGGCTGGCAGCGGGCGGTCGACCGCTCGGGCATGCAGGGCCTGCGCGTCACGCGCATCCAGCACTATCGCGACCTCTACGAACGCCAGCTCAAATACTGATTTCGCGCCAGTGCTCCGGCCCCGTTCGCGGTTGCTCCCGTTTCGTGCTAGCATCCCGTCGCGGAGTCGCTCCGCGGCGAGGGAACGTATCGCCAGCGCCTCCGTTGGGAAGGACATGCGCCGTTTGGCGCGGCCAACAGGAGGAGACAACGAATGGGCTGGATTATCGCGATCATCGTAGGCGGTGTCGCCGGCTGGCTCGCCAGTCTGGTGATGAACCGGGATGCGTCCATGGGCATCTTCTGGAACATCGTGGTCGGAATCGTCGGCGCGCTGATCGGCAATGTGCTCGCGGGCGTGCTGTTCAACATCGATTCCACGATCCAGACGTTCAACCTGACCGGCTTCATCGTCGCCATCGTCGGCGCGATCGTGCTGCTCGGCATCGTCAATCTGGTGCAGCGCGGCCGGGTTCGCTGACCGCCGGACAATTTGATACAAAAAAGTTCAAGGGCGGGCCGCCGGTGCGGCCCGCCCTTTTTCATGTCTTTGCCGTGCTTTTCGTCGAGTCGCGGGCGTCGTTTGCGGATCGCCGCGTTGCGGCTGCACAACGGCGCGGCTATGCGCGGCGGCGTCAAACATGGTAAGGCCTTGCGGATCGCAAGGTCCAGGGACTGTTGCGCGGATGAACTACGAAGCGAAAATCGCCGATCTGAGCGGCGCTCCCCAGATGCTGGTGGACGATGTCGACGTTCGCGCGGCGCGCCGGCGGCGGCTCCTTATCGGCGCCGCGGTGGCGATCGTGCTGCTGATCGGCGGCGCGATGCTGTTCTTCGGCGGTGGCGACGAAGCGCCGTTCCCCCCGCCCGAAGGCGAACAGGTCCCGACCGTCACCGTCCTCGCGCCGGGCCGCACCACCCTGGCCGGAATGATCAACGCCACCGGCACGCTCGCCGCGCGGCGCGAGGTCGCGGTCGGCGTGGTCGGCGAAGGCGGGCGGGTCGTCCGGGTCAACGTCGAAGCGGGCGACTGGGTGAACGCCGGGCAAACGCTCGCGGTGATCGACCGCTCGGTGCAGACCCAGCAGACCGCCAGCATCGCCGCCAACATCGAAGTCGCCCGCGCCGATGCGGAGCTTGCCCAGGCCAATCTCGACCGCGCGCTGCAACTGGTCGATCGCGGCTTCATCTCCAAGGCCGACGTGGACCGGCTGACCGCCACCCGCGATGCGGCCGTGGCGCGGGTCCGCGTGGCCGAAGCGCAACTGGCCGAACGCCGGGCGCGCAACGACCAGCTCAACATCGTCGCGCCGGTGAGCGGGCTGGTGCTGGCGCGCGATGTCGAGCCGGGCCAGGTGATCGGCGCCGGCTCGAACGCCCCGTTCACCATTGCTCGCGACGGGCAGATGGAATTGCTCGCCGCGCTCAGCGAAGACGACCTGGCGCAGCTTTCGGTGGGGCGGACGGCCCAGCTCACGCCGGTGGGAACCGATCGCAGCTTCACCTGCCAGATCTGGCAGCTTTCGCCCGTCATCGACCCGCAGACCCGGCAGGGCACGGCGCGCTGCGCGCTGGCCTATGCGCCGGAGTTGCGGCCCGGCGGCTTCGCCACGGCGCAGATCGCGCGCAGCCAGATCGTCGCGCCGCGCCTGCCCGAAAGCGCCATCCTGTCGGACGACGAAGGCTCCTTCGTCTATGTCGTCAACGACGACAGCAGGGTGGAGCGGCGCGCCGTCACCACTGGCATCGTCACCGCAGAAGGAATCGCAATCGTTTCCGGCCTCGACGGCAGCGAGCGCGTGGTCCAGCGCGCGGGCGGGTTCCTCAATGACGGCGACAGGATCAATCCCGTGTCGCCGCGCGGGAGCGATCGGGCGTCCGGCGCATGAACCTGCGGAACATTTCAGCGTGGTCGATCCGGAACCCGATCGTTCCGATCGTCTTGTTCATCGGCCTGACGCTGGCCGGGCTGCTGTCGTTCGCCCGGATGGACGTCAACGGCAGCCCCGACATCGATTTCCCCGCCGTCAACGTCAACGTCAGCCAGCCCGGCGCGGCGCCGACCGAGATCGAAACGCAGATCACCCAGAAGATCGAAGCCGCCGTTCGTTCGGTGAACGGCGTCGACGAGATCCAGTCGACCACGCGCGAAGGCAGCAGCAGCACTTTCGTCCAGTTCCAGATCGGCATCGATTCCAACGTCGCGGTCAACGAGGTCAAGAACGCCGTCGACCAGGTGCGCGGCGATCTGCCCGACGGGATTCTCGAACCGCGGGTGAGCAAGCAGGAAATCGGCGGCAGCGGCCCGATCGGCTTCTTCGCCGTCAGCGCCGACGACATGACGATGGAACAGCTCAGCTGGTTCATCGACGATACCATCGCCCGCCGCCTGCTGTCGCTCGAAGGCATGGCTTCGGTCAGCCGCGCGGGCGGGGTGGACCGGGAAATCCGCGTGGTGATCGATCCGGCGCGGATGCAGGCGCTTGGCGTCACCGCCAGCCAGGTCAACCAGGCGCTGCGCCAGGTCAACACCGACGCCGCCGGCGGCGCGGCGGAAATCGCCGGTTCGCGCCAGTCCGTCCGCGTGCTCGGCAATGCCGACGATGCGCTGCAACTGTCGCAGACGCGCATCAACCTTTCCGGCGGGCGCACCATCAAGTTGGAAGAGATCGCCGACGTCTATGACGGCTTTTCCGAACAGACTTCGATCGCCAAGCTGGCCGGGCGCCAGGTGGTCACCTTCGGCATCGAACGCTCGAAGGGCGCTTCCGACGTCACCGTCTACGATTCCGCGATCGAGGAACTGAAGAAGATCGAGGCGGAGAACGCCGGCGTCCGCTTCACCCAGCTCTACACCAGCGTCGATTACACCAAGGAGCAGTATCTCAGCTCGATGGAGGCGATGATCGAGGGCGCGATCCTCGCCGTCATCGTCGTGTTCCTGTTTTTGCGCGACTGGCGCGCTACGATCATCTCCGCGCTCGCCATCCCGCTTTCGGCGATCCCGACCTTCTGGTTCATGGATCTCCTCGGCTTCACGCTCAACGAGATGACGCTGCTCGCCCTCAGCCTCGTCGCGGGCGTGCTCGTCGACGATGCGATCGTGGAGATCGAGAACATCGTCCGGCACATGCGCATGGGCAAGAGCGCCTACCAGGCGGCGATCGACGCCGCCGACGAGATCGGTCTCGCGGTGGTGGCGACCAGCCTGTCGATCGTCGCCGTGTTCCTGCCGGTCGGCCTGATGCCCGGCATTTCCGGGCAGTTCTTCAAGAACTTCGGCCTAACGGTGGTCGCCGCGGTGCTGATGAGCCTCGCCGTCGCGCGCATGATCACCCCGATGATCGCGGCCTATTTCCTGCAAGCCAAGGGCCATGCGGAACATGCCGGCGGTCCGCTGATGGACCGTTACCTGAAACTCCTCACCTGGACGCTCAACGAAGAAAAGGTCGACGCCTATCGCGCGACGCTGGACCCGAAGCCGGTGCGCGGCTGGTTCTATGCGATCGAGATCCTGTTCGGCCTGCTCGTCGCTGCGGCGATTGCCGCGGTGTTCGTCTATGGCGGGGACGTCGCGCCCGAGGGCGCGCTGCCCGGCTGGGCGGTGCTGGCGGCGCAGCTCGCGGCGGCGGTTGCGGTCGCGCTCGTCGCGCGCGTGCTGATCGGCATTGCCGTCGCCACGATCGGCGGCGAGTTCGCGGAATGGCACCCCTATTTCCTCGGGCGCGTGAAAGGGCGCATGCGCGATCACCGCTTCTGGATGTTCGGGGCCGGGATCGGCGCGCTCGGCCTTACCGCCTTGCTGTTGGTCTCATTGCCGCAGCAGTTCCAGCCGACGACCGACGAGAACACCGCCCAGGTGACTATCGAGATGGTGCCGGGCACGACGATCGAGCAGACCGAAGTGGTCGCCGACCAGGTCACCGCGGTAGTGGCCCGCCAGCCCGAAGTCGGCCGGATTCTCGAACGGATCAACGAAGGCTCGGCGCGGCTGTTCGTGGTGCTCAAGCCGGACCGCACGGTTCCCAGCTACGAATTCGCCCGGCGGATGACGCCCGAACTGCAAAAGATTCCCGATGCGCGGGTGAGCTTCAATTCGCAGGGCGGCGGCGGCGGAACGGGCCGCGACATCTCCGTGATGCTCACCGGGTCAGACGCGGACCTGCTCAACAGCACCGCGCTTACGCTGATAGACCAGATGCGCGGCGTCGAAGGCGTCATTGCCCCGCGCATCGCGGCGGACCTGCAACGGCCCGAACTGGTGATCGTGCCGCGGCTCGATCTCGCGGCGCAGCTCGGGGTCACCACTTCGGCGCTCAGCCAGGCAATTCGCATCGCCACGATGGGCGAGATCGACCAGAACGCGGCCAAGTTCTCGCTCGCCGACCGGCAGGTGCCGATTCGGGTGGTGTTCGACAAGTCCGCGCGCAAGGACATCTCGACGATCGAGAACCTGCCGGTGCCGACATCGGCCGGCGGCTCCGTCCCGCTCAAGCGCGTCGCCGAAATCCGCTTCGGCGCCGGGCCGACGCAGATCCAGCGCTTCAACCAGACGCGGCGCATCTTCGTCGGGGCCGATCTCGCGGTCGGCCAGCTCAAGGGGCCGGTGCAGGAAGCGATCGACAACCTGCCGATCATGCAGAACCTGCCCCAGGGCGTGTCGAACGCGCCGGTCGGCGATCAGAAGTGGCAGCAGGAGCTGATCCAGAGCTTCATCGTCGCGGTCATCGCCGGCGTGCTGATGGTGTTCGGCGTGCTGGTGCTGCTTTACCGCCGTTTCGTCTCGCCGCTGGTCAACATGACCTCGCTCTTGCTTGCGCCTCTGGGCGGCCTGCTCGCGCTCGCGCTGGTCGGCCTGATCTTCACCGGCCAGCCGCAGCCGATTTCGATCTCGGTCTATATCGGCCTGCTGATGCTGCTCGGCATCGTGGCCAAGAACTCGATCCTGCTGATCGACTTCGCGATCGAGGAAATGGCCAACGGCGTGCCGAAGCGCGAAGCGATCATCGATGCCGGGCGCAAGCGTGCGCAGCCGATCCTGATGACCACGATGGCGATGACCGCCGGCATGGTGCCGACCGCGCTGTCGCTGTCGGGCGACGCCGCCTGGCGCGCGCCGATGGGCACCACGGTGATCGGCGGGCTGCTGCTCTCGACCCTGCTCACGCTGATCATCGTGCCGGCGGGCTTCAGTCTCGCGGACGGGCTCGAAAAGCGCCTCGGCCCGTGGCTGCGCGAGCGGATGCTCACTTACAGGCCGGGCGATGGCGAAGGCGACACCGGACGGGCCGAGCCCCATCCAGCAGAGTAATCAGCCCGGTCCGGCCGGCCTCCCGGCGCCGCCCCCGGCGCGCCGGCGCGCCTTGCCGGCGGATCGCGCCCGCAGGATGCGCGTGACCGCCACCTTGCTGCTGGTGGCGATGGCGGGGCTGTTCGTCCTCGGGCGGCAGTTCGAAGGCCTGCATCCGGCCTGGGGCTATCTCGTCGCCTTCGCCGAGGCGGCGATGGTCGGCGGCCTGGCGGACTGGTTTGCGGTGACCGCGCTGTTCCGCCATCCGCTCGGCATTCCCATTCCGCACACCGCGATCATTCCCGCGAACAAGGATCGCATCGCCGATACGATGGCGGGCTTCCTGCGCGACAATTTCCTCACGCCCACGGTGGTCGGGCGGCGCATGCCGCACATGAACTTCGCCCGCGCCGCCGGCGATTTCCTGGTCCAGCCGCGCTCCGCCGGGCAGGGGCGGATCGGCGCCGGGGCCGCGGGCCTGCTTGCCGAACTGCTCGAATCGCTCGATCCGGAACGGCTCGGCAGCCAGGCGCGGGCCGGGCTCGCGCGCTATGCCGAACGGATCGAGATCGCCCCGCTGCTCGGCGGCGTGCTCGCGGCGGCGATCGCCGAGGGGCGGCATCGGCCGCTGCTCGAAGGGCTCGTCCGCTGGGCGGGCATGGCGCTGGAGCGTAACGAGGAACTCGTCCGGTCGATGATCCACCAGCGCGCCAATGCGGTGCTGCGCTGGACCGGGCTCGACGAGCGGCTGGCCAATTCGGTGCTCGACGGCCTCTACCGGCTGCTCGCCGAAGTGCTGGTCGACCAGCAGCATCCGCTGCGCCTGACGGTGGACGAAAGCCTCGCCAAGCTGGCGCACGATCTGCAACACGATCCGGCCACGCGCGAGAAGGTCGAGGCGGCGAAGCGCGAAATCCTCGCCAATCCCGCCGTCGGAGACTGGTGGATGGGGGTGTGGGAGAAGCTGCGCCTGTCATTGATCGACATGGCGCGCAATCCGGATGCGGCGCTTTCGGGCCAGCTCGGCGAAAGCCTTGGGGAACTCGGCCGCGCGCTCCAGCATGACGAGGCGCTGCAATGGCAGGTCAACCGCTTCGCCCGGCGCACCGTGGTCGGCATCGCCAGCCGCTACGGCGGCCAGATCGTGGCGCTGGTGTCCGAAACCGTGCGCCGCTGGGATGCGCGCACCGTCACCAATCGGATCGAGCATGCAGTCGGCCGCGACCTCCAGTTCATCCGCATCAACGGCACGCTGGTGGGGGGGCTGGTCGGGGTGACTATCCATTTCATCGACAGCCTGCTTTAGCGCGGGGCATGTCCGACGTCCCTATCCTGACCACCGCCCGTCTCGATCTGCGGCCGCCCACCGCCGCCGATTTCGCGCCCACGCTGGCGATCGTGACCGAGGTCGAGACCGCCCGCTTCCTCGGGCAGTCGAGCGCCGCCGATCACTTCATGCGCTTTTGCCGCAGCGCCGGCAGCTGGCTGCTCTACGGCTACGGCGCCTTTATCCTGCGCGAGCGCGGCAGCGAGGAGGTGATCGGCAACTGCGGTATATTCCATACTTTTCGCGGCCTCGGCGCGGACTTCGACGACATGCCCGAAGCCGGCTGGATCCTGCGCGCCGACCGCACCGGCCGCGGCCTCGCGCGCGAGGCGATGGACGCCGTGCTCGAATGGTTTGACCGCACCCACGGCCCGCGCCGCATCGTCTGCCTGATAGCGGAAGGCAACGCGCCATCGGTCGCGCTGGCGAGCAAGCTCGGCTTCACCCCGCTGCGCGACACCGCGCTGCCGGGCGGCGAGCGCGCGAACCTCCTCGAACGCCCGCCGAGCTAGGGCTTGTCCTGTTCAAGTTGAGCCGGAGAAGCCCTCCCCCGTTCGGGGGAGGGTTGGGTGGGGGTATCCAGGCTATCGCCGACGCGAGGCCTGACGGCCTCGCTCCCCCACCCAACCCCTCCCCGCCGGGGAGGGGAGATTCAATCCGATCAGGACAGACCCTAGGCGGCTGTCAGCGCCCGCCGGGGAACGGCGGGCCCAGGAACATCGGCGAACCCATCCAGTAGCTGGCCATGGCCTGGCCCCCGGCATCCTTCGCCGGCTGGAACTTCGCCTTGTCCATCACCAGCTTGCAGATCCGCTCGTTCAGCGTGTCCGACAGCGACGGCGAATAGATCGCGCACCCGGTCGGCTTGCCGTCGGCGCCGATCAGCACGCGCACCTGGTTCGCTCCGCCGGCGAGCTTGCCGAAATCGCCGAACGGAATCGTCCCTTGCGGCAGCACGCCGCCGGAAACCTGCTCCGGAATCGCGGGCACGGTCATCGTCTTGTGCTTGTCCGCGTCGAGGCCCCACACGGTCAGCAGGTCGTCGGCGCAGGCCTGCATCGCCGCCATCGGCGCGCGCAGCGATCCGGTTTCGATCCGCACTGGCGAAGTCAGCCCTTCGTTGAGCGCGAGACTGGTGATGCCGGCGGCGTCCTCCAGTTCGGTATCGCGCTTGTAGGGCGGCGGCGTAGCGCCAGGCACGAACCGAGGCACGCCCAGGAAAATCGGCTCGAAGCCGAGGAACTGGGTCTTGTCCGCCGTCGCGGACACGACATAGCGCGTCTTTCCCGAAGCGCCGGAGGGCAGCAGCGCATAGCCGATCTCGTCCGCGCCGCGATAGGTCTTGATCGCATTGCCGACCATGATCACCCGCACCGCCGCGCCCGGCTGGGTGCGCTCAAGCGCCAGGCTCAGTTCGTTGCTCCCGTCGCCGAACGTGCGGATCAGCCGGCAGTAATCGTCCCCGTAATCGGCGGTCCACCCGCCCGACGGCGCAAACACCGCCGCCTCTTGCGCCTGCGCGACGGCCGGCGTCATCAGCCCGGCTACGGTAAGTCCCAGAAATAGCTTCTTCATTTTCGCCTCTCCCAGCTTGGGCAGAAGCTATTTCAGGCCATGGAGGAGGGCAAGCCGACTCCCGCATTCGAGACAATCTGCGACAAGACGGCGACGGACGCACTTTGCCGCAAGGTCCAAGGCGCTAACTGACGCCGAATACAACACGAGAAATCAGCGGGGCGCGGACCGGCTTTCCAGCGGCGTCGCGCGCAGGCAGGATCACACTCTTCTCGCTGAGAATTCGGCAGATCAGCGCTTCGACGTCGCTCTCGCGACGTGGCGCCTGAATAGAGCATTCCGTCACCGAACCATCTTCGGCGACATCCAGTCGAAAATGGATGCCCGCGTTATGGCCGAGTTTGCGTGCGAACATTTCCCTCAGGATCTCTGACCCGATTTCCGCCCCGTTTTGCACCTGGGGCAGGCTCGCCAGTCTTTCCAGTTCTGCACGATCATAACCCCATGAGCGGAAGACCTCCCAAGCGCAGTCGCTCAGCCGCAACAGAGGCTCGCTCATCTGACCGAGTTGGAGCACGGTGTCGTCGCGCGCCGGATACGCCAGCGACAAGTGTGAAATTTGCGCTGCGCGAACGGTGTCATGACTGTACGGCGGCACCCCCGTCGGCTCGTTCCTTTCGGACAATCGTCTCAGCCTCGTTGTTTCCGCTTGAGTCGCGATATCCGTCTGGAAAGACAGCGCGTCCTCTCCATCCAGGTATCCGGTAGCGACCGCAGCCTCGCGCCACTTGGGATCGGGCTTGAACCGATACTTCATGTTCCCCACGCCGCGCCGCACCCCGTCGCGCAGCGGCAACGCATCGCCCACTATCAAGATCTTGTAAGGAGATCCAGGCTGAAACGCTTCGATATTCAGTCGCAATGGAGCGCCGTTAGGATCGCTGAAATTACGGCTGAGCGTGCAGCTCTGATCAGATTGCACGATTTGCCAATCGTCGGACGGCGTGAGCAGCCGCTCTCTTGCAATAGTGGGCGCGGCCAGCAACACCGCCAATAAAGCCGCCAAGCTTAGAAAACGACGCATTGCCCCTCTCCCCCATGCGAACGCTATGGTCGAATGGAGGCGAACGCAATACGACCTACAACTTCGCCGTCAGCTCCGGCACCACCTGGAACAAATCCCCCACCAGCCCCACATCCGCCACCTGGAAGATCGGCGCGTCCGCGTCCTTGTTGATGGCGACGATGACCTTGGCGTCCTTCATTCCCGCCAGGTGCTGGATCGCGCCCGAAATGCCGATGGCGATGTAGAGGTCGGGGGCGACGATCTTGCCCGTCTGGCCGACCTGGAAATCGTTCGAGATATAGCCCGCGTCCACCGCCGCGCGGCTCGCGCCCACCGCCGCGCCGAGCTTGTCGGCCAGCGGCACGATGATTTCCTCGAACGTCGCCGCGTCCTTCAGCGCGCGGCCGCCGGAAACGACGATTCGCGCGCTGGTCAGCTCGGGGCGCTCGCTCCTGCTCGCCTCGATGCCGTCGAAGGCCGAAAGCCCGGCGTCGCCCGGCCCCGCAATCGCTTCGACCGGCGCGGAACCGCCACCGGCCGCCGCCTTGTCGAACGCCGTGCCGCGCACCGTCAGCACCACCTTGGCGTCGGTGCTCTCGACGGTGGCGATGGCGTTGCCGGCATAGATCGGGCGGGTGAAGGTCTTCGGGCCCTCGATGCCGATCGCTTCGGACACCTGCATCACGTCGAGCAGCGCGGCGACGCGCGGGGCCAGGTTCTTGCCGGTGGTGGTGGCCGCCGCGACGAAAGCGTCATGGTCCGCCATCGCCTGCGCCGCCAGCGAGGCGAGGTTTTCGGCCAGCATGTGCGCATAGGCCGGATCGCTCGCCAGCAGCACTTTTTCGACCCCGGCGATCGTCGCCGCGGCCTCGGCGGCGGCCTGCGCCTCCGCGCCGTCGCCGGCGACCAGCGCATGGACCGCGCCCAGCTTCGCCCCCGCGCCCACCGCCGCCAGCGAGGCGTCGGCAATCGCGCCCGCGTCATGCTCGATCAGGACCAGAACCGTCATGCCGCCACTCCCAGCGCCTTGAGCTTCGCCACCAGTTCGTCGACCGAGCCGACTGTGATCCCCGCCTGCCGCACGGGCGGCTCCGCCACTTTCAGCACTTTCAGGCGCGGGGCCACGTCCACTCCGGTCTCCGCCACCGGCTTTGTCGCCAGCGGCTTCGACTTGGCTTTCATGATGTTGGGCAGCGAGGCATAGCGCGGCTCGTTGAGCCTGAGGTCGGTGGTCACGATGGCCGGCAGCTTCAGCGTCACCGTCTCCAGCCCCGCGTCGACCTCGCGCGTCACGGTGACCGCGCCATCGGCCACGTCCACCTTGCTGGCGAAGGTGCCCTGCGGCCGCCCGGTCAGCGCGGCGAGCATCTGCCCGGTCTGGTTGGAATCGTCGTCGATCGCCTGCTTGCCCAGCAGCACCAGGCCCGGCTGCTCCTCGTCGACCACCGCCTTGAGGATCTTCGCCACCGCCAGCGGCTCCACCGCCGCGCCCACGTCTTCCGGCGTCTCGATCAGGATCGCCCGGTCGGCGCCCATGGCCAGCGCGGTGCGCAGCGTCTCCTGCGCCTTGGCCGGACCGATGGATACGGCCACGATCTCGCTCGCCGCGCCCTTTTCCTTCAGCCGGATCGCCTCTTCCACCGCGATCTCGTCGAACGGGTTCATGCTCATCTTGACGTTGGCGAGATCGACCCCGCTGCCGTCCGCCTTCACCCGCGGACGGACGTTGAAATCGATCACCCGCTTCACGGCCACGAGGATTTTCATCGGCGGAACTCTCCGGCTGCGCTGGTTGCACGCGTAATTATCTTACGCCGCCTTCGCGCCCCGCGCGGGCAAGGTCAAGGGGGCGAGGGAACGATCCATTCCGGGCGGTACCGGCTGACATCGAATCCTCCCCGTTCACGGCGGAGGCGCCCCGCCGCCCCCTGCAACGCTAGATCTTGCCCTGTTGAGGTTGAACCGAGGAAGCCCTCCCCCGATCGGGGGAGGGTTGGGTGGGGGTATCCGACGCCAGCGTCGACGCGCGGGCCGAGAATACCTTGGGCGGCCTCGCTCCCCACCCCCAACCCCTCCCCGCCGGGGAGGGGAGATTCAATGTCATGCGGACAGACTCTACGCCGCCAGCTTCACCTCGGCCACGATCTTCTGCGCCGCATCCCCGAGGTCGTCCGCCGGGATGATCGGCAGGCCGGAGCCGGCGAGGATGTCCTTGCCCTGCTGCACGTTGGTGCCTTCCAGACGCACCACCAGCGGCACCGACAGCGAGACTTCGCGCGCCGCCGCCACGATGCCCTCGGCAATGATGTCGCAGCGCATGATGCCGCCGAAGATGTTGACCAGGATGCCCTTCACCGCCGGGTCGGACAGGATGATCTTGAACGCCGCGGTCACCTTCTCCTTGCTCGCGCCGCCGCCGACGTCGAGGAAGTTGGCCGGGAAGGCGCCGTTCAGCTTGATGATGTCCATCGTCGCCATGGCCAGGCCTGCGCCGTTGACCATGCAGCCGATGTCGCCGTCGAGCTTGATGTAGGCGAGATCGTGCTTGCTCGCCTCGATCTCCATCGGGTCTTCCTCGCTCTCGTCGCGCAGCGCCTCCACGTCCGGATGGCGATAGAGCGCGTTCGAATCGAAGCTCATCTTGGTGTCGAGCACCAGCAGCTCGCCTTTGTCGGTTTCGACCAGCGGGTTGATCTCCAGCATCGAGCAATCGAGCGCGACGAAGGCGTCGTAAAGCTCCCGCGCCAGCTTCTGCGCCGCCTTGGCGGTTTCGCCTTTCAGCTTCAGCGCGAAAGCCACCGCGCGGCCGTGATGCGGCATGAAGCCGGTCGCCGGGTCGATGGTCAGGGTGGCGATCTTCTCCGGCGTCTCGTGCGCCACGTCCTCGATGCTCATGCCCCCTTCGGTGGACACGATCATCGCGATCCGGCTGCTGGCGCGGTCGATCAGCAGCGCGAGGTAGTATTCCTTCGCGATGTCGACGCCGTCGGTCACATAGAGGCGGCCCACCTGCTTGCCCGCCGCGCCGGTCTGCACGGTCACCAGCGTGTTGCCCAGCATCTCGCGCGCGTTGGCCTCGACCTCGTCGACCGACTTCGCCAGCCGCACGCCGCCTTTCGCCTCTTGCGGCAGTTCCTTGAACTTGCCCTTGCCGCGCCCGCCGGCGTGGATCTGCGCTTTCACCACATAGAGCGGTCCGGGCAGCTTCCTCGCCCCTTCGACGGCTTCCTCCACCGTCAGCGCGGCGTGGCCTGCGGGGATGGGGACGCCGAACTTCGCCAGCAGTTCCTTGGCCTGGTATTCATGGATGTTCATTTGCGGATGTCGCCTTCCGGGAGTCGGGGATGTCGGGGGCTGTGGGCGCATAAGCACAGGGCGCGCCGCTTGCAAAGCCTTCGCCGCGCGCCCAGTTGCGGGACCATGATCGACCGCCAGCGCCTCGACGAGATCTGCCGCGAAGCCGGACGCATCGCCATGCGCCAGTGGCCAGGCGCGGGCCATGCGCTGAGGAGCTGGGAAAAGACTCCGGGCAGCCCGGTGTGCGACGCCGATCTCGAAGTCGACGCTTTTCTCAAGCGCGAGCTGGGCCTGCTGCTGCCTTCGGCCGGCTGGCTGTCGGAAGAAACGGTCGACCGCCCCGAACGGCTGGCGAAGGGGCTGTGCTGGCTGGCCGATCCGATCGACGGCACGCGCGATTTCATTCGCGGGCGCGCCGGGTGGGCGGTGTCGGTGGCGCTGATCAGCGCCGGCAAGCCGCTGCTCGGGATTCTCGCCGCCCCGGCGCGCGACGAGTTCTGGGCCGCCACCGCCGGGCAGGGGGCATGGCTCAACGGCCGCCGTCTCGCCGCCAGCACGCGCAAGGCCCTGCCCGGCGCGCGCGTCCCGGCCGATTCGCTGCCGAAGGAAGACCGCGATCTGACGATGGTGGACAAGCCCAACTCGATCGCGCTCAGGATCGCCATGGTGGCCGACGATCGCGCCGATCTGCTCGCCACGCTGCGCTGGGGTTTCGAATGGGACATCGCCGCCGCCACGTTGATCGCGCGCGAGGCAGGGGCCGCGGTGACCGACGCCTTCGGCCAGCCGCTCAGCTACAACAAGCGCGATCCGCGCGCCTTCGGCCTGCTGGTCAGCGCCCCGGCCATCCACCGCGCGGCGGTGGAGCGCCTCGCCGGCCGCGCCGCGATCCTCGCTCCGAAAGGCTAAAGCCGCAAATCCTCCCCCGTTTACGGGACCAAAGCCCTCTCCCCTTCAGGGGAGAGGGTTGGGAGAGGGGCATGTCAAAGCAAAATCCGTTACCCCTTGGCTCGGGATCGAGAATCAACGCGCGGCGTTGACCTCTTCTTGGCTGATCGGGGTGATGCGGATTTCCACCCGCCGGTTCTGCGCCCGGCCGGATTCGGTGGCGTTGTCGGCGATCGGATACTGCTCGCCATAGCCGATCGTCTCGATCCGCGCGCGCGCAACCCCGCGCGATGTCAGATAGTTGGCGACCGAATCGGCGCGCCGGCGCGACAGGTCGAGGTTGTAGGCGTCCGATCCGGTCGAATCGGTGTGCCCCATCACGTCGACCAGGCTGTTCGGATACTTCTGCAAGCTGGCCGACACTTCGTCGAGCGCGGCGCGGAAGCTGGGGCTGATGGTGGTCGAATCGACCGCGAAGGTCACTTCGGGCAGGTTGACCAGGATGCCGGTGCCGTCGGGCGTCTCGGTCACGTCGATGCCCGATCCGGCGGTCGCCTCGTCCAGTTCCCTGATCTGCTGGTCCATCTGGTAGCCGACGACGCCGCCGGCCACGCCGCCGATGCCCGCGCCCACGATGCGCGCGGTCTTGCCGCCGATCAGGCCGCCCAGCAGATAGCCGAGCCCGGCCCCGCCGACCCCGCCGATGGCGGTGCGCGAGACGTGGCGCTCGCCGGTGTTGGGGTCCGTCACGCAGGCGGACAGGCCCAGCAGCGAAGCGGCGGCCAGGCTGGAGATGACGATGCGAGACTTGTTCATGTTGTATTGTCCTCGTCTTATTGAACCGATGTCTTATTGAACCGATGTCGTTGAAACCTTGTCGCCCATGGAAAGGCTGCGAGCGAAGGACGCGCTCTGGGCTGCGGCACGAAAACGCACGACCGCGCGGCCTGTTCCAGCTCCAGCCTCTTCGCCTGCGCGCGTCAATCTGCTAGCGGGCGATTTCCCATGTCGCCTTTCCCCTGGTTCGACCTCGCGGTTCTGGCCGCGCTCATCCTCCTCAACGGCGTCTTCGCGATGTCGGAACTGGCGATCGTATCCGCCCGTCCGGCGCAGTTGCGGGTGGCGGCGGACCGCGGCAGCGGCGGCGCGAAAGCCGCGCTGGCGCTGGCGGCGGATCCGGGCAAGTTCCTCTCCACCGTGCAGATCGGCATCACGCTCGTCGGCATCGTCGCCGGCGCTTACGGCGCGGCGACTCTCGGCCCGCCGGTCGGGGAGCGGCTGGCCTGGCTCGGAGTGCCGGCCGATCCGGCCGAGGAGGCGGGTTTCGCGCTGGTCATCGTGCTGACGACCTTCTTCAGCGTCGTTGTCGGGGAACTGGTGCCCAAGCAGTTCGCGCTGCGCAACGCGGCGCCGATCGCCACCGTCATGGCGCGCCCGATGGCCATGCTGGCGAAGATCGCCGCGCCGTTCGTGTGGCTGCTCGATGCCTCGTCCAACCTGCTGCTGCGCCTGCTCGGATTGAGCCACAAGGGCGATCACAAGGTCACCGCCGAAGAGCTGCACATGATGTTCGCCGAAGCGACCCATTCGGGCGTGATTGAGGAGCAGGAGCGGGCGATGCTCTCGGGCATCATGCGCCTCGCCGACCGCCCGGTGCGCGAACTGATGACCCCGCGCACCGAACTCGACTGGATCGACGCCAATGCAAGCGAGGACGAAATCCGCGCCGCCATCGCCGGTTCGCCGCACTCGCTGCTGCCGGTGGCGGACGGTTCGCCCGACAAGGTGCTCGGCGTGGTCAAGGTCAAGGAACTGCTCGCCTGCCTCCTCGCCGGGCGTGCGCTGCGCCTCGCCGACTGGATTCACCGCGCGGCCGTCGTCCCCGATCAGCTCGATGCGATGGACGCGCTGCGCATGCTCCAGGAATCGGGCGTCGCCATGGCCATGGTGCACGACGAATACGGCCATCTCGACGGCGTGGTCACGCCCGCCGATCTGCTCGCCGCGATCGTCGGCGGCTTCGCCAGCCATCAGGACGAAGGCGACGAACCCGAGGTGGTCGAACGCGCCGACGGCTCACTGCTGGTGTCGGGCGCGCTCGCAGCGGATGCGCTGGCCGAACGGCTCGGCATCGAATTCGACGAAGACCGCGAATTCGCAACCGCCGCCGGCTACGTGCTCTCCGTGCTCCGGAACCTGCCGCAGGAAGGCGAGCATTTCACCGACCAGGGCTGGCGCTTCGAGGTCGTCGACATGGACGGCCGCAAGATCGATAAACTCTTAGTCAGCAGAGCTGACTAAGAGTGTTTTTTGTTTTCGCCCTCAAGCGCCGGGCGCGGGCATCCGCCCGTTTGGCTAGCGCGCCATAAGGCGCGGCGCGCGGTCGCGCTTGCGGGCTGCTGGTCGCAGCCCGAACCATCTGCCGACGATGAAGCAGCGCACTGGTCCGGTTTGCGCAGCGGGCCGCAAGGCCGACTGGCGGCCCGCAGCGCCAAAAAAGCTATCCGGGAATAACCGCCCGCGCGTCCTGCCCGTCGCCTTCGGGGGCGACCAGGATCGTGCGCGTGGTCGCGCCCTTGTCGACGGTGAAGGTCGCGGGATCGCCCACGGAGGAGCGGATGCCCGCGTCGGCCTCGCCCGCCTGTTGCAGCGCGCTCGTCTCCACCGCGCTGCGCGGGGCCGGGCCGCCGAACAGCGCGTCGAGCGCTTCCTGCGCCGCGGTGCCTTCGGTCGGGCGCGGCGCGCCGGGTTGCGGCGGGACCAGCTCGAAATCGGGCGGAATCATCAGCGGCGCCTGGCGCTGGACGACGAATTCGTCGGGCCGCTCGCGGTTGAGGAAGCCGCTGCTGCCGCAGGCGGAGAGCAGCGCCGCGCCGCTGGCGACGAGAACGATCCGGGTGGTCTTGCGCATCAGGTAATCTCCGCGGGCCAAAGCCTCTATGCGTCCGCTTCTTGGCCGCCTTGCTCGGCGGCCGGTTTCTCGCGCATGAACAGCGCGCGGGCAAGGATTATCGCCACTCCCACGGTGATCGCTGCATCGGCCACGTTGAACACCATGAACGGCCGCACCGTGCCGATGTGGAAGTCGGCGTAGTCGATCACGTAGCCGTAGATCCAGCGGTCGCGGATATTGCCCGCCGCTCCGCCCAGGATCAGCGCCAGCCCGGCGATGTCCCACAGCTTGCGCTCGCGCAGCAGCCACACGAACACCACCAGCGCGATCAGGCTGGTCACCGCCACCAGGATCCAGCGCATTTCGGGCGAAGTCGCCGGGAACATGCCCAGCGAAACGCCGTAGTTCTGCGTCCATGTCAGGTCGAAGAACGGCAGCAGGTCGATCCGGCCCACCTCGTGCAGGTTCCACGGCCCCAGCGCCAGCCCCTTGATCCACTGGTCGAGCAGGAACACCGCCAGCGCCAGGGCGAGGCCGATCAGCCGGTTGCGCCATTCGCGGGTCATGCTACGCCATCCATTCGCGCCACCACTTCCTCACAGCGCCCGCATAGTGCGCCGTCCTCGCTCACTTCGGGCAGCAGCCGCCAGCAGCGGCCGCACTTGTCGTCCCCGGACCGCCGCACCGCAATCGCCTCGCCCCCGCGCGACACGGCGGCGCTGATGAACAGTTCGGTAAGATCCGCGTCGGTGAAACCGGCCGGAACCATCGCCGCGGGCACGGTGACTTCGGCCTCCAGGCTCGATCGCACGACCTTCTCCCGCCGCAGCGGCTCGATCGCCTCGGTCACCTTCTCGCGCAGGGCGCGCAGTTCGGCCCACTTGCTCTTGAACGCCTCGCCCCCTTCTTCGTCATCCCCGCGAAAGCGGGGACCCAGGGCGTTGTCGGCCGCGCCTTCGACTGGCTTCCGGCTTTCACGGGAATGACGAAGAGAGGAGAAATCGGGCCATTCCAGCAGATGCACGCTGCCACCCTCGGGATAACGCTCTCCCCACACCTCTTCGCTGGTAAACACCAGCACCGGCGCGGCATAGCGCGCCAGCGCATGGAACAGCGTGTCCAGCACCGTGCGATAGGCGCGCCGGTTCGCATCGCCCGGCGCGTCGCAATAGAGGCGGTCCTTGCGAATATCGAAATAGAACGCGGACAGATCCTCGTTGCAGAAATCGATCAGCGCGCGGGTATAGGTGTTGAAATCGTATTCCAGCGCCGCCGCGCGCAGCGTCGCGTCCAGCCTGCCCAGCAGCGCCAGCACATAGCGCTCCAGCTCCGGCATCGCCGCCACGTCGCTTACCCGCTCCGCATCCGTAAAGCCGTCGAGCGCGCCCAGCAGGTAGCGGAAGGTGTTGCGCAGCTTGCGGTACTGGTCGGCCACGCCTTTCAGGATTTCCGGCCCGATCCGGTGGTCCTCGGTGAAATCGACGCTCAGCGCCCACAGCCGGACGATGTCCGCGCCGTATTCCTCCATCACCTTGTTCGGGTCGATGGTGTTGCCCAGGCTCTTGGACATCTTCTTGCCGTCGCTGGCCATCGTGAAGCCATGCGTCAGCACCGCCCTGTACGGCGCGCGCCCGCGCGTGCCGCAGCTTTCCAGCAAGCTCGACTGGAACCACCCGCGATGCTGGTCGCTGCCTTCCAGATACAGGTCCGCCGGCCATTGCAGCTCCGGCCAGCGCCCGCTTTCCAGCACGAAGGCGTGCGTCGATCCCGAATCGAACCACACGTCCAGAATGTCGGTCACCCGCTCGAAATCGGCCGCGTCGTATTTCTCGCCCAGCAGCGCCTGCGCCGCCTCGTCGCTCCAGGCATCGACCCCCTCGGCGGCCACCGCTTCCACGATCCGCCGGTTCACGTCCGGATCGACCAGATAGTCGCCGGTCTTGCGGTCCACGAACAGCGTGATCGGCACGCCCCACGCGCGCTGGCGGCTCAGCACCCAGTCCGGGCGGCCGGCGACCATGCTGCCGATGCGGTTGCGCCCCTTCTCGGGATAGAACGCGGTCGCGTCCAACGCATCAGTGGCCAGCTCGCGCAGCGTTTTCAGCGGTTCCTGTGCTCCCCCCTCGTTCTCCCAGCGCTGCTCCCACTTGTTGTCGGGATGCTCCAGCACGCGCTTGTCCATCGGCACGAACCACTGCGGCGTGCAGCGGAAGATTACCTTGGCCTTGGACCGCCAGCTATGGGGATAACTGTGTTGATAATCGGCGGACGCGCTGAGCAAAGCCCCCGCCGCGCGCAGGTCCGAACAGACCGGCCCCTCGGGCGCGTTGAACTTGGGGTTGATGACCGACATCGAGCGTTCGTCGCTGCGCGGCAGCCACGCCCAGTCCGCGCGATAGCGCCCGTCGGCCTCGACCACGAACTTCGGGGAGATCCCGTGCGCCTTGCACAGCTCGAAGTCGTCCTCGCCATGATCGGGCGCCATGTGCACCAGCCCCGTGCCGCTGTCCGTGGTGACGAAATCGCCGGGGAGGAAGGGGCGCGGTGCAGCATAAAACGCCAGCGCCCGCTCCCACGCTTCGTCGCCCTCACTCCCTCTTTCGTCACCCCGGACCTGATCCGGGGTCCCGCTTCCCTTCCACTCGCCACTCCCCCCCTTTTCGTCATCCCCGCGAACGCGGGGATCCAGTAAGCTCTCCCCGCCAACTGCAACTGGGTTCCCGCTTTCGCGGGAATGACGAAGGTAGTTGTAGATGGGGTGGCGGGCCGTAGCGCCTTCCAGTTGCGTGGCCCCCTTGCCGCCGAGAAGCTTTCCCTCTTTTGCGACATCGACACCGAGTTCCTTCGATAACATCGAACAGAACTCAGCCTGTCGCGCCATCATTATGAGGTAGCGTTCCCCAGCGACCTCAATCAGATCGTAGGGTTCGACCGGACTGTAGGCGATCGCTTGGTTGACCGGGATCGTCCAAGGGGTCGTCGTCCAGACTGGGGCTTTTGCGCCGACGAGGTCGGGATCATTGGGAGCGGACATGATCTCGAATGCCACGTAAATCTGCGTCGAGGTAATATCCTCGTACTCGACCTCCGCCTCCGCCAGCGCGGTCTTCTCCACCGGGGACCACATCACCGGCTTGGCCCCGCGATAGAGCTGGCCGCTTTCGGCGAATTTCAGCAGCTCGCGCACGATGGTCGCTTCGCTGTCGAACTGCATCGTCAGGTAGGGATTGTCCCAGTCGCCGTTGACGCCCAGCCGCTTCAACTGCTCGCGCTGCACGTCCACCCAGTGCTGGGCGTAGGCGCGGCATTCGGCGCGGAATTCCTTCGGCGGGACCTGGTCCTTGTCCAGCTTCTTCTTGCGGTACTGCTCCTCCACCTTCCATTCGATGGGCAGACCATGGCAATCCCAGCCGGGCACATAGGGCGCGTCCTTGCCCAGCAGCGTCCGGGTGCGGACCACCATGTCCTTCAGCACATGGTTCAGCGCGTGGCCGATATGCATGTCGCCGTTGGCATAGGGCGGCCCGTCATGCAGCACGAACTTCTCGCGCCCCGCGCGGCTCTCGCGCACCTGCCGGTAGAGCCCTTCCGCCTCCCAGCGCGACAGAATGCCCGGCTCCTTCTGCGGAAGGCCGGCCTTCATGGGAAAATCGGTCTTCGGCAGGAAGACGGTGTCTCGGTAGTCGCGCTGCTCGCTCATTGCGCGCGGGCCTTAGCGGGGGCGCGGCCTTCCTGCAATTTCCTATCCTCCGCCGTTCGCGGGAGAGGTGGCGGCGCGCAGCGCCGACGGAGGGGGCCTCTGTGAGCGCCGATCAGCCAAGCGACCCCACGCTATCGTGCGTAGTGCGCCCGCCGCCGTTCCAGCCCCTCCTGCGCGGTGACGATCTGCGCATTGGTGCGCCGGTCGCGGCTGGGCCGCAGCGCCGGGCCGACGGTCCAGATGTCCTCCACCCACAGGTAGCCGTTGAAGCTTGCCGGAACCCGCCCGAGCTCTTCCGGCAGCGACAGCCCGCCGGGCGCGGCTGGCACGCCATGGAGGCCGGTCATCAGCACATGCCCGCCGTGCGCCTCCATCCGTGCGATCAGCCGGTTGGGCCAGCCCCAGAACGCCCACTGGTAGTTGAGCGGTACGATCAGCGTCCTGCCACGGCAGCTTTCGGGCAGGTGGCCGCTCCAGCCGAACATGACGTAGTCCTTGCCGCACGCTTCGGCCTCCGCCTTGCTCCAGGCCCAGTTGTCCGGGAAATGACGCCGGATGCGCTCGACCGGCGCAGTGGCGCCGTAAAAGGCGTCGTCGATCCCTTCGACATCGCGCCCGCTTTCGCGCAGCAGCCGGGCGAGAAGGTCGGCCTCGTCCGCATCGTTCGACTTGAAGTTGAAGATGATCGGGCTGTTGGGCAGCGCGGCCAACGCCTCCTCCAGCGTCGGCATCGCGCCCACGCCTTTGCCGCGAAACGGGAAGGTCCGCCCGCCGTCAGCCGTATAGCCGTAACCGATGTCGAGCATCTTCAGCTGTGCCATCGTGTGGTCGCGCACGTTGCCGCTGCCGTCGGTCCGGCAATCGAGCGTCCAGTCGTGAAATACCGCGATTTGCCCGTCGGCCGTCGGCGCGATGTCGACTTCCACCATCTGTGCCGTCAGCAGCCGCGCCTGCCGCATCGAACGCATCGTGTTTTCGAGATAGTCGTGCACCGGCTGCTCGATCCGCGTCGCCGTGCAGGTGTCGTTATCGACCCCCCGCTGGTCGAACAACTGGTAGACGCCGCGATGGGCGACCAGCTTTGGCGCGCCCACAGGATCGGGCGCCAGCCAGCTCGCGTTGAGGAAAGTGAGCCCGAGCACTGCGAGCGCGAGGACGAGAAACGCGCCCTTGAGCCACCGCACTAGGCCAGCAGCTCCTTCGCCCGCGCGCAGTCCTCGGCCATTTGCGCGGTCAGCGCCTCCAGCGTGTCGAACTTGCCCTCCGGCCGCAGGAAATGGTGCAGCGCCACTTCGATTTCCTGCCCGTAGAGGTCGCCGGAAAAGTCGAAGAAATACGGCTCCAGCAGCTCCTTCGGCGGATCGAAGCTCGGCCGCACGCCCAGGTTGGCCGCGCCTTTCAGCATCGTGCCGTCCGCCAGCTTCCCCGTCACCGCGTAGATGCCGAAGCGCGGGCGCAGGTACTTGCCCATCTCGATATTGGCGGTGGGGTAGCCGATCGCGCGGCCGCGCTTGTCGCCGTGGATCACCGTGCCGCGAATGGCGAAGGGGCGGGTCATCAGCCGTGCCGCCACCTCGCATTCGCCGGCCTTCAGCGCGTCGCGGATGCGGCTGGAGGAGACCGGCAGCCCGCCTTCCAGCACCGGGCCCACCGTGCGCGCCGCCAGGCCGTGGCGCGCGCCTTCGCCCGCCAGCAGCGCCACGTCGCCCTGCCGGTCGCGGCCGAAGGTGAAATCCTCGCCGGTCACCACGCCCGCCGCGCCGATATGCCCGGCGAGCAGCTTGCCGACGAAATCCACAGCGCTCGTGCGCGCCAGTTCCTCGCCGAAATCGAACATCAGCATGGCGTCGGCTCCGGCTTGGGCGAACAGTTCCTCGCGCTGCTCCAGGCTGGTCAGGCGGAACCACGGCACGTGCGGCGCGAAATGGCGCACCGGATGCGGATCGAACGTCGCCACCAGCGCGGGCCGGCTTTCGCTCCGCGCCCATTCCACCGCCTCGCGCACCACCGCCTGATGGCCGAGGTGGAAGCCGTCGAAGTTTCCCAGCGCTACGATCGCGCCGCGCAGGGCCTCGGGGATGGCATCGCGATGCGAAAGGCGCGTCACGCGCCCACCCCCGGCCCCTCCCGCAAGCGGGAAGCGAGGCGCTCGTAGGTCACGAAAGCATAGGCCGGATCGCCGCCTTGCGCCGGATATTCCTCGCGCGCGACTTCGCGCCATTCGGGGCCGGGCGCGTCCATGAACACGTCGCCGGCGGTGTCTTCGTCCACTTCGGTCAGTTCCAGCCGGGTGGCCAGCGGCATGAACAGCTCGGCGATTTCCGCGCCGCCGATCACCGACACCGGGCCTTCGCCCGCCAGCGCCAGCGCTTCTTCCAGCGAATGCGCCACTTCCGCGCCGGGCGCGCTCCAGCCCGCGCGACGCGTCAGCACGATGTGCCGGCGGCCTGGCAGCAGGCCCGGTAGCGCCTCGAACGTCTTGCGCCCCATGACCATCGGCGTGCCCATGGTCAGGCGTTTGAACCTCTTGAGGTCGTTGGATATTTGCCACGGCACGTCGCCATCTACAGCGATTGTGCCATCGCGCGCGCGCGCGATGACGATGAAGATGTCCCGCTCCTCCATCACCCGACCTCTGTCACATGCCCCATCTTGCGCCCCGCCCGCGCTTCCGCCTTGCCATAGAGGTGCAGGTGCGCCGACCCGTCCGCCAGCGCGCTCGCCGCCTGGTCGTCGCAGGGGCCGATCAGGTTGGTCATCTCGATCCGCCCGGCCACGGTCGCGGTATCGCCCAGCGGCAGGCCGCAGATCGCGCGGATGTGGTTTTCGAACTGGCTGGTGACCGCCCCTTCGATCGTCCAGTGGCCCGAATTGTGCACCCGCGGGGCCATCTCGTTGAACACCGGCCCGTCCTCGGTGGCGAAGAACTCCAGCGTCAGCACTCCGACATGCCCCAGCGCCTCCGCCACCGCCCGCGCCAGTTCGCGCGCGGCGGGCGTCTGTTCGCGCACGATCTCGGGGGCGGGAAGGGACGAACGCGCGAGGATGCCGTTTTCATGCCGGTTGTGCGGGCTGTCCCAGAACCGCGCTTCGCCATCGCGCCCGCGCGCCAGGATGACCGAGAACTCGGCTTCGAACCGCACCAGCCCTTCGTAGATCAGCCCCTGGTTCGGAACCCGCAGCCCTTCCGCCTCGTGCGCGGAGGCGATGCGCCACTGGCCCTTGCCGTCGTAACCGTCGCGCCGGGTCTTGAGGATGCCCGGCGCGCCGACCCGCTCGATCGCGCCCGCCAGTTCGCTGTCGGTGTCGACCGCGGCATAGGCCGCCGGCCGGCCGCCCAGATCCTCGACCATGCGCTTTTCGCGCAGTCGGTCCTGCGCCGCCTCCAGCGCGCGCGGACCGGGCGCCAGCTTGCCTTCCATCGCCGCCAGCGGCGCGACGGGCACGTTCTCGAACTCGTAGGTCACGACGGCGCAGTCTTGCCCGAACGCCGCCAGCGCCGCCTTGTCGCGCCAGTCGGCGCACGTGAAGACGGCGCTCACGTCCGCCGCCACGCTGTCCTTCTCCGGCGCGTAGACATGGCAGCGATAGCCGAGCCGCGCCGCCGCCATCGCCAGCATCCGTCCGAGCTGGCCGCCGCCGAGAATGCCGATGGTGCTGCCTGGTGGGATCATGCGCGGGTCAGGCCGGCCGTTCGGCCACGGCGTCGGTCTGCGCCGCGCGGTACGCCTTGAGCCGGTCGGCCAGCGCCTCGTCGGTCGTGGCCAGAATCGCCGCCGCCAGCAGCCCCGCGTTGGTCGCGCCCGCCTCGCCGATGGCCAGCGTGCCCACGGGAACGCCGGCCGGCATCTGGACGATGGAGAGGAGCGAGTCCTTCCCCTTCAGCGCTTTCGATTCGACCGGCACGCCCAGCACCGGCAAGTGCGTCATCGCCGCGACCATGCCCGGCAGATGCGCCGCGCCGCCCGCGCCGGCGATCACGACCCTGAAGCCTTCGCCGGCAGCGCCCTTGGCGAAGGCGCTTAGCCGGTCGGGCGTGCGGTGGGCGGAAACGATCCGCGCCTCGTAAGCCACGTCCAGCCGGTCGAGCGCGTCGGCGGCGTGCTTCATCGTCGGCCAGTCGGACTGGCTGCCCATCACGATGGCGACGAGTGCCCCCATTTCACCGATCCTTCAGGTAGTGCCGCTCTCCGGCGCGCATCTGTTCGTCGAACTCGTAGACGATCGGCTCGCCGGTGGGAATCTCGAGGCCCGTGATGTCCTCGTCCGAAATGCCCGACAGGTGCTTGACGAGCGCGCGCAGCGAATTGCCGTGGGCGGAGACGATCACCGTCTCCCCTTCGCCCAGCACCGGCAGGATCGCCGCGTTCCAGTAGGGCAGCACGCGCTCGATGGTCAGCTTGAGGCTTTCGGTCGCCGGCACCGCGATGCCGGCGTAGCGCGGATCGGCGGCAAGGTCGTACGGTCCGCCGGCGACCATCTCCGGCGGCGGAATGTCGAAGCTGCGGCGCCACAGGCGAACCTGCTCCTCGCCGTGCAGCTCCGCCGTCTCGGCCTTGTTGAGCCCGGTCAGCCCGCCGTAGTGCCGTTCGTTGAGCCGCCAGTCCTTGGTCTCCGGGATCCACAGCCGCCCGCAGGCTTCGAGCGCCAGGTGCAGCGTCCTGATCGCGCGGGTCTGAAGCGAGGTGAAGGCGCGGGTCGGCAGCAGGTCCTTGGCCGCCAGCAGGTCGCCGGCCGCCTTCGCTTCGGCCACGCCCTGTTCGGTGAGGTCGACATCCCACCAGCCGGTGAAGCGGTTTTCTAGGTTCCACCGGCTCTGGCCGTGGCGGACGAGGACAAGCGTGGGCAAGGAAGCGGCTCCGGAATTGCTGGGGAATTGCGGGCGAATTGCGGGAGCGCCACGCGTTAGCGGCCGCCCGGCGGTTTGGGAAGGGAGTCCTCCGCGCCGCCGGCCTCGCGCGCGTCGAGCTGGCGGCTCTGGGCCTTGCGCCGCCGCAGGTTCTCGCGCAGCCGCTGCGCCAGCCGCTCCTCGCGTGTCGGCTTCGGATCGTCGTCGCTCATTCAGGAATGCCTGCCGCGCCGACGCGCGCTTGACAAGAGCACCCCGATAGCCAATGGCGCGCGCCTCTCCGGCGCTGCTGTAGCTCAGTGGTAGAGCGCACCCTTGGTAAGGGTGAGGTCGGGAGTTCAATCCTCCCCAGCAGCACCATATGCCCGCTTGCCAATCTCGGGTGTATTGTTCATGTATGGCACCATGGACGAAGGCGAGCTTACTCCGCTGCATCCGAACTACGTCAAGGTGGTGCGCCTCGCCACCGTGATCGCCGCGCTGCCGTTCGTGATCGGCGCGCTGGCGCTGGAGAGCGCCGGCCTGCTGCCGCGCGGCGTGTTCCTGGTTCCGGTGCTCCTGCTCGCCGTGTGGCTGATCGTGCGCGCGCCGCTGCGCCGCTATCATGCGCGCGGCTATGCGATGGGCGCGGACCGGCTGCGCGTGGTTCGCGGCCTGATCTTCCGCTCCGATACGGTGGTGCCGTTCGGCCGTGTCCAGCATATCGATGTCCACCAGGGCCCTGTCGAACGCGTCTACGGCCTCGCCACGCTGGTGCTGCATACCGCCGGGAACCACAACGCCTCGGTCTCGCTGCCTGGGCTCGCCCATGGCGATGCGACGGCGATGCGCGAGGAAATCCGCGCGCACGTGAAGCGCGAGACGATGTGAGCGAGGACATGGCCGTGACGGCGGCGGCGGAATGGCGGCGGACCAGCCCTGTCAGCTTTATCGTGCGCGCCATCACCGGGCTGGGGAAAATGATCGTCCCGGCCCTCGCGATGCTGTTCGGCGCGCAGGGGTGGGATGGCGGCGGCGCGTTCATCGTCCCGGCTATCCTGGCGATGGTCCTGATCAGCGCGCTGTTCACCTGGATCGCCTGGCGCCAGTTCCGCTACCGGATCGGAGACAGCGATATTCGCGTAGAGCACGGGCTGCTGAGCCGCACGGCGCGCTCGGTTCCCTACGAAAGGATCCAGGACGTCAGCCTGGAGCAGAAATTCGTCCCGCGCCTGTTCGGGATGGTCGAGGTCAGGTTCGAGACCGGGGCGGGCGGCAAGGACGAGCTCAAGATCGCCTATGTCGGCGCGGCCGAAGGCGCGGCCTTGCGCGAAACGGTGCGGACCCTTCAGACCGGCGCGCCGGCAATCGCGGGCGAGACTGCTCCGCCGGACGCGGAACCCGCCCGGACGCTGTTCGCGATGGACTTGCGCCGCCTGCTGACATTCGGGGTGTTCGAGTTCTCGCTGGTCATCTTCGCCGTGCTCGGCGGCGTGGCGCAGCAGCTCGACTTCCTGTTGCCGCTCGACATCTGGGACTTCGATACCTGGGGCCGCCTGCTGGCGGGGCCGGGACACGATCTCGCGGCGCTCGGCGTGGTCGCGCAGGCGCTCGGCGTGGCGTTGGCGTTGGCGACTCTGGCGCTGCTGGGCCTCGGCACCGGGATCGCGCGCACGGTGCTGCGCGACTACGGCTTCCTGCTCGAGGAAACGCCCAAGGGCCTGCGCCGCCGCCGGGGCCTGCTGACGCGCACCGACGTGGTCATGCCCATGCACCGCGTCCAGGCGCTCATGGTGACGACCGGGATCGTCCGCCGCCGCTTTGGCTGGCATGGCCTCGGCATCGTCAGCTTGGCGCAGGATGCGAAGTCGGAAAGCCACGTGGTCGCGCCCTTTGCGACCATGGAGGAGATCGCGCCGGTCGTCGCGGCGACCGGCTTCTCGCTCCCTGACGATGGCGTTCGATGGCATCGGGCTAGCCCGCGGCAGCGGACCGGCAACATGATCCTGGCGGCCCTGCTTCCGGCCGTGCTTGCGGTGGTCGCGGCGGTGGTGGGCGCGGCGTTCGCATCGCAGACCGAAGGCCCGCCGCCCGCCTGGCCCGTTCTCGCCCCGGCCGGGTTCGCGGCGCTCGGCGGCCTGCTGGCCTTGCGCGAGTGGTTTCTCTGGCGCCATCGCCGCCACGCCGTCGACGCGCGCCAGCTCTACGTGCGCGAAGGCTGGCTTGCGCCGCGGCTCGACATCGCCTCGCGGATCAGGATCCAGTCGGTCGAGATCGCCCAGGGGCCGATCGCGCGTCGCCGGGGCTATGCCGACGTCAGGTTCGGCCTCGCCGGCGGGACGCTGGAAATGCACGGGGTGCCGATCGAAGGCGCGCGCGCGATCCGCTCGGCCGTGCTGGACAGCATCGGCGCGGTCGATTTCTCGCGCCTGCCCGGCTGAGCGCCGGAGCGCTGTGCGCGAATCGTAGGGTCAGTCGTTTCCGGCGGCGAGCAGGTCCGCCCATTCGGGATGACGCCTGAACTGCGCATCGACGTACGAACATTGCGGCACGATGGTGAAGCCCTGTTCCCGCGCGTCGGCCACCAGCGCCTCTACCAGTTGCAGCGCCACGCCGCGCCCGCGCATCTCCGGCGGGACGAAAGTGTGCTCGGCGATTCGCAGCGGTCCCATCGCGCGCCAGGTCAGCTCGGCGGGCCGGTCCACGCCCGGCAGGGCGGCGCGATAGGCGCCGTGGCTGGTTTCGTCGGTGCGTGTTATCGTGATTGGATCGGGCATGTGCTCAAGCCTCCTTCTTGCACCGAACCCGGCGTGAAGCCATGGCGTTCCCATGCAATTCCTGTCCGACAACGCGGCGTCGGTCCATCCGAAGGTGTGGGACGCGCTGCGCGCCGCGGATGCGGCCGATACGCCTTACGATACCGACCGCCTGAGCCGCACGCTCGACGATGCCTTCGCGATGACGTTCGGGCAGGAAGTCGCGGTGCTGTGGGCGGCCACCGGGACTGCCGCCAACTGTCTTGCGCTGGCGACGATGGTTCCGCCGCACGGCGGGGTCGTCTGCCACCGCGAGGCGCATATCGAGATGGACGAGGGCGGCGCGCCGGGGTTCTATCTCCACGGCGCGAAGCTGATCCTTGCGGAGGGCCCGGACGCCAGATTGACCCCCGAGAGCCTGCGCGCCGCGCTCGATCCGATTCGCGACGATGTGCATCAGGTCCAGCCGCACGCGGTCTCGATCACGCAGGCGAGCGAATACGGCTGCTGCTATCGCCCGCATGAGCTGACCGCGCTCGACGCGGTGATGGCGTCGCGCGGGCTCCCGCTGCATGTCGACGGGGCGCGCTTCGCCAATGCCGTGGCTTTCCTCAACGTCCCGCCCGCCGAAGCCGCCGGACCCGCCGCCGCGCTGAGCTTCGGCTGCGTCAAGAACGGGGCGATGAGCGCGGAAGCCATCGTGTTCTTCGATCCCGCGCTGGCCGATGTCGCGCGCTATCGCCGCAAGCGCGCCGGGCACCTGCAATCGAAGGGGCGCTTTCTCGCCGCGCAGCTGCTGGCGATGCTCGAAGGCGACCTGTGGCTGCACAACGCCGCCCATGCGAACGCGGCGGCGCTGGAGATCGGCCGCGCGGCGGGCGGGCGGCTGCTGCATCCGGTGGAAGCCAACGAGGTGTTCGCGCGTTGCACCGCCGCCGAGCGCGAGGCGCTGCGGGCGCGCGGGTTCGCGTTCTACGACTGGGGCGCGGAGGCGGCGCGCTTCGTCACGGCGTGGGATACGCGCGAAGAGCATGCGCTGGCGCTGGCCGGAGCGATCGGAGGCTTGTGAGCGAGACGCCCGACGATCCGGGGGAGCGACACCTGCTGCTTCGGCCGGGAGTGGCGTTGCCGTTCCTGCTGGTGGCGCTGATCTGGGGTTCGACCTGGTACGTCATCAAGGATCAGCTCGCCGCCGCCCCGCCGGTGTGGTCGGTGACATACCGCTTCGCCATCGCCGGCGCGGGCATGTTCGTGCTCGCCGCCCTGGGCGGGCGCGGCGTCGGTCTTTCGCGCAGCGGCCACATGCTGGCGCTGGGGATCGGGTTCAGCCAGTTCTGCTTCAACTACATGCTGGTCTACGAGGCGGAAGTGCACCTGACTTCGGGGATCGTGGCCGTGCTCTATGGCCTGTTGATGCTCCCCAACGCGGTGCTTGCGCGCGTGTTTCTCGGGCAGCCCATCACCACGCGCTTCCTGATCGGGTCAATGATCGGCCTTGTCGGAATAGCGCTGCTGCTCGTCCATGAAGCGCGGGAAGCGCCTCCTGCCGGCATGGTCGGCTTCGGCGTTGCGCTGACGGCGGTCGGCCTGCTGTCGGCTTCGGTCGCCAACGTGTTGCAGGCGACCGAAGCGGCCCGCCGCGATTCGCTGGTCGCCCTGCTCGCCTGGGCGATGCTGTGGGGCATGCTGATGGATGGAGCGATAGCCTGGGCGCTGGCCGGCCCGCCGGTGTTTCCGGGCGGCGCGCGCTACTGGGGCGGCGTTGCCTATCTGGCGATCCTCGGCTCGGTGGTCACCTTCCCGCTCTATTTCCGCCTGATCCGCGATCTCGGGCCGGGGCGAGCGGCGTATAACGGCGTGCTGGTGCCGGTGGTGGCGATGGGGCTGTCGACCCTGTTCGAAGGCTATCGCTGGTCTGCGCTCGCCATGGCGGGGTCCGTCCTCGCGCTCGCCGGCATGGTCGTCGCGCTCAGGGGACGGCACGCGCCGCTGGCAGGCAAGCCCTGAGCCCGGCGCGGAAATCGGGATAACGCGGCCGCCAGCCGAGCACGCGCTTGGCCTTGCCGTTCGCCACCCGGCGGTTTTCCGCCCAGAACGCCCGCGCCTGCGGCGAAAGTCCTGCCTCGTCCAGCGATTGCAGCGCTGGTGGTGCCACGCCCAGCAACCGGCAGGCTTCCTCGATCACCGCGTTCTGGCTCGCCGGCAGGTCGTCGGCGAGGTTGTAGGCGCCCGGCGGGCCGTCGATCGCGGCCAGCACGCCGCCGGCGATGTCGTCCACGTGGATGCGGCTGAACACTTGCCCCGGCAGGGCGATCCGATGCGCCCGGCCTTCGCGCACCCGGTCCAGCGCGCTGCGGCCGGGGCCGTAGATGCCCGGCAGGCGAAACACCCGCGCGCCGCGTTCGAGCCATTGCGAATCGGCTTCGGCGCGCGCCGTGCGCCGCCCGCCGCCGATGGGTGCGCGCTCGTCCACCCATGCGCCGCCCGTGTCGCCATAGACGCCGGTCGAGGACAGGTAACCGAGCCAGCCCCGGCCCAACGCATCGCCGTAGCGGTCCAGCACGGGATCGCCATCTTCGCCCGGCGGGACGGACGAAAGCACATGGTCGGCGGCGGCGAGCGCAGCCTTCACCGCCGGCTCGTCGTCGAACGCGATCTCACCCGCGCTGCCGGTCGCCGTCACCAGCCATCCGCGCGCTTCCGCCGCCGCGCGGATGCGCTTCGCCGAATAGCCGAGTCCGAAGATGAACAGATGCGCCACGCGCGCGTTCTACGCGTTGGAAGCCGCAGCGAAAGCACCTAAGAGCCGGATCATGGACATAGCCCGCACCCCTTCGACCCCCGACGGCAACCCCGAAATGGCCGACGCTTCGCCCGAACCCAGGGCGCCGACCGTGATCCGGCGCGAGGACTACGCGCCGTTTCCCTGGCTGGTGCCCGAGGTGTCGCTGACGTTCGATCTCGGCATCGGCCGGACCCGCGTCCAGGCCGAACTGACCGTGCAGCGCAACGCCAGGGCGGCGGCAAGCGAGTCCATCCGCCTCGATGGCGACGGGCTCGTCCCGCTCGAAGTCAGGATCGACGGGCAGGCGGTGAACAGCTGGAGCATGGACGGCGGCGACCTGATGCTCCCTCTCGCGGGCGACAGCCACAGGATCGAGATTGTGACCGAGATCGACCCCTCGGCCAACACCCAGCTCATGGGCCTCTATGCCTCGAACGGGATGCTCTGCACGCAGTGCGAGGCGGAAGGGTTTCGCCGCACCACCTTTTTCCCCGACCGGCCCGACGTGCTGTCCACTTACCGCGTGCGGATGAAGGGGTCGAAAGACGCGTTTCCCGTGCTGCTGTGCAACGGCAATCTCGAAGCGAGCGGGGATAACGGCGACGGCACGCACTGGGCCGAATGGCGCGACCCGTGGCCCAAGCCGAGCTACCTGTTCGCGCTCGTCGCCGGCGATCTCGTCGCCAACCGCGACAGCTTCGTCACCATGAGCGGCCGCAAGGTCGATCTCGCCATCTGGGTCCGCGAAGGCGATCTCGACCGCACGCGCCACGCGATGGATTCGCTCAAGCGCTCGATGAAGTGGGACGAGGAGACCTTCGGCCGCGAATACGACCTCGACACCTTCAACATCGTCGCGGTCAGCGACTTCAACATGGGGGCGATGGAGAACAAGGGGCTCAACATCTTCAACACGAAGTATGTGCTGGCCGATCCCGAAACCGCCACCGACGGCGACTACGACGCGATCGAGGGCGTGATCGCGCACGAATACTTCCACAACTGGTCGGGCAACCGCGTCACCTGCCGCGACTGGTTCCAGCTCAGCCTCAAGGAAGGCTTCACCGTGCTGCGCGACCAGTTGTTCAGTCAGGATATGGGCAGCGCGCCGGTCAAGCGGATAGAGGACGTGCGCGTGCTGCGGGGGGTGCAGTTCCCGGAGGATTCGGGCCCGCTGGCGCACCCGATCCGGCCCGACAGCTACCGCGAGATTTCCAACTTCTATACCGCCACCGTCTACAACAAGGGCGCGGAAGTCATCCGCATGATGCGCACCATGGCTGGGGAGGAGCGCTTCCGCGCCGGATGCGATCTCTACTTCGACCGGCACGACGGGCATGCCGCGACCTGCGAGGATTTCGTCGCGGCGATAGAGGACGGCGCGGGGCTGGACCTGTCGCGGTTCCGCCTGTGGTATTCGCAGGCCGGGACGCCGAAAGTAACCGTGCGGCTGGAGCATGACGGCGACACCGCCACGCTGCACCTGAAGCAGCAGGTTCCGGCGACGCCGGGGCAGCCGGACAAGCAGCCGATGCCCGTTCCCCTGCGCCTGGCGCTGTTCGACCGCGAGACGCGGCGGCACGATGGGGAAAAGCTGGTGGTGCTCGAACAGGCCGAAGCGAGCGTCGGCTATCCCGGCTTCGCCGCGCGGCCGGTGCTGTCGATCAACCGGGGCTTCTCCGCCCCGGTGGCGATCGACAGCGACACGACGACGGACGACAGGGTGTTCCTCGCCGCGCATGACGACGATCCTTTCGCGCGCCAGGAAGCGATGCAGGAACTGGTCGTCGCGCATTTGCGCGACGGGGCGGCCGGAACGCTCGACGACGGCGCGCGCGCCGCCGGGCGCGAGGCGATTCGCGCGGCGTTCGCAGCGGTCCTCGCCGATGAGTCGCTCGACGACCTGATGCGCGGGGAACTGCTGATCCTCCCAGGGCAGGCCTACCTTGCAGAGCAGATGGCGGTGGCGGATCCGGCGGCGATCTTCGCCGAGCGCGAGGGGCTCAAGGGCTGGCTCGGGCGGGAGCTGGAAAGCGAACTCGTGGCGCTGCACGAACGCGCGTCCGAAGTTCCCTACGGCCTCGATCCCGCCGCGCGCGGCGCGCGCAAGGTCAAGACGCAGGCGCTGGTCTATCTCGCCGCCGGGGCGCCAGAGCGGGCAGAGCGCATGGCGGCCGCGCAATACGACACGGCCGGCAACATGACCGACCGGCAGGGCGCGCTGATGGTGCTGGCCGGGCTGCAAGGGCCCGAACGGACGCACAAGCTGCTCGATTTCCACAGCCGCTATCGCGGCAACGATCTGGTGATCGACAAGTGGTTCGCGATCCAGGCGCAATCGCTGCATCCCCAGGTGCTGGAGCATGTGAAGGCGCTGGCGACGCATCCGGACTTCACGCTGAAGAACCCTAACCGCGTCCGGTCGCTCTACATGGCCTTCACCGGCGCGCCGCAGGGCTTCCACGCCGCCAACGGCAAAGGCTATCGGCTGGTCGCCGACCTGATCCTCGCGCTCGACCCCATCAACCCGCAGACGGCGGCGCGCTTCGTTCCGCCGCTCGGCCGCTGGCGGCGGACCGAGCCGGTGCGCGCGGCGCTGATGCGCGCCGAGCTGGAGCGCATCGCCGCCGCCCCGAAGCTCAGCCGCGACACCGCCGAACAGGTCGCCCGCAGCCTTGACGGATAACGTCAAGGTCATCCGCGCCGGGGGGCTGGCCGGAATCCCGCACGGTTTCCTTGGCCGGCGCGGCGGCGTGTCGCGCGGCGTCGTCGCCGGGCTCAACGTCGGTCACGGGGCGCAAGACGACGGCTGCGCGGTGGCGGAGAATCGTCGCCGCGCGGTGGAAGCGGTCCTGCCCGGCGCGGCGCTGGCGACTGTCTATCAGGTCCATTCGGCGGATGCGGTGGTCGCGCATGAGCCGTGGCCGATTACCGAACGCCCGCGCGCCGATGCCCTGGTCACGGCCCGGCCCGGCCTGCTGCTGGGCGTGGTCACCGCCGATTGCGCGCCGGTTCTGCTCGCCGACCGCGAGGCCGGCGTGGTCGGCGCGGCGCATGCCGGCTGGCGCGGGGCGCACGGCGGCGTGCTGGAAGCCGTGGTCGCGGCGATGGAAGCGCTCGGCGCGCGGCGGGATCGCATCGCCGCCGCCATCGGCCCGGCGATCGGACAGGCCAGCTACGAGGTCGACGCGCGCTTCCGGGACAACTTCGCCTCTGCGGACGAGCGCTTCTTCGCCCCAGGCCGGCAGGGCCGCTGGCAGTTCGATCTCGAAGGCTACGCGGCCTCCAGGCTGTGCGAGGCGGGGGTCGCTTCGGTCGAGCCGCTCGGCCTCGACACTTATCCCGACGAAGCGCGCTTCTATTCCTATCGCCGGGCGACCCATCGCGGCGAAGCGACCTATGGGCGGCAATTCTCGCTGATCGGCCTGTCGGGATAAGGCTGTCACGCGGCGGCCAAAATGCCTGTTGGCATGGCCGGTCCGCTCGTCTATCAGCCGCCCCAAGTCGCCGCCCCGGGGGCCTCGGTTCGGCGCGCGACCGGTCGAAATTCTTCGATTTCGCTTGTGGCGTCATGCCAGCGGAATCGGCAGGCAAGGCAAGGTAATGGCAACCACCACAGGCACCGCGGAACCCGCAGCGCTGTCCGACGGAGAAGGCGTGCGCCGTCGCGACTTCATCAACATCGCCGCGGTCTCCGCGGCCGGCATCGGCGGCGCGGCCACGCTCGTCCCGCTGATCAGCCAGATGGCCCCGTCGAAGGACGTTCTGGCCGAATCCACCACCGAGCTGGACATTTCGGCCATCGAGCCGGGGCAGGCGGTCAAGGCGGTGTTCCGCAAGCAGCCGGTGTTCGTGCGCAACCTGACGCCGGCGGAAATCCAGGCGGCGGACGACGTGGCCGTATCCGGCCTGCGCGATCCGCAGACGCTTGAGGAACGGACCAAGGAAGGCAAGACCAACTGGCTCATCACCATGGGCGTGTGCACCCACCTCGGCTGCGTGCCGCTGGGCGCCGCCGAGGGTGAGAACAAGGGCGAGTTCGGCGGCTATTTCTGCCCCTGTCACGGCTCCCACTACGATACCGCCGGCCGCATCCGCAAAGGCCCCGCGCCTTCGAACCTCGAAGTGCCCGCGTATGCCTTCACTTCCGACACCACCATCGTGATCGGGCAGGAGTCCGCCTGATGAGCTTCCCCTGGGCCCGCCAGTACGAACCCAAAGCGCCGCTGATGCGCTACCTAGACGAAAAGCTGCCTTTGCCGCGTTTCGTCTACAACGCCATCGGTGCCGGCTATCCGGTGCCGCGCAACCTGAACTACTGGTGGAATTTCGGCGTTCTCGCAGGCTTTTGCCTCGTGCTCCAGATCGTCACCGGGATCATCCTGGCGATGCATTACGCCGCCAATGCGGGCGTCGCGTTCAATTCGGTCGAGCACATCATGCGCGACGTGAACTGGGGCTGGATGCTGCGTTACGGGCACGCCAACGGCGCCAGCTTCTTCTTCATGGTGCTCTACCTGCACATCTTCCGCGGCTTCTTCTACGGGTCGTACAAAGCCCCGCGCGAGATGGTCTGGCTGCTCGGCGTGGTCATCTTCCTGTTGACCATGGCCACGGCGTTCATGGGCTATGTGCTGCCGTGGGGGCAGATGAGCTTCTGGGGGGCCAAGGTCATTACCGGCCTGTTCGGCGCGATCCCCCTGGTGGGCGAGCCGTTGCAGATCTGGCTGCTCGGCGGTTACGCGCCCGACAACGCCGCGCTCAACCGGTTCTTCAGCCTGCACTACCTGCTGCCGTTCGTCATCGTCGGCGTGGTGATCCTGCACATCTGGGCGCTGCATATCCCCGGATCGTCGAACCCGACCGGTGTCGAGGTGAAGAGCGAGAGCGACACGGTGCCGTTCCACCCGTACTACACGGCGAAAGACGGCTTCGGGCTGGGCGTGTTCCTGATCGCCTATTGCCTGTTCGTGTTCTTCCTGCCGAACATGCTGGGCCATCCCGACAACTATATCCCGGCCAACCCGCTGGCGACGCCGGCGCACATCGTGCCCGAATGGTATTTCTACCCGTTCTACGCGATCCTGCGCGCCTTCACCGGCGACCTTACGATCCCCTTCGTCGGCTTCGTGATCATGCCGGCCAAGCTGCTCGGCGTACTGGCGATGTTCGCCTCGATCCTGGTATGGTTCTTCCTGCCCTGGCTCGACAAGTCGCCGGTCCGCTCGGGGCATTTCCGGCCGTTGTTCCGCAAGTTCTTCTGGGTCTTGCTGGTCGATATGGCGGTGCTGTTCTACTGCGGCGGCGCGCCGGCCGAAGAGCCGTATGTGATGATCAGCCAGATCGCCACGGCCTACTACTTCCTGCACTTCCTGGTCATCCTGCCGATCGTCTCGATGGTCGAGCGGCCCGAGCCGCTGCCGTTCTCGATCACCGAAGCGGTGCTCGGTTCGGACAAGAAGGCGGCGCCGGGCGAAAACACCCAATCCGTAGTTTCTGGACCAGCCACCTGAGCGCGGTTCGAGGGAATAGAGAGCAATGATCCGTCTTATCGGAATTCTGGTCGGCCTGTTCTTTGCAGGGTGCGTGCTGTTGTGGTCGTTCCTGCCGGGCGTGAGCACGGTTATCGGCCAGGGCTATTTTGTCGAAGCGACTGCGGAGCACGAATTCCACGAGCATCCGAAGGCGCTGCACCTCGCCAGCGACGGCCCGTTCGGCAAGTGGGACGTACAGCAGCTCCAGCGCGGGTATCAGGTATACAAGGAAGTCTGCGCCGCCTGCCACGGTCTTGGCCTCGTGGCGATGCGCGATCTGGCGCAGCTCGGCTATTCGGAGGCCGAAGTGAAGGCCGAAGCGGCGAGCTGGACGGTGCCGGGGCTTGATCCCAACACGGGCGAGACCAACACCCGGCCCGGCACGCCGACCGATTATTTCCCCAGCCCGTTCCCCAACGACATCGCTGCGCGGGCCGCGAACAACAACGCGATCCCGCCGGACCTGTCGCTCATCACCAAGGCGCGGCACGATGGCGCGGCCTACGTCTATTCGCTGCTTACCGGCTATCAGGCGCAGCCGGCCGCGCTGCTGGAAGAGTTCCCCGACGCCAAGACGGGCACGGGCCTCTACTACAACCCCTACTTCGCCAACCTCAACCTGGCGATGGCGCCGCCGCTCGTCGCCGACGGGCAGGTGACATACGCCGACGGCGCCGAGGCGACGGTCGACCAGATGTCGAAGGACGTGGCCGCGTTCCTGACCTGGACCGCCGAACCGACCCTGGTGAAGCGCCGGCAGACCGGCTGGGCAGTGCTCGGCTTCCTGCTCTTCGCCACGGTGCTCGCCTGGTTCGCCAAGAAGCAGGTGTGGTCCGCAGTGAAGCCCGGTCGCGAGGACTGATCGCGCGCTGCCGCGCATATCCTTCGATGCGCGCGGCAGGGGCATTCCTGCCGGATAGAATCGGTGCGCCGTGCATTGTCGATGCAACGGGAGGAGCCGATGCACCCGGCTGATTGCGGCTGATGGAACAGCAGGCGCTGGTTATCGCGCTGGTCGGCGTGCTTGGCATCGGCGCGCAATGGCTTGCCTGGCGGACCGGGTGGCCGGCGATCGTCCTGATGCTGGCGGCGGGCTGCTTCGCCGGACCGGTGTTCGGCCTGTTCGATCCGCGCGAGACTTTCGGAGAATTCCTCGGACCGGCGGTGTCGATCGGCGTCGCGCTGATCCTGTTCGAAGGCGGGCTCGGCCTCGATTTTCGCGAGTTCAGGAAATACGGCGAAGGGGTGCGGCGGCTGGTCTTCCTGGGCGTCCCGCTCGGATGGCTGTTCGGTGCGCTGGCCTGCTACTATATCGCCGGGCTGGTCTGGCCGGTGGCGGTATTGTTCGCCGGAATCCTGGTGGTCACCGGGCCGACCGTGGTCCTGCCGCTGCTTCGCCAGTCCAGCATCAGCCCGCGCCCATCGGCGATCCTGCGCTGGGAAGCGATCGTCAACGATCCGATCGGCGCGCTCTGCGCGGTCATCGCCTACGAGTATTTCCGCCTTTCGGCCGACGGCGCGACACCGATCGAGGCCGTGCCGCGGATCCTCGTCGCCGGCCTGATTGCGGGGTTCATCGGCTACGGAGCCGCCCGCATCGTCGCCTGGAGTTTCCCGCGCGGCCTGGCGCCGGAATTCCTCAAGGCCCCGATCCTCCTCGTCGCGGTGATCGGCGTCTTCGTCGGCTGCAACATGATCGCGCACGAAGCGGGCCTGATGGCGGTCACGGTCATGGGCATCGCGCTGGCCAACATGCATGTCGCCAGCCTGCGCAGCATTCATCCGTTCAAGCACAGTATCGCGATTCTGCTCGTTTCCGGCATCTTCGTCGTTCTTGCCGGATCGCTCGAGCTGTCGGAGCTGCGGAAGTTCGAATGGCGCTTCGGGGTGTTCCTGCTCGCGCTGCTGTTTCTCGTTCGTCCGGCCACGGTCCTTGGCAGCCTGCTGTTCACCAGCATTCCGTGGAAGGAACGGCTGTTTCTCGCCTGGATCGCGCCGCGCGGCATCGTCATGGTCGCGGTCTCGGGCCTGTTCGCGCTGCGTCTCGAAGAGCTCGGCTACGGCGACGGGACGCTGCTGATCGGCCTGAGTTTCGCCGTGGTCGTGGCGACGATCGTCGCGCACGGCTTCACGATCAACTTCGCCGCCCGGCACCTGGGCGTGAAAGGCGAAAGCCGCCCCGGCCTGCTGATTGTCGGCGCCAATCCCTGGACGGTCGCTCTCGCCCGGCAAATGCATGAACTCAAGACGCCGGTCCTGGTGGTCGATTCGAACTGGGATCGACTGAAGCCGGCGCGCGCGGCCGGGCTTCCGGTCTACCATGGAGAGATTCTCAACGAAGCGGCCGAGTATAATCTCGACCTGTCGCCATTCCAGGTGCTCGTCGCCGCGACCGATAACGAGGCTTACAACACGCTCGTCTGCGCGGAATTCGCGCCCGAGATCGGCACCGATTCAGTCTACCAGCTCGGCGAGGCCGAAAGCGACGAGGATCGTCGCAAGCTGCCCGCCTCGCTGAAAGGGCGGGCGCTGTTCACCAGCGGGCTCGGTGCGGAGGACATTCACCAGCGACAGGCTGACGGGTGGGTGTTTCGCCGAACGCGGCTTTCGGATCAGTTCGACCTCGAAGATGCAAAGGGCGTCCTGCCCGAAGCGGCCGACATGCTGTTGCTGCTGCGCGCGAACGGGCGGATGCGGTTCTTCACCCACGCCGCCGCGCCGGAACCGCAGGCGGGCGACACGATCGTCTCGTTCTCCCCGCCGCGTGAGAAGTCTCCGGAAAAGGCTGCCGCGCGAAAGCAGGCAAAGGCCAAGGGGGCGGGACGAAACAAGGGGAGAGCGAATGTGAAGGTCGAGACATGAACAGGGGCCGGGCCATGATCGCCGCGCCCGCCTTCGCCGGGGCGCTGATGGTGGCGGCATGCGGCGATAGCGGACGCGATGGGCAGCCGTCTCCCACGCCCGAGGAGGCGGCCCAGCCCCCGGAAGTCGAGCAGCCTCCGGTGTCGATATTCCGGCCGGAAGTCGCGCCCGCGCCGGCCGAACCGGCTCCGCCGCCGCCCTATGACGCCGTGATCGGTTTCCCCGAAGGCGGATACGCGCTCGATGCCGCGGCGGTGGAAGACCTCGGCAAGGCGCTCGAGTCGCCGCAACTCGCCGCAGGATGGCCGATAGTCCTGCGCGGGCACAGCGATTCCGCTGGCTCGGACGAAACCAATCTGCGCGTGTCCGAACGCCGCGCCGAAGCCGTTGCCGCTTGGCTGGCGGAGCAAGGCGTGGACGAGACAAGGATCTCGATCGTCCCGCTCGGCGAGCAGAACCCGGCCGAACCCAACGCGAAACCGGACGGTTCGCCCAATGAAGCCGGCCGCGCGCGCAACCGCCGCGTCGAAATCTCGATCGCGCCGCCATCGGCCGAACCCGAGGCCGACGCCGAACAGGATGTCTCGCCGGAGGCCGACGACGCGGCTTGACGCGACCCGCTCGCCAATGGCATTCGCGCCGCCGCGGGCGGGTGTAGCTCAATGGTAGAGCAGAAGCCTTCCAAGCTTACGACGAGGGTTCGATTCCCTTCACCCGCTCCAGCTCTCTTTCCGCATTTCCACGCCGCTGGCCGCCGGGGCTTGCGATTGGAACGTGATGAGCGGGAGGTCACGCTCCCAGCTTGCGCGCCAGCGCCTCCGCCTCGGCGCGGTTGACTTCCTGCGGCAGCAGCGAGTCGCGCATGATCGGCAGCGCCTGGCCGAGCAGCCGGCGCGCCTCGGCCCGGTCGCCGCGATCGAAGCGGATCGCGGCCAGCTCGGCGCGGGCGATCGCCAGATCGACCGGCACGGCGCCCGCTTGAAATTGCCGGACTGCTTCGCGCTGGGCGCGCTCGGCCGCGGCGAGATCACCGCGCTGCCGGGCGAAGGCGGCGTCATAGCGCAGGATCTGGGTGAACACGCGATGCGTTTCCGGCACCACCTTCGCCCAGCGCGCCCTGGCTTCTTCGAGCAAACGCTGGCCGTTCGCGGCATCGCCCATGCGCCGGGCCAGCACCACGCGGTTCCACGTCAGCAGCGCATACTCGACCGAATCCTCGCCTTCGAGACGGCGCGCGGCTTGTTGAAGGCGGCGCAGGCGCGTGTCGGCCTCGGCGAAGCGACCGGCGAGGACGAGGCCGCGCGCGTAGTTGCGCTCGAGGTAGCGCCGCTGCACCGCGTCCGCCTCAACTCCGGCCTCGTCGAACGCGGCGAGGCTGGCCTCGAACAGCTCCAGCGCGCGGGCATAGTCGCCGGCGCTCTCGTACGTCGCGCCGATGTTGCCGAGCGTGACCGCCATCTGCACCGGCGCACCGTTCGCTTCGCGGCGCAACTGCCGCCCGTGCTCCAGCGCCTCGATCGCTTCGCGATAGCGGCCGAGATCGTTCAGTACGGTGCCCAGCAGGTTGTATGTCGAGGCCGCGTTCGTTCCGGTTGCGCCGGTGGTTTGGCCGTGAATGGCGATAGCCTGGCGGATCAGCGGCTCGGCGGCGGCGGGATCGCCGTTGTAGGCGAGCGCTTCGGCCTTGGCCTCCAGCAGCACGGCGCGCCCCGGCGATTGCGCCGGCAGCCCGCGCGCGTCGGCCAGCGCCAGCGCGTCGTCGGCCAGTTGCAGCGCGCGCGGATAGTCGCCGGTCTGGGACAACTGGCTGCTCAGCATCTGGTACACGTTGAGCACGCTCATCACGCCGTCCATCGGCGGATCGGGCATTGTTCTCGCCAGCTCGACCGCTCGCAGCCATTGCTTCTCGGCGGTGTCGTAGTCCTGCGTCCGATGATAGGCGTAGCCCAGCTCCTCGAGCGCCTTGAACTCCTGTAGCGGGTCGCCGTCGGCGAAGCGTCGGCGCAGCGCCGCCGCGCGCTCGGCCGCCGCGAGGCTTTCCTTGCCGCGATCCAGCGAGCCGAGGGTGAAGGAATAAGTGCTGATGTCCTCGGCCAGCGCCAGCGCCTCGTCACTGCTTTGCGGCTCCAGCCCGCGCAGGCCGGCTTCGAGCAGCTCCACGGCGATCTTCGTTTCGCCCAGCGAATGATACAGCCGGCCGAGCAGGCGCTGCACCGCCTGCCGCACCAGCGGATCGATCTGCTCGCGCCCGTCGAGCTGTTCGCGCGCCTTGTCGAGCAACTGGCGCACGCTGACTTCGGTGCTCAGCGCGTTCTCCGGCGCAGCGGCGGCCAGCGTGTCGGTGAGGAACGCCAGCGCCTCGCGCGAGGTGGCGCTCTCGCGCTCTGCGATGCGCGCCTGCTGCCGCGCCTCGTACGCCTGCCACAGCGCCACGCCCGAGCCGCCCACGATCGCCAGCAGCGCAACGGCGGCGGCGGCGGCCGGCAATCGGTTGCGCCGCAGCCACAGGCGGGCGCGCAGCGCGCGGCCGGGCGGGGCGATGCGCAGTGGGCGGTCATCCAGCCAGCGCTGCAAGTCGTCGGCCACTGCTTCCGCCGAAGGATAAGCGTGCGCCGGTTCGCGGCCGAGGCAGCCAAGCACGATGTTCGACAGCGCGCCATGCAGCGCCTTCGCCAGTTCGGCCGGCAACAATCCGCCGCGCAACGCGGCCTGTTCCTCGCTCGCTTGCGCCGCCGCGCGGGTCAGCGGCTCGGGATCGCGTTCCAGCAACTGCACCTGTTTCGGCAGCGGAGTGCTGGAGCTGAGGCCGAACGGGTGCGCTCCGCTTAGCAGCCGGTGCAGCACTACGCCGAGCTGCCAGACATCGGTGGCGGTGGTGATCGGCGCGGCGTGCAACTGCTCGGGACTGGCATATTCGAGCGTCAGGGCGCGGTCGTGCGTGGCGGTGGCGGCGCTGTCCTCGAGTTCCTTGGCGATGCCGAAATCGAGCAGCTTGGTCCGGCCGCCCGTGTCCACCAGGATGTTCGAGGGCTTGAGGTCGCGATGCACCACCAGGTTGCGGTGCGCGAAGGCGACCGCATCGAGCACTTGCAGGAACAGCGCGATCCGTTCGCGCAGGCCCAGCCGGCGCTCGTCGCACCAGCGGTCGATCGGCACGCCGTCGACATATTCCATCACGAAGTACGGCTCGGAGCCAGGGGCGAAACCGCCGTCGAGCAGGGTCGCGATGTTGGGGTGCTGCAATTGCGCCAGCAACTGCCGTTCGCGCAGAAAGCGCTCGCGCGCCGCGGGCGAGTCCGCCGATCCCCGGATCAGTTTGAGCGCGGCCCGCTGCGCGTAGGCGCCGTCCGCCCGCTGCGCTTCGTACACCGCGCCCATTCCGCCGCGCCCGATAGCGCGGACGATCCGCCACGCGCCGATGGCGCGGCCATCCATCTCCTCCTCGGCGTCCAGCGCGGCGCTCCAGCGCCGGGACCCTCCGGCAAAGGGTTCGGCGGTCCGGGCATCGGCGGCCAGCATGGCTTCGGCCAGCGAGCGAAGCTCCGCATCTCCGGCGCACAGCTCGTCGAGCCGCGCCGCGCGTTCCTCCGCCGGCAGGTCGGCGAGCTGTTCGAAGATGCGCATCGCGCGGGAGTTGCGGCCGGTGGTCATTGCGCCAGCTTCGCCGCCATCCAGGCGCGGGCGCGGCGCCAGTCGCGACGCACGGTGGATTCGCTGATTTCCAGCAGTGCGGCGATTTCGGTTTCTTCGTAGCCGCCGAAATAACGCAGCTCGACGATCTGCGCGGCGCGCGGATCGAACTCCTGCAATTCCTCCAGCAAGGCGTGGAGCGTCAGCACTTCGATATCGGCTTCCGGCTCGGCCAGTGCCCTCGCGGCCAGCGTTACGGCTATCGCCCCACCGCCGCGTTTGGATGCTTGCACCGCCCTGGCGTGATCGACCAGCACGAACCGCATTGCGCGGGTGGAAAGGGCCAGCAGGTGGTTGCGGTCGGCCGCCGCCAGTACTGCGCCGTCGGCCAGCTTCAGCCACGCCTCGTGCACCAGCGCGGTGGTCTGGAACGCCTCGCGCCGCCCGCGCAACTGCCGCCGCGCGGCTTGCTTGAGCTGGTCGTAGAGCGCGGCATAGGCGGCATCGTGCGCCTCGGCATCGCCCGCCCGGCTGCGCGCCAGCCACTGGGTGATCGGTGCTCCCGCCGTCGCGTTCATGAATGCCGCCCCCTCAAAAAAACCGCCCAAGCGTGACCGGTGACGGCGGCCTTTTTCGATAACCCCTTTAGCCGGTCCGCGACGGACCGCCAACTCCGAGGGGGCAATGTCCATGCGTACCAATCGTTATCTGCTCGCGGCTTCCGCGCTGACCCTGGCCGTGCTGGCCGTTCCTTCGCTCCCCGCGCGCGCCGGCGAGGTCTGCGACACCGCAGCGGCGGGCGAAGCCGGCAGCACCGGCGCCACCGCCGCCGGCGACGATGCGCTCGCCTGCGGCCCCGGCAATACCGCCAGCGGCGAGCGCAGCACCGCCGTCGGCAACGGCAACACCGCCAGCCATGTGGACAGCACCGCCATGGGCCGCGACAACCAGGCGACCGGCATTCTCAGCACCGCTGTCGGCGCCCGGAACAGGGCCACCCAGCACTACGGCGTGGCCGTCGGCTACAACAATGCCGCCGGTGGCAACATGAGCACCGCGCTGGGCGTCAACAACGAAACCTACGATCAATACTCCAGCGCCGTTGGCTACTACAACGATGCGAGGATGGGCGGCAGCGCCTTCGGCAGGGAAAACCGCGCCGATCAGCGGAGCGCCGCCGCGTTCGGCGACAACAACGACGCCGTGGCGCAGCAAGCCACCGCCATCGGCGACAACAACACTGCCGCCGCCCTCGGCAGCACCGCCATCGGCAGCTACAGCGGCGTGGCCGCCGGCGCCGACTATGCGCTGGCCATCGGCAATGGCGACGAGACCACCCTGGGCGCCACCGTGGCCGCCGGCGCAACCAGCGCCATCGCCATCGGCCGCGACGCGGAAGTGGCGGGGAATGCCTTCAATTCCATCGTCATCGGCTATGGCAGCCGCGCTGGTGGGGAAAGGACCATCGCCATCGGCGAAAGCAGCATCGCCAATGGCTCCGACGGCGTCGCCGTGGGTGTGAGCAACACCGCCAGCGGCACCCAGTCCAGCGCCTTCGGCTACGGCAACACCGCCAGTGCGCAGTTCGCGAGCGCTTTCGGCAACAACAGCGTGGCCAGCGGCTATGGCAGCACCGCGCTCGGGTTCCTGGCGCTTGCCGACCAGCAATTCACCGTATCGGTGGGTGGCGGCAACCTTGAAGGCACGATCGTCCGCAATCGCATCGTCAACATGGCCGACGGCATCGACGATTTCGACGCGGTCAACGTGCGCCAGTTGACCGCGGCTATCGCCGGAGTCGGCGGCGGCGGCGGTGGCGGCGGCGGGGGCGGCGGCGGCGGGGTGAACTATTTTAGCGTCAACAGCGCGGCCATCGGCGCGGGCAGCAACCACGCCAACGACGGCGCGACCGGCGCCGATGCGTTGGCGGTGGGCGTGCGCAACAGCGCCACCGCCGCCGGCAGCACAGCGGTTGGCAGCGACAACACCGTGGGGCGCGGTAGCGCCTTCGGCTCCGGTAACATCGTCGCCCCTGCGGACGACTATTACGATGCGCTGGCGGTCGGCACCGCCAACACGGTGGAAGCGGACGGGGGCGTCGCCGTGGGCCTGCGCAACACCGTTACCGGTCTGGACGGTATCGCCATCGGTCACGACAGCTCCGCCGGCGGCGGTATCGCCATCGGCGGGCAGGCGTTGGCCGCGGACGGGATCGCGATCGGCCGGGACAGCGGCGCGCTGTTCGGCTCCACGATGCCGATCGAGGGCGTGGCGCTGGGCAACGGCGCGCGATTGTGGAGCGACGCCGAATACAGCGTGGCGCTGGGCTTCGGCGCGGTGGCGATGGAGCCCTGGACCGTGTCGGTGGGAGACACCGAGCATCAGCGACGCATCGTCAACGTCGCCGCCGGCACTTCGCTGACCGACGCGGTCAACGTCTCGCAGCTCGGCAGCGTGATCGGCTGGCTCGGCGGCGGGGCGAGCTATGCCGGCGGCGTGTTCACCGCACCGACCTATGTCATCCAGGGCGGCAGCTACAATAATGTGGGCACCGCCTTCGAGGCGGTGAACGGCGCGCTGACTTCGCTCGGCGGCCGCGTGGGCGCGCTGGAAGCAGGCGGTGGCGGCGAAGGCGGGGGCGCGCAGGGTCCGGCCGGCCCGCAAGGCCCGGCCGGTCCGCAAGGGCCGGCTGGTCCAGCGGGCGCGCAGGGCCCCGCAGGCCCTCAGGGTCCGGCCGGAGCCGGAGCCGATCCGGCCGTGCTCACCGCGCTGGAAAGCGACGTGCAGGCGCAGGGCGAGGCGATCGTGGTGCTGAGCGACGAGGTCGCCACGGTCGAGGCCGGCGTCGCCACGCACACCGGGCAGATCGCCTCGCTCGGCAGCCGCGTGGCTTCGGTCGAGACCGACCTTTCGGCGATAACCGGCGGTTCCTACACCGCGCTGGCGGGCGACGTGGCGGCTCTCCAAGGCCGGGTCGGAACGCTGGAAGGCCGCGTGGGCGCGATGGAGCAGGGGCTGACGCAACTCGAGCGGCGCAGCAATGCCGGCATCGCCGCGGCCATGGCGCTGGGCGGGACGATGATCGTGCCCGACAGCACCGTGTCGCTGAACTTCAACCTCGCCACCTATCGCGGCGAACAGGGCTTCTCCGGCACCGTAGCCGCGCGCGTGGCGCCCAGGATATACGTCACCGGCGGTTTCGTCGGCTCGACCGTCAAAGGATCGAACGGCGGCCGCGTGGGCATGGCGGTTGGGTTCTGAGCCTCGCCCCAAGGGGCCGTGCCCGCCGGCGCGGCCCCATCCCTTGATGAAGAAGGACCTGAGCCATGAAGACTTCGCGTTTGCTTTGCCCGGTTCTGCTGGCCGGCGCGGCCGGTGTCTCCTTTCCCCTGATCGCTCAGTCCGATCCGGCGAGCGGACCGATCGCGCGCTACGACATGCGCGCCGGAACGATCTCCGGCTTCTCCGGCGGCGCGGGCGGGTTGGGCGCGGCTGCCGCCATCTTCGGCGGTGGAGATGCCGGCCAGGCGCAGCACGAGCTGCACTTGCGCCTCGGCTCTTCGATTGCCGCGGACAACGGCAGGCCCAGGGCCGACCACTTCATGCCCTCGGGGGCCAGATTGGGCAGATCGGTTGTGCTGGCCACGCCGGGCGTGGAGCCCGCCCATGAAGAATGGAGGGGGGAAAGGCCCAAAGGCCGCCTGTTGCTTTATTGGGGCTGCGGCGAGCATGCGCCGCAGGGCCAGCCGGTGGTCATCGACTTCGCTCAGGCAGCGGCCGGTGGGTTCCCTCCGGGCATATGGACCACTTCCATTCCGGCGGACTTTGGGCCCACCTTATCCAACAGCCGCACGTTCGGCTATTGGCCGGCCGAAGACGGCAAGTCCGCAAGGCCGGATTCCTCGCTGATCGGCGCGCATCGCGTCGCGGGCAACTATTCTCCCGAAATCGGCTTTACGCTGAGCAAGGATTTCATGGCGGCGCTGCAAATTCGCACCGCTCCGGGGGCGGGCAACTCGTCGGTGCTCACCTGGAGCGCCATTCCCGATGCGACCGGCTACATCGTCACGCTGATCGGCGGCAAGCAAGACGTCGGTGGGCAAATGGGCGACATGGTGATGTGGACCAGCAGCGCCAACCGGCAATTCGGCGGAGGACTGACCGACTGGCTCTCGCCCTCGCAGGCGGCCGCGTTGGTGCGGGACGAAACTTTGCTCTCCCCCGAAACGACGACCTGCACCGTCCCCGTGGAAGTGGTGCGCGACACGCCGGACTATCGCCTCGGTACGCTCGCCGCATTCGGGCCCGAGGAAACATTTGCCTATCCTCCGCGACCGGACGATCCCCGCGCGACGTGGCGTCTCGAGTGGACCGCCCGCATCCGCCACCGGTCGACGACGAACTGGATCGAAACGCAGGGCATGACGATGGGAACCGCGGACTCACGGATGGCGGGTCAAGCGCAGGCAGACCAATCGCAGCAGGGGGCCGAATGCAAGCCCCGGCGGCGAGGCGGCCTGCTCGGCGGGGCCATAGGGGGCGCGATTGGCGCGGCTGTGGGGGCGGCGGTCGGCGGCCGCGAATGCTGACGGACAGCTGCGCCCGCGCAATCGCCTCGGAGGCTTCGGCTTGTTCGGCAGCAGGCTTGTTTTTCGTAGTCCAAGAGGCAGGCGCGCGCACCGGATTGGCAACTGCTTTCCGCTACCCGCTCCAGCCCCCTCGCCGCTCTATTCCGCGTGTGGATCGTGTCCCGCGCGTTCGGCGCGGGAGGCGGTGATGTAGTTGCGGATCTGCACGTTGCCTTCGTGGCAGGCGTATTCGAAGAACCCGTAGTCGTCGTCGCGCTGCCAGTCGCTGCGGGTGGTCCATGGCGCGGTGAAGATTACCGGGTCGTGATAGGTCGCTTCGTAGACGATGCTGTCGGGGCCGGTCATCGTGAAGCGTTCGACCAGCTTCGCCTCGGTGCTGATCGGGGTGTCGTTTGCCGGCGGCGAGCCGGTGGTGACGATATTGGTGGCCGATGGGCCGGGTTTGAAATTGGCCGTTTCGACCACCAGCGTGTTGCCGTTCTCCCAGCGCCCGCGGCTTTCGCCCATCCAGTTATGGATTGCCGGGGAGACGCCCGGCCGGCCGTCCACCGGCACGATGCGCGTTTCGTGGATCATTTCGAGCTGGATCGCCACCAGCCCCGGCGTCTGGAAGATGCGGATGCCGTTGTTGTACTGCATCGGCAGCATCGAGGCGGGCAGTCCGCGGGTGATGCAGCGGTCCCAGCTGTCGAAATCGGTGGTCCAGTCGAAGCTCTGGCCCTGTCGCCAGCTTGAGCGCATCAGCGCTTGCAGGCGCTTGCCCTCTTCGGTCATTTCGGGAAGCCGGCCGTTCGCCGGACTGACGATCAACGATGTGCGGCGGCTCGGTTCGCCCATTTCCACCCAGTGGCCCTGGCCGAGGCGATCCTCGCTGTCCTCGTTCTCGTAGCGCGCGGCGGCGGCTTCGATCCGCTGCCTGCGTTCGGCCATTTCCTCTTCGGTCAGGAACGCCCGACCGCCCTGTTCCGGCGTGCGCTGGAGCGGCGTGCCGTTCAGGTGGTCGATAGGCCAGCGTCCGCGCAAATCGGGATCGCCCCACGGCGTCTTCGCCGGCTGGTAGTCCATCGGCACCGGCGGCACGACGGTCAGGTCCGCTCCGGGCTCCTGTTGCGCGCTCGAAGGAGCCGCCGCGACGAACGAGGCCGCCACGGCTCCGATCGTGAACTTCGCCAGCCTGTTCATGGAATCTCCCGCCAAAAATAGTTTACCGAGGGCACCATTCGCAAACTAATCGAATAGGCTCAAGCCCTTCCCGCAAGCCATGTTGTCGATCAGCCGCGTGCCGCCGATGCGCGCCGCCACGAACAGGCGCGCCGGGCGGCTTGCCAATGCCGCCAGCGGAGCCAGCGTTTCGGCATCGGCCAGCTCGGCATAATCGACGCTGTCGAAACCGCCTTCGACCAGTCCATCGCGCAGCGCCGCCAGGGCATCCGGCACATGTGCGCCACCTTCGATGCGCTCAATCGCCGCGCGCATCAGCCGTGGCAGGGCGGCCGCACGCTGGCGATCCTCGAACGACAAGTACCGGTTACGGCTCGACAGCGCGAGCCCGTCCGCCTCGCGCACGGTCGGCACGCCGAGAATGCGGTCCGCATGCGGCTGCGTCAGGTCGAGATCGCGCGCCATCCTGCGAATCACGGCGAGCTGCTGCCAGTCCTTCTCGCCGAACAGCGCCACGTCGGGCCGCACTTGCGCGAACAGCTTGTTCACCACCGTCGCCATCCCATCGAAATGGCCCGGACGTGAAGCGCCGCAAAGCCCTTCGCTGACGCTCGCGACCGAAATCGCGGTGGCGAAGCCTGCCGGATACATTTCCTCCACCGCAGGCGCCCACAGCAGGTCCACCCCTTCGGCTTCCAGCATCCGGCTGTCTTCGGCCAGTTGCCGGGGATAGGCGTCGAGATCCTCGTTCGGGCCGAACTGGGTGGGATTGACGAAGATCGAGACGGCCACCGATGCCGCTCGCCGCTTCGCTTCGCGCACCAGCGTCAGGTGGCCTTCGTGCAGCGCGCCCATGGTGGGAACCAGCGCGACTTCGCCCCTTGCGCGCAATCTGTCCACAGCCTCGCGCAGTTCGCCGAGCCGGTTGACGGTTTGCATGGGCGCGGGCCTCCGATAAGAGCGTTCGCAGGTGCAGTAGACGCACGCATCCAGCAGAGAAAGCCTCGCCGTTCCGTGACCGCCGCCGCTCCGCATCGCATCGTGTTCGCCAACGAGAAGGGCGGGACCGGCAAGTCGACCACCGCGGTCCATGTGGCCGTGGCGCTGGCCTATCAGGGCGCGGAAGTGGCGGCGATCGACCTCGATCCGCGCCAGCGCACGCTGTTCCGCTATTTCGAGAACCGCGTGGGGACCGAAGCGCGGCGCGGCATCGAACTGCCCGGCGCGGCTTTCGCGGTGTTCGAGGGCGATAGCGTCGAGGCGCTGGAGGACCGGGCCGCCGCGCTTGGCGAAGGCATGGACTTCCTGATCTTCGACACGCCGGGGCGCGACGATCCCTTTGCCCGGCACGTGGCGACGCAGGCCGATACGCTGGTCACGCCGATGAACGACAGCTTCGTCGATTTCGACCTGATCGGCCACGTAGACGCCGAAACCTTCAAGGTCCGCCGCCTGAGCTTCTATGCCGAGCTGATCTGGGAAGCGCGCAAGAGCCGCGCGCTGAAGCAGTTGCGCGAGGCGCGGCGCGAGATGGACTGGGTGGTGGTGCGCAACCGCGTCCACCACGTCGATGCGCGCAACCAGCGCCGCATAGACCAGGCGCTGGCGGAGCTGTCGAAGCGGGTCGGCTTCCGCGTGGCGCAGGGCCTGTCGGAACGCGTGATCTATCGCGAGCTGTTCCCTTCGGGCCTGACGCTGCTCGACAAGGGGCAACTCGGCGAACTCGGCACCAGCCACCTCGTCGCGCGGCAGGAACTGCGCTCGCTGGTCGCCAACCTGCGCCTGCCCATGCCTGTCCGGCCGATGCCCGGCCGCGCGGCTCCGCCCGCCAGCGAGGCTGCCTGAGTGATGATGCGGCTGCTGATCCTTGCGGCTGTGGCCGTTGTCGCATGGAAGCTCGTCGTCGGCCGCTGGCCGTGGGAATCGAAGCAGTCCACGCGGCGCCAGGCCGCCGACCGCGCGCGCAAGCTGCTCGGCGTTTCTCCCGCCGCGTCGCGCGAGGAGATCATCGCCGCGCACCGGCGGCTGGTTGCGGTGGTCCACCCCGATCGCGGCGGCACCAACGATCAGGTGCACGAAGCCAATGCCGCGCGCGACCTGCTGCTCGCCGAACTTCCTCCTCCCGCCAATTCCACGGAGTCCCGATGACCCACCAGTTCAACCCCACCGTCCTGCGCGAATACGACATTCGCGGCGTGATCGGCGAAACGCTCGGCCCCGACGACGCGCGCGCCATCGGGCGCGGTTTCGGCACGCTGTTGCGGCGCGCCGGCGGCAAGCTGGTGGCTGTCGGCTATGACGGGCGCGTCAGCTCGCCGATGCTCGAACATGCGCTGATCGAAGGGCTGACGTCGAGCGGGTGCGACGTGCGCCGGATCGGCCTCGGCCCCACGCCGATGCTCTACTACGCCGAAGCGTCAGCCGAAGAGGTGGACGGCGGCGTACAGATAACCGGCAGCCATAATCCCGCCAATTACAACGGCTTCAAGATGGTATTCCAGGGGCGCCCGTTCTTCGGCGAGGATATTCAGACGCTCGGCCGGATGGCGGCGGCGGGCGACTGGGACGACGGGGCCGGGAGCGTCGAGTCGGTCGAGGTCGAGGACGCCTATATCGCGCGGCTGGTCTCCGCGCTCGACGGCATCGATCCCGCCCGCCTGGCGCGGCTGCGCATCGGCTGGGACGCGGGCAACGGCGCCGCCGGCCCCGCGCTCGAAAAGCTCGTCGCGCGCCTGCCGGGCGAGCATTTCACGCTGTTCACCGAAGTCGACGGCAATTTCCCCAATCATCATCCCGATCCCACCGTTCCGGAGAATCTGGAAGACCTGCGGCGGCTCGTCGCGGAAAAGAGCCTCGATTTCGGAGTGGCTTTCGATGGCGACGGCGACAGGATCGGCGCGATCGACGGCGAAGGACGGATCATCTGGGGCGACCAGTTGCTGATGATCTACGCCGAAGACCTGCTTGCGCACCGCGCCGGAGCGACGATCATCGCCGATGTGAAGGCCAGCCGCGCGCTGTTCGACCGCGTCGCGGAGCTGGGGGGCGAGCCGCTGATGTGGAAGACGGGCCACAGCCTGATCAAATCCAAAATGAAGGAAACGCACGCCCCCCTCGCCGGCGAAATGAGCGGTCACATCTTCTTCGCCGATGAATACTATGGCTTCGACGATGCGCTATACGGGGCAATACGGCTGATTGCGGCCAGCGCCCGGCTCGGAAAGTCGGTCACCGAACTGCGCGGGGCGATGCCGGCCATGCTCAACACGCCCGAGATGCGCTTCCAGGTGGACGAGAGCCGCAAGTTCGCCGCCATCGACGAAGTGAAGCAGCGGCTTTCGGCCGGCGCATCGGCGGATGTGAGCGTCAACGACACCGACGGCGTGCGCGTGACGACGCCCGACGGCTGGTGGCTCCTGCGCGCATCGAACACGCAGGACGTCCTCGTCGCCCGCGCCGAGAGCTTCACCCAGGATGGGCTCGACCGCCTGTTGGCGCAGATCGACGAGCAGCTTGCCGCCTCGGGGCTCGAGCGGGGGCCGCAGGCCGGGCACTGAACGCATGGATCCAAGACTGGCCGCCTATCTCCGGCGGATCGGGCTCGACCGTCCGCCTGAACCGACGCCCGCCGGGCTGGAGGTGGCGCAGCGCGCGCAGCGCATGGCGATCGCGTTCGAAAATTTCGATATTCCGCTCGGCCGGCGGATTGCCGTCGATGGCGAGAGCGTGTTCGCCAAGCTGGTCGAGGGTGGACGCGGCGGATACTGCTTCGAGCAGAACCGCCTGCTGGCGGATATGCTGGAACTGGCCGGCATCGCCACGCGGCCGCTGTTGGCGCGGGTGTGGCTCGGCATCACGGACGGCGTCATCCCCCCGCGAACGCATGTCCTGCTGCTGACGGAAATGGACGGCCGGGCGTGGATCGCCGACGCCGGTTTGGGGGGCAGCTATGTCCCCGTCCTGCCGCTGGACGACGGAGCGGGCGCCCAGACGCCCGACGGCGCGCGGCACCGTTTGCGGCGCATCGGCCGCGCGGGCGCGATCGCGGGCGAATGGGTGCTCGAGCGTTCCGGTCCGACGCAGGCGGAATGGCAGCCGCAATACGGTTTCGATCTCGGCGAGGTCGCCCCGGTCGACCTGGCGCAGGCCAACCTGTGGACCTCAACCGCGCCCGGAACGCGGTTTACGTCGAACGTCATCGCCAGCCGTCCGCTCGCCGACGGCTTCGCCTCGCTGGCGAATCGCACGCTGACCGTCACGCACGGCGACAATGTGCAACGGCGCGAGATCGGCGGACCGGACGAATATGCGGCAATGCTGCGCGATGTGTTCGGCATCGCCATCGCCGAAGAGCAGTTGCGCGACTGGCCGATCTTCGCCTGACCCGCCTAAATGAGGCGGTTTCAAGTCGATCCCTGCCGCACCGAAAGCCGAACCACCCGCCCTCACACGACGCCGAACGCGAGCATCGCATCGGCCACTTTCTTGAACCCGGCGATATTGGCCCCTTTCACATAGTCGACGTGGCCGTCCGCCCGCGCGCCGTAAGTCAGGCAACGGTCGTGGATCCCGTCCATGATGTCGCGCAGCATGGCCTGAAGCGCGTGTTCCTTCCAGCTCCGCCGGGCGGAATTCTGGCTCATTTCCAGGCCCGAGACGGCCACGCCGCCGGCATTGGCGGCCTTGCCGGGAGCGAACAGTATCTTCGCTTCGCGGAACACATGCGCCGCGGCGAGATCGGACGGCATGTTCGCCCCTTCCGATACCGCCAGGCATCCGTTGGCGACCAGCGCGCGCGCATCCGGGCCGAGCAGTTCGTTCTGCGTGGCGCAGGGCAGCGCGACGTCGCAGGGCACGTTCCACGGCGTCTGACCTTCATGGAAAGCCGCCTCGGGGAAAGCCGCGACATATTCGCTGATGCGGCCCCGGCGATGGGTCTTGTGTTCCTTGACCCACTGGACCTTCTCCAGCGTCAGGCCATCGGGATCGTGGATGAAGCCGCCCGAATCCGACAGCGTCACGGGCTTCGCGCCAAGGTGGATGAGCTTTTCCGCTGCATGGGTCGCCACGTTGCCCGAACCCGAGACGACCGCGCGCATCCCGGCCAGATCGCGTCCCGCGTGCCGGAGCATGTTGTCGAGGAAATAGACCGCGCCGTAACCGGTCGCTTCCGGCCGGATCATCGAGCCGCCATATTCCAGCCCCTTGCCGGTCAGCACGCCGGTGAAGTGGTTGGTGATCCGCTTGTATTGCCCGAACATGTAGCCGATTTCGCGGCTGCCGACGCCAATATCGCCGGCCGGCACATCCACGTCCGCGCCGATGTGGCGGTAGAGTTCGGTCATGAAGCTCTGGCAGAACCGCATGACCTCGCGGTCGGACTTGCCCTTGGGATTGAAGTTCGCTCCGCCCTTGCCGCCGCCCATCGGCAGGCCGGTGAGCGCGTTCTTGAACGTCTGCTCGAACGCCAGGAACTTGAGCACGCTTTCGTTCACGCTGGGATGGAAGCGCAGGCCGCCCTTGTATGGGCCGATGGCGTTGTTGTTCTGCACCCGGTAGCCCCGCTGGACGCGGGTGTTGCCGGCATCGTCTTCCCAGCAGACGCGGAACGAGACGACGCGATCGGGTTCGGCGATGCGGCGCAGGATCTGCGCGGTGTGATACTGCTTCTTGTCGGCGATAAAGCCGAAGATGTCCTCCGCCACGTCTTGCACGGCCTGAATGAATTCGGGCTGGTTCGGATTGTACCGCTTGACCGATTCCATGAACGTCGAAAAATCGACGAGGTCAGGCGACGACATGATATTCCCCCTCCAGTTCAGGCGCTTCTTACGGCGCGGCGGCTTATGAACCCTAGCGGCCTGGCAAGACAAGGGCAGGTAGACGATGGGGCGCGAAGATCGGGCGCGCGCCGCTCTGGCTAAGGCCGTCGCGGCAAACCCGGCTCAGCGTGACATGCTGCGCGAGGCGACTGAAACGCTCGCCATTCGCCGAGACGCTTGTGGCGGACCGACCGCCTGCCCGATCAAGATCAGCGCCGGCCCATTGCCGAGCGAGGTCCTGGCGGCGAGGGGAAGCAGGTCGAGCCGGGTGGAGAAATGCCGTTCGTCCGGTAGGCTGGCGTTTTCGATCAATGCGACCGGCGTATCGGGGGCGAGCCCGGCCGCAATCAGCTTTGCGGACACTTCCCTTGCGGCGACCTTGCCCATGTAGATGGCCAGCGTCGCCTGCGGGTCCGCCAGCGCGCTCCAGTCCACCGTCAGATCTTCTCCGGCGCGCGCATGGGCGGTGACCAGCGTAAGCCGCCGCGCCAGCCCGCGCAGCGTCAGCGACAGGCCGAGGCTGGCGGCGGCCGCGCTCGCGGCGGTTATGCCGGGGCAGATGCGCACCGGCACGCCCGCGGCGCGGCAGGCGTCCACCTCTTCGGCCGCGCGAGCGAAGATCGACGGGTCGCCGCCCTTCAGACGCACTACGCGCTCGCCCGCCAGCGCCGCCTCGACGATCAGCGCGTCGATCGTGCGCTGGTCCTTCGAATGGCGGCCTGAGCGCTTGCCTACCGACACGCGGCGCGCTCCCGGCGGGATCATCTCGAGCACGCCCGGCCCGACCAGCGCATCGTGGAACACCACGGTCGCCCGGCGGATCAGCCGTTCGGCCTTGCGCGTCAGCAGGTCGGGGTCGCCCGGCCCGGCGCCGACCAGCCAGACCATGCCGGGCATGAAATCGTCAGCCATGGGCCGCCTCTCCCATGCCCGCTTCGGCGATCAGCCGCCGGATGGCCGGACGGCAGGATCCGCAGTTGGTCCCGGCCGAAAGCGCTTCGCCGACCGCTTCGACGCTCACCAGCCGCCGGCCGGCGATGGCCTGGACGATGGTGTTCATCCCGACATCGAAACAGGCGCAGACGATCGGACCGCGATCGGGCTGCGGGGCCGCGGGACGTCCGGCGAGCCATTCGGCGGACGAGGCCCCCCTGGTCGCTTCGAGCTGTGCGATCAGCCAGTCGGGCCGGGGCAGGCGTCCGTCGCGCGCGATGTAGAGCGCGGCCAGTAACGCCCCGTCATCGCATACGGCGATGCGCAAGCCGCCCCGCGCGCGGTCCATGGCTTCGATCCGCTGGCCTCTGGGCAGCATCGCTTTCGCCACCGCCGCCGGTTCGCCGTTGCCGGCCAGTTCCACCAGCCAGCCGCCGCCGACGCGGACTTTGGTGAAATAGCCCGCCGGGATTGCGTCCGGCGCGTCCCGCGCGATCAGGAAGCCGCGCCATTCGACATCGAGCTTCGCGATCCGCGCCGGAGTGGCCTTGAAGCCCGGCTGGCCCGAATGGGGATCGACCGAGGCGCGCGGCAGCAGGCCGGCGCGCCCCGCGCTCGACTGGTGATCGGTCCAGTGGATCGGCACGAAGACTTCGCCGCGCCGCTGGCCCTCGCTTGCGCTCGCGCGGAAGACGCTCTCGCCCTGCGCCGTTGCCACCCGCACCAGATCGCCTTCCGCAAGGTTTGCTTCGGCCATGTCCGCCGGGTGAAGCTCCGCCAGCGGCTCGCGCCGGTGCTGCGAGAGCTTCGGCGACAGCGCGGTGCGCGTCATCGTGTGCCAGTGATCGCGATAGCGCCCGGTGTTGAGCGTGAGCGGCCATTTGGGTAGCGCGTCATCGAGGGGCCGCTGCGCCACCGGCGTCAGCCGCGCCCTGCCGTCCGGTGTGGGGAAACGCCCGTCCGCGAAGGGCGCGCCGCCCCAGCGCAGCGGCTCCATCGCCTCGTAGTCGCGGTTCGTGATCGCGCCGAGCGAGCCGATGTCGAACAGGCGGCGGCCCTGGTTGCGATAGCCGGAAAGCCGGGCGTGCTCGCGGAAGACTTCCGCCGCGCTCTCGTAGCCGAAAGCATCGCGCCAGCCCATCGCGCGCGCGACTTGCGTCACGATCCACCAGTCGGGCCTGGCTTCTCCCGGCGACGGGAACAGCGCACGCTGGCGGCTGATCGTGCGCTCGCTGTTGGTGACCGTTCCGTCCTTCTCGCCCCAGGCGAGCGCGGGCAGCTTCACGTGGGCGAAGCGGCCGGTGTCGGTATCGGCGATACAATCCGACACCGCGACGAACGGGCATTCGGCCAGCGCCTCGCGCACCAGGCCCGCGTCGGGGAGCGAGACGGCCGGGTTGGTGGCCATGATCCACAGCGCCTTGACCCGCCCTTCGCGCACCTGCCGGAACAGGTCCACGGCCTTGAGGCCCGGCTTTTCCGCCATGCGCGGCGCGGCCCAGAAACGGCCGACTTCCGCCACGTCCTCCGCCGTGAACCCCCGGTGCGCGGCCAGCGTCGTCGCCAGCCCGCCGACCTCGCGCCCGCCCATCGCGTTGGGCTGGCCGGTGATAGAGAACGGCGCCGCGCCCGGCTTGCCGATGCGCCCGGTGGCGAGGTGGACGTTGACGATCGCGTTGACCTGATCGGTGCCGCGGATCGACTGGTTGATTCCCTGGCTGAACAGCGTGACCGTGCGCGGGGTGCGGGCGAAGAGTTCGTAGAACGCGCGCAAGTCCGCCACCGGCACGTCGCAAGCGCGCGCGACCGACCACAGGTCGCTTCCCTCGGCAAGGGCGAACCAGAAGCCCTCCGGCGTGGAAACATGCGCCGCCATGAAGTCCTCGTCGAGCGCGCCGTGATCGCTGCACCAGGCGAGGAGGCCGTTCATCAGCGCCACGTCGCTGCCGGGGCGCAGAGGCAGGTGGAGATCGGCCTCCTCGCAGGTTTCCGTCCGGCGCGGATCGATCACCACCAGCTTCGTGCCGCGCGCCGCGCGCGCCGCCATGATGCGCTGGTAGACCACCGGATGGCACCAGGCGGTGTTGGAGCCGACCAGCACGACAAGGTCCGCCGCATCGAGGTCGTCGTAGCTTGCCGGCACCACGTCCTCGCCGAAGGCGCGCATATGCCCGGCCACCGCGCTCGACATGCACAGGCGCGAATTGGTGTCGATGTTGCCGCTGCCGATGAAGCCCTTCATCAGCTTGTTGGCGACGTAGTAGTCCTCGGTCAGCAACTGGCCCGAGACGTAAAAGGCCACGCTGTCCGGCCCGTGGCGGGCCACGGTCCGCGCGAGGGCGCGCGCCACTTCGCGGATCGCGCGGTCCCAGCCCACGCGCCGGCTGCCGATTTCGGGATGGAGCAGGCGGCCTTCCAGCCCGACCGTTTCGCTCAGGTGCGTTCCCTTGGAGCAGAGCCGGCCCCGGTTGGCGGGGTGGTCCCGGTCGCCGGCGATGGATACTTCGCGCTCGCCGGTCACGGTGGCTGCGATGCCGCAGCCGACCCCGCAATAGGCGCAAGTGGTGCGGATCGTCGAGTTCCTTCCCGTTCCGGGGAGGATCATCACGCCGCCTCCCGCCGCGTGGGGGCGGGCGGCACCACGGCCTCGCGCAGCAGGTAGATGCGCCCGGCGTCGACCTTCACCGGAATCGTCGGCACGCAACCTTTGTCGTCGCCCAGCGCCTCGCCGCTCCTCAGCGAGATGCGCCAGTTGTGCAGCGGGCAGGTCACGCTGTCGCCGTGGACGATGCCTTGAGACAGCGGGCCCTGCTTGTGCGGGCACTTGTTGACGAGCGCGTAGAATTCGCCGCGCATGGTGTGGAACACGGCGATCTCATCCCCGCCGACCACTGGCAGCGTCGCCGCCATGCCGGGTTCGATCTGGGTGACCGGGCCGATGTCGAGCCATCTTGCCTGCCGGGAGCCTTGCATCACGCGTACTCCGCTTCGGCGGGGACGACGGTGGCGAGGTGGCGGTGCAGGTCCGCCCGCTCTCCGGCGGCGCGCTTCGCCCAAGGGTCGTCCTGCATGAACGTCTGCGAATAGCGGAAGCGGGCGGCGAGGCGGCGGACGGTGTCGGGATCCTCGAACATCATCGCTTTCACATGGTCGAGGCCGACCCGCTCGATCCACGGCGCGGTGCGTTCGAGGTAATGCGCCTGTTCGCGGTACAGTTGGATGAAGGCGGCGCAGTGCTCCAGCGCCTCTTCCTCGGTGGCGACCTTGCACAACAGGTCGGTGGCGCGGACCTTGATGCCGCCGTTGCCGCCGACGTGGAGTTCGTAGCCGGAATCGACGCAGACCACGCCGAAGTCCTTGATCGTCGCTTCGGCGCAGTTGCGGGGGCAGCCGCTGACCGCGATCTTGAACTTGTGGGGCATCCAGGAACCCCAGGTCATCTGCTCGATCCTGACGCCGAGCCCTGTCGAATCCTGGGTTCCGAAGCGGCACCATTCGCTGCCGACGCAGGTCTTCACGGTGCGCAAGGCCTTGCCGTAGGCGTGGCCGGAGACCATGCCGGCGGCGTTGAGATCGGCCCAGACAGCAGGCAGATCCTCCTTCTTTATGCCAAAAATATCGAGGCGTTGGCCGCCCGTGACTTTGACCATCGGGGCGTCGTACTTTTCCACCACGTCGGCAATCGCGCGCAGCTCGCGCGGATTGGTGAGGCCGCCCCACATCCGGGGGACGACCGAATAGGTGCCATCCTTCTGTATGTTCGCGTGGAGCCGTTCGTTGACGAAGCGGCTCTTCTGGTCGTCGCGGTATTCGCCGGGCCAGGCGCAGAGCAGGTAGTAGTTGAGCGCCGGACGGCACGAGGCGCAGCCGTCCGGCGTGGTCCAGTGCAGTTCCTGCATGACCTGCGGCATCGCCCTCAGCTCCTTTTCGAGGATCAGGCGGCGCACGTCGTCGTGGCCGAAGCTGGTGCAGGGGCACAGCGTCTTCGGTCCGGCCTCGACCCCGTCGCCCAGCGTCAGGGCCAGCAGGCTTTCGACGAGGCCGGTGCACGAGCCGCAACTGGCCGAAGCCTTGCAGGAGGAGCGCACCGCGGCGAGGCTGCACGCGCCGGCTTCGATGGCCCGGACGACGCTGCCCTTGGAAACGCCGTTGCAGCCGCAGATCTCCGCGTCGTCCGAAAGCGCTGCAACGGCGGCGTTAGGGTCCGCGAGGGCGCCCCCGCCGAGAGCGAAGGCCTGCCCGAAGATCAGGCCGTCGCGGATGTCGGCAATATCCTCGCCCTTCTTGAGCAGGTCGAAGTACCAGTTGCCGTCGGCGGTATCGCCGTAGAGCACCGCGCCGACCAGCCGTCCGTTGCGGATGACCACGCGCTTGTACACGCCGCGCGCGGCATCGCGCATGACGATGTCCTCGGCCCCGTCGCCGCCGGAGAAGTCCCCGGCGGAAAACACGTCGATGCCCGAGACCTTGAGCTTGGTCGACGTGACCGAGCCGCCATAGCCGCTCGGCGCGCCGGTCAGGGCGTCGGCCAGCGCGCGGCACATTTCCCACAGCGGCGCGACGAGGCCGTAGCATTGCCCGCGATGCTGGACGCATTCGCCGACCGCGAGCACGGCGGGGTCCGAAGTCGCCATGTGATCGTCCACCAGAATGCCGCGCTCGCATTCGATCCCGACGGTCTTCGCCAGCATCGTCGCGGGCCGGATGCCGACGGCCATGACCACGATGTCCGCCGGAATCTCGCGCCCGTCCTTGAGCCGCACGCCCGCAACGTGGCCGTCGCGCTCGAGGATGGCCTCGGTATCCGCGCCGGTCAGGATCGTTTGCCCCCGTCGTTCGAGCTCGGTCTTGAGCAGCCAGCCGGCGGCTTCGTCGAGCTGCCGCTCCATCAGCGTCGGCATCAGGTGGACGACCGTCACCGCCATGCCCCGCAGCGACAGGCCGTGCGCCGCTTCCAGCCCCAGCAGCCCGCCGCCGATGACCACGGCGCTTCCGCCCTGCTCCGCCGCGGCGAGCATCCTGTCCACGTCGTCGAGGTCGCGGAAAGCGACGACGCCGGGCAGGTCGCGGCCCGGCACGGGAATGATGAACGGGTCGGAGCCGGTGGCGATCAGCAGCCGGTCGTAAGGCTCGACCCGGCCGGAGCGGGCGACCACGGTCCGCCGCTCGCGGTCGATGTGATCGACGGGATCGCCTGCGACCAGCTCGATACCGTTGTCGGCGTACCATTCAGCGGTATTGAGGACGATCTCGTCGAAGCTCTTCTCCCCCGCCAGCACGGGCGAGAGCATGATACGGTTGTAGTTCACGCGCGGTTCGGCGCCGAAGATGACGATCGCATAGCGTTCGGGATCGCGCGCGAGCACTTCCTCCACCGCGCGGCACCCGGCCATGCCGTTGCCGATCACCACCAGTTTCTCGCGGGATTGGGCCAGGCCGCGCATCAGATCCGCGCCCCTTGCAGTTCCGCGCCCCAGGTGGAGCGCCAGCGGCCCTTGACGAAAGTCAGGCCGACCAGCGCCACGACCGCGAGCCCGGCGAAGATCAGGAACCCGGCGGAAGAGCTGCCGGTGAGCTTGCGGGCGAAGCCGAGCGAGGAGGCGAGATAGAAGCCGCCGACCCCGCCGGCGAATCCGACGAGCCCGGTCATCACTCCGATTTCCTGCCGGAAGCGCTGCGGCACGAGCTGGAACACCGCGCCGTTGCCGAGGCCGAGCGTGCCCATGACCACCACGAACAGCGTCAGCGCCAGCGGCAGCGTTGCGGGGCCCATGCTGATCGCCGCCAGCAGCAGCGCCGCGACGACATAGACCAGGCTGAGCGTGCGGGTGCCGCCGAACCGGTCGGCCAGCGCCCCGCCCACCGGGCGCACCAGCGATCCGGTGAAGACGCAGGCGGCCGTGCAGTATCCGGCGACGACCGGGGTCAGCGCGAAGCTGTCGGTGAACCAGATCGACAGCGAGCTGGAAAGGCCGACGAAGCCGCCGAAAGTGACGCCGTAGAACAGCATGAACCACCAGGCGTCGGCATCCTTCAGCACCTCGGCATAGGCGGTTATCGGCTTGGGCGCGGGCTGGCCGGGGCTGTCCTTCGCGGCGACGAGGTAGAAGGCGAACACTACGGCGAGCGGGATCGCGGCGAGGCCGAGCACCGCGTTCCAGCCGAACCACTTGGCCAGCACCGGCGCGAACAGCGCGGCGAACACGGTGCCCGAATTGCCCATGCCGGCAAGGCCCATCGCCTTGCCCTGATGCTCGGCCGGGTACCAGCGGCTGGCGAGCGGCAGCGCGACCGCGAAGCTTGCCCCGGCGAAGCCGAGGATTACCCCGAGCGCCAAAGTGCCGGCGAAGCTGTCGATCCCGAACCACCAGCCGATCAGCAGCCCGGCGATGACGATGACCTGGTTGAGCGAGCCGGTGAGCTTGGGGCCGACGCTGTCCACGAGCAGCCCGTTGACCAGCCGCAGCACCGCGCCCGCGAGCGTCGGCACCGCCACCATCAGACCCTTTTCCGCCGCGTCGAGCCCCAGCTCGGCCGAGATGACCGGCGCTAGCGGGCCGAGCATGACCCAGACCATGAACGAGAGGTCGAAATAGAGAAAGGCGGCCAGCAACGTGGGGTTGTGCCCCGATTGCCAGAAGCTCTTGCTGCCGGAATCCGTCCGGTTCGAAGTCATCGGCGCATTTCCCCTTCGCAAGCGGACAACGCGAAAAAGCCGCCTCGACTTGGCCCCTCGGGGGCCAGATCGGGCGGCTTCGTTGCCACGCGGATTTCGTTTGTTTCGAGGCGGCTGTGCTTCCAGCGCTGGAAGCGCCTCGTTGCCGTCAGCTAACCGATTCGCCGGTCTGGCGTAAAGCGTTTTTTGCGGTGCAGCGTGAAATTGTGCTTATGCGAAGGAGGCGATGTAGCCCTCGAGATCGTCGGGGTCGAAGCTGCGTCCGTCGAAGAAGGTATTGTTTTCCATCACGATGGCGCCCTGCTGCGCCGTTACCGCCGTCGGCCGGGCGAGACTGCCTTCGACTTTCGAGCTGGCGCCGGGGAGCGGGGCGACGGTTCCGGCGAGCGCGCTGCGATAGACGTCGGGGCGGAACACCCGCGCCGCCGCGCGCGCGCTTTCGGGCGAGAACGGCAGCCCGTCCCAGCGCACGAGCTGGGTATAGAGCCATTCGGCCTGGCTGACCCAGGGGAAGTTCGCCGCCTCGCGGTACTGGAACATGAAATCGGGGTAGGCCGCGGGATCGGCCCCCTGCACAAGCACCAGCCGGTCGGAGATCGCGCCGAGGATCAGCTTCGGATCGGCGTCGACGTATTCGCGGCGGGCGAGGATCGCGGCATTGGCTTCCCAGTTGGCGGGATCGACGAAATGCGCGCCGGCCCTGCGCATGGCGCGGATCAGCGCCTCGGCGGCGGGCCGCCGCTCCTCCAGCACCGGGGCGCGGAAGGCGAGGACCTTTTCCACTCCGCGCCGCCAGATCTGCGCCGTCGCCAGCACGATCACGCCCACCCCGCGCGCCACGGCCGCGCTGTTCCACGGCTCGCCGACGCAGGCCCCGTCGATCTCGCCGGCTTCCATCGCGTCGGCGACGAAGGGCGGGGCGACGGTGGCGATCTCCACGTCCTCGTCCGGGCGAATGCCCGAGGCCGCCAGCCAGTAGCGCAGCATGTAGTTGTGGCTCGAATAGCGGTGCACGACGCCGAAGCGCAGCAGCCGGCCGGCGGCCTTGCGCGCCCGCGCCTCTTCCGCCAGCGCCGCGCCGACCCGCGCCGGATCGCCCAATGCGCCCGGCCGCGCCACGCGCGCGGCGAGGGGCGGCGACATCGTTACCGCATTGCCGTTGAGCCCGAGGACGAAGGGCGTCGCCAGCGGCTGCGCCGGGCGGCCGCGCCCGAGCGTGGTGGCGATGGCGAGCGGAGCGATCAGGTGCGCGGCGTCGCTGTGGCCATAGAGCAGGCGATCGAGCACCGTGGCCCAGCTCACGTCGCGCTGGAAGGTCAGCGCCAGCCCCTCCTCTTCCGCGAAGCCGTGCTCGTGGGCCAGGATCGGCAGGCAGGCATCGACCAGCGGCAGGAAGCCGATCGTCAGGTGCTCGGTCATTCCCCCGTCTCCGTCTCTGGCCCAAGCAGTTCGTGCGCGGTGACTACCGCTTCGGCGATTTCGGCAATGCGGCGGCTGGAGCTCATCGCCTTGCGCCGCAGTTCGGCATAGGCTTCGGGCTCGGTCACGCCCTTGCCCTGCATCAGGATGCGTTTGGCCTTGTCGATCGTTTCGCGCTCGGCGAGCTTGCCCCTGGCGTCGGCGAGGTCCGATTGCAGGCGGGCGAAGGCGTTGAAGCGCTTGACCGCGAGATCGAGCAGCGGGCGGATGCGATGCGCGGCGAGGCCGTCCACCACATAGGCCGAGACCCCGGCGTCGATCGAGGCGGCGATGGCCTCGTCGTCGGATTCGTCGACGAACATCGCGATCGGGCGGGCGAGCGCGCGGCTGACGGCGAAGTATTCCTCGAGCACGTCGCGCGACGGATTGCCGAGATCGATCAGCACGATGTCGGGCGCGATCTCGCCAATCCGGGCGACGAGGCCGCGCCGTTCGGTGAGGACGAAGATTTCGCAATCGGGCAGCCGCGCCAGCCCTTCCTCGATAATCGAGGCGCGGCTGGCGCTTTCATCGACGATGGCGATCTTCATGCTGCGGCCCGCATAGGCACGCATATTGCAGCGCACAACGGCGCGCTGGCAAGCGTGTTGGCGCGATTGCCTTCAGCGGCGGCGTAACTTGCGCCTTCCTCCCGAGCCCATGGCGACGCGCGACGCCTCCACGCTGCCGCTCGCGCCCGGCGCGCGCTATACCGAAAACGGCCAGGCGATGGGTTTCGACAACGGATTGTGCCGCGCGGCGTATGCGTAAAGCTTGGCTTGCAAAAGGTTTTCTCCTAATCGACGCGGCCGGGGAGTCTGGTGGGCGGCGATAGCGTGTGGCGTTTCGGGGGTTGTGAGTTCAACGAGGCGACGGGGGTGCTGCGGGTCGATGGCCGGACCGTCGAACTCGATGCCTCGTGCCGCGCAATCCTGTCGCTTCTGCTGGCGAACGCCGGACACAGGGTCGGCAAGGAGCAATTGCTCGAAGCCGGCTGGCCTGGGCGCATCGTTCACGAGAACTCGCTGGCCAAGGCGGTAGGGCGGCTGCGGCAGATTCTGGGAGAGCAGGGCGAGGCGCTGAAGGCGGTCTACAGGTACGGCTACAAGCTCGATATTATGGCCAGGCCGCCGGCAGACAGCGCGGTCGTCACGCCGGCTCCGCATCGCCGCCGTCTGCTGCTGGCCGGAGCAGCGCTGGCGGCGGTAGCCGGGATCGGCGGCGCGATCCTGGTGCGGGAGGGGCAGCGCGCCGAAGAAACTCCGTTCCGGACCACGCCTCCCGTAATCGCCGACGTGCCCGACGCCATCGGACGCGTGCTGTGGGTCGATGACAATCCGCAGAACAACATCTTCGAAGAGCGCTTCTTCAAGCACCACCGGATCGCGGTTCACACGGTCAGAAGCAGCACGGATGCGCTGCGGCTCCTGTCGATGTACGATTACGATGTGGTCATCTCGGACATGGGGCGGGGGGAAGACCGGTTGGCCGGCGTGCGCCTCGTCGAGCGGATGCGCGCCGCGGGCGACCAGACCGCGTTCGTCATCTATACGGTGCGGGCCGAAGGCGAGCAAAATCAACGCGCGCAACAGGAACTCGTCACCGAGGCCGGAGCGCAAGGTCTCGCGGTCACGCCGGAGGAGATCCGGGCGCTGATTCTGCGTTTCTTCGACAATCCCGAACCGCGCACTTAAGCCTCCGATTCCAGCTATTTACTCCCGGCTAACCAACGAAATGCGCCGTTTCCCGGCGTTCAACATTTTTCAGAATTGCGGGAAAGATTGGCCGTCCGTCCTGGGGCACCTCGCCCGCCGAAAGGCGCGGGAAAACCAGACCGATATCGAACGGACGCCGGACCGAGGGAGTGCTCGGGGCGCGCGTCGTTGCGGCGGTTTCCTCGCGGTTCGCGTTTCAGGGAGGGTCGTCATCGTGACCATTGCACATCGTACCGGAGTATCGTTCACCAGCCGCAAGCGCCGGCTTCTGCAATGCGGCACCGCGCTGCCGCTGCTGCTCGCCGCCTGGCCGGTCCTGGCCGCGCCGATCGTCGAGAGCTCGAGTTCCGACATCTCGGTCGATGCGGACAGCGCCACCGGTTCGCCGGTCGCGGTCGATCTTTCCACCGACGGCGGGGCAATAGACGTCTCGGTCGATGCGGTTACGGCGACCGGAGCCGCCAGCGGCTACAGCAATGCGGTGACGCTGCGGACGGTGGGTGGCGCGATCGTCGCGACTTTCGGTTCCGTAACGACGACGAGCGCCGACGAAGTGTTTGGCGTCGGCGCCCAGTCTCAGGGCGGCGACGTGTCGCTCACCACCGGCTCGGTAGTCACCGACGGTGCGAGCGGCGGGGGGATACTCGTCGTTACGGAGAGCGGCGATATCAACATCGACGCAGGGACGACGAGGGTCGAAAATGCGGGCTACTCCGGCGATTATACCGGCGACGCCGTCACTGCCGTTTCGGGAACCGGCAATGTTTCGATCATCAGCGACAATGCCTTCAGCGCCGCGCTGTACGGGTCGGCAGTAGTCGGCGTTTCCGAAGGCGATGTGACCATCGTCAGCGGTGTTGCCGAAACGAGCGGCGACAGCGGTGTAGCGGTCTCCGGCCGCGCCACCAACGGGACCGTCAGCATCACCGCCGACCGGATCGTCACCAGTGGCGCCGGCTCCAACGCTCTCGAAGCAGCCTCGACCGGCGGCAGCATCGCGATCGACGCCGGTACGATCACCGCCACCGGCGAGAACGCCAGCGGGATATTCGCCAGGGTCGGCGCGGGCGGCGCGACGATCGACGTCGGTTCGGTGACCACCACCGCCAGCGCCATAAGCCTCCGCGCGAACGGCCAGGCGCCGGGGACGGCGACGATCGACATCGCCGGCGACGTCGAAGCGGCCACGCGCGGCATCGACATCTTCTTGGCTTCGGAGACTTTCTCTCCGCAATCGCTGTGGACCACGATCAACATCGCCGAGGGCGCGAGTGTCACCGGCGCGACCGGTGTGGAACTGGGAGCGACGGTCAACTCGGGAATGACGCCGCCCCCGGCGCTGCTCAGCGGGATCGTCGTCATCAACAACGACGGCGCGATTACCGGCAGCTCCGGGACTGCGCTGGCGCTGGGTCAGACGGTCGGCACAATCACCAACCGCGGCACGATAGACGGCGATATCGTCATCGGCACCGGATCGGTCCAGAATCGCGGCGGCATCATCGACGGCTCGGTCACGCTCAACACCACGCCAGGCGGCGCCATCAGCATGTTCGCCTATGAAGGCGACGATACCGGCGTCACCGGCGCGATCACCGGCAGCGCGGCGATCGACACCTTCGGGCAGATCTTCGCCGCCGACGGTACGGCCAGGATCGGCGGCGGATTGCCGACTGCGTTCGAGCGCTACGGCGTGGTCACCGACAACAGCGAGACGACGGTGATCGTCGAAACCGCCGCCAACCCGGTCGGCGCGACGCCATCGCTGCTGCTGATGGGCGAAGGCGCGATCGTGAATCGCGCCGATCTTTCGGGCGCGGTCGTGGCCGGCGCTCCCGGCGCGCCGGTGCAGATCGTTCCGGCTGTCTCGAGCTATGGGTTCACGACTTCCGCGACGCCATGGGGCCCGCGCTTCTCGTTCGAAGGCGCAGGGATCGGCCCGGTCTCCTTCACCAACGAGGCCGATATCGTCGGCCGCGTGGTCCTGTCGACCTCGGAGTTCGTCAACAGCGGCTCGATCACCCGGTCGTCGGCCGGCGTGCCGAGCATCGTGACCGCCCGTCTGGGAGAAGCCTTCAGCTTCACCAACACCGGTGCGATCTCCATGACCGACAACGGCAACCGCGCGCGTGTGGCGCCCGACATGGCGGGCAACCCCTTCGTCGATCCCAACCCCTACTTCCTGCCGGAGACGGCGATGACCGTCCGCTCGGCCGTGAGCGGAACGCTCGACGGCGACGGCCTCTATGTGCCGGCGACGATCGTGAACAGCGGGGACATCGACGGCGGCTTCCTGGCGCGCATGACCGCTTCGGAATTCGCTTTCGACAACAGCGGGACGATCTCGGGCTTCAACGGCGACACGCGCCGCGAACTCGGGCTGACCATCCTGCTCGGCCGCAACTACGACGCCGGCATCGGCGACACGATGTACTACGAGCCGGCGCCCACGCTCGCTTCGGAAACGGCGACATTCACCAACAGCGGCGAGATCGCCGACGGCGTCTACGCCCACTTCATCGCGGATGTCGTCAGCTTCTCCAACACGGGGCTCATCGCCGGCAACGACGTGGATCCGGATGCGCTGTTCGTCGAGCAATCGCTGGAAAACGACACCGACGCGGAAAGCTTCGCGTTCGTCAACAGCGGCGAGATCGCGGGCAATGTCGGGCTCGAGATCGAAGTGTCGACCGCCACGATCGCGAACGAAGGTGAAATCACCGGCGCGGAATACGCGGTCAACCAGATGACGTTCCCCGAACTCGTGTTCGGCGGCGAAAGCGCGTTCGAAATCGACAACGAGACCACCGGCGACAGCAACCTGACCTTCACCAATACCGGGACCATCGCGACCACCGCCCATGCGGGCAGCGCGGTGACCATTGAAATCGAGGCCGGCGAAGACGACGGCTCGGGCGAAGGGATCGGCAACGCTCATGTAGCGGTCGTCAACGGCGGCACGATCGCCGCTACCGGTGGCGCTACGATCGTGCCGCAGCAGTTCGCCACCTGGCTCGAACCGGGCCAGATCCTGGTCAACCCGATGGCGGCGTTGGCGGTCGATGCGACGGACGTGAATGGCGCCTCCGTCGTCACCATCGAAAACCAAGCCGGCGGCGTCATCCGCGCGGGCGGCGCGCTCCAGGTGACGACGCCGGGCGGCTACGTTCCGGCAACGGATGCGCCGGCGGACCTCTACACCGTGGCCATCTACGCCACCGGCAAGACGATCGAGATCACCAACTCGGGAACCATCGAAGGCGGCCGGGGGAGCACGCTGCAATCCAACATGGTGATGGAAGACTTGGAATTCCGCGAAGACTTCCTCGCCGGCGCTATCCAGACCGATGGCGACGAATACGGCGAGGGCGAGGACGAAGTCTTCGTCGCCTCGGTCGACCGCGTCACCAATACTGCTAGCGGCGTGATCGTCGGCTCGATCAATCTGGGCGGCGGCGACGACATCCTTCGCAATGCCGGCCGGATCGAGGGCGCGGTTCATCTGGGCACGGGCGACGACGTTCTCGAACTCGCCCAAAGCTCGATCATCGACGGCGTCGTCGATCTCGGCGAAGGCGACGACGCCGTGTTGCTCGCCTTCGGCGAAGGCGCGACGGGCGTGGGACAGGTCGCCGCCACGCTGAACGCCGAGCTGCTGCATGTGGCAAGCGGTTCGTGGCGCGCGGAAACCGGCAATTCGTTCTACGAAAGCGTGGCGATCGACGCCGGCGCGCGGCTGACCGTTGCACAGGACAACGAGTTCGTGTCCGTCGCCACATCGCACATCGCGCTCGAAGGCCAACTCGCCCTCGAGCTGACTTCGGACAGCGAGCCCGGCGAGCTTACCGGACTGGTCGTGGAGGGCGAGGGTTCGCTTCACCTGACCGGCCCGGCAACGCTGCTGGTCGATGACGCCAGCGGGCTCCGGCACACCGGCGGCACGTTCGTCGAAAATGGCGAGCTGCTGCTGACCACCGTCTATGGCGGCGACATCGCCACGTCGGGCAACGGCGTGTTCGTTCTGGACGAGGGCGGCGATTTCACCGGCAATCTGGTGAACGACGGAACCTTCGTGTTCGCGCGCGCCGGCGATTACAGCTTCCTCGGCGATTTCAGCGGGTCGGGACTGCTCGAGAAGCGCGGAGGCGGGACGCTGGCGTTCGAGGGGCTCTACGCCTTCGACGGCACGACCACGATCCTCGGCGGCGCGGTCATCTTCACGGGCCAGCTCGCCGAGGATACCGAACTCGATCTCGATGAAGGAACCATCGATCTCTCCGACATCGAGAGCGGCGAGCAGACCATCGCGCAACTTTCCGGCAGCGGCGGAACGCTCAATCTCGGCGCGACCCAGCTCATCATCCAGCAGATGGCGGATACGGTGTTCGCAGGCGAGATCCTCGGGCTCGGCACGCTGGTCAAGGACGGCGCGGGAGATCTCAAGCTCAACGGCGACGGCGCCGGCTTCACCGGGACCGGCCAGGTCCAGGGCGGCACGCTGTCGGTCAACGGCGACTATTCGAATGCCAACTTCGTCGTCGAGGAAGGCGGCACGCTCGGCGGGGCCGGCATCGTGGGCGACACCGAAGTGTTCGGCGGCACGGTTGCCCCCGGCAACTCGATCGACACGCTGACTGTCGCTGGCGACATCGTCTTCGATGCGGCGTCGGTGTTCGAGGTCGAGGTGAATGCGGCCGGCGAATCCGACCTGCTCCAGGCCACCGGAACCGCCACGCTCGGCGACGCCACGGTGGCGGTGATCGCGGAGAGCGGCGTCTATGCTCCGCAGACCGACTATACGATCCTCACCGCCGAGGGCGGCGTTTCGGGCACGTTCGGTTCGGTCGAGATCAACCTGGCGTTCCTCGATCCGACGCTGAGCTATTCGGCCGATGCGGTGACGCTGCGGCTGACGCGCAACGAGGTCGACTTTGCGGCTCTGGCCCAGACCGCGAACCAGGCGGCCATCGGCAACCTGCTGGAGGGCTTCGGCTTCGGCAATGCGCTCTATGACGAGACGCTGACGCTGATCCAGCAGGACGTGGCGGTGAGCTTCGCCAGCCTGACGGGCGAGGTCTATCCGGCCTATGGCGGGGCGCTGATCGAGACGGCCGAACTGCTGCGCCGCCAGACGGCGGACAGCATGGCGGGCGAAGGCGCCTATGCCTGGGCGACCGGCCTTTACAACAATGTCGATACCGCCGGCGCCGGCGGTATTGACCTCGTCGGCAAGGGCGTCGCGGGCGGTTTCGGCTTCGGCGGCAACGGCTTCTCGGCGTCGGCCGGGATCGGCATGCTCGACCAGGATCGCGGTGGAGCCGACTTCGCCGACGGCGACGTGACCTTCGCGATCGGTCAGGTGGCCTATCGCGGGCTTGGCGGACTGTCGGTCAGCGCCGGGGCGCAGTTCGGCTGGGCGGACGCGGAAATCCGCCGCCAGACCACGCTCGGGACGATCGGCGGGGCGGTTTCGGCCAATGTCGATGCCGATTACGTCCAACTGTTCGGCGAGCTGGCCTACGCGCTGCCGATGGGCGGGGTGGCGGTCGAGCCGTTCGTCGGCGTGAGCCACGTGTCGCTCGACATCGACGGCGTGACCGAAACCGGCGCGGCCACCGCTCTGGCCGTGGGCGCCATCGACCGCGCGGTCACTTTTGCCGACTTCGGCCTGCGCCTGTCGGCCGATGCCGGCCCGGTTCGCCCGTTCGCTTCGGCGGCTTACCGCCGCGCCTGGGGCGACCGGGAATCGGCGGCGACGGTCGGCTTCGCCGGGATGCCCGGAACGGCGCTGATTGCCGGCCTGCCGATCGCGCGGAGCGCCGCCGAGCTTTCGGCCGGTCTCACGGTCAGCAGCGGCGCGGTCGATTTCGAGGTCGGCTACGACGGCACGATCTCGAACGCGTTCGACAGCCACGGCCTGAACGCGGGTTTCAGGCTCCGCTTCTGACGCACCCGGTCAACCGCGAGCCCCGCCGGACCTCAAGGTTCGGCGGGGCTTGTCGTATGTGCTGCGTGCGTGTGTTTCAGGCGAGCACCGCCCGGTCGATCGCGCGCACGTCGGCGCAGCCGGTCAGCGCCATCGCCAGTTCGAATTCCGCGCGCAGGATGCGCAGCGCATGCGCCACGCCGGGCGCGCCGGCCGCGGCGAGCGCGAAGATGCAGGGCCGGCCGAGCAGGACCGCGTCCGCGCCGAGCGCAAGCGCGCGCAACACGTCCGCGCCCCGCCTCACGCCCCCGTCCATCAGGACAGGGACCGCCCCGGCGACGGCTTCCGCGACCGGTGGAAGCAGGTCGATGGCGGCGCGCGTCCCGTCGAGCGTGCGACCTCCGTGGTTGGAGACGACGATGCCGTCGATCCCGAGGTCCAGCGCGCGGTGGGCGTCGGCCGGATCGGCGATGCCTTTCGCCAGGATTGGCAGCCGGGTGAGACCACGCAGCCAGGCGAGATCGTCCCATGTCGGCGCGCTTGCGATCAGCGGTGTGCCGAACAGCAGCGCCTCGGGCGGTGGTGGCGACAGGGCGCGCATGCCCTTGAGGTTCGCCGCCTCGATGCCGGGAGGCAGGGCGAACCCGGCGCGTTGCTCGCGGTTGCGCAGCCCGTTGACCGGCGCGTCCACGGTGACGACCAGCGCGCGGTATCCGGCCTGCTCCGCCCGGCGCACGAGCGCTTCGGTGAAGTCACGGTCGGGCTGGATGTAGAGCTGGAACCACAGCGGGGCGGCGGCCTGCGCGGCGATGTCCTCCAGCGAAACGCTCGCCTGCGTGCTTACCACCATCGCGGTATCGAGCGCGCTTGCTGCGGCCGCCGTCGCCAGTTCCCCGTCGGGATGCGCCAGCTTCTGGAACGCCACCGGCGCCAGCAGGATCGGCGCCGCAAACTCCATGCCGAGCAGGCTGGTGCGGGTGTTCGCCTGCGAAAGGTCGCGCAGCACGCGCGGCTTCAGCGGCAGCCGGGCGAACGCGGCCACGTTTTCGCGCAAGGTCCATTCGTCGCCCGATCCGCCGGCGAAATAGGCCCAGGCCCCGTCCGTCATGCGCTCGCGCGCCAGTGCTTCGTAGTCGGACAGGGAGGCGACTGTCGGCGGGATGTGCTCCAGCGGCTGCCGCGTCACGTCTCGGCCCACTCGCGCAGCAGGTTGTGGTAGAGGCCGGTCAGCCGCACGACTTCGGGATCGCCGGGATCGCGCGCGGCCAGCGACTGGATGCTGTCGTCCAGTTCCAGCAGTATCGCCCGGCGCGATTGCTCGCGCACCAGGCTCTGCACCCAGAAGAACGCCGCGTAGCGCGCGCCGGAAGTCACCGGCATGACCTGATGTAGCGAACTGGCCGGGTAGAGCAGCATGTGCCCGGCCGGGAGCTTGACCGGCTGGCGCACCGAGCCGAACTCGGCGACCAGTTCGCCGCCTTCGTAGCTGTCGGGATCGGACAGGAACAGCGTTGCCGAAAGGTCGCTGCGCACGCGGTCGGGCGATCCGGGGGCGCTGAACACCGCGGCGTCGATATGGCGGCCATAGGCGCCCTCGCCGCTGTAGAGGTTGAAGCGCGGCGGCAGGATGCGCAGCGGCAGCGCGGCGGCGATGAAGCGCGGCGTCGCGGCCAGCCGTTCGACGATCATCGCGCCAAGCTCCCGGCCCAGCGGAGCGTCGTCGGCGAGCTGGCGATTGGCCTTGGCGCGGGCCGCGACATGGCCGGCGGTGCGTGCGCCGTCGGGCCAGTCGGCCCGTTCCAGCCGCGCGCGAAACCCGGCCGCTTCCTCGGGAGAGAGAACGGCCGGGATTTCGATCAGCATAGTGCTTGTTCCTTTCGCGCCGCCCCGCACTGGCCGGGCGGCGCGGAAGGGCTGGGCTCAGAACCGGAAGCCGAGGCTGACCAGGTAGGTGCGCGGAGCCCCCAGCGAAGCGCGCCATGCGTTCCAGTTCAGGGACGTGGCGTATTTCTTGTTGGCGATATTATCAACGTTCAGGCGAAGGTCGACGTTCTCCGTCAGATCGTAGGAAACCATCGCGTTGAGCAGCGTGTAACCCGGCAGTTCGCCATAGCGGCCATTGGGAATCACCCGCAGCGCATCGTCGGGCCGGCCGACGAACGACGATCCGACATGCTGCAATCCGCCGCCGAGGGTGAGGCCGAACGGGAAGCGGTACGTGGTCCACAGCGTGGCGGAGAGGTCCGGCGTGAAGGCCAGTTCGTCGCCGTCGATCGCCCAGTTGGCGTACTCGCCGGGGAAATCGCCGCTGTTGGCCGCGCGCTGGATCGCGGCGAGGTCGGAGCCGATCTTGCGCTCGCTGTCGGAAATGAGCGCCCCGGCGAACACGCTCCATTCGGGCGTGACCTGGCCGGTTATTCCCACTTCGAACCCGCGAACGACCAGCTTCTGGTAGCCTTCGACCTCGTCGGTCGTGCCGACCACCGGCACGTTGCGCTTCTCGGTGTGGAACAGCGCGGCGGTGGTCGAGAGCGCGCCGCCGAACAGGTCCCACTTCACGCCGACTTCGTAATTGTGCGCGCGGACCGGCGCCGCTCCGGCAACGAGGCCGGGGAAGGCGTTGTCGCCGGTGCGGGAGATGTCCGAATTGGACAGGAACGAACCCGGCGGCAGCGCCGAAGTGCCGAACGAGGCATAGAGGCTGCCGCTGGCCGTCGGCTTGTAGACCAGCCCGATCTTGCCGTTCCACACGAAGGGCGAGGTTTCGAAGTTGTCAGCCGCGCCGCCGTTGCTGTCGGAGATCGTGGCCTTGTAGCTTTCCCCGCGCACGCCGCCGGTTATCTCGAACTGCTCGTTGAGCGAGATCGTGTCGTAGAGATAGAAGGCGATCGTATCGACATCGACTTCCGCGGTCTGCGTCGGCGCGAAAGGCGCCGCCCCCACGCGCCCCGGATTGGGATCGAACAGGTCGGTCACGCCGGGGGCGAAAGCGCCGCCGGCAGAGCCCATGCGGTCGGCAGCCGAGCTTTCCCAGCTGAGTTCCACGCCCACGGCCAGCGAGTGGCTGAGGCCGCCGGTGTCGAATTTCGCCGCCAGGTTGGTCAGGCTCGTCAGGCTTTCGTTCTCGCGCGCGTAGAACAGTGTCTGCGTCGGCGCGTCGTCGAAGGCGTGCGTCGCGTTCTCCTGCGTCGGCGTGGTGAAGCGCGCCGTGCGGTCGACCTGCGACCAGCGGACCTGGCTCGACAGCGTGATGCCTGCCGCAAGGTCGGCTTCGATCCGTCCGAACACCGCGTCGCTGTTCGCATCGTCGAAATCGGTCAGCAGGCCGTAGAACGCATCGCGCGGCGCTTCGGCCGATTGCGGGTTGTAGTTGATCGTCCCTTCGATGGTCTTGGCCGAGACGCCCCAATCGGGCCGGTCGTTGCGCTCCATATGCTCCCAAGAGAGATAGGCGCGAACGCCGGCGCCCAGACCGACGGCGAGCGAGGGCGCGATGCCCCAGAGCTCGTTCTTCGCGTATTCGCGCCCGGCGATGCCGCTGTCTTCCACCACCGCGTTGAGGCGCACCGCCACGGCATCGCCGAGCGGCTGGTTGACGTCGATGCTCGCGCGCTTGCGGTTGCGGCCGTCGTAGTCGTCGAAGCCGAAGCTCACGTCCCCGGCCACGAAGCTGTCGAGCTGCGCCCTCTTGGTGTTGACGTTGACGTAGCCGCCGGCGCTGCCGCGTCCGTTGTCGGCGGCCGCGCCTTTCACCACTTCGACCGATTCCACGTTGAACACGTCGCGGGCATAGCTGCCCGAATCGCGCGCGTTGTCGGTGAATATGCTGCCGCTGGTGTCGAACCCGCGCAGGCTGAAGTTGCTGCTGTCCGTGCCGAAGCCGTTCTCACCGGCATTGAAGCTGATGCCGGGCGTGTTGCGCAGCACTTCGGACAAGGTCCGGGCGGCGCGTTCGCGGATCACGTCCTCGGGGACGACGGAAACGGTTTGCGGCGTATCGAGCAACGGCGCGGTGCTCTTGTCGGATCCCGTGTCGGCGGCCGGACGCAGGCCGGTGACGACGATCTGGCCGCTGTCCTGGGCCTGTGCCGGCATCGCCCCGGCCATGAGGCCGATCCCCGCCAGTGCGAGCATCGCGCTGGGCGATGCGCTGGCGGACGGACCTGACTTGCGGGCTGTCTTAGAAATACTATGGGTCACTTCCACTTTCCCTCATACCACGCTAATGCGTTTCACTCTTAAGTGGCCCTAAGGGGGGCGGTCGCGGCCAAGTCAATCGCTCCGGCCGCCTGCAAAAACAGAAAATGTTCTCGCAACAATCCAGCAACAATTCACGCGCCGAACCCCTCGCTCCGCACGGGGCGGTGGCCGCGCCTGCGACGATCCTGATCGTCGACGACGACGCGGGCATGCGCACGGCCTTGCTCAAGATCTTGCGCGGAAACGGTTTTCATTGCCTGACGGCGGCCGATGGCGAGGAGATGCTCGGGGTCCTGGAGAACCATGCGATCGACCTCATCCTGCTGGACGTGATGATGCCGGGCGCGAACGGCTTCGATCTCTGTCGCCACCTGCGGCTGCGCGAGGAAAGCGCCGTGCCGATCATCATGATCAGCGCGCGCGGGGGCGAGGCGGACCTCGTGACCGGCCTCGAGCTGGGGGCCGACGACTATATCGCCAAGCCGTTCGGCCACAGCGAGCTGCTGGCCCGCATCCGCGCGCTGCTGCGCCGCGGGCGCGGGCCGGGCGGACCTGCCGCGCCGCGCCCCGGCGCGCTGCGTTTCGACGGCTGGACGGTGGACTTGCGCCAGCGCGAGCTGTTCAGCCCATCGGGCGGACGGGTCGAGCTTTCGGGCGCCGAATACGATCTGCTCGTCGCCCTGCTCGAACATCCGCAGCAGGTGATCGGGCGCGAGCCCCTGCTCGAAATGTCGCGCGCCCGGATCGGCGGGGCGTCCGACCGGACGATCGACGTCCATATCTGCCGCCTGCGCCGCAAGCTCGGCGACGAGGAACGGCGCGAGCTGATCCGCACGGTGCGCGGGGTCGGCTATGTCTTCACCCGTCCGGTCGAGCCCGCCTGACGATGCGGCCCGCGTGGCTGGACGGGTTGCGCGGGCGGATCGCCGCGGTCCTCCTGGTCGCGCTGCTGGCCCAGTTCATCGGCGGCGAGATTATCTTCAGCCGGGTCGAGAGCGCGCAGATGCAGAGCGGACGCGCACGCTTCCTGGCGGACCATCTGAGCATCGCCGCGAAACTGATCGCCGAAGACGCCAATGCCGAGACGATGGAGACGATGAGCCGCCTGTGGCGCGGACGGCTGGTAATCGAGCGGATCTCGCACGAGCCGCCCGCCGCCCCCGCCGAAGAGACGGCGGAACTGGCCTTCATCCGCGAACGAATCGCCGCCGTGCGGCCCGGCGTCACGGCCCGGTCGCTTCGGCTCGGCCGCGTCGGGGATACGCTGGAAGGCGCGTTGCGGCTGGATGACGGCACGTGGATGCGGTTCCGCTCGGAAGGGCATTTCGGCGGCAATCCGATGTACCTTCATCATGTGACCTCGGTGTTGCTTCTGGTGGCGAGCGCGGCGCTCACCGCGCTATTGTTCGGACGCATGATCGGCCGGCCGCTCAGGCGATTGGTGGAGGCGGCGCAGCGGGTGGGGCGCGGGGAGCCGGTCGCGATCGCAATCGAGGGGCCGCGCGAGGTGCGCCAGGTGGCCGGCGCGTTCGACGCCATGCAGGCGCGGCTGCTGGCGCATGTGCGCGATCAGGAACAGTCGCTGGCGGCGATGTCGCACGACTTGCGCACGCCGCTGGCGCGGCTGCGGCTCAACGCCTCGCTGGTCTCCGACGAAGGCGTGCGCGCCGCTCTCGACGAAGACGTGAGCGAAATGGAATCCTTCGTCGATTCGGTGCTCGACTACCTGCGCGGTGACGAAGCCGAGGCCGAACAGCGCGCGGACGTCGCCTCGATCCTCATCACCATCGTCGACGAAGCGCGCGATCGCGGGGACCGGGTGAACTACGAAGGGCCTGAGCGGCTGGAGCTCGTGACCCGTCCGCTGAAGCTCAAGCGCCTGGTTCGCAACGTGGTCGAAAACGCCGCGCGCCACGCCGGCAACGCCTTCGTCACGCTCGCGGCGAGCGGAGGCGAGATAGTCATCACCGTGGACGACGACGGCCCCGGCATTGCCGAGCACGACCTGGCCAAGGTGTTCGATCCGTTCACCCGCATCGACACCTCGCGCAATCGCAAGACCGGCGGCGCAGGCCTGGGCCTGGCGATAGCAAAGCGTCTCGCCGCCCGACTCGGCGGCTCGATCGCCTTGGGCAACAGGGCCGAGGGCGGGCTGGCGGTGACCATCCGCCTGCCCATGGCCATGCTGACTGTTGAGAATCGGTCGCAAGACTGTTAGCGCCGTGCCCGGACCGGAATCATCAGGGAAGGAATCGCGCGTGCGGAAAGGTTTGATTGTCGCTGCGGTGCTGGGCGCTGCAATGCTCGCGGGTTGCTCGCAGGGCGGCGAGGACGGAGCGCAGGAGGTCAACCTCTACACCGCGCGGCACTATGACACCGATCAGCAGCTCTACGACCGGTTCACCGAGGAAACGGGCATCAAGGTCAACGTCATCGACGGCAACGCCAACGAGCTCATCGCCCGGATGACGAGCGAAGGGGCCAACAGCCCCGCCGACCTGTTCATCACCGCCGATGCCGGCGCGCTGTGGCGGGCCCAGAGCGCGGGGCTGTTCCAGCCGATCGAATCCGAAACGCTGGCGGCAAGCATTCCCGAGAACCTGCGCGATCCGGACGGCAACTGGTACGGCTTCATGCGGCGTGCGCGCGTGGTCGCCTACGACGCGGAGAAGGTGCGGCCGGAAGAGATCGACGATTACGAAAAGCTCGCCGGGCCGCGCTTCAAGGGCAAGATCTGCGTCCGCTCGTCTGACAGCATCTACAACCTCTCACTGGTCGGCGCGCTGATCGAAGCCTGGGGGCCGGAGCGGGCCGGGAACTGGGTGCGCGGCGTGGTCGCCAACATGGCCCGCCCGCCCGAAGGCGGCGACCGCGACCAGATCCGCGCGGTGGGCGCGGGCGTGTGCGAAGTCGCGATCACCAACAGCTACTATTACATCCGGCTGGCCAGCGGCGAGGACCAGGCCGATCGCGCGGTGACGGAGAAGGTCAAGCTCGCCTTTCCCAGCCTCGACGGCCAGGGCGCGCATGTGAACATTTCGGGCGGCGGCATCGCGGCCAACGCGCCGAACAAGGACAATGCGATCAGGCTGCTCGAATTCTTCGCCTCGCCGGAATCGCAGACGTTCATTTCGGCGAACAACAACGAGTTCCCGGCCTCGCCCGACGTGCCCGCGCCGCCGCCGGTCGACGCCTACGCGGATTTCACCGCCAATCCGATGAGCGCCGCCGCCTTCGCCGCGCACCAGCCCCAGGCGCAGTCGCTGATGAGCGAGGCGGGGTGGCGCTGACGGCGGTCCTTCCCGCCCCGGCCTTTCGCCCGCGCCTGTCCCTGCCCGCCATCCTCGCGATCTTCGCGGGGGTGGCGGTCGCGCTTCCGCTGCTGGGCGTGGTGCTAGCGGCGCTGCCCGGCGATACCGCCGACATCGCCCCGCGCGACATCCTGCGCTACGCCGCCACCTCCGCCTGGCTGGCGCTGCTGGTCGGCGTTTCCACCGCCATTCTCGGCACTCTCGCCGCGTGGCTGGTGGTGATGCACCGCTTTCCCGGCCGCGACTGGTTCGCCTGGGCGCTCGCGCTTCCGCTCGCCGCGCCCGCCTTCGCGCTCGCCTATGGCTATGCCGATCTGTTCGACGTCGCCGGACGCCTGCAGATGTGGATGCGCGAAAGCCTCGGGTTCGACCTGCCGTTCGGGATGCACAGCATCGGCGGCGCGGCCTTCGTGCTGTCGTGCGCGTTCTATCCTTACGTCTATCTGGCGATGCGCGCGGCGTTCCTCAATCAGTCGGCCGGAGCGCTGGAGGCGGCGCGGATGCTGGGGTGCGGCGGCTGGCGCGCGCTGTGGCGGGTGGCGCTGCCGATGGCGCGGCCGGCGCTCGCCGCCGGGGTCGCGCTGGCGGTGATGGAGACGCTGGCCGATTACGGCGCGGTGCGGTTCCTCAGCGTGCAGACGCTGACCACCGGGGTCGTGCGCGCATGGTCGGTCTATGGCTCCACGGTCAGCGCCGCGCGCTTCGCCCTGCCGCTGCTGGCGGCGGCGGCGCTGCTGCTGTGGATCGAGCGGCGCGGGCGCAAGGGCCGCGCGCACGAAAGCGGCCGGGCGCGCTGGCGCTCGTTGGCGGAGCAGCGGTTGACGGGTCTTCCGGCATGGCTTGCGACGGGCTTTTGCACCTTGCTGCTCACGGCCGGACTGGTCCTTCCTGTCGGCTGGCTGGCGTGGAACCTGCCCTACGCCAATCCCGACTGGTCGCGCCTGCTCGGGGCCGCCGTGCGCACCCTGCTGCTCGGGATCGCCGGGGCCTGCGTCACGGTTACGCTGGCGACCATGCTCGCGCTCGGCGCGCGGCGGATGCCGCTGATGGCCCGGCTGGCGAGCCTCGGCTACGCGACGCCGGGGGCGGTGGTGGCAATCGGCCTGCTCGCGCCCGCCGGCGTGATCTGGAACCTGTTTCCGGATTCGGGCCCGGTCATTGCCGTGGCGCTGCTCATCCACGCCTATGCCGCGCGGCTGATGGCTGCCGCGCTGGAGCCGATCGACGCCGGGCTTACCCGCGTCACCCCGTCGATGATCCAGGCCGCGCGCACGCTCGGCCGCGGCGAGGGCGGCGCGGCGCTGGCGGTCGAGCTGCCGGTGGCGCGCGGGGCGATGTTCACCGCCGGGCTGATCGTGTTTATCGACGTGCTCAAGGAACTGCCGGCGACGCTGATCCTGCGCCCGTTCGATTTCGACACTCTGGCGGTGATCGCCAACAACTACGCGCTCGACGAGCGGCTGGCGCAGGCGGGGCTGCCGTCGATCATGATCGTGGCGCTGTCGCTGCCCGCGGTCGCCTGGCTCACGCGCCGCATTGCACGCTCGCGCCCCGGCACCTAGCGTCCCGTCGATGTCCGATCCCGTCCTCGACGTTCGCCGGGTCACACGGCGCTATGGCAGCCGCGCTGCGGTAAGCGAGGCGAGCTTCGCGCTCGGCGCGGGGCGCATCGCCTGCCTGCTCGGCCCGTCGGGCTGCGGCAAGAGCACGCTGCTGCGCCTGATCGCGGGGCTCGAACCGCTCGACGGGGGTGAGATCGCCATCGGCGGGCGCACCGTCTCCACAACGGTTTCCGGCCTCGCTCCGGAACATCGCGGCGTGGGGCTGGTGTTCCAGGACTATGCGCTGTTCCCGCACCTCAACGTCGCCGACAACATCGGCTTCGGGCTCTCCGGCCTGCCGCGGGCCGAGCGCGCGGCGCGCGTGCGGGAACAGCTCGCGCGCTTCCATATCGAAGCCTTGGCCGGGGCTTGGCCGCACACCCTTTCGGGCGGCGAACAGCAGCGCGTCGCCATCGCGCGGGCGCTCGCCCGCGAGCCCGCCATTCTCCTTCTGGACGAGCCGTTCTCGGGCCTCGACGGGTATTTGCGCGCGCAAGTGCGGCAATCGCTGGTGGCGGACCTGCGCGCGGCTGGGGCAAGCGTGCTGATCGTCACTCACGATGCCGGGGAAGCGCTGCAAATCGCCGACGACATGATCCTGATGGCGGAAGGGCGGATCCTGCAAACCGGCGCGCCCGACGCGTGCTATCGTCGCCCCCGGTCGGGTGCCGCCGCCCGCCTGCTCGGCGATGTCACGGTGCTTCCCGCCCGCGTGGCGGACGGTGTGGCCGCCACAGCATTCGGCGCGATCCCGGCGGCAGGCCGCGAAGACGGCCAAGCCTGGGCGCTGGTTCGCCCGGAAGCCGTCCGTTTCGGCGCCGACGGCGCCTCCGCGCGCGTCGCGGCCGTGAGTTTCGCCGGGGCGTCCTACTCGGTCGTTCTCGAAAACGAAGGCCAGCATCTTGCCGTCCGGATGACGGGAGAGCCTCCGGCGATCGGCCAGACGCTGCACGTATCGCTCGATCCCGAGCGGGCCTGCCTGTCGCTCGACGACGCATGAGCGGCCGTCGGCGGCTGAGCAGGAGCAGAACCTTTCTCCATAGATCGCAAGTAAACGGCAGCGCCGCCACGTATGTCACGGCCAGAATACTTGCGACCGATAAATTCCTGGAGCGTATCGCAGATATTATAACGATGATTATACGATTATGTTATGCTGTATCGTACTGAGGTTCTAACCATAACTTGCACTCTTGGCGCTTTGTCGGGTGACAAACGAACAGCGGCAGGATATGCCCCCGCCGCCATGTTGCGATTTCTGGCTCCATTGCTCTGTGCGCTGGTCGCCCTTTCGTTGGGAACGGGCACGATCGCGCATGCGACCGAAGCCGGACATTGCTCTGAGACGACCGTGTCCGACGCGCACGTGGACGAAAGCGGGCCCGGCAAGTCGTCATCCGACACGGGCGCGGAGAAGGGTGCGGAAAAGGGCGTCGCCCATCAGCACGGCTGCCACGGTCATCACTTCGCGGCGCTCGGGTTCGGCAAGACGGTCGCGCTCGATGCCGAAGCGCCGGCCCCGCCGGTCTCCGCGCTGCGCGCCACCGCCAGCGGTCCGGCGCTGAGACCTCCACAGGCCTGACATCCCCGCAGCCCGCGCGCGGGCTTGTCGAGGCTTGTCAGGAGTTCGTTCCATGCATCGTGTTCTCGCGGCCGTGCTGGCCGCGGCATCCTGCGCCGCAGGCGCGCAGGCGCAGCCATCGCCCGCTGTCGCGGCCGGCGATGTGCTCACTCTCGATGAGGCGCTTGCCGAGGCCGGGGCTGCATCGCCGGTGGCAGAGGCCGCGCGGTCGGGCCTGCGCGCCGCGCAGGCGGGCCGCGTCGTCGCCGGGCTTCGGCCCAATCCGACGCTCGGCGTCGATGTCGAGAACGCCGTCGGTTCCGGCCCCTATCGCGGGTTCGACGAATCCGAAACCACCGTCGCCTTCGCGCTGCCGCTCGAACTCGGCGGCAAGCGCTCCGCGCGCGTCGCGGTTTCGGACGCCGAAGTCGCGCGGGCGCGGATCGCGCAAGCGGTGGCCCAGGCCGACCTGCGGCTGGATGTGATCGCGGCTTATGCCGAGGCGATCGCGGCCGAACGGCGGCTCGCCGTCGCGGAGAGCCAGGTGGCCGTCACCGCCGAGAACCTGCGCGTGGCGCGCGGCCGGGTCCGCCTCGGCGCCAATTCGCCGATCGACGAGGAACGCGCCCGATTGCAGCATATCGGCGCGGAGACCGGGCTCGCCCAGACCCGGCGCGCGGCGGAGGCGGCGCGCGCGGCGCTCGGGCGCTATCTCGGCCGTCCGCTCGGCGAAGCGCTCGATGCGGCCTGGTTCGACCGCACCGGAGGTTATGGCCCGGATGCCGATCCCGGCGCCGAAGGAACGCTCGCTCTGGCCTTGGCCGAAGCCGATGTCGCGGCGGCCGAGGCGCGGGTGCGGCTGGCGCGCAGCCGGCGCGTCCCCGACCTGACCGTGAGCGCCGGAACGCGCCGGCTGGAGGCGAGCGGCGATCAGGCAATGGTGTTCGGCGTTTCGGTTCCGCTCCCGCTGTTCGACAATGGCCGCGCCGGCGTCGAGCAGGCGAGCGCGGAGCGCGGCCGGTTCGAGGGGGCGCGGCGCATGGCGCTGTTCGATGCCGAACAGGCGATCGCCGCCGCGCGGGCCGAGCGCGACAACGCGGCGAGCGCCATTACCGCCTCGGGACCGGCGCTCGACGCGGCGGCCGAAGCGGCCCGCATCGCCCGGATCGGATATGCCGAAGGCAAGTTCGACCAGATGGTGCTGCTCGAGGCCGAACGCACGCTGCTCGACATGCGCCGCGCCGCCGTCGAGGCGCACGCCGTCTATCACAACGCCGAGGCGCGCCTCGCCCGGCTTGCCGCGCCGATGCCGGCGACAACGGGAAACTGACGATGATCAAGCTCACGATCCGGGCCGCCGCGCCGCTCGCACTGGCGTTGCTCGCGGCCTGTGGCGGGGACGCGCCCGCCGGGGAAAACGAAGCCCACGGCCATGACGAAGGCGAGGAAGCGCACGCGGAAGGCGGGCGCGAGGACGAAGGCGTCGTCACGCTCACCCCGCAACAAATCCGCGCCGCGGGCATCGAGCTGGTCCGGCCGGCGCTGGGCGGCGGCGGGACGCTGCGCCTGCCGGCGACGATCGAGGGCGATCCGCAAGGCACGCGGATCGTTTCGGCGGCGATCGGCGGGCGGGTCGTCACGCTCAACTACAACCTCGGCCAGTCGGTGTCGCGCGGGCAGGTCGTCGCGGTCATTGAAAGCCGCGAGGCGGCCGCGATGCGCGCCGAGGTCGAAGCCGCACAGGCCCGGCTCGACCTCGTCCGCTCCAACCTCGCGCGCGAGGAGCGCCTCCATGCCGAACGCGTCTCGCCCGAACGCGACGTGATCGCCGCGCGCACCGCCGCGGTCGAGGCCGGCATCGCGTTGCGCCTGGCGCGCCAGCAGGTCTCGGCCGCGGGTGTCGCGTCGGGCGGGCTCAACCGGATCGGCGTCACCGCGCCGATCTCGGGCCAGGTCATCGGGCGGCCCGCCGTGCTCGGCGAGACCGTGGCCGCCGACGCCGAACTGCTGCGCCTCGCCGACCTGTCGCGCGTGGCGGTGAATGTGGCGCTGTCGCCGGCGGATGCGGCCGGGGTTAGGGTCGGCGCGCCGGTGGAGATCGATGCCGGCGGACGGCGCGCGACCGGGCGCATCGGCTTCGTCTCGCCGGTGCTCGACGAAGCCACGCGCCTGGTCCCCGCGATCGCGCTGATCGACAACCGCGCCGGGCTCTGGCGCGTGGGCGAGCCGGTCACCGCGCTTCTGCGGATTTCCGGCGAGGGGCCCGGCAGCGTCGCCATCCCGGCCAGCGCGGTCCAGACGCTCGAAAACCGCACGGTCGTGTTCGTCCGCACGCCGACGGGCTTCGTGGCGCGGCCGGTGACGCTCGGCGCGCGCGGCGGCGGCACGGTCACGGTGACCGATGGCCTCACCGGCCGCGAGGAAATCGCCGGCCGGGGCAGCTTCACGCTCAAGGCCGAACTGGGCAAGGGCGAAGCGGAGCACGGACACTGACCATGATCGACCGCATCGTCACTTTCGCGGTCGAGCGGCGCTGGCTCGTGCTGCTCGTCACCGCAATCGCTGCCGTCATCGGCGCGGTTTCGCTGTCGCGGCTGCCGATCGACGCGGTGCCCGACATCACCAACAACCAGGTCCAGATCAACGTCCGCGCGCCGGCGCTCTCGCCCGAGCTGGTCGAAAGTCAGGTCGCCTTCCCCATCGAAACCGCGCTCGCCGGCGTGCCGGGGCTCGAATACACGCGCTCGCTCAGCCGCAACGGCTTCGCGCAAGTGACCGCGGTCTTCACCGATTCGACCGACATCTACTTCGCGCGCGCGCAAGTCGCCGAGCGACTGCGCCTTGCCGAGGAAAGCCTGCCCGACGGCGCCACGCCCGAAATGGGCCCGATCGCCACCGGGCTCGGCGAAGTCTACATGTGGACCGTGCGCATGGCCCACCGCGAGGAGGACCAGCACAGTCCCGGCGAGCCCGGCCTCCAGCCCGACGGCAGCTACATCACGCCCGAGGGCGACCGTCTCGTCACCGAAGCCGACAAGGCGACCTACCTGCGCACCGCGCAGGACTGGATCGTCGCCCCGTTGCTGAAAACGGCGCCGGGCCTTGCCGGCGTCGATTCGATCGGCGGCTATGTAAAGCAGTATCAGGTCGCGCCCGACGTGCAGCGGCTCGCCGCGCTCGGCCTCAGTCTCGGCGATCTGGCGATCGCGCTGGAGGAGAGCAACACCGCCATCGGCGCCGGCACGATCGACCGCAACGGCGAGGGGCTCGCGGTCCGCTCGGATGCGCGGATCGCCAATGCCGGCGAGCTTGCGAACACCGTGATCGCGACCCGCGAGGGCGTGCCGATCCTGCTCAGCCAGGTCGCGACGGTTCGGCTCGGCCAGGCGCTCCGCATGGGCTCGGCGTCCGAGAACGGCGAGGAAGTCGTCGTCGGCACCGCGATCATGCGGATCGGGGAGAACAGCCGCGAGGTCGCCTCGGCGGTCGCCGCGCGGCTGGAGGAGATCAACGCCTCCCTGCCGACCGACATCGTCATCCAGCCGGTGCTGGACCGCACCGGACTGGTCAATGCGACCATCGCGACCGTGACCAAGAACCTTACCGAAGGCGCGCTGCTGGTCATCGTCGTGCTGTTCGCGCTGCTCGGCAATTTCCGCGCGGCGCTGATCGCGGCGCTGGTGATCCCGATCACGATGCTGATGACCAGCTTCGGAATGCTGCGCGCCGGGGTCTCGGCCAACCTGATGAGCCTCGGCGCGCTCGATTTCGGGCTCATCGTCGACGGCGCGGTGATCGTCGTCGAGAATGCGCTGCGGCGCATCGCCGAACGCCAGCATGGCCTCGGCCGCAACCTGACGGCGGGCGAGCGGCCGGAATCCGTCGCCCGCGCCGCGCGCGAGATGATCCGGCCCACCGTCTACGGGCAGGCGATCATCATCCTTGTCTATGTGCCGCTGCTCATGCTCACCGGGGTCGAAGGCAAGACTTTCACGCCGATGGCGCTCACGGTCATTTTCGCTCTGGTCTGCGCTTTCGTCCTCTCGCTCACTTTCGTGCCGGCGATGCTCGCGATCTGGCTGTCGAGGCCGGTCGAGGAGAAGGAAGGGCGGATCGTCGCCTGGCTCAAGCGGCGCTACGAACCGGGGCTCGACCGGGCGATGGCGCGTCCGGGGACGACGATGCTGGCCGGGGCGGGCGCATTCCTGCTCGCGCTGGGCGCATTCGCTCTGCTGGGGCAGGAGTTCCTGCCCCAGCTCGACGAAGGCGATGCGACCGCGCAGATCCTGCGCGTGCCCGGCGCCTCGGCCGAACAGAGCCAGGCGATGCAGGTCCAGGTCGAACGCGCGCTGTCCGCGCTGCCGGAGGTGCGCTTCGTGTTCTCGAAGACCGGCACTGCGGAACTTGCCTCCGACCCCATGCCGCCCAACATCTCCGACACCTTCATCATCATGAAGGATCGCGGCGACTGGCCCGACCCGCGCCTCTCCAAGGCCGCGCTGGTGGGCAAGATCGAGGCCGCGCTCGAAGGTCTGCCCGGCAACGCCTTCGAGATAAGCCAGCCGATCCAGATGCGCTTCAACGAACTGATAGCGGGCGTGCGCGGCGACGTGGCGATCAAGGTCTTCGGCGACGATCCCGAAGCGATGAACGACACCGCCGGCCGCATCGCCGGCATCCTGCGCGGGGTGCGCGGCGCGACCGACGTGCGCGTCGAGCAGACGGAGGGCTTGCCGATGCTGGACATCCGCCCCAACCGCGACGCGATGGCGCGGTTCGGCATCACGCCGCGCTCGATGCAGGACACGGTGGCCGCCGCGGTCGGCGGGCGCGATGCGGGCGCGATCTTCGAGGGCGACCGGCGTTTCGCGGTCACCATTCGCCTGGCCGACGATGCGCGCGGCGATCCGCAAGTGCTGGGGCAAGTGCCGGTGCCGACGCCCGGCGGCGCGTTCGTTCCACTCGCAAGTGTGGCCGACATCGCGGTGACCACGGGGCCCAACCAGATCGGCCGCGAAAACGGCAAGCGCCGCGTTGTGGTCCAGGCGGGACGATCCGGAACGATCCAAGGGCCAAATCCCTAGGATTTCTGCGGGTTTTATAGATTATTTGGGAGAACGTGAGAAGAACAAATGGTGCCAGAAGAGGCATCACATGTGAGCTATTTTTCCGTTTGTATTCATACATTTAATCAATTCGGTCTAACCGAAAGGCCCGCAAAAGGCCCTCAAAATGCATCTAATGCATTGGTTCGATGCCGTTTTCGGGACTCGAAAATCATTTTGCGGCTTTGACCGTCACCTAGACATCGACCACCCTCGCTTTAGGCGATGTTGGCCTCCACAATATCAAATAGGTCGGTCGAATGTACAGCTGTCTGAACGACAGTCGACATCGTAGGTAGCAGCAATTCGAACTCGGCGGTCTTGCCTGCTTGTCCATAGAACGCGGGCATCGGCTGCTGAACTGAAAGTAGATAAACGGTAGCACGGCTACCTGGGTATTGATGGGTTCGCTTATTGGCGTGGTTGACTGCCACAACAGGATCGAGGGTCGTTGAGATGAAAGCGGCGCAACGTCCCGGACCCTTCAACACCTGGTTTGCGGTACCATGAAATAGCTTCTGTCCTTTGGGAAGCATGAACCCTGACGTGACCCCCAGCTTTCCCCCAGCTGGGATTAGAGCCGGGCGGTTGTTTTGCGCATGCGCGCGGTTGAAGCAATGGGCTGCGCAGCGGAGCCCGTAGGGCGTAGCGGAGCAGGCCATTGCTTTTGCAGTTCGGCGGCGAACGCCGCCGGGGTTTCGTATCCAAGGGCTGAGTGCGGTCGCTCGCCGTTGTAGTCTTCCACCCACGCGGCGATCTCGGCGCGAGCGTGATCCAGGCTGAGGAACAGCGTCTCATTGAGCAGCTCGTCGCGCATGCGGCCGTTGAAGCTCTC
>JBIQKC010000042.1:0-20969 GCA_044506885.1 Sphingomonadales bacterium
CAGGCAATCCTGTGACGCCCAGGCAAGCGCCGGCCCCACCGTCCGCGCATCCCACACAGGCGCAACGTCCGGGCTCGCCGCCGGATAATCACCTGTGCCCTGTCGCCTCCAGCGCAAAGGCGCAACCTCAATTGCAAATCATGGGCAATTATATACTTGAGTGAGCAAGGCCAATGTGCGAATCGGAGCGACAACGGACTGGTGCTATTTTCGAGTACCTCCCCTCGGGAGAGGTCACTGGAACTCAGGAATGAAGTCCACAACGATAGTCTTCGTTCTTTCCCTCAATTCGGCGATCAACTCCGTCACGCCGTAGTTTTGAAATGCCCCGACCTTTTCGAAGGCTACCAAATAGACAGGTTCCATATCTGCATCCAGTTGAGGATGCGGAGGTGTGACTTCGAAGAAGAAGAATTCCTGCTCTACTTCGCTAACTGGAACCGTCGAACCTGGAGGCGTGACCTTTGTGATTTTAACACCGGGAGAATTGCATCTGATTGCGAGCTCTCCCGCGAAACTAGCTACGTGCATCGGCATCAAAAGCAGGCGGTGTTTATCGATCACGTCGAGATAGTGGAGAATGGAAAGCACAGTATTCTCAGGAACGCTCTGCTGAAAAGGCTGGTGCGCTTCAACTCGTTTGAGCGCGCTTGGACTAACGCCATTTACGTATCCGTCATTGACGGCCTGTTCGAATTTCTTCCGCGTCTTTGCGACGGGAAACTGGTTCCGAGCGTGGGGAATACATCGATTCTGCTTCACCAAGGCGACGATAAGATGGTCGAAGATCGATCTGAGGTGATGAATGATTTCCCCTGCAATGATGGGAATGCGATGATCGATCGGAATCTCGCTGCTCACCTTGAACGAATAGCGAGTGCCGTTCGCGTCAAAGTCTTTCGTGATACGGTTGTTGCCTTCGTTTTGACGGATAAACTCGTTGACGAGTCCGTTGAGATACTCGGCACTTTCGTCGGCCCGGTGGAGTTTCGCGGCAATATCACGTAGAGGTTCTGGGAACCGAACGATCCTCATGTCTGACACAAACAAGCTCCCAAGCGAAACCTACTCGGAAGAGGAAACCGAGGCCCGCCGAGAGGCGGCGCTAAAGCGGATGCTGGCGACTCCCCCCAAGCCGCAGAAAGATACGAAGTCTTCGGGACTTCTCAAGCGCGGACGGCCCGCCAAGCGCTAGGTTTTCGTCCAGCGCTTGCGAGGCGTTCCGAACATGCGGGGGACATTCGCCAGCTTAGGCGGCGAGTCTATCAACCCGCCGATAGGTGAGGCGGCGGCCTTCGCCGCCTTTGAGAATAGCGGCGGCGCGCTCGCCATCGGTCATGTGACGCGTGTTGGCGCGAAGATCGAACTCGGCAAGGTAGCGGCCAAGGTGCGCCTCGCTCATGTGGTGGTAGGTGCCGATCACGCCGCGCTTGAAGATCGAGAAGAAGTTTTCTGCGGTGTTGGAGTGCTTGTCGCCATCGGCATACTGGCGGCGCTGGTGTTCGACCACGCCATGCGAGTTGAAGTGATAGCGCATGTAGGAATAGCCCTTGCCCATGTCGGTCATGAAGTCGCTCTTGCGATCGACATTGGTGTAAATCAGGCCCTTGAGCGTCTTGGAATTGATGTTCGGAATGTGGAAGCTGCGAGCGTAACCGCCGCGCTCAACGAGAGTTAGCACGATCTTCTTTTCGGCGGGCTTGCGGAACGCGCGGTTGCGGGCCTTGCCGCCAACCCAGCTTTCGTCGGCTTCCACGGTCTTTCCGGGGCCGCCTAGCGGACCTTGCGGAGCCGCACCGTCCATCGCTTCGCGGATACGGTGGCAGAGGAACCATGCGGTCTTGTAGGTGACGCCTAGCATACGCTCCATTTGCTTGGCGCTCATGCCCTTCTTGGACGCGGCCATGATGTGCGTGGCGAGCAACCACTTGTGCAGGGGAACGTGGCTGCGCTCCATGACCGTGCCGGTGCGAACGGTGAACTTGTCGCGGCAGTCGTTGCAGAGGAACATGCCTGCCTGCGTCTTGCCGCCCATGCGGCGGACACGATCCGAACCGCAATGCGGGCAGATCACACCGTCCGGCCAGCGCGAGGCTTCGATGTGCGCGAGCGCCTTGGCCTCATCGTGAAAGATAGGATTGGTGAGATTGACGTTCATGGCTGTTCCCCTGTGGAACCAACCATATACCGCAGGGATGCTAAGTCAAGTATATAATTGCCAAATCATGCAACGGTTGTCATACATTTCGCAATTGCGTAATTTAATTGCCACCCCCATCTGCCCGCCCGGACGCCGCGAATGGCGACCCGATAGCAGGGGAAAACACATGCGCGCTTTTGTCAGCGCTTTCTTCTCGGCCGTCGCCGCCGTTTCGATCAGCGGCGTGCTGTTCAGCGCCGTTCTGATCTGAACGGCCGACGCCAGGAAAAAGCCGAAACGCCCGGTTCCGCGAGGAGCCGGGCGTTTTCTTGTCCCGCTCCCGCTTGCCAACCGGCGCGCGGGTTGCGAGTGCGGGGCGCGCATTTTCTTCAGGAGTATTCATGTCCGGCGGACTGGTGGCGCTGCTCGACGATGTCGCCATGCTGGCCAGGCTGACTGCGACGTCGCTCGACGATGTCGCCGGGGCCGCGAGCAAGGCGGGAACCAAGGCCGCGGGGGTAGTGATCGACGATACCGCCGTCACTCCCGGCTATCTCGTCGGCCTGTCGCCGGCGCGCGAACTGCCGATCATCTGGAAGATCGCCAGGGGCAGCTTGCGCAACAAGCTGCTGTTCATCCTGCCGGCGGCGCTGGCGCTGAGCGCCTTCGCGCCATGGGCGATCACGCCGCTGCTGATGGTCGGCGGGTCGTACCTGTCGTTCGAGGCGGTGGAGAAGATCTGGCAGGCGCTGACCCATACGGGCCACGCCAGGGAAGTCGCCGCGATCGTCGATCCGAAGGAACTGGAGGAACGCCAGGTCGCCGGCGCGGTGCGCACCGACTTCATCCTGTCGGCCGAGATCATGGCCATCGCGCTGAGCGAGCTTCCCGGACTCTCGCTGGCGATGCAGGCGGCGGCGCTGGCGGCCGTCGCGATCGTTATCACGCTCGGCGTCTACGGCACGGTCGCGCTGATCGTGAAGATGGACGATGTCGGCCTGCACCTGCTGCGCGAACACGAAACCACCGCCGTCCGGCGCTTCGGCTACATGCTGGTGCGCGCGATGCCGAAATTGCTGAGCGGCCTGTCGGTGATCGGCACCGCCGCGATGCTGTGGGTCGGCGGCGGCATCTTCAGCCACGGTCTGGCCGATTTCGGCGCGGGCGTCGTGCCGCACACGATAGAAGATATCGCCCACGCGGCCGCCGCCGCCATCCCGTTCGCCGGCGCGGCGGTGGAGTGGATCGTCGGCGCGCTGGGCTCTGCGGTGGTCGGACTCGTGGTCGGCGGCGCGATCGTGGCGGCCCTGCACCTGCTCCCGCGCAAGGGCGCGGCGCACTGAGGCCTGCTTGCGCCCCGCCGCGGCGCCCGGCAAAGCCTAGCGCGCCAGCGCGATGTAGTCGTTGAACCGGCAATCCGCTCGCGACCTGACCGGGACGAGACTCGTCCGCAACAGACGCTTGTCGATACCGTGAACGAGGTAGCCGAGGCGCGTCAGGATCGCCCCGATCCCGCCATCGGGCGCGGCCGCGCCGCCCTGGTCCTCAAGCAGGATCGCCCGCGGCTTCAATCGCCGCAATTCGTCCTCGGCCGTGCGAAAGATCGGTTCCTCAAATCCTTCGACGTCGATCTTCAGCACGTCCACTCGCTCGATCGCTTGCAGCGTCTTGTCCGCGGCCGCCACCGGGACTTCGGTTTCGCCGTCGCCCGTTATTCGCGACGCGCCGCGATTGGCCGCGTTGACATGGAAGCGCAGTTTCCCGTCGCGATCGGCAAGCCCTATCGGATAGACGCGCGCCCGCTCCCCGAACTGCGACATGTTCTTTCCCAGCAGGTCCACGACGCCGGGCTGCGGCTCGACGCAGATCGCCCGGCTCCGTTCGACGTTGGCCAGGAATACCGCCGAATAATAGCCGATGTTCGCCCCTATATCGAGCAGCACATCCCCCGGCCTCGCCTGGTCGAGCAGGACCTGCACCACCGATCGGTCGAACCTGCCCGAAAGCAGGATGTGCCGCCCGATCAGGTCGTCCGCATAGACATGCATTGCGAACCCGTCGCTGGTCTGCGCAATCCGTTCCCCCGAACCCAGATCGACCGCTTTGGCATACTTGTCGATTATCCGGCCGGAACCGTTTGCAAACGGCCAATTGCGAGCGACGAAGGCGACTGGAAGCATGGGCAGGACCCATATCACGAGCCGGAACCGCGGCAAATCGCGTCCGGCCCCTGTCTCGATTCGAGCCGCCGCCGCCCGTCAGTCGATACCCAGCGCGGCCTTGATTGCGGCCCACGACACCAGCTTGAAGTTCTGCGCCCTCGGCTCGTTCCTGCCGTCCTGCGCCACGAACAGCCCGCCGGGGAACTGCGGCCCGAAGTCGCCCGCGACCAGCTCTATGCCGTCGGTTTCCTCGACCGAGCCATATGCCCCTTCGGCGATGCGGAAGCGGCCCACCGGCGTCATGTCCGGAAGGCGGAACACGGCGAAGGCGTTGTCGCCCTGGCTCGACGCCACCAGCCAGCCGCCGTCCGCGCCTTCGGGCGCCAGCGCCAGCCCTTCGACGTCGGCCACCAGGTAGCGATTGTCCACCGGGGCCACGATCGTCCCCTCGACCTGCTCCGCGCCGAAGCGCCAGATGCCGGCGTTCTCTTCCCCGACATAGAGCGTGCCGTCGCGCGGATCGGCCACGCAGCCTTCGATCTGGGTCGGGATCTTGCGCGTGCGCAAGTGATCGGCCAGCACGCCGCCGCGCGGGAAGGTCAGGCGGTATTCCTCCACCGTCCCGTCCTTGAGCGCGGAAAAGGCATGGACCGCGTCGCCGTCGCGGCGCAGGCAGAAGCCGTAGCCTTCCCCCTTGCCGCCCGGCAAGGCGCCCATCAGCGTCAGCGCGCCGCTGGCCTTGTCCATGGTCCATACGCGCAGCATGGCTTCGGTCTCGTCGTTGCGGTCGCTGGCGATCACGATCACCCGGCCGTCCGGCAGTTCGGTCAGATCGACGTTGTTGATCCGCCCCGATGTTTCGCTGAACAGCGTGCGGCCGGTCAGGTCGTAGACGTGCAGCCCGGCTTTCTTGTCGGTGCCGACGATCCGGCTCGCCGCCGGATCGGCCGCGTTGCGCCAGATCGCCGGGTCGTCCGCCGCATCCTCGCCGCCGCCGGTGCCGACCGGATCGGTTTCCTCGACCGCGGTGACCGCGACCGGGGGCAGGCCCACCGGTCCGGTGGTGGCGCAACCCGCCAGCAGGGCGCAGAGCGAAACAGTGGCCAGCGCGCGCATCAGAACGTCACCTTCACGCCGCCCTTCATCGTCCAGTTGTACTCCTCGTACTGGAGGAGATTCCGCTGGGCGCCGAGGGTGTTGTAAGCGAAGTACTTGGCGTTGTTCAGGTTGATCCATTCGTAGAACACCTGGACGTTGCCGGTCACGCGGTACTTGGCGCTCAGGTCGAGCTGGAAGTGGTTGTCCACGTAGCGGTCGAATTCCGCTTCGCTGCCCAATTCGTCCAGGTACTTGTCGCGATAGGTGCCGGCGAGGCGGATGCTGAACGGCCCCTTCTCGAACCCGATCGTGCCGTTCACCGTGTGCCGCGCGGTGGCCGGCAGCGTGACTTTGCGCAGGTCCGTCGGATCGCCGTCGTTCGGCACCCAGCCGGTCGCGTGGGTATAGGTATAGTTCGCCTGCAACAGCAGCCCGTCGAACGGTTCCGGCAGCATCGACATCTGCTGCGCGACGCCCAGCTCCAGGCCGTAGATCTTCGCCGTATCGCCGTTGATCGGGATCGACGCCTGGTCGAAATCGATGCCCAGCCAGGCGCCGTCGCGGCGCTCGGTATCGACGATGAAGTTCTTCACGTCCTTATAGAACACCGCCGCCGAGATCGCGCCGTTGCTGGTCATGTAGTGTTCGAACGAGGCGTCGAAGTTCCACGCCAGGTACGGCAGCAGGTCCGGGTTGCCGAACGAACCTTCGACTTCGTCCTCGTCGTTCTGCTCGATCTCGAAGCGCGGGGCGAGCTTCGACAGCTTCGGCCGCACCAGGCTGCGATAGACCGCGCCGCGCAGCACGATGTCGGCCTGCGGCTCGAACCGGACGTTGAGGCTCGGCAGCCAGTGGCCATAGTCGCGCTCGAATGCGATCGGCGTGACGACAACGGTATCGTCGTCCGCCGTCGTCTCGTCGGGCAGCGTGCCGCCTTCCTCCACCAGCAGCACCGAATTGCCGGTGATGGTGTTAGAAGTGCGTTCGTAGCGCACGCCGCCGATCACCCGCAGCGTGTCGCTGTCGTAGCGGCCGAGCAGGTAGGCGGCCAGGATGTCCTCGTCGACCGCATAGTCCGACACCGCGCTGTCGAAGCGGGTATCCACTTCCTGCAATTCGAACTCGCCGAAGTTCGCTTCGAAGAAGGCGCGCGAACTGTCGTAGTCGGCGACCGGCCCCATATCGACCAGGCGATAGGTCTGCTCTCCCAGCACATCGGCCAGGGTGAAGGCGCCGTGCTCGTAGAACCGGATTTCGGCGTCGTAGCTCTTCTCGCGCCAGCGGCCCTTGCCGCCGGCCTGCACGGTGAATTCGCCGGTATCGAGCGCGAAGGTGCGGCCGAAGTCGAGCTTGGCCGAATATTCCTCGTCCTGCGCATCGGACAGCGCCGTCAATTCGATCTCGTTGAGCTCGTAAGTCGACGGATCGAGGAAATCGCCCGGCGCGCTGATCGCCGAATAGACCGGCACGCGCGGATCGCCGTAGTCGACGCCCAGCACCAGCCCGTCGCCGTCGAAATCGCGCTCGAACTGCACCGGATCGAGGCTGTTGTTCTCGCGCTCCGACGATTTCGCCCAGGCGACGCCGTATTCGGCGAACCATTCGCCGGCATGCGTTTCGCCGCCGGCCGAGATCGAGCGGATCTTCTGCGTTTCGAAGCGGTCCTTGTGGTCGCGCTCGACGGTGAACTCCTGATCGCCGTCATCGAACAGCGCGGTCGCGCCGTCGAAGCCGCTCGGGCCGTCGTCCTCGAAATCGCCGAGGTCGAACGTGGTGCGGCGGCGGTATTCCTGGTCGTCGAACTGGCTGTAGATGCCGCGCACGTAGAGTTCGGTGGTTTCCCCGGCGCGGAAATCGAAGTTCAGCGATCCGCTGATCCGCTCGCGCTCGACGTCGTAGTCGCGGTATTCGAGCGTCGCCGCGAAGGGCGCGCCGCCGGCATCGGTCCAGTCGTCCGCCTCGATGTTGTCGGTTTCGAACTTGCGCTTGTAGTACGATGCGCCGCCCGACACGCCGACGTTGTCCAACAGGCGGAACGCGAAGTCCACGCTGCCCTTGGGCGTCAATTCGCCGGCATAGTCGTTGTAGCTGCCTTCCAGCTCCGCGCCGATGTGGTTGCGGCGGCGGTTGAAGGCGCTGGTGGTGTTGATTTCCACCGAAGCGCCGATGGTGTCGGCGTCCATGTCGGGGGTCAGCGACTTCTTGACCTCGATCGATTCGATGATGTCGCTCGAAATCACGTCGAGCGCCACCGAGCGGACATCGCTTTCCGGCGCCGGCAGGCGCACGCCGTTGACCGAGCTGGCCACCAGCTCCGGATCGAGGCCGCGGATCGACACGAAACGCCCTTCGCCCTGGTCGTTGAGAATGTTCACGCCCGGCAGGCGGCGCAGCGATTCGGCCACGTTCTGATCGGGGAACTGGCCGATGGCGTCGCGGGTCAGGACATCGCTGACCACGTCGGAAGACCGCTTGCGCGACAGCGCGCTGGCCTGGTTGGCCCCCAGCCCGAGCACGAGAATCTGCGAGGACGCATCGCCGCCGAGCACGAAATCGGCCCGCACCGCGCCGGTCTCGGGCACTTGCAGGACGATGGTCTCGGGCTCCGCGCCGACGTAGCGCGCCTCGAGCGTATAGGTGCCGGCGGGCAGCCCGACGAACCGGAACGAGCCGTCGCTGCCGGTTACCGTCTCGCGGCCGAGTTCGGCGATGCGCACGGTGGCGGCCTGAAGCGCGATGGTGTCGCTGCCGTCGACCACGGTGCCGTTCACTTCGCCGGCAATCGCGGGGACGGCGGCCACGGCAAGGGCGAAACCGCTGGTGGAAACGAACAGACGCTTCAAAGTCATTCCGGGGAACCTCCGATTGAGTTGGAGGGCCCCTAGGAACGGCGCGTGACTCATCCGCGTCGATTGGATTGCCGATTTATGACAGCGCGCAGTGTGGCTTCAGCGCATCACTTGCGGCGTCAGAGGTCGGGCAGCGCCTGCTCCGCGAAGCCCCAGCCGGCCAGCGCCTTGCCCTGCGCCCGTTCGATCAGCCGCCGCGCATCGCCGATGGCGAACGGATGCGCGTTGTCGAACGCGTCGAGCTCGCTCCAGGCGATCGGCGACGCCACCGGCGCGTGGGATCGCGCGCGCGCCGAATAAGGCAGCACCGCCGTGCTCCCGCGCTGGTTGCGCAGGTAGTCGAGGAAGATGCGCCCTTTCCTCTTCGCCTTGCTCATGTTGGCGGTGAAGCGCTCGGGCTCGGCCAAGGCCAGCGCTTCGGCGAAGCGCTTCGCGAAATCCTTGTGCGCATCCCACGAATGCCCCGGCGTCAGCGGCACGACGACGTGGACGCCCTTGCCGCCCGTCAGCATCGCGAAGCTGACCAGCCCGAGATCGGCCAGCCGCTTGCGGATGTCGCCGGCGGCCCTCCTCACATCGGCGAAGTCGAGCCCTTCGTCGGGATCGAGGTCGAACACCATCCGGTCCGGGGCCTCGACATCGCTGGCCAGGCTGCCCCAGCCGTGGAATTCGATCGTGCCCATCTGCACGCAGGCGAGGATGCCCGCGGCATCGTCGATATAGAGATAGTCCTCCGTCCCGCCGTCCTTCTCTCTGATCGGCACATGGCGGACATGCGGGCCGAACGAGCCGCTGTCGTGCTTCTGGAAGAAGCATTTCTTCGCCCGCCCCTGCGGGCACCGCACCAGGCTCACCGGCCGTCCCGCCGCCCACGGCAGCATCAGCGGCGCGAGAGCGCGGTAGTAGGCGGCAAGATCGCCCTTGGTCTGTCCGCTGTCGGGAAAGATCACCCGGCCGGGGTTGGAAATCTCCACCTCGTCATCGGGCTCCGGCGCGTCCTCCGGCTGTTCGGGTTGCACGTCGTCCGCCTCCTTGTCGCCGCGCAGCCCGATGAAGCTGCCGTGGCGCACGTTTCCGCCACCCTTCTCATTGGGGCCGGTGAACTCGCTGAACGCCACTTCCGCCACCAGCTTTGGCGAAAGCCAGGTCACGCCCCGGCTCTCCGCCCGCCCGACCTCGGCCGGCGCGGTCTTGCGCTCTATCCGGGCGAACCTGGCGGCCAGATCGCGCAGCGTATCGGCGCTGAAGCCGGTGCCGACATTGCCCTTGTACACCAGCTCGCCGCCTTCATGCTGCGCCAGCAGCAGCGATGAGAACGGCCGCCCCTTGGCGCTCGACTTCTTCCAGCCGATCACCACGAATTCCTGCCGCAAGGTGCATTTGACCTTCACCCAGTTGCGCGTCCGCCCAGAAACGTACCTGGCGTCGGCCTTCTTGGAGATGATCCCCTCCTGCCCCGCGCCGCACATCGCGCGATAGAGCTTCTCGCCCGCGCCGATCACGTGGTCGGCGACATGGATCGGCGGCTCCGCGCCCGCCAGCAATGCCTCCAGCCGCTCCTTGCGCTCGATCTGGGTCAGCTTCGCCAGATCGCGCCCGTCCACCGACAGCAGGTCGAACGCATGGAAGCTCAGCTTGTCGCTGTCTGTCTGCGCCCCGTGCCCCCGCTTGAGCACCGCCTGGAGCGCGGAGAAGTCCGGATTGCCGTCCTCGCCGTATGCGACGATCTCTCCGTCGATCAGGCACGGCGGCAGGTCGAGCGTCTCGAAGCGCGCCACCAGCGGCGCAAACTTGTCTCTCCAGTCCTTGCCGCTGCGGGTGAAGACCCGCACGGCATCGCCCGCACACGAAACCAGCGCGCGATAGCCGTCGAACTTGATTTCGTGCAGCCAGCCGTTTCCGGCAGGGACGGCGTCAACCAGCGTCGCCAGTTGCGGCGCGCGGAAGGCCGGCGGCTTGCCCGGCGCGGCCTTCCGCCTCTTCCTGCCGGCGGTCTCGTTCCGCTTCGCCGCCTTCCGCATCACCCCGACAAAGGCCTCGCCCTTCTTGCCCGCGAGCGAGAACGCGCCCTGTCTGTCGGCCGCGATCTCGGCCATCGAACGGCCAGTCAGCACGCTCGTCAGGCATTGCTCGACCAGACCGTCGCCCGGCTCCGCGTATTCGTCCTCCAGCTTGCGCAGCAGCCAGTTCTCGCGCTTCTCGCCCGGCTTCTTCTTCAGCCGCACCAGCAGCCACTCGCCCTTCATCCGCTCGCCGTGGAGCGTGAAGTGCAGGTGGCCCTTCTCGATGTCCTTCCAGCTCTTGCCTTCGACCGGCTCCCACGTCCCCCGGTCCCACAGCATCACCGCGCCGCCGCCGTATTCGCCCTTGGGGATCGTCCCCTCGAACCCGGCATAGGCCATCGGATGGTCCTCGGTCCGCACCGCCAGCCGCTTGACGTCGGGATCGGGCGAAGGGCCCTTGGTCACCGCCCAGGACTTGAGCACCCCGTCCGCCTCCAGCCGGAAATCCCAGTGCAGCCGCGTCGCCGCGTGCTTCTGCACGATGAAGCGGTTGCCCTCGCCCTTCTCCAGCTTTCCCGCCGGCTCGGCGGTCTTCGCGAAGTCCCGCTTGCGGTTGTATTCCGCCAGGGAACCCCGTCGCGTCACCGGGTATAGTCCTCGTCCGGAAAGAACCGCCGCTCGACCAGCCCCAGCACGGTCAGCATCAGGATCGAGATCGTCCCGCCGATCGCCACCAGCGGCCACTGCGCCGCCCCGCAGGCCACGCCGATCACCGCCGTCAGCCACAGGTGCGCGGCGGTGGTCAGGTTCTTCACCCGGCCCCGGCTGAACACGATCAGCCCCGCGCCGATGATGCCGATGAACGCGCCCGTCGCTTCGAATATCCGCAGCACGTCGGCCCGCTCGCCGCCGATTTGCAGATAGAGCGCTATCATCGACACGGTCATCGTCGCCGCCGAAAAGCACACCAGCCCGTGCGTGCGCAGCCCGGCGGCGCGCCCGCGCGCCTCGCGGTCGATGCCCAGCAGCAGCCCGACCACCGCCGCCACGCCCAACCGGGCCAGCAGATCCAGATCGAGCCAGTGGACGAGGACGGGCGGGTTCAGTTCCATGGGCCGCCCCCGACTTTCGGTTCCCCCCTCCCCTTCAGGGGAGGGGCAGGGGGTGGGGCATGTCCGAAAGCACAATGACAGAATGACAGCCCCCACCCCAACCCCTCCCCTGAAGGGGAGGGGCCTCTGACCGGCTTCACCCTCACGCCCGCTTCCGCGCCGGCGCGGCCTTCTTCGCCGCAGCCTTCTTCGCGCCGCTTTTACCCTCGTCGCCGACTGACTTCTTGAGCGCCGCCATCAGGTCGATCACGTTGCTGCCGCGCGCGATCTCGGGTTCCTCGACATCCTCGAGGATCTTCTTGCCCTTGGCCTTCTGCTTCTTGGCGATGAGCTTCTTCAGCGCGTCGACGTAGCGATCATGGAACTCGGCGGGATCGAACGGCGCGCTGCGCTGGTCGATCAGCGCGGTGGCAAGGTCCAGCAGGGCCTTGTCGGGCTTCGTCGCGGGTATGTCCCTGAAATAGTCCTGCGCCTTTCGGACCTCGTCTTCGTAGCGCAGCGTTTCGAGCACGAGACCCTTGCCGCACGGCTTGAGGCTGACCAGCGTCTCGCGCCCGCGCACCGAGATCTGGCCGATCCCGACCTTGTTCGACGCCTTGAGGGCGTCGCGCAGCACGATGAAGGCCTCTTCGGCGAGGTCGTCCGCGGGCACGACGTAGTACGGCTTCTCGAAGTAGAACACGTCGATCTCGCCGGCGTCGACGAACTGCACCAGGTCGAGCGTCTTGCGGCTCTCGACCTTGGCGGCCTCGATCTCGTCGTCGTCGAGCAGCACGTAAGTGCCCTTTGAGACCTCGTAGCCCTTGACGATCTCGTCGCGGTCGACCGGTCCGATGCCCTGAACCACCTTCTCGTAATTGATCCGCTTGCCGCTCGGCTCGTGGATCTGGTGGAAGCTGATCGTGGCGCCGCTCTTGGTCGCGGCGTAGACCTCGACCGGGATCGACACCAGCGCGAGACGGATCTGACCCTGCCAGTAGGCGCGTGCGGCCATGGGTGGTTTCCTCCTGTTGTGCGCAGGAGTCAGCGCGCGAGGGGGCGGGCGGTTCCGAAGCGGGCGGGAGTCAGACGAGCCGTCCGTCAAGCAGCGCGATGTGGCGCGGGCAGTGCGCGGCGACATGCTCGTCGTGGGTCGAGATGAGGAAGCAGGTGCCGGTGTCGCGGTTGATTTGCTCGAGCAGCGTCAGCACCTGGCCGGCGGAGCCGCGGTCGAGGTTCCCGGTCGGCTCGTCGGCCAGCACCAGCGCGGGTTCGTTGACCAGCGCGCGCGCCACCGCCACGCGCTGTCGCTGGCCGCCGGAAAGCGCTGCGGGACGATAGTTGCGACGGTCCTGCAGGCCGACTGCGTCGAGCAGCTCGGCGGCGCGGCGCCGCATCGCCGATGTCTCGCGCCCCGCCGCCGCAGCCGCCGGCATCATCACGTTCTCGAGCGCGGTGAGGTCGGGAAGCAAGTGGTGGAACTGGAAGACAAAGCCGATGTGCACGCTGCGAAAGCGCGTGCGCTCGGCATCGCTGGCCGCCACGAGATCGTGCCCGAGCATTTCGTGATGCCCGTCGGTGGCCCTCAGCAGGGTGCCGAGGATCGTCAGCAGCGTGCTCTTGCCCGAACCCGAGGGTCCGAGCAGGGCGGCGAGCTCGCCACGCGCGAGGTCGAGGTCGATGCCGCGCAGCACTTCGGTAGCAGCCTCGCCCTCGCCGAACACCTTCGTCAGCCCGCGCACGGTAACGAGCGGATCGCCGCTCATGTGCCGATCGCCTCGACCGGATCTATCCGGGTGGCGCGCCGCGCCGCGAGCACCGAGGCGAGGCTCGCAGCGAGCGCGGTAAGCCCGATTGCCAGCAGGTAGTCGCCCTGCGCACGATCGACCGGCAGTCCGCCGCCCTCGACCTCGGACAGAGGCGGAAAGGGCATCAGGGCAAGCCAGGCGACCAGGGCTCCGGTCACCGCACCGAGCGTGCCGATCAGCGTGCCCTCGAGCACGAAGACTCCGAGCACGAAACTCCGGCTGGCCCCGACCGCGCGCATGATCCCGATTTCGCCGCGCCGGCGCACGATGGACAGCAGCATCGCGCTGGCAATGCCGATGACGATGGTGATCAGCGCGAAGACCTTGATGATGGTGCCGGTGCGCCCCTGCGCATCGAGGGCCTCGAACAGCTGCGCATTGTCCTCCGTCCACGGCCTGGCCTCGAGGCCCGTGGCGCGCTGCAGCTGCGCGGCGATGCCCGTCGCCGCATCGGGCGGGGCAACCTTCATCTCGATCCGGGAGATGCCGCTGGGCAGGTCGAACAGGGCCCGGGCGGTGTTGAAGTTCATGTACAGCGCCTGGCGGTCGGCGGTCGAAATTCCGAGGGAGAAGACCCCGCCGATGCGAAAGCTGCGCTCGCGCCCGCGGTCCGAACGGACCTGCACCACCTGGCCCACGCGAAGCCCGAGGTCCTCCGCCAGGCTGGCGCCGATGAGGACGCTGTCGGGTGCCAGCGCATCGCTGCCGGCGACGATCGCGGCCGAGAGGTCGGCGATCGCCGACAGCTTGTCGGGCTGGACCCCGATGACCCCGACAGGGGCGATGGCCTGCCCTCGCTGGACGAAGGCGCTGCCGCGGATCTGCGGCGAGACGGCGACCACTCCCGGCAGGGCCTCTGCCTGGCGGACGGCGGGCTGCCAGACCATGATCTGTTCGCGCCGGCTGAGATCCTTCTGCACCGCCACCTGCGCGCCGTCCCCGGCTATCGGCCGCGGATCGCGCTCGGCCGTCTCGAGCGTGACGTGGGCGATGTTGCCGACGGTGCGCTGGGTCAGCAGGCTGGCGAGACCTCCGATAAGTGCGCTCATGAACACGAATACGCCGACCCCGGTGGCCACCCCGAGCACCAGCAGCGCGGTCTGCCCGGGTGTCGCCAGCAGGTGGCGCACAGCGATCTTGGCGGCGTAGCGCACGCCGCTAGTCCGCCGGCTCGACCCGCTCGCCCGGCGCCGCCGCGGCAGGGTCGGCCAGCACCTGCATCCCGGGCTCGAGGCCTCCGGTGACGATCACCTCGACTGCCGGCCAGTCGACGAAGCGAATGCGGCGTTCCGCGACGCGCCCGTCGCCGTCTATCACCCGGACCCGCGGGTCGCTGTCGGGCGACAGGATTGCGGCGCGCGGGATGCTGATCGCGTTCGCCCGCCGCTCGACTTCGAGGTTGACCGAGACCGTCTGGCCCGACGGCGCGACATCGAGAGGCTCGAGAAAGCGCAACCTCACCTCGCGCGCGCCGGTCGCCTCGTCGACCCGCGGCTCGATATGGACCACCTCGGCGCGCAGGGCGCGCTCGCGACCGGGCAGCTCGACCAGCGCCATGGCGCCGGTTCGCAGTTCGGCGGCATAGATCTCGTCGACGGCAGCGCTCACTTCGGGGGCGGTGAGGTCAGCGAGCCGGTAAACGATGGTTTCGGGGGTGATCGTCTGGCCGACATCGACCGGACGTTCGAGGATCACCCCCGAGAAGGGCGCGCGCATCACCGCACGCTGCTGCACTTCCTCGGCCTGGACACGTCCCGCCCGACGGCGCTGGAGCTCCCGAGCCCCCTCCTCGACCGCGAGTCGCGCTTCCTCGAGCTGGCGCTTGCTGACGAATTCGCCGAGGGCCTGGTAGCGGGCCAGCTGGCGGCGGGCCTGGGCGACCACGGCTTCCTGCGCCGAAACCGCCGCGGCTGCCTCGGCAATGGCCGCCCGCTGCGGCCCGTCGTCGACCCGCGCGATCGGCGCGCCCGCCGCGACCCGGTCGCCGACGTCGTAGGGCAGCTCCATCAGGGTTCCTGCCACCGGTGCCTTGACTTCGACCGACAGGCGCGGCCGGATCCGTCCGTTGACCGCCAGCGTGCGCACCGCCTCGCCGCGCTCGACGGTGACCGTCGCGACCTCGGTCGGGCGCGGCACCAGCACGAAAAGCGCCAGCGCGGCGGCGAATGCCAGGCCGACGGCCCCGAGCGCGAGAATGCGCCGGCTCATTCGCCCTGCCCGGTCGCCGAGGCCTTCGCGCCTTGTGTCACCATGAATCCGAAGTGCCTCATTCGCCCCTTGCGGGCAACCAATCCGACAAGCGCGGGGGCGTTCCGTCAGACCGGCGTCCGCGGCGGGTTGTCAACTCGTCCTCTCGAGGCGCGCCAGTGCTGCGTCGAGCGCCTGCAGGAACCGCGAGCGGTCGGCGCGCGAGAACGGGGCCGGTCCGCCGACCGCCTGGCCCAGTCCGCTGCGCAAGTCGGCCATGATCGCCCGGGTGGCGATGGCGCCGCCGAGCGAGGCCCGGGTGAAAGGCTTGCCGGTTGGCGCGAGCACCGTCGCTCCCGCCTTCACGCAGCGGTCGGCCAGGAGAATGTCCGTGGTCACGACGACGCTTCGGGGACCGGCCTGTCCGGCGATCCAGTCGTCGGCGGCGTCGAAGCCGTCGCCCACCACGACACGCTCGACCAGCGGCCCCGAGCCCAGTCGCAAGGCCGGGATGCGGAACGGGCTGTTGCTGACCACGCAGACGGGCACCCCGCGCCGCTCGGCGACGCGGTATATCTCCTCCTTCACCGGGCAGGCGTCGGCGTCGACGAGGATGCGCAGCTCAGTCACGGGCGCGGTCTTAGAAGGCCGCAAACCATTTTCCTACACGGCGATTTTCTGGTTCAGGCTGGCGATGGCCATCGCCCCTTCCGCAGACACCCGCCTCGCCGCCCCGCCGCTTCCCGCAAGACGACGGCGACGCACCGCGAAAGCGACAATCGCCCCTCGCAAGGCGACAGATCCTCGCCGGAAAGGCGACGCGTTCTCCGCTCAAGGCGACGCTCTTGCACCCAAGGCGACGAGCCAACGACGCAAGGCGACGGTTTCACGCCCCCAAAGTGACGGTTTTCGCCACTGGCAGGCACAACCCTGTCATGTGTGTCAACTTCGTCTCTACCGGGGGGCCGATTGCGGCGGCGCGCGAAAGGCGGCCGGGCGGGCCCTTGCGTGGGCCCGATTAGGTGAATCGGCCAAGGTGTCCTATACAGCCTCCGCTGACGTCGAATTTTGCGACGGACTTCGGTGCCATGACCCTGCCCTGCCGCTTCGGCGGCGCGGCTTCGGCCCTGACGACGACTTCCTTTCGATTGACGACCTGACGCACGACCCCCGCTCGCACTTCCGCGGCGGGCCCACACGGTTCTCGAAAGGAACACCATCATGCCTATCGGCACAGTCAAATTCTTCAACGCCGACAAGGGTTACGGCTTCATCCAGCCCGAAGACGGCGGCCCCGACAGCTTCGTCCACATCACCGCGGTGCAGGCCGCCGGGATGCAGACGCTCGATAAGGACCAACGCGTGTCCTACGAAGTCGAGCGCGGCCGCAACGGCAAGGAATCGGCGGTCAACCTCCAGCAGGCCTGACCTCTCGCTCTCCCTCTCCCCTTTGCGGGGAGAGGGAGCAAATCCCACCCGCAGCAGAGCCTCGATCCATGAGTCAGACCTACGAATTCTACGACCAACGCGCCCGCGCGGCCGAGCAGGCGGCGGAGAGCGCGGTGCTCGACAATGTACGCGAGCGCGAGCTGCGTTCCGCCCGCGCCTGGCGCGGTATGGCCGATCGCCAGCTTCAGATCGATTCCGAACGCGCCAAGGCGGAGGAAGTGCGCGCCGCCCGCCGCGCCGCCGAACTGGAGGCCATGGAAGCCGCGCGCGTGCCGCAAGACGCCACTCACTGATTTCAACCGGGGCCGATCATCTTCTCCGGCCGCACCAGCCTGTCGTAGTCCTCGGCCGTAACCGCGCCGCTGGCGATGGCCGCCTCGCGCAGCGTGATGCCCTGCTTGTGCGCCGCCTTGGCGATTGCGGCGGCCTTGTCGTAGCCGATTGCCGGCGCGAGCGCGGTGACCAGCATCAGCGATCTTTCGACCCCCTCGGCGATCTCCTCCAGCCGCGGCTCCAGCCCCGCCAGCAGATTGTCGGTGAAGCTGCGCGCGGCATCGCCCAGCAGGCGCACCGAATGGAGGAAATTGCGCGCGATGACCGGGCGATAGACGTTCAGCTCGAAATGCCCCTGGCTGCCGGCGAAAGTGATCGCGGCATGGTTGCCGAACACTTGCGCGCAAACCTGCGTCAGCGCCTCGCATTGCGTCGGATTGACCTTGCCCGGCATAATCGAGGAACCGGGCTCGTTCTCGGGCAGCGCAAGTTCGCCGAGCCCCGCGCGCGGGCCGGAGCCGAGGAAACGGATGTCGTTGGCGATCTTGTGCAGCCCCGCCGCCAGCGCGTTCAGCGCGCCATGGGCGAACACCAGCGCATCGTTTGCCGCCAATGCCTCGAACTTGTTCGGCGCGGTGACGAACGGCAGGCCGGTCGCTTCGGCGATCTGATCGGCCACGGCTTCGGCAAAGCCCGCCGGCGCGTTGAGCCCGGTGCCGACCGCCGTGCCGCCCTGCGCCAGTTCGTAAAGCCCCGGCAGCGTCAGCTCGATCCGCTCTGTCCCCGCTCTAACCTGCCGCGCATAGCCGGAAAACTCCTGTCCCAGCGTCAGGGGGGTCGCGTCCTGCGTGTGGGTGCGGCCGATCTTGACGATGCCGCCCCACGCCCGCGCCTTGTCCTCCAGCGCCGCCGCCATGCGCCCGAGCGCGGGGACGAGTTCGCCCGCGAGCATAACCGCCGCCGCGACGTGCATCGCGGTCGGGAAGCAGTCGTTGGAGGACTGGCCTTTGTTGACGTGATCGTTGGGATGCACCGGCGACTTTGCGCCCAGGCGGCCGCCGAGGAACTGGTTGGCGCGGTTGGCCAGCACCTCGTTCATGTTCATGTTGCTCTGCGTGCCCGATCCGGTCTGCCATACGACCAGCGGGAACTCGTCGTCGTGGCGGCCTTCGATCACCTCGTCGGCGGCGTGGACGATCGCTTCGGCAAGACGCGGCTCGATCAGCCCCATCCGCGCGTTGACCCGCGCCGCCGCGCGCTTGACGATCGCCAGCGCCCGCACCAGCGCGATCGGCATCCGTTCGCCGCCGATGCGGAAGTTCTCCAGGCTGCGCTGCGTCTGCGCGCCCCACAGCCGGTCGGCCGGGACGGCGATTTCCCCCATGGTATCGGTTTCGATGCGGGTCTCGGCCATGCTAGCGAACCGGCTTGTGCGGTTGCCAGGTGTCGGTCGCGCGCGCCATGACTTCCCTCGCCGCCTTCTCGACTTCGGCCATGTGGAAGCCGACGTCCTTCTCTTCCATCTCCGGACCGACGCCATCGAAGTGATAGCGGGCGGTCTCGACGAAGCCGAATACGTCGGAAAGGTAGCGGTCGAACACCGTCCGCAGCGAGACCAGTACGCCCTTTTCGCTGAGCCAGGCGCGCATCGTGCCGGATGAGGTGAGCGAGACCAGCCGCGTGCCCGCAAGCAGCCCGGCGGATGCGCCTTCGCCGCCCATGCCGAAAGTCCGGCCCGCGCCGAAAACGCGATCGATATAGCCTTTCAGCATCGCCGGCGGCGCGCCGAACCAGATCGGGTAGACCAATACGTAGACATCCGGCTTGCCCAGCGCGGCCCATTCCCGCGCGACATCCTCGCCGGGATCGCCATGTCGTTCCTCGTCGCGCAGGACGGGATCGAAGCCGAGGCGGTAAAGATCGCGCACCACCGCCTCATGGCCCGATGCCCGCACGGCTTCGACGTAGCGCGCGGCGACGGACTGGATGAAGCTGTCTTGCGCCGGGTGGCAGACGATGACGGCGTGCTTGATGGTCTGGGTCATGGGCGGCTCCGGCAGGAGAGTCGGGACTTGCCCAATGGGTAACACCTGGGCAGGCGAACGCCATAACCAAACGCAAAAAAGCCCGCGGCTCGAAAGAGCGCGGGCTGCGTATCAAAGGTTGGTTGCGGGGGCACGCACCGGACGGTGTGCCACAACAGCTGTGGTCGAAATCTAAAGCAGGGCGAACCTCATCTTCGCCGACGCTCTCAGCTGCACGGTGATTCTGGCTGTTCCTGGGCCGCTTGCTGAACGGCAGGTCCGGGCGAAGATGGGGCCAAAGCCGCCTGTCGGCTCAGGTAGCCCCTGCTGGACACAGCGTGGCCGCAACGGCCCGGAGGGCGGTAACTAGGCCAGAAAATTCGGTGTCAGAAGCGAAGCGGCGACGACCGGAAGTATCGAATTACCGCCCGAAAAAAGGCGGAATGCAGAACCGTTTGGCGTTGATCTAGCGCTGATGAAACCCCTCTCCGTATCGGGTGCCGCCGAGCGCCACTCGATCGACCGGAACAATTCGATCGCCAAACTCGATCACCTAGTGCGTAGTCGCTAAGCGTAGATCGGATTATTAAAGCGCAAACGCGAGTTAAGCACCCTAGCGACATCCAGGTCGCGGCTGGCTCGAGATCGGCATGCTCGGCGCTTACGGGGCGGCGATGAAGATCCGCTTCAACGGCTTCGGCACGGCCGAGGCGGTGATCATCGCCGACGAGCCGATGGCCAGCTCCTACGCCGGCGAATGCACCGACCCGCGCCAGAGCGACAGCGCCGTCAGCTTACGCTGAGGCTTACCGCCCCTCCGGTCCGGGAGGGGCGGTCCAGCCGCGTCAATATCCGAAGATGCTGATCCCGCGCGATTGCCGCTCGGTCGATCCGCGCAGGATGCCCTCGCTGGGGATCTCCGGCTTGTACGCCTGGTGGCATTCGTTGCAGTTCTGGATCAGGCGGTCGCCAACCGCGCGCCAGGCTTCCTGGTCGGTCGACTTGGCCTCGGCCAGCTCGACCGCGTCGGAGCCGATCTCGGTCAGCTCTTCGGACAGCCGGATCCACTCGGGTTCCTGCACCCATTGCCGGTCGAACTCGCCGGTCCCCGGGATCTGGATCACCGCACCGCCAAGCATGATCTCGTAAGCGGAGTTGCTGACCATGTGCCAGTCGTTGTCGTTGCGCGGCATGTCGCCGTTGCCGAGTGCGAACAGGTAGTCGGCCGAGTGGTCGATCATCCCGACCATCGCGGCGTTGATGCTGACCGGCAGCGTCAGGTCGCTGGCGGCCGCGGTCGCCGTGGCGTCGGCGGTGGGCTCGTCGGACTGCTGGCAAGCGCCGAGGCCAAACGCCAAGGCAGACGCTGCGGTCAGGGTTGCGAGTCGCTTCATGGTGTTCTCCCTCATGGCGCAGTCGTTGCCGCGCGGAGACGAGGATAACCTCTCAGGTGCGTGGCGGCAAACAGTAGTACGACCTCCCGCTACGGCCGGTTCGAGCAGGTGAATGGGTTCCGCCGCGGCGTTACTCTCTACCCACGCGCGCATATCGGCAGGCTCAGTTGTCCAATTGCCGATGTTGCCGCGCCTGTCGGGTGTTTTTCTGCGGTCTAAATTAGGCCACGTGTCAGCCAGAGATCTTCCCGCTGCGCCGGTACTTCGTCCTCACAGCTCCTGATCAAGCTGGAGAACGCCGCGTCTTGCGAAAGAAAGATCTTGCCGCTGAGATCTTCGAGGAACGAGGAGCGCTGCAACCGGTCCATGACCGGACCCTTCACCTCCGAGAGGTGCAGCCTGACGCCGGCATCCGCCAGCCGGTGATTGATTGCCCCGAGGCTTTCGAGCGCCGAGGCGTCGATCGAGTTCACGGCCGAGGCCATCAGCAC
>JBIQKC010000043.1:0-20951 GCA_044506885.1 Sphingomonadales bacterium
GGCCCCACCGTCCGCGCATCAAGGCTCAACAGTCCGGCCTCGCCGCCGGATAATCACCCATGCCCGCACATATCCTCCCCGGAACGGGGAGGAGCGCAACACGCACGACCTCTTCGCGCCTTTGCGTCTCAGCGTGAGCCAATCAAAAGCACCGCCCCCACTAAACCCCCGCTGCCGGTGACCGCACGCGCTCCCGCCGTACGCCCTGCCCCACGATTCGGCCCGGTATCCGTTGCAGCAGCGGGAAGCGGTCGAGCATACGCACCGGCCAGGGCGCGCGGACGATCGGGCGGCCCGAGAGGACCGCGCCGATGATGTTGTCCTGCGCCAGTTTCTGCCCAGCCTGGATCACCCGAGTGGGAAATAGCCGCCGCTTCTGCACCTCGCCCAGCAGCCCATCCACCTCCTCGCCCCGCGCCAGCGGCCCGGCGAACGCATTGGCCGCCGCCACCGCATCCTGGATCGCCAGGTTGATGCCGATGCCGCCGATCGGGCTCATCGCATGGGCGGCGTCGCCGATGGCGAGCAGGCCGGGCCGGTGCCACGTCTCCAGCCGGTCGAGCGCGACCGAGAGCAGGTGCAGGTCCGCCTCGCTCTCCAGCCCGCCGGACAGATCCAGCTCCGGGAACAGCGCCTGCATCTGCGCCCTGATCCAGCCCACGCCGCGCGCCCTGACCTCCTCGGCCGCGCCCTTGGGGATCAGGAACGCCGTCTGCCAGTACGTCCCCCGGTCGATCAGCACCGCCATGCGCCCGCTGTCGACCGCGCCGATGAAGCGCTTGGCGGGATCGTCCGCCTTCGCCAGCCGGAACCAGAACACGTCCATCGGCGCGCCGAGCGTGCGCACCGGCAACAGCCCGTCCCGCCGCACCAGCGACGAGCGCCCGTCCGCCATCAGCACCAGCTTGCCCGCGCGAAGTTCGCGCCCGTCCGCCAGCCGCACGCCGGCGATGCGCCCCGCCTCCTCGACCAGCCCTGTGGCCTGCGCTTCCATCTCCAGCGAGAAGCCGGGAAAGGCCTCGGCCTCGTCACGCAGGAAATCGAGGAAGTCCCACTGCGGCATCATGGCGATGAACGGCGCCGGGCTGGCGAGATGCGACAGGTCGCCGACCGTGTAGTCGCGGCCCGCCACCCGCACCATCGCCGTCGCCACCTTGTCGTGCGGCCGTTCGAGAAACCGGCCCAGCATGCCGAGCTGGTCGAGTATCTCCATCGTCGAGGGATGGACCGTGTCGCCGCGGAAATCGCGGAAGAAATCGGCATGCTTTTCCAGCACCCGCACGCTCACGCCCGCGCGGGCGAACAGCAGCCCGGCCATCACCCCCGCCGGCCCGCCGCCGACAATCAGCAGATCCGCGGTTGCGGCCTTCATCGCCTGTCTGACATAGAGCGCAAATGCACGGCGTCGCCATCGATCCGGTCATGACTGATGGGCTGGTGATACTCGGGGCGGCGGGCATCGTCATCCCCGTGTTCGCCCGGTTCCGCATCACCCCGGTCATCGGCTTCATCCTCGTCGGCCTGCTGGTGGGGCCCTATGGCCTGGGCCGGATGGTCTTCGAGCACGAATGGCTAGCCTATTTCACGATCACCGATCCCGAGGGGCTGGAGCCGTTCGCCGAGTTCGGCATCATCCTGCTGCTGTTCACGATCGGGCTGGAACTGTCGTTCAACCGGCTGTGGGCGATGCGCAGGCTGGTGTTCGGTCTCGGCGCGCTGGAACTGGCGTTGATAGCGGGCCTGCTGGGCGCGTTCCTGTCGATGCTCGGGCAATACTGGACCGGGGCGCTCGGCCTTGGCCTCGCGCTCGCGCTGTCCTCGACCGCGCTGGTGCTGCCGATCGCGGGCACGCAGACCGCCGTCGGGCGGGCGGCGCTGGCGATGCTGCTGTTCGAAGACATCGCGCTGGTCCCGATCATCTTCGTGCTCGGCGCGCTCGCTCCCTATGCCGAGGCCGATGGGCTGGAAGGGCTGTTCGACACCATCTGGATGGGCGCGCTGGTGGTCGCGGCGATGATGGCGATCGGCCGTTTCGCCCTGCCGCGCCTGTTCGCCCAGGCGGCGCGGACCAAGAGCCCGGAGCTGTTCCTCGCCGCCTCGCTGCTGGTGGTGATCGGCGCCAGCCTCGCCACCGCGATGGTCGGGCTTTCGCCCATCGTCGGCGCGCTGGTGGCCGGGCTGCTGATCGCGGAGACCGAATACCACTCCGAGATCGAAGGCATCATAGAACCGTTCAAGGGCCTCGCGCTCGGCGTGTTCCTGCTTACCGTCGGCATGGGCATCGACCTGCTGACGATCTGGGACAATCTCGCCACGATCGCGATCGCGGTGGTCGCCGTGCTGACGCTCAAGGCGACGGTGCTGGGCGTGCTGCTGCGCGTCACCGGCGCGCGGCGCGGCATCGCCGTGGAAACCGGCATCCTGATGGCGAGCCCGTCCGAAACGACGCTGATCGTGCTCGCCGCCGCGACCAGCGCGCTGCTGATCCAGCCGGGCACGGCGCAGTTCTGGCAGATCGTCACCGCGATCGGGCTGACGATCACTCCGCTGCTGGCCAAGCTCGGCAACACGCTGGCGCGGCGTGTGGAGGATACGCCGGACAATTCGCTGGCTGTCGCCGACAGCGGCGCGCCGCCGGTGATCGTCGTCGGCTGTGGGCGTGTCGGCAGGCTGGTGGCGCAGATGCTCGCCCGCCACGGCCGGCCCTACGTCGCGATCGACGCCGATTCCGAGCTCGTCGCCCTGCGCAAGCGCGAAGGGTACAACGCCCTGTTCGCCAACGCCGCGCGGAGAGAAGTGCTCGAACGGCTCGGCGTCGCGCGCGCGCCGGCCGTGATCCTGACGATGGACGAACCGATCCTCGCCCAGCGCATTGTTCGCCGGCTGCGCGCCAACCACCCCGATCTGGTCATCGTCGCCCGCGCCCGCGACGCCAGGCATGCGGCCGAACTTTACCGCGCCGGGGCCACCACCGCCGTTCCGGAAACGCTGGAAAGCTCGCTCCAGCTTTCGGAAGCGGCGCTGGTCGAGCTCGGCGTGCCGATGGGGCCGCTGATCGCCTCGATCCACGAAAAGCGCGACGAGCTGCGCGAGCAGATCATGGAAGAAGGCGCGCTGGACCACAAGCCGCAGCTGCGGACCACCTCCATCTCTCCCTGAAACCGCTCCGCCCCGCATGACAAGCGCCTCGTCCGATCGCCGGACCTGCTGCGCGCGCCGGGCGTTGAGGCGTCGAAGGAGACATCCCGATGCCGAATCGCAAGCAGCCACCGCAGGACGAAGCCAGGTCCCCGCAACGCCAGACGAGAGAGCAATACGGATCGGTCAAGCGGCCGCAGGATCGCAATCCCGAGCGGTCGGACACCGCTCGCGGCAGCGAGCCCGAAACACGCGCCGCAGCCAGCCGGCGCGGTTGACCGCCGGGCGCGACGCTCGCGTCTTCAGAAAGGCTTGCGGCCCCGTACGTTGCCGTAAGTGCTGTAGCGGCAGACGAGCACTTCCTCGTCCCGCCCTTCGCTCAGCGCACAGCCGACCTCGCGCGTATCGCGCCACACGACCTGCGTGTAGTGGCCGACATCGGCGACATCCCCGGTCGTGCTGTTGGCCGGAAACACGCCCGGCTTGAAATAGCGCTTTTCGGCGATCCACAGGCCGACCATCGCCTCCGGCGCAAAGGCATCCCTGGTCCCGGCCCAGAGATTTTCCCCCAACAAGGGCTCTCCGGGCGCGTTGGGCGAATGTTCGAAGCGGCCGCTGCGGGCGAGGCGGTCCGCCCAGCTTCGCGCGCCTTCGGCCAGTTGCGGGTTCCACGCCATCGGTTCGAGACCGAGCGCGGCACGCTCGCGGTTATGGCTCGCCAGCAGGCGATCCTCGAAATCCGCGCGAAACCCCTGCGCGCCGAGCAACGCGGGCGCCGCGGCGAAAAGCAGCGCCGCCCGCAGCAGGGTATGGAGATGATGCTTCACGCAGCGTTTCCCGATGGACCGGGAACAGCATCACTGCGTCAGATAAACGATTCGCTAAGAAACATGGTGAATCCGCCCGCTCGCGGTCAGCCGGTTCGCGCTCCCGCCGCGACGATTTCCACCACGTCGCCCACGCTCGCCTGCTCGAACAGCAGCCGCGCGAAGTCGATCGGCACCCCGACGCAGCCGTTCGTCGCCCGCCCGCCGCGCACCTTGCTGCCATGCACGGCCACGCCATCGTCGGTGAGCCACAATGAATAGGGCATCGGGGCGTCGTACGTCCGCGAGCGATAGTCCTCCAGCTTGGCCTTGATCGGGAACCGGCCTTGCGGGGTCGGCTTGCCGTCCATGCCATAGAGCGCGACCGCGACGCCTATCTCGTGCCCGCCGCGAAAGACCGAGATCAGCTGCCGGTCGAGATCGACGCGCACGTCCAGCGGGCCCGCCGGCACTCCCGCGTCGTCCCAGCGGAACTCCCCATGATGCAGCGTCCGATCGACATCGAGGATGGAGCGCGCCCCTTCGGGCAGCAGCCCCGCCGCGGCCCCGCGCCGCGCATCTTGCGCGCTCAGGAACACCCGGCCGGGTTGCGACTGCACGATAGGCAAAGCGGCCACGGGCTCTTCGGCCGGCGACCGCGCTGCGGAATCCCGATTTACGAGAACGACGCCGACAACCGCCGCCAGCGCTACAAGCGCACCGGCCATCAACGGCCATCGCGCCAGCCCCCCCGCGCGCATCAGCCTTTTTCTGGCAGCCGGCTTTCGCGAGAACGCCGGCGCATCGCGCCGCCGATGGCTCCGAACCCGAGGATCATCATCGCCCAGGTCGTCGGCTCGGGCACCGCGGCAACCGGCGGAGGAGTTCCCCCGCTGCTACCGCCACTGCTGCCGCCACCGCCACTGCTTCCGCCGCCGCTGCTTCCACCCCCGCTGCTGCCGCCGCCGGAGGACGACGAACTTCCGCCGCCGGGTACGAAAAAGCCGCCCGGCGCGCCTCCCGAGCCCCCCGGAATGAACCCGAAGCCGCCGCCCGGCGCCGGAGTCTCGGGCATTGCCGCATTATCCGCCAGTGGCGGCGCGTCGGTCCACGGCAGGCCGAGCGGATCCTCGACCGGCGGATCGAACGTCTTGCCCAGCGCCTGCTGCTCCGGCTCTTCTCCGGGCTGCCGGGCGGCGGCCCGCTTGGTCGCCTTGATCGCCTTGGTCGCAATGCCGACGAGTCGCGCGCCGGGCGACCTCTCCTCAAGGTCGGCGAGCACGTCCTGTCCGGCCTGCCCGGCCCCTGCCCCGATCCCGGCCCCGACCGCCGCATCGGCGCGATCGGACAGTCCGTAAAGCGCGGCCGGACCAAGCGTGGACGCCGACACCAGCGCCACGACTGCCACGCCCCACTTGCGTCGACCGGAAAAGAACCGCGGGATTCTCATGACTTGGCCCTTAGCCGACTCGACGCGCAAACACCATTCCCAAAATGGGACACCATCCCAAAATGGGACTCTCTGGAAACGGGACCGCGGACGCGGGGGAGCAGGCAGGTGGCGGCGGCCCCTTGCTCAACGGGTTGCTCAGCGGGTCGGCGGCAACTTCGCCCGGCCGCCCCACCACAGGTACAGCCCGGCGCCGATGATGATCGCCGCGCCCGCCAGCGCGATCGGATCGGGCCGGTCGCCGAAGAACATCAGGCCAAGAAGCACCGCCATCAGCAGCTGGCCATAGTTCATCGGCGCGATCGTGCCCGCTCCGGCCTTCACCGTGCCCATGAAGATCAGCCACTGCGCCACCGTCGCGCTAAGGCCGATGAACGCGCAGCGCGCGACCACGCTCCAGTGCGGCCAGTCGAGATGGAATTCCGGGATGCCGGTGAAGTGCCCCGCCAGCGTCGCGCCGGTCAGGAAGATCATCGCCGTGACCGACATGTAGTACTGCATCGCCAGGATGCTGGCGCGGCCCGTCACGGCGCGGTTGGCGATGATCGTCACCGACATGCCCAGCGCCCCCACGAGCGGCAGGACCACGCCCCACCCGGCGCTCTCGAAGCTCGGCCGCAAGACCACGAACACGCCCGCCATCGCCATCGCCGTGGCGATCCACGTCGCCGGACGCGCGCGCTCGCCCAGCACCGCCATCGCCAGCACTGCGGTGATGATCGGCTGGGTGAACACGATCGTCGTCGCCTCGGCCAGCGGCATGATCCACACGGCAAGGAACATGCCCACCGCCGAAACGCTGATCGCGATCCCGCGCAGCCATTGCAGCCGGTCGCGCGGCAGGCGCAAAGAAGCGACCCCTTCGCTGCGCGCCATCAGGACGGCCAGCACCGCCGTCCCCACCACATAGCGCATCGCCGCCATAGCCGGCGCCGACCACTCCCCAGCCATCCCTTTAACGATCGCATCGCCAATGGAGAGAGTGCAGAAACCGGCAAGGGCATAGAGCAGGCCGGCGCGGTCTTGGTGCATGGTTGGATAGACACCTTCGCAAGGGAGAAGGGTCGCTTAAGAGCATCGCATACCCACGGCAATGTTTCGACTGCTTCGTTCAGCCGAAGGAGCGACATACCGTTAGTGAATATGCGTCAGGCTCCGATCAACTTGCGAGAGTACGGGCCCGCACAGCGCTGGATCAACTTGACGATGCCCCAAGACAGACCGAGCACCAAGCCTCCCCATATCGCGAGATCGAGAAACTTATTCCCGCTTAACGGGCCTCCCCCGCTGGTAGCTGGCCATAGTATGAACAACACAAGATTGTGGACGAAGAAGATGCCGAAGCTATCTGCTGCCAGTCGACTGATGCCGGTCGTCCGTAGAGACGGGATCTGCGTAAAAAGGGCGCACAAGAAGAAAATGAGAACGATCTTCTGCAAGTAGTGGATATTGGGCAAGGCAAGTTCGAACCACTCTCCATAGGCGTGCAGGAGCCCCTGATATCGAATCTCGATGCCTGCAATGGCCAGAAGCACGATGGCGAGAAGAATCAGGCTCTTCTTCTGCTCAAGCCACGGGAAGATCACGTCCCGCCGCAAACTGACTTCGATACCCATCAAATAGTAGAATACGAAATACGCGACAGCTTGAAACTTGTCCACGTTATGCGACGGACGGCTAACGGTGAAACCAAGCATCAGCGCCAAAACCAGCACGACCATGCGTTGACGCGGCGTCGCCTGGATGAAGCGAATAAATGCAGGAGACCCCGCGAAGATCAGTGCGATAAAAGGCAGATACCAAAGTGACACCCCGGCTTGGCCGGAGACAAGCGAAAACACGTAATCTACATAGAAGCTATTTGTTGGGCCGACACTATCAAGAAAATGTGTATATGGCAAACCCGTCCCCATGCGTTGCAACACTACGAGCACTAGCGTGCACACAGAAAAAGGAAGAAACAGCTTAGTCAGTTTTCCTCGTACGAATTCACTGTAGTCCCAGCGCGGATAGAATATGTGGTGAAAAAGCAGCCCAGAGACGAACACGAATAGGGCAGTACCGCCCGTTAGCACAGCCAGTATGAGGTCAAACGGAGATGAGTATCCTCGCAACGTTCCGAAGGCGAGGACAAAGCAGTGCTCGACGACTATCAGGACGATGGCGAGGGCTCGAAAGCAATCTATAAAAGCCAAGTGCATGTTCCGTTCGCGCGCCGCCACCGGAAGGCTGATATTCCCGTAATGTGTCGCCACGACCGTCTCCTTCACGAAGCGAGCGATAACCGATTAACCTTAAATTTTCGTTCTCTCCCATCAGGACACGTTCAGTTTATAGAAAATCAAGCTTTGCAATTTATTCACCAAGTTTGGCGAGAACGGTCGAGCGCTCGCCCGAAGCGACGCACCGCCCAACAAAGTTACGCCTAGCGAGGACAACAAATGAGCGCATTCGGACGGAAGAACGGGGTTGGCGGGATGCAGCCCGGGGCCCGGCCGACGTTCGGTGTCGCCAAGCCGATGAAGGGCGGCGCCGCGCCTGCGCCGCGTTCCGCCCCCCCGCCCTCCGGCGGGGAGCAGTTTCCGCCGCTTCCGGGCGATGCGCCGCCGCCCGGCGCTCCGCCCGCGGCCAACGGCAAGGGCGATGCGATGGCGCGGCTGGCCGATCGCATCAATTCCAGCGCCGAGGCGAATTCCGAGGTCGGCGGCTTCGAGGCCTCGGTCCACAAGATCAAGGAACAGGTGCTCCCGCGCCTGCTCGAACGCGTCGACCCCGAGGCGGCCGCCACGCTCTCCAAGGAGGAACTGAGCGAGGAATTCCGCCCGATCATCATGGAGGTGCTGACCGAGCTCAAGGTCACGCTCAACCGCCGCGAACAGTTCGCGCTGGAAAAGGTGCTGATCGACGAGCTGCTCGGCTTCGGCCCGCTCGAAGAGCTGCTCAACGACCCCGACGTCAGCGACATCATGGTCAACGGGCCGGACCAGACCTACATCGAAAAAAAGGGCAAGCTGCAAATCGCGGCGATCCGTTTCCGCGACGAATCGCACCTGTTCCAGATCGCCCAGCGCATCGTCAACCAGGTCGGCCGCCGCGTGGACCAGACCACGCCGCTGGCCGACGCGCGCCTCAAGGACGGCAGCCGCGTCAACGTGATCGTGCCGCCGCTCAGCTTGCGCGGCACCGCGATCTCGATCCGTAAATTCTCCGAGAAGCCAATCACGCTCGACATGTTGCGCGATTTCGGCTCGATGTCGGACAAGATGTGCACCGCGCTGAAGATCGCAGGCGCGTGCAGGATGAACATCGTCATTTCCGGCGGCACCGGCTCGGGCAAGACGACGATGCTCAACGCCCTGTCGAAGATGATCGATCCCGGCGAGCGCGTGCTGACGATCGAGGACGCGGCCGAACTGCGCCTGCAACAGCCGCACTGGCTGCCGCTCGAAACGCGCCCGCCGAACCTCGAAGGCCAGGGCGCGATCACCATCGGCGACCTGGTCAAGAACGCGCTGCGTATGCGTCCGGACCGCATCATCCTCGGCGAAATCCGCGGCGCGGAGTGCTTCGACCTGCTCGCCGCGATGAACACCGGCCACGACGGATCGATGTGCACGCTGCACGCCAACAGTCCGCGCGAATGCCTCGGCCGTATGGAAAACATGATCATGATGGGCGACATCAAGATCCCCAAGGAAGCGATCAGCCGCCAGATCGCCGAATCGGTCGATCTGATCGTGCAGGTGAAGCGCCTGCGCGACGGCTCGCGCCGCACTACCAACGTCACCGAGGTGATCGGCATGGAAGGCGACGTGATCGTCACCCAGGAGCTGTTCAATTTTGAATATCTCGACGAGAGCGAGGACGGAAAGATCATCGGCGAGCACCGCTCGTCCGGCCTGCGCCCCTATACGCTGGAGAAGGCGCGCCAGTTCGGCTTCGATCAGGCTTATCTGGAAGCCTGCCTGTAGGCAGACGCCCTCAAACGCCGGGCGCGACCCATCCGGGTCGCTTGGCTCGGCCACTGGCGCCTAACCGCCGGCCCACCCGCTTGCCGCCAGCGCCAGCAGGATCATGCCGGCGAAGAAGCTGATCACGAACACCGTCGTCCACGGCATCCAGCCCACCGCGTCGATCTGCTTGCGCCGCAACCGCCGGCGCTCGCCGATCGTCGCCGCCAGCGCCACCAGCAGCAAGGCCCCGCCGACAAGGCCGAGCAGAGTCGCATCGCTGGCGAAAACAAGGAACGCGGGTTCGCGCATCGCCGGCCATATGGTTCCGCACCCGCCGCGCGGCAATCCCGGCGCGCACTTGAACGCCCGGCCCGCGCCCCTATGGCGGCGCGATGGAGGCCGCTCCCCCGCACAGACCGCTGCTCGCGCTGCTCATCCGCCTCGGCGCGATCGCCGCGTTGGCGACGATGTCCGCGCTTATCAAGCTGGCTTCGGAACGCGGCATCCACCTGCTCGAAATCATGTTCTGGCGGCAGTTCCTGACCCTGCCGATCGCCATGGGCTGGGTGCTGATGACGAGCGGCCTCGCCACGCTCGCCACCGCCCGGCCCGGCCGCCACATGATGCGCGCGGTCTATGGCACGGTCGGCATGGTGCTGAACTTCGGCGCAGTGATCCTGCTGCCGCTGGCGGAGGCGACGACGATCAACTTCACCGTGCCGATCTGGGCAGTGCTGCTGTCGATCCTGCTGCTGAAGGAGAAAGTCGGCCTGTGGCGCTGGTCGGCGGTGCTGCTCGGCTTCGGCGGGGTCCTCGTCATCGCCCAGCCCGGCGACGGCCATTTCCCCCTCTACGGCGCGCTCGTGGCGCTCGGCGGGGCGTTCATGATCGCGCTGATCTCGATCCAGATCGCCGATCTCAACCGCACCGACAAGCCGCTGACGATCGTGTTCTGGTTCGCGCTCTTCACCACGCTCGTCACCGCGCCGGCCCTGCCCTTCGTGATGACCGCGCACGATTCGGCCGGATGGCTGCTGCTGCTCGGCATCGGCATCTCGGGCGCCGCGGGGCAGCTCCTGCTCACCGCCGCGCTGCGGTTCGGCGCGGTCGCGAGCGTGATCGTGATGGATTATTCGGCCCTGTTCTGGGCCACGCTCTACGGCTGGCTGCTGTTCGACATGCTGCCGCCTTCGAGCACCTGGCTCGGCGCGCCGCTAATCGTGGCGGCGGGGCTCGTCATCGCCTGGCGCGAGCACCGGCTGAAACGGCAAAGTCCGCCCAAGGTCGCGCACGCGGAGGGAACCTGAGCGAAGCCACCGGCGTTTTGCGCGCGACCACTCTCTCGCACAGAAGGACAGACCAGATGGTTCGCAAGCTTGCTCTCGCTCTCGGCATTGCCGCGCTTTCGCTCACCGCCACCGCCTGCAACACGGTCAAGGGCGTGGGTCAGGACATCGAATCCGTTGGACAAGCGGGCGACGACGCTCTGTAAGGGGCGCCCTTACGGAGCGTGGAATGAAGAAGCTGCTACTTGTCCTGGTCGCCGGCGCCGTCGCCGTGACGACGACCGCCTGCAACACCGTCCAGGGTCTCGGCCGCGACATCGAATCGGTCGGCCGTACGGGCGAGGAAGCGATCAACTAGGCAGTATCGCCCGCAGTCAGCGGGCGGCCGCCTGCTCGTCGCTCTCCAGCCGTCGCGCCAGACGGTGAATGCCGTCGTTGTCGTGGATGAAGCGGCCCGGCGCCTTCTCGCGCGCGCCCTGCAACGCGGCCTCGGCCACCGTGCGCGCGGCAATGGAGCGATAGGCGCGCTTGCCGCCGCGCAGGAAGAGATCGGTCAGCGGGCTGGCCACGATCCCCAGCCGTTCGAGCACGCGCCGGTCTCCGCTGCGAGACCCGCGCAGCAAGCCCGGCCGCAGGATGTCGAGCCGCCGGAAGCGCATCTTGCCCACCGCCGCCTCCACTTCGCCTTTCACGCGCAGGTAGAACGCCGTCGCGTGCGCGTCCGCGCCGGCGGAAGACACCAGCACGAAGTTTGCTGCTCCCGCGTCTTTCGCCGCTTGCGCCAGCACGAGCACGAGGTCGTGATCGACCGCGCGGAATGCCTCTTCGCTGCGCCCCGCCTTGCGCCACGTGGTCCCGAGCGCGCAGATGACCGCATCGGGCGCGATCGCGGCGACCGCCTCCGGCCAGCCCGAAGGATCGGCGATCATCGCTTCCATCCGCACGCCGAGCGGGATCGGCACTTCACGGCGCGTCAGGGCGACCAGCCGCGCCCAGCCGAGCCCCGGCGCAACATCCATCGCCTGTCCGCCGACCAGCCCGGTCGCACCGGCCAGCAGCAGGCGGCGGGGGCCGGCGTCCGCGCCAGCACCTGCGGACCCACGGTCAGACATTCGACAGCCCGGCCGGCGTTTCGCCGAACGCACGGCGGTACTGCTCGATCGCATAGCGGTCGGTCATCCCGGCGATGAAATCGGCGATGTGGCGGCTGCGATCCGGCTCGGCGGCGGGCAGGCGTTCGAGCCAGTCGGCAGGCATCAGGTCGGGCTGCTGGTCATAGGCCGCGAACAGGCGCGCGATCACCCGCCGTGCGCACTCCGCCGTGCCGCGCTGCTCGGGATGGTGGTAGAGTTCGCGGTAGAGAAACGCCTTCAACTGCCGCTCCTGCACGGCCATGGCGGGAGAGAACGCCGCCAGCGCGCGATCGGCCCCACGGATGTCCTCGACCGAACCGATGCCGGACAGGTTGCCGCGCGTCGTATCCAGCACGTCGTTGACCATCACCCCGATCTGCTCTCGCACCAGTTCGCGCAGCAAGGCGGCGCGATCTGCGCCGGGAAAGCGCTTTTCGACCGCGCGCCAGTTGTCCGCGACGAAGTCGATTTCCAGCAGCCGGTCGAAGTCGAGCAGGCCGGACCGCAGCCCGTCGTCGATGTCGTGGTTGTCGTAGGCGATGTCGTCGGCGAGCGCCGCGACTTGTGCTTCGAGCGAGGAGCGGCGCGTCAGGTCGAGCGGGAACTCGGCATCGAGCGCGGCGAGAGCCCAGCCCGGATTGGCGACGGGCCCGTTGTGCTTGGCCAGCCCCTCGATCACCTCCCAGCTCAGGTTGAGGCCGGGGAAGCCGCAATAGGGGCTGTCGAGCCGCATCACTGTGCGCAGGCAGTGCTCGTTGTGGTCGAACCCGCCGCGCGGTTCCAGCGCCGCGTCGAGCGCCTGTTCCCCGGCATGGCCGAACGGCGGATGGCCGATGTCGTGCGCCAGGCACAGCGCCTCGGTCAGATCCTCGTCCAGCCCCAGCGCACGCGCGATCACCCGGCCGATCTGCGCTACCTCCAGGCTGTGCGTCAGGCGGACGCGAAAATGGTCGCCGTCCGGCGCGATGAACACCTGCGTCTTGCCGGCGAGGCGGCGAAAGGCGATCGAATGGATGATCCGGTCGCGGTCGCGCTGGAACGCGCTGCGCGGCCCCCGGCTTCCCTCCACCCCCTGCTCGAACTCGCGCCCGCGCGAGACGGCGGGATCGGCGGCATAGGCGGCGCGGCTCATGGCGGGCTGGCTAGAGGCGGAGCGACAGGTTTGCAACTCGGGGAGCCGGGATCGGCTTCATTCGCAAGGAAGCTTCCCATATCTTCGTCGTCCCCGCGAACGCGGGGACCCAGTCACGGTTTACGGCAGTCGCCTGAGTCCACTGGGTTCCCGCTTTCGCGGGAATGACAGGCGGCGAACTTCTGCCCGCAGCGCGAACCGCTCAATCGGTCCCCAAAATCCACTCCGCCGCCTTCTGCGCATGGATGCGCGTGCTATCGTAGATCGGCAGCACATTGGCGTCGACATCGACGATCAGGTCGAGCTCTGTGCAGGCGAGCACGATGGCTTTCGCTCCGTCCTGCTCCTTCACCGTAATCATCGTTTTCAGCGCGCGTTCGGCATCGCGCGTCGCCTTGCCGACCATCAGTTCGCCGTAGATGATCGCATCCAGCGCTTCGACATTGGCCATGTCCGGCGGCAGCAGGTCCACTCCGCGCGAAACCAGCCGACGGCGATAGAAGCTCTCGGTCATCACGTTGCTGGTGCCCAGCAGCGCCGCCGTCTCCACGCCGTCCGCCGCCATCTTCTCGCCCACGCAGTCGGCGATGTGGAAGATCGGCACGGACACGCTGGCGGCGACCTTGTCGAACACGCGGTGCATCGAATTGGCGCAGATGATGATCGCCCCGGCCCCCGCCGCCTCCAGCCGCTGCGCGGATTCGCTCAGCAAGCCGGCGGCCCGGTCCCAGTCGGCCTCGTCCTTCAGCGCGTAGATCTGCGCGAAGTCGAGGCTTTCGATCAGCAGCGGCGCGCTGGAGCGGCCCCCGCTGCGCCGCTGCACGATGCGGTTGATCTCATCGTAGTAAGTGCGGGTGGAGACCCAGCTCATCCCCCCGATCATGCCGAGCTTGCGCAAACGCCGATTCCCTCATTGCTCCCCGCTCCCGGCGCGGGGTGTTGTGAACGGCGCTGGCCCGCAAGGGTTCCCCGCACGAGTTCCCCCGTCAGTGGGCGAGCGCCTTGTTGATGTCCTCCACCATCTTCTTGGCGTCGGACAGCAGCATCATGGTCTGGTCCATGTAGAACACGTCGTTGTCGACCCCGGCATAGCCCACGCCGCCCATGCTGCGCTTGATGAACATCACGGTCTTGGCCTTGTCCACGTCGAACACCGGCATGCCGTAGATCGGGCTGGACTTGTCGGTCTTGGCCGCCGGATTGACCACGTCGTTGGCGCCGATGATGAAAGCGACGTCCGCCTGGGCGAACTCGCTGTTGATGTCCTCCAGCTCGAACACCTCGTCATAGGGCACGTTGGCTTCGGCCAGCAGCACGTTCATGTGCCCCGGCATACGGCCCGCCACCGGATGGATGGCGTACTTCACGCTGACGCCCTCGGCCTTCAGCAGGTCCCCCATCTCGCGCAGCGCGTGCTGCGCCTGCGCCACTGCCATGCCGTAGCCGGGGATGATGATGACGTTTTCCGCCTGTTTGAGCATGAAGGCGGCATCGTCGGCGCTGCCCTGCTTGTAGGGGCGCTGCTCCTTCGCCTCACCGCCCGCGCTCGCTTCCGCGCCGAACCCGCCCGCGATCACGCTGATGAAGCTCCGGTTCATCGCCCGGCACATGATGTAGCTGAGGATCGCGCCCGAGCTGCCCACCAGCGCACCGGTGACGATCATCGCGGTGTTGGAAAGCGTGAACCCCATCGCCGCCGCCGCCCAGCCGGAATAGCTGTTCAGCATCGACACCACCACCGGCATGTCCGCCCCGCCGATGGGGATGATGAGCAGGAAGCCGATCAGGAACGCCAGCCCCAGCACCAGCCAGAAGTCGATGGCGTGCTGGCCGCTCCAGAAGCCGAAGGTGAACACGGCGATGGCCAGCAGGATGGCGAGATTGATGACATGCCGCCCCGGCAGCAGGATCGGCGCGCCGCTCATGTTGCCGTTGAGCTTGGCGAAGGCGATTACCGAGCCCGAGAATGTGATCGCGCCGATAGCCGCGCCCAGCACCATCTCCACCCGCGCCGCGCCGTGGATCGCGCCGGTGGCGTCGGCGATGTCGAAGGATACCGGATCGAAGAATGCTGCCATCGCCACCACAACTGCGGCAAGGCCGACGAGCGAGTGGAACGCGGCTACGAGCTGCGGCATCGCCGTCATCTGGATTCGCTTTGCGGTCGTCAGGCCGATGACCGCGCCGATAGCAATGGCGGCGGCAATCCAGAGCAGGTCAAGCTCATTGCCCGACGGAATTGCCCGGCACTCCGCCAATTCAGCCGCGACGTTCTCGACCGGGGTCTGGCAAATCGTGGTGGGGCGGTAGTGACTGACCAGCGTCGTCACCACCGCGATCATCATCCCCGCCATGCCGAAGCGGTTGCCCGCCCGGCTGCTCGCAGGCGACGACAGCCCGCGCAAGGCGAGGATGAAGCACACCCCGGCGACAAGGTAGGCCAGCGCCACCCACGGGTTGACCGCGTGTTCCATCATCCGGTCCTCCCCGGCACGGGGAGGGGGACCAGCCGCAGGCTGGTGGAGGGGCACGTGCCGATAGCGTGAGGTTTGCGGCGCGGGCCGGCAGCGTCAGGATTGCGGCGCGTGCCGCTCCACCCCCGCCTGCGGCGGCGGTCCCCCTCTCCGTTCCGGAGAGGAACTCGCGCCCCCGCCATCACCGCTCCTTCTTCTTGTACATCGCCAGCATCCGCGCGGTGACCGCGAATCCGCCGAAGATGTTGACGCTCGCCAGCACCACCCCCGCGAGCCCCAGCCACTTCGCCACCGGGTTGCCCGAAGCCGCCGCCGCGATCAGGGCGCCGACGATGATGACGCTGGAGATCGCGTTGGTCACCGCCATCAGCGGCGTGTGCAACGCCGGCGTCACCGACCAGACCACGTAATAGCCCACGAAGCAGGCCAGCACGAAGATCGACAGGATGGTGATGAAGTCCATCAGCCGGGCAGCCGCTCGATGATTTCGATCGGATTGCCCTCCGGATCGACGACGAACATCGCCTTGATGCCGAGCGGCGGCAGTTCGGAGATCTCGCCGGCCGTGGTCACGCCCTTGGCCACCAGCGCGGCGCGAGTGGCCTCAATGTCCTGCGTCTCCAGCGCCAGGTGGCTGAACCCCTGCGTCGAGATATGGCCCGGAGGCGTTGGGCGCTCAGGCCCTGCCTGCGATCCCGCCATCCGGATCAGCTCGATCCGCGCGCTGCCGTTGGTCAGCCAGCGGAACTGCACGGCATCGCCGAACGCGGCGTTCTTCTCCACCGTGAACCCGAGCTTGTCGACGTAGAACGCGCTCATCGCCTCGATGTCCTGCACCGAGAACGCCATGTAGAAATGGTTGAATTCGAGCCCGGCCCCCACCTCCGGCCCTTGCGCCGACGCAGTAGCGCCCGTTCCCAGAGCCAGCGCAGCCATCGCCAGCGCGAGACGCGATGCCGTGATCCTCATCCCTTGATCCTCTCGTTCACAATCGCTCCCGCGCGCGTCAGCCGCACGGCGTTGCCGATCTCCTCGTCGAGCACGGGCCTGCCCTGTTCCTTGTCCCAGAAGGCGGAGAGAAAGTTGTAGAGGTTGCGGGCGAACAGCGCCGAGGCATCGGCGGCGAGGTGCGCGGGGGTGTTCGAATAGCCCACGATCTTCACGCCATGACGCTCGACCACCTCGTCCGCGACGGAACCTTCGACGTTGCCGCCCTGCGCCACCGCGAGATCGAAGATCACGCTGCCCGGCCGCATCGTGGCGATCTGGGTATCGGTGATGAGCCTCGGCGCGGCGCGGCCCGGTATCAGCGCGGTGGTGATCACGATGTCCTGTTTGGCGATATGGCTGGAAACCAGCTCGGCCTGCGCCTTCTGGTATTCCTCGCTCATTTCCGTGGCATAGCCGCCACTGCCTTCGCCCTCGATCCCCGCCACGCTTTCGACGAAGATCGGCTTGGCCCCGAGCGACTGGATCTGCTCCTTCGTGGCGCTGCGCACGTCGGTGGCGGAGACCTGCGCCCCCAACCGCCGTGCGGTGGCGATCGCCTGCAATCCGGCGACGCCCACGCCCATCACGAAGACCCTGGCGGCCGAGACGGTGCCGGCCGCAGTCATCATCATCGGGAAGACGCGGCCATAGGTATCGGCGGCCGCCAGCACCGCCTTGTAGCCGGCAAGGTTCGACTGGCTGGATAGCACGTCCATGCTCTGCGCGCGGGTGATGCGCGGCATGAATTCCATCGCCAGCGCCTCAAACCCCGCCTTGGCATAGGCTTCCACGCGCTCGCGATCGCCGAACGGATCGAACAGCGCCGCCACCCAAGCGCCGGAACCGGCCCCCGCGAGCGCTTCCACTTCGGGGGCCTGCACGCCGAGAACGATATCCGCGCCCTCGATCGTCGCCGCCGCGTCGCCCAGTACGGCGCCTGCTTCTTCGAAGGCGCTGTCGGGAATCGCTGCGCGTTCGCCAGCGCCACGCTCAACCGCGAGCGTCGCGCCGAGCGCGGCGAACTTCCTCACCGTCTCGGGCGTGGCGGCTACGCGCGTTTCGCCGGGAGCCCGCTCCCGCAAGATCGCAATCTGCATCCCCCGGCCTGATCGTCAGGAAATCGCGATGACGACAAGAAACACGATGATCGCCGTGATCGGCACCGACCATTTGAGCAAGGTGATGAAGCCGCCATAGGTTCTTTCCGCGGCCTTCATGTCATTTGCGGATGCCATCTTCGCGGCGCTCCCCTTCTGCGGATGATTGCTGTGCCCTGACGCTCTATAGGTCGATGTCCGTGTGCTCAAGTGCCGAAACTTAATAGCCTCTTTACCCCGCTAAGCTATCCCGGAGTCTCGCAAGTGCGTGCAAGGTAGGAATGGAATGGCCGAAGCCGAACAGCGCCTGTTGATGCTGATCGACGACGAGCCGGCGCAAAGCCGGCTGATTACCGCGCTCGCCGCGCGCGAAGGGTGGCGCACGCTGGTGGTGCGCGATTCGGAAACCGCCATCGCCACGCTCGGCACGCGCCAGGGCATGCAGCTTTCGGCGATCATCCTCGACCAATGGGTTCCCGGCGACCAGGCCTGCGAACTGATCGCCGAACTGAAGGAACGCCGTCCGGCGTTGCCGATCCTGATGCTGACCACCAGCACCTCGCCGCTACTGGCGGTCGAGGCGATGCGCGCGGGGGCCACCGATTACCTGGTCAAGCCGGTCGCGCCCGACCGGCTGATGCAAGCGCTGCACAACACCACCACTCTCGAAGCGCCGCAGGACGAACTGGCCCCGCTGACCGAGAAGATGCCGGGCTCGCTCGATTTCGATTCGATGGTCGGCACGGCCCCCTCCTTCCGCTCCGCCCTGGCCAAGGCGGCCAAGGCGGCGCGCGGCCACGGCTCGGTGCTGATCGAGGGCGAAAGCGGCACCGGCAAGGAAATGCTGATCCACGCGGTCAAGAGCGCCAGCCCGCGCGCCAAGGCCACGTTCCGGTCGATCAATGTCGGCAGCGTGCCCGCGAGCAGCCTCGAATCGCTGCTGTTCGGGCACGAGAAGGGCGCCTTTGCCGGCGCTTTCGATCGTCAGGTCGGCGCGTTGCAGAGTTGCGACGGCGGCACGCTGGTGCTCGACGAAGTCGACCGCCTCTCGCCGCAGTTGCAGGATCGGCTGGCCGAAGCGCTGGCCAACAAGTCCGTGCGCCCGATCGGCGTCACCCACAGCTTCAAGGTCGACGTGCGGGTGATCTCGGCCAGCAACCTGCCGCTCGCCGATCTCGTCGCCACCGGCCACTTCCGCGCCGAATTGCTCGAACTTCTCTCGCAGACCGTGGTCACGCTGCCGCCGCTGCGCGAACGCGCGGCCGACATTCCGGCGCTGACGCGCTATTTCCTCGCCCGCATCGGCGAGCAGCCCGGCCTGCGCCCGCTCGGCATCACCGATTCGGCGTTGCAACTGCTGTCGGCGTTCGACTGGCCGGGCAACGTGCGCCAGTTGCAGGCCGTGTTGTTCCGCGCCGCGGTGTTCTGCGACGACAGCGCGCTGACCGAGAACGATTTCCCGCAGCTCAGCCAGATGATCGGCGAAATGGTCAGCGCCTCGTTCCCGGCGCAGGGCGGCGCGGGCGTGCAGCTCTATACCGAAGACGGCAACCTGCGCCCGCTGGAAGAGATCGAGGCCGACGTGATCCGCCTCGCGATCGGCCACTATCGCGGACGCATGACCGAAGTCGCCCGTCGCCTCGGCATCGGCCGCTCGACGCTCTACCGCAAGCTGTCCGACCTAGGCATCGAAAGCGCCGCCTGACGCTGGCCAAGCCGCGCGCGCTCGGATAGGCCGCGCGGGATGACAGGCGATCTCGACTTCTCCGGCCGGACCGTGCTCGTGACGGGCGCGGCATCGGGCATCGGGGCCGCTTGCGCCGTCTGGCTGGCGAATCGCGGATGCGCCCGCCTGGCGCTGGTGGACCGCGACGAGAGGGGCCTCGACCTGCTGACGCTCGATTGCGCGACGATGCGTTTCGTCGGCGACGTGGCCGACCCCGCGCTGTGGACGCGCGTCGAGGCCGAGGCGGGGCCGCTCGATCATGCGGTGCTCAATGCCGGCATCGGAGCAGGCGGGGCCATCGCCGACCTCGAATTCGCCGAATGGCGACGTGTGCTGGCAATCAATCTCGACGGCGCGTTCCTGTCGCTGCGCGCGGCGCTGCGATTGCTGAAGGACGGCGGCTCGGCGGTGCTGACCGCGTCGGCCGCCGGATTGAAGGCGGAGCCGAACACCGCCGCCTACGGCGCGTCGAAAGCCGCCGTGATCCAGCTCGCCAAGGTCGCCGCGAAGGAATCCGCCCCGCGCGGAATCCGCGTCAACGCCATTGCCCCCGGCGGCGTCGACACCCCGATCTGGGACGAACTGCCGTTCTTCCAGGGCCTCGTAGCGCAAACCGGCGGCCGGGAAGCGGCGATCGAGGCGATGGCGAAAATGGCGACCCCGCTGGCCCGCTATGCCCAGCCGGAGGAAATCGCTGCACAGGTAGGCTTCCTGCTGTCGGACCTGGCGAAGAATGTCACCGGCACTGTGCTGGTCAGCGACGGCGGCTATACGCTCTAATCGGTCAACCCGCCGAAATCGGTCAGCGCCGCGTCGCGCATTCCGCGCCAGATGTTGCGCGCCTGCACGGTGTCGTACACGTCGTGGACGCGCAGCAAGTGGTATCCGGCCTGCATTCCGGCCATCGCCACCGCCAGCGATCCGCCCAGCCGCGCGTCGGCTGGCGCCTCGTTCGACAGCGCGCCGATGAAGCGCTTGCGGCTCGCCCCCAGCAACAGCGGCTGGCCGAGCGCGTGGAACAGCGGCAGCGCGTTGATCAGCGCAAGGTTTTCCGCCAGCGACTTGCCGAAGCCGATGCCGGGATCGAGAATCACCCTGGCTCGGTCGATCCCGCCCGCGATGGCCCGGTCGCGCGCCGCGCGCAACCAGTCGAACACCTCGAACACCACGTTGCCGTAAGCCGCATTGGCGTGGAGATCGTCGCCGTCGCCCGGCGCATGCATCAACACCACAGGTACGCCGCTCGCGGCCACGAACTCGACGCTGCGCGGATCGTGGCGCAAAGCCGAAACGTCGTTGATCAGCTGCGCGCCGGCCGCCAGCGCCGCTTCCATCACCGCCGGTCGGCGCGTGTCCACGCTGACCGCAGCGCCCATCGCCACGCAGCGCTCCACGACGGGAACGACGCGCGCGATCTCGTCGCCTTCGGTCGCGGGCCTGGCGAGCGCGGGATCGGTGCGCTGCAGCAACGCCTCGCCCGCGCAGCGCACGACGACGTCGTGACCACCGATGCGGTAGCGGCGTTCCTCGACCCCGGTGTTCGTCGCGGCGCGAGCAAACAACTCGCCGATCTGGTCGAAGTACCCGCCCGGGCTGCTCACTGCTCGGTCTTGAGCTTGGGCCAGCCGCCCTCGTCGACTTCGTGGATCGGGTCGAGGAGCACCAGATCGGCCATGTCGTCGTAGCGCTCGAGCTCGGGCGTCGTCCACCGCACGGGTGCGACGAGATCGGGCAGGACGCCCATCGCGGCGCCGTTCGGCGTCGCC
>JBIQKC010000085.1:0-2916 GCA_044506885.1 Sphingomonadales bacterium
TGATCTTGGCGATGTAGGGCGCGAAGTCGGTGATCTTCAGGAGCGGATGCAGTTCATCGCCGACGATCTCGACGTCGGAGCGTTTCTCGCCCAGCATCTTGCGGGCCTGGGTGCGCACCGACTGGCCGAACGAATAGTCCTGATTGATCAGGTAGACTTTCTTGATGTCCTTCTTGTCCTTCATGTAGCTGGTCAACGCCTGCATCTTGATGTCGGAGTTGGCGTCCCAGCGGAAGTGCCAGTAGTTGCACTTCTCATTGGTCAGGATCGGATCGACCGCGGCATAGTTGAAGAACAGCACTTCCTTGCCGGGATTGCGGGAGTTGTGCTTGGCGACCGCATCCGACAGCGCCGCGGCCACTGCCGAGCCGTTGCCCTGGGTGACGTAGCGAATGCCGCTATCGATGGCCTTTTGAAGCTGGATCAGGCTTTCCTGCGGATTGGTCTTGTTGTCGAGGGGGACGATCTCGACTTTCTGGCCCTGGATGCCGCCCTTGGCGTTCACTTCGTCGGCGAGAAGCTGGAAGGTCTTGAGGCCGATCTCGCCGACGCTGGCGCCGCCGCCGGACAGCGGATCGATGTAGCCGATATTCAGCGTGTCCTGTGCCAATGCGGGTGCCGCCAGCATCGGCAGCGTCAAGGCCGCCGCAAGAACAAGTTTGCGCATAGTTGGTTTCTCCCTCCTCGATGATCGGCTCTCGGCGGCCGGGCGCGGCCGTCGCTGAACACGGTTGTCATTTGCGAAGAACCCTGACGATCTGCGGAAAAGCGCCCCTCCTTTCCGTGTCGTCGGGCCGTCGATTGCGGCGATTGTGATCGATCGTCGTGGTGCTGGCAAGCCCCGAGCGCAGGGCCTGGATGTCGCGGGACCAGTGTCCGCGACACGGAATATTCCTGGCGGCTCTTGCCGGCGCGGGCGCGATGCGGGATAGAGCGTGCGCGCCTGTGCACCCCTGCCCGTTGCCGTCATGCCCGATCGCCAGTTCGTTTTGACCTTGTCCTGCCCCGACCGACCCGGCCTCGTCGCGGCGGTCTCCGCCTTTCTGTTCGACAACGGCCAGAACATTCTCGACGCGCAGCAGTACAACGACGTCGAGACCGGACGCTTCTTCATGCGCGTGGTGTTCGAGGCAGTCGCGACGCCGATGGCGCTGGCCGCGCTCAGTGACGGCTTTTCCGGCATCGCCGAGCGTTTCCGGATCGACTGGCAGATGCGCGAGCGCGCCGCGCGCCGCCGCGTCATGCTGCTGGTGTCGAAGTTCGATCACTGCCTCGCCGACGTGCTCTATCGCTGGCGCATCGGGGAATTGGCGATGGTGCCGACGGCGATCGTCGCCAACCATCCGCGCCACGCCTACAACGGCGTCGATTTCGGCGATATCCCGTTCCACTACCTGCCGGTGACGCGCGAGACCAAGCACGAGCAGGAAGCGGAATTGCTGCGAATGATTACCGACAGCGGCACCGATCTCGTCGTGCTCGCGCGCTATATGCAGGTGTTGTCGGATGATCTTGCGCGCGCGCTGGCCGGGCGCTGCATCAACATCCACCACTCGTTCCTGCCGGGCTTCAAGGGCGCGAAGCCCTACCATCAGGCCCATGCCCGCGGCGTCAAGCTGATCGGCGCGACCGCGCATTACGTCACCAGCGCCCTCGACGAGGGGCCGATCATCGATCAGGACGTCGAGCGCATCAGCCACCGCGACACCCCCGACGATCTCATTCGCAAGGGCCGCGACATCGAGCGCCGCGTGCTGGCGCGGGCGATCCGCTATCACCTCGAGGATCGCGTCATCCTCAACGGCGGTAAGACGGTGGTGTTTACCGATTAGAGCATGATCCCGAAAAGTGGGAACCGGTTTTCGGACGAGATCATGCTCAAGCAAAAGATTGCCGGCATCCTGATTTTGCGTTGAACGGGAATCTAAGGCTTTACCGACTAGACCTCGCCGGCAGGCGCGCGATCAGTTCGTCGAGCCGCGCCCGCGGCAGCGTGATCGCCGAGAGCCGCCAGCCGTGGCCGTCGAGATGCAGGCGGATCGCGGCGTCGGCATCGCGCGCGCCGCTGCCGATGCGGATCGACATCTCGACAGGCGTGATGAGGTGCAGCCGGCCGAACAGCGCGCCGGCATCTGCGAGGTCGAGGTCGGAAAGCCGCGGCAGGCCGGTGAGGGCCGGGGTCTCCGGCAGCGCCTCGATGTGGCCCTCGTCGAGCAGCCGCGACAGGCCGTCGGCCGTGAGCAACTGCGCGGCCAGGAGATCGGCGAGCGTGCCGCCGACCGCGCCGGCGACGAGACGTTCGGTCATGCCGGGATCGCGCCCCTCGCCGAGCCGGTCGAAATAGGCGCCGACCACCTGACGGGCGATCGACCCGGTGACCCGCGCGACGTCGGTGCGCGCCAGCAGCCGCGCGCCGTCGGCCCGCCGTGCGGCGCCGACAAGATCGTTCAGGGCGGCATAGGCCGAGCCGAAATAGACGACGATGAGGACCAGGGCCGCGAGGGTGCCCACAAGCCAGCGCATGGGGAATCAGGACCTTGTGAAGGGATTAAGGCGCGGCGCCCGCGTCGGTTCCGGCGCATGTCGCGCCCGGCAGGTCGCCGCCTACCGCGTGGGCAATGGCGCGGCAATTGTCAACCAGGGGAGCGGCCGCCTGTCGTGGCCGGCTCCCGCCTGTGGCGCCAGGCCGTTGTTTCGACGGGCTTTATCCACGCCGGGGGTATCGGCTCCGTTTGAAATCGCTATAAAGTCGTCTTGACGGCGGGCCAGCGCGCGGGTCCATGATCCGCACGCGCCCCACGACCGGCCGACGTATTCGCATGCCAAGATCAAGATGTCGCCGGCCCCTCGACGGAGCCGGTGCGAAGGGAGAGACGCCAATGTCAGTTGAAAGACGGGTTTTGTTGCGGGCGGCGG
>JBIQKC010000044.1:0-19824 GCA_044506885.1 Sphingomonadales bacterium
CGAGCCGATGGCCATCGGCCGCAACTTCCTGGTCAAGATCAACGCCAACATCGGCAACTCCGCCGTCGCCAGCGACGTCGCCAGCGAGGTCGACAAGATGGTCTGGGCGATCCGGTGGGGCGCGGACACGGTGATGGACCTTTCCACCGGCCGCAACATCCACGACACCCGCGAATGGATCATCCGCAACAGCCCCGTGCCGATCGGCACCGTCCCCATCTATCAGGCGCTGGAAAAGGTCGGCGGCATTGCCGAGGATCTGACGTGGGAGATCTTCCGCGACACGCTGATCGAGCAGGCCGAACAGGGCGTCGATTACTTCACCATCCATGCCGGCGTGCGCCTGCCCTATATCCCGATGACGGCAAAGCGCGTGACCGGCATCGTCAGCCGGGGGGGTAGCATCATGGCCAAGTGGTGCCTCGCGCATCACAAGGAATCGTTCCTCTACGAACGCTTCGACGAGATCAGCGAGATCATGAAGGCCTACGACATCGCCTACTCGCTGGGCGACGGCCTACGCCCCGGCAGTATCGCCGACGCCAATGACGAAGCGCAGTTCGCCGAACTTTACACGCTGGGCGAGCTGACCAAACGCGCCTGGGCGCAGGACGTGCAGGTGATGATCGAAGGCCCCGGCCACGTGCCGATGCACAAGATCAAGGAGAACATGGACAAGCAGCTCGAAGCCTGCGGCGAGGCGCCGTTCTACACCCTCGGCCCGCTCGTCACCGACATTGCCCCCGGCTACGACCACATCACCAGCGGCATCGGCGCGGCGATGATCGGCTGGTACGGCACGGCGATGCTCTGCTACGTCACCCCCAAGGAACACCTCGGGTTGCCGGACCGCGACGACGTGAAGGTGGGCGTGGTGACATACAAGCTGGCCGCCCACGCCGCGGATCTGGCGAAAGGCCACCCGGCGGCCAAGGTCCGCGACGACGCGCTGAGCCGCGCCCGCTTCGAATTCCGCTGGCGCGACCAGTTCAACCTGTCGCTCGACCCCGACACGGCGGAACAATACCACGACCAGACCTTGCCGGCCGAAGGAGCGAAGACGGCGCATTTCTGTTCGATGTGCGGGCCGAAGTTCTGCTCGATGAAGATCACGCAGGAGGTGCGGGACTTTGCCGCGAGGCAGCACAACAATCCTCCCCGGAACGGGGAGGGGGACCATCCGCAGGATGGTGGAGGGGCACAGGCCGCTGAACTCGCCGATGCCGAAGCCGGCATGAAGCAAATGAGCGAAGTCTTCCGCGAAACCGGCAGCGAACTCTACATGGGCGCGGGCGGCAGGGAGCACGATTGAGGCGCCGGGCAGACACGTCCGGAACGGACCTGCTTTAGCCGACATCCGCCGCGCATGTTGCTAGCATGACGCGAACCGTTAGCGGCGGAGGGGGCGGATGATGTACCACGGCGAAACGTCGGCGTGGCGGCGGACTTGCGTTATATCAAAAATGATATATAGATGACGTGGACCGTCGGATTCCTGAACGAAGTCGCGCGGGCCGAGGTGGAGGCGCTGTCCGGGAGCCTTCGCGCCAGCTTCCTGCGGATCGTCCATCTGATCGAGGCCGAAGGTCTCGAACGGATGCGCGAGCCCTACGTGAAGCATCTCGAAGGCAAGCTCTGGGAGATGCGGCTGAAGGGGCGCGATGGTATTGCCCGGTCGGTCGATGTGACAGCCGCCGGGAAGCGCGTGGTGGTGCTGCGCACCTTCGTCAAGAAGACGCAGAAGACGCCGCGTCAGGAATTGAAGCTCGCGAAGGAGCGGGCAAAGGAGATCGAATGAGCAGGAAGTTCATTCCGGTAAGCGAAGCCGCCCGGGAGTGGTTCAAGGACCCGGAATTCGTCCGCGAATACGAAGCGCTGGAGGAGGAGTTCGCCCTCGCCAGCGCCTTGATCGGCGCGCGCGCCCACGCCGGCCTCACCCAGGAAGAACTGGCCGAGCGCATGGGCACCAGCCAGAGCGCCATTGCCCGCCTCGAAAGCGGCCGCTCGCGCCCTTCGACCACGACGCTGGCCAAGCTTGCGGCAGCGACGGGGACGAAGCTGCGGGTGAGTTTCGTGCCGAACGATAAGGCGGCCTAAGCGTAATCGTGGCGAATGACGCAGCCGATGAATGGATCGATCGCGCATGGGACGCCAGGACGCCCGCAGCGCGAGCCAAGAACGCCCGCAAGGCGCTTGCGCTCGACCCGGAAGCTATCGACGCTTACGTGATCCTTGCGCTGTCGAGCGATGCGCCGGCCGAGCGGTCAGCCTTACTCCGAGAGGCGGTTCGCATCGGCAAACGTCGGTGGGCCGAGGAAATCAAGCGGCCGAGCCAGCACCATTTCTGGCTCGACATCAAGACGCGGCCTTTCATGCGTGCCGCCCACAATCTGGCGCTTTCCTTGTGGGAGCAGGGCGAGCGGGACGAGGCTGCCAGCCTTGCGGGCTTCTTGCTCAAGCTGAACCCGAACGACAATCAGGGCATTCGTTATCTCGCGCTGGACTGGAATGGCGCGCTCGGCAACTGGAACGCCGTGGGGCGGCTCCTCAAGCGTTATCGCGATGACGCTGGAACCGGGTACCTGTACGCCGCCGCGCTCGATGCGTTTCGCAAGGGCGACGGCGCAGATGCACTCCTGAACGAAGCACGAGAGACGAATCCACATGTTCCCGAGTTGCTGACCGGATCGTCCCCCATGCCCGAGCAATCAGACTTGCCCTACGTAGAATTCGGCTCGCGTGAAGAGGCTGCCGGCTACGTCCGCTCCGGCCGAGAGGCGTGGTCGAACGTCCCGGGCGCGCTGGAGTGGCTCCATGAAATGGTTTCGTGATCTTGATCGTAGCGGGGGTGAAGCTGCGGGCGAGCTTTGTGCCGGATGATGAGGCGGCATGAATGTCGAACTTCCGACCCGGCATCCCGGGAATCCATCCTTGAGATGTGATTATATAGAATCTATCTTGAATTTATAAAGAGATTATGCCATACCGAGTCGAAAGGAGACTCGATGTGGCCAATGACGCTCTGATCGTTTTCACCGCCAAGACGGTCGAAATGGTTCATGAAAACGGAGGCACCTCATCGTGGGCGCTCAGCCCTGCCAGTATGCGTGACGTGCGATATGTCGTTTGCACTCGAAATAGCGACCGGGCTTACGATGAAGAATGCGGCCCCCGCAGTGAAGCGCACGGCGAGGCGTTTCTCGTCGGCAAGGTGTCGGGATTGAAGCAGGTGGATGTGAGGAACAATCGGAAGCGCTATCTAGTCCAAATGAGCGAATACGCTCGCGTTTCGGTTTCTGACTTCTGGACCCACGACCGGAATCCCACGCGCTACATCGACACGGGCACGCTGCGCGAACGCGGCATCGACGTGAACAAGCTGGAATGGCTGCCCATGCCCGGCACTGACGGGGTCATCGGGACCGTGCGGCACCCCGAGAACCGGGCCGCGTCCGCCAACGAGGGACTGACTATCGCCGAAGCCAAGCGCGGCTTGTCGCTTAAGTTCGGTGTTCCCGAAGAAGCCATCCAGATCGTCATCAATGGGTAAGCGTAGTTTCACTCCGTGACCTACGCCGCCAACGCAACCGGCCCCCTCTACCACGGCACCCGTCCCTCGATCGAGCGCGGCTTCGCCGCAAGCACTACTCCTCCGCGCCTCTGCGTCTCTGCGCGAGAAAATCATGGCACTTCGCCCGCGATCCACGGCCGGAAAGCGTGCTCGCGGACCATCCTGCCCCGGCGTGGGCCGGCCAGAACAAAAAAAGAACTTCCAATGTAGGATTTCGTCTGCTCCGCTGCTCCTTTCAACTCGCAAAGGAGCAAGCATCATGGCGCGGCGGCGTGAGGCACGGGAACTGACACTCGAGGAATTCGACAACTGGAATGTGGCGACGGACAAGTTCGCGGCCGTCGCCAAAGCAGCGGACGAGGAGGGCGGGCCGAGCCTGTCGCTGGTGCCCGCCCCCGAGCGCAACGAGGTCTGGCCGACCGACCTCCTGCCTCCCGCCGCCCCGGAGCCGTCCCCGGAGCCATCCAGCCCCGCCGCCCCCGGCGGCGAAGCTCCCGCCGATCCGCTCTCCGCTGCGCCCGCCACGGCCATGCCCTTCGACGGCGTCGAGCTGGAGGACAGCCGCAAGCGCCTCGCCGGCTGGAGTGCGGAGCGGCAGCGGCTGTTCCTGGAAAATCTGGCCGAAACCGGCTCGGTCCATCTCGCCAGCGCCGCCGCGCGCCTCACCGCGCGCTCGGCCTATCGCCTGCGCGCCCGCTCGCCCGCCTTCGCCGCGGCGTGGGATACGGCCGACCAGCTCGCCGTAGGGCGCCTGTCCGCCATCGCCTTCGACCGGGCGATCAACGGCCGCACCGAGCAGGTCTGGCAGGAAGGCGAGCTGGTGGCGGAAAAACGCCTGCCGAGCGACCGGCTGCTGATGTGGCTGCTCGCCCGGCTCGATCCGCGCCGCTTCGCCGCCCCGTGGGAACTGCGCAAGGATGGCGCCGCCGATCCTCAGGCGCAGGCGCGCGAGAGCTTTCCAGCCTTGCTTGACGGGCTTACAAACACCCCGTCCTAGGGTCTGGACCCTGGCCGCCATGGCCACTGCGACCATTGGGACCGTTCGCTCAACGCTTCCGCACGAACTCCGCCCGCAGCACCAGCCCCTTGATGCCCGGATAACGGCAGTCGATTTCCTGCGCGTCGCCGGTCAGGCGGATGGAGGGGATCACGGTGCCGCGCTTCAGCGTCTGGCCCGCGCCTTTCACGTCGAGGTCCTTGATGAGCGTGACCGAATCCCCGTCGGCCAGCACGTTGCCCACCGCGTCGCGCACTTCCACCGTCTCGGCCGCCGCGCGTTTGGCAGCCAGTTCGGAAGCCGGCATCCATTCGCCGCTCTCCTCGTCGTACACGTATTCGTCGTCGTCGCTCATCGCCCCTATCCGGCTGCTTCTGCTGTGGGGCGGACGCATGGCAGGCGCGCCGCGCCTTGGCCAGCCGCTGATGTCTCAGACGTCGGCGCGCGCGTGGGCCTCGCCGTTGCAGGCGCGGCGCGGTCTGATACGCTCTTGCCCGTTTCGTGCCGTGGGCAAGGAGTCGAAAGATGACGAAGAGCGGAGTAAAGGCCGGATTGCGGAGTGTGCTGGGCGCGACAGCGCTGATGGCGCTGGCGGCTTGCGGCGGGCCGGAGAGCGGGGCGGAGAGCGGGGATGCGGAAGGCGATGCCGCCGCGCCCGAGGCTTCGGCCGATGCCGCGCCGGCGGATGCCGCCGGCGGCGGCTCGGGCGATCTTGCGGGCTATGTCGGCAAGTATCCGTTCGACGAGGTCGACGGCGTGACCTGGAACGATCACCCGCTCGTCACCGCCGGCGTCGCGAAGACGGTCACCGACGACGCCGTGCGCGAGGCGATGCAGATGGACGGGCCCTCCGCGCCGATAGCGATGTATCAGGGCAAGGTCGGCGCGTGGTCGTGCCAGCAGCACAATTGCGGCGACCACCAGTGGACGGTGCTGGTCGATCCGCAAACCGGCGCGACCGACGTGTGCTATCACAACGCGGAGCAATCCGGCGACCAGTCGCGCTGGTTCCTGGCGGACGGCAAGGAAGAGACCCGCGCCGGCAATTGCTCGGTGGTCTGACCGCCGGCCCCATTCCCATGGCTCCGGCGGGCAGGCCGGATGCATCCGGCGCGGCATTAACCCCATGGTAGCCACCCATGGTGAACGCCGCGTCAGGAATTTCTGCCACACCCCATCCCGGCCGCGCGGGGAAACGCGGCCGTCATCGGGGATTTACGGAATGCACCGGTTGCAGGAACTTTTCGCCACCGCCGAAGGCGAGCAGGCGTTTCACGACGGACTTCACGCGCAGTTCGGCGTCGGCGATCTCGCCGGGGCCGAAGCGCTGCTGGCGGCCGAGCTGGCGACGCTGGAAGGGGAGATCGCCGGGATGTGCCGCGGCTTGTCGAGCCGCCAGGTCGCCTTGTCCGGATGGGACGAGCTGGCCGACGCGATCGCGATGCACGAAGGCGAACCGGTCACCGGCGTCACGCTCGCCATCGCCAACGCACTCGACCTGGCGTTCGAGAAGGGCGAAACGCACGATCCCTATATCACCGCGGGCCTCTACACCGACGAGGGATACGCCTTCTCCACCGCCAGTTCGCAGGACCTGCTCGCGCAGTGCCGGGCGGAGGAACGCGCGGCCTGGGCCGGGCTGGAGGAGGACGTCGAGCTCTATCTCGAGATCGAGGGCCTGGGCGCGCTCAACACCGCGCTGCTGTTCCACAAGCAGCGCCACTTCTTCCGCGATGACGCGCCGGAAGCGGCGCCGTTGCGCTATGTCGATTACGTGCTCGGCTGCTGGTGGCGCGCGCTGCGGTTCCAGCAGGCGGTCGCCGCCGAATGCGCGCGTCATCCGCTTCCCGGCGGGATCCGGATCGTGGCGGGAATGATCGAGATGCGCCCCGAACTGGTCGTCGTGCACGAAGCCGACGCCGCCGAAGCAGCGCCCGCCGTCGCGCGCCCGGAAGCGGCGGAGATGGGCGAGATGGCCGCCGCAACGCTGATCCAGCGGCGGCAGGTGGAACCCGAGCGCGAACCGACCGGCGCGGACTTGCGCCGCCGCCTGATCCCGGCCGAAGCGCGGCCCGAGCCCGAAACCGGACGCAAGGGCCTGCTCGGCCGCCTGTTCGGCCGGACGAGGGTGTTCGACGAGGCGGCCTGACCTCCGCCCAGAGTCTCTGCCGCATGACATTGAATCTCCCCTCCCCGGCGGGGAGGGGTTGGGGGTGGGGGAGCGAGGCCGCCCAAGGTATTCCTGGGCCCGCGCGTCGACGCCGGCGTTGGATACCCCTACCCAACCCTCCCCCGATCGGGGGAGGGCTTCTTCGGTCCAACCTCAACAGGACAAGAGCCAGGCTGTATCGGCATCGTCCTTTGGACGTCTTCGACTCCAGTTCTGGCGGCCTGCAAATGGCTCGCCTACTTCCGAAGCCGATACAGCCTAGCGCTGCACCGTGTCCCGCACCCATTCCGCCGGGTCGGACGGATTTTCGAGTTCCCCGACGAAGCGCGGCGAGGTGGAGCGGATGTAGTAGGGGATCACGGTGTTGCCTTCGTGGCAGGCGTATTCGAACAATCGGTAGTCGTCGTTGCGGCTCCATGGGAAGCGCAGGGTGAAGGGCGCGGTCAGCACCACCGGATCGCGTACGATCGCTTCGTAGAGGATCGTGTCCGGCCCGGTCATCGTCAGCCGTTCGGTGACGGTCTGCTCGCGGCTGGTCGGCAGCGGCTTGTTGCCGGGGCCGACGATGTTGAGCGGCGTATCGCCGGTGAGGTTAGTGGTTTCGATCACCAGCGTATCCCCGTCCCAGTATCCGCGCGAGGAGCCGAGGTACTGGCGGACTTCGCCGGGAAGCGGCGGCTTGTCGTAGACCGGGACGATACGCGTTTCGTGCACGATCTCCAGTTGCAGCACCACGTAGCCCGGCGACTGGAACACCTGGATACCATTGTTGTACGGGAACGGCGTCATCGACGAAGGCAGCCCGCGGCTGATGCAGCGGTCGAGCGAGTTGAAATCGCCGACGCGGTCGAACTGGAGCACGTTCCAGCTGCTGCGCATGGCGGCGGACATGCGTTCGCCTTCCTCGGTCAGCGGCGGGATGCGGCCGTCGGCGGGCTCCATGATGAGCGAGGTCTGCCGCAGCGGCAGGCCCCATTCGAACCAGTGGCCCGAACCGATCGTGCCTTCCTCGTCCTCGCGGTCATAATTCTGCGCCGTGTCTTGCGCCTGTGCGATGGCCGCGCGGTATTCCTCGTCGGTGAAATAGGCCTTGTCGCCGAGACCCGGCGGGCGTTCGGTCGGCGTGCGGCCGACGGCGTCGAGCGGCCAGACGCCGCGCAAGTCGGGATCGCCCCATTCGGTGCGCGGCACGCTCCAGCCCGGTGGCGGCGCGGGCGCGCCGGACGCGACGGCGAGTTCGCGCGGGGTCTGTTCCGCCAGCGCCGGCGCGGCGACGACGCAGGCGGCGCACGCGGCCGCCCACAGGATGTGCTGCATCGGTCCTCTCCCCCGATTGCCTCGCCGCGAATACAACAGATCGCCGCGCGGCTGGCAATGGGCCGGGTCAGACCGCGTCGAGCGCTTGCGCGAAATCGGCGATCAGGTCGTCGGCGTCCTCAATGCCGACCGAGATGCGCACGAGGTTGTCGGCGATGCCGAGCAGGGCCTTGCGCTCGTCGGGCACCGACAGGTGCGTCATCGCCGCCGGATGGCTGGCGAGCGTTTCGGTGCCGCCCAGGCTGACCGCGAGCTTCGCCACCCGGAGCGCATCGAGGAACCGGAACGCCTCCGCCTCGCCGCCTTTCACGAACAGGCTGAAGGTGCTTCCCGGCCCGGTGCAGTGGCGGGTATAGATGTCTTTCTGCCGCCCGTCCTTGAGCAGGCCGAGGAAGCCGACGCCTGCGACCTTGGGATGGTCCTTCAGGAAATCGCACACCCGCACCGCGTTCTCTGTGGCGCGCTGCATGCGCACTTCGAGCGTTTCCAGGCTGCGCAGCAGCATCCAGGCGGTGTTGGGGTCGCAGATGCCGCCCATCGTGTTCCGCAGCGCGCGCACCGGATCCATCCAGCGCCGCGCGCCCGAGACGCCGCCGGCGACGAGGTCCGAATGGCCGCCGGCGTACTTGGTCAGCGAATAGACCACGATGTCCGCCCCGTGCCGCAGCGGGCTCTGCCACAAGGGGCCGAGGAACGTGTTGTCGATGGCGATGGGCGTGGCGGCGGGATCGAGCGCGGCGTCGCGCGCATCGCGCACCGCTTCGACATCGACCAGCGCGTTGGTCGGATTGCCGGGGCTTTCGAGGTAGATCATCGCCACCTTGCCGCCCGACGCCGCCGCCTGCGCCTTCGCGGATTCGAGCACCGCGTCCAGCTCCTCGCGCGTCGCCCCGGCGGGGAAATCGACGTAGCCGATGCCGTAGCGGCTCAGCACCCTGGCGACGAAGCCTTCGGTTGCCGCATAGAGCGGGCCGGAATGCACGATCACGTCGCCCGCCTCGCAGAACGCCAGCATCAGGGTGCAGATCGCGGTCATGCCGCTGGAAAACACCAGCGCGTCCTCCGCCCCGTCCCACACGCCGAGCCGGTCTTCGAGGATTTCCTGGTTCGGGCCGTTGAAGCGCGAATAGACGAGGCCTTCCGCCCCGCCTTCGCGCTTGCCGGTGATGCCTTCGAAGTGGCGCTTTCCCGCCCCGGCGCTTTCGAACACGAAGGTGCTGGTGAGGAAGATCGGCGGCTTGAGCGCGCCTTCGGACAGCACCGGATCGTAGCCGTGGCCCATCATCAGGGTGGAGGGCTTGAGCTTGCGCCCGGCGATGGTGGTTACTTCGGCCTTGGGCTTGCGGCGCTGCGAGGGGCGATCGACGGGTTCGGACATGGTTGCGGGTGTAATCTTTGGGTTGCGGCGACGCCAACCAAATCCGCCCCTGCAAGGGCAGGGCTAGAGCAGCGCCGCCATGCCCCAGATCACGCCGACCAGCAGGAACACGCCGGCCAGGTCGAGCAGGAACCCCGCCTTGACCATGCGCGGCATGGCGACGTGGCCGGTGGCCCAGGCGATGGCGTTGGGCCCGGTGCCCGAAGGCAGCATGAAGCCCCAGCTCGCCGCCATCGCCGCCGGGAGCGCGAGCAGCAGCGGATCGGCCCCGAGCGCCACGGTCAGGCTCGCCACCACCGGCATGATGCCGCTGGCGGTGGCGACATTGCTGGCGAATTCGGTGATGAGGACGACGAGCGCCACCACCGCCAGCGCCACGACCCACAGCGGCAGCGCCTCCAGCGGCAGCAGCGAGCGGCCGAGCCAGTCGGCGAGGCCGGACGCGGTCATGCCCGCCGCCAGCGCCAGCCCGCCACCGAACATCATGATCACGCCCCACGGCGCACGGTCGGCTTCGGCCCAGGTCAGCAGCGGGCGGCCGGTGCCATCGGGTGCGACGAACAGCAGCAGCCCCACGGCGACGGCGATCGTGCCATCAGTCAGCGCGCCTTCGGGCAGCAGCGGTTCGGTCCAGGTCTGCGTGACCCACAGCAGGAACGCGAGCGCGACCAGCGGCACCAGCCGCCGCTCGGGCACGGTCCAGCCGGCCTGCGTGGCGATGGCGGCGCGGGCGGCAGGCACGTCGAACGGATGGCTCGCCACCCGTTGCGCCCTGGCGATGATGAAAGCCGCCAGCGGAATGCCGAGCAGCACGACGGGGATGCCGTAGAGCATCCACTGGGCGAAACCGATCCGCACGCCGGCGGTCTCTTCCAGCAGGCCCACGGCGATGGGATTGGTCGGCGATCCGATCAGCGTGCCAAGCCCGCCGATGGAAGCGGCGAAAGCGATGCCGAGCGGCAGCGCGCCCGCGAGACCTTCCTTGTCGTCGGCCGCTACTCCGCCGCCCGCCAGCACGGCCAGCGCCATCGGCATCATGATCAGCGCGGTCGAGGTGTTGGAAATGACCGTCGACAGCGCGGCAGTGGCGAGCATGAACGCAAGCAGGAGCTGCGTTGCCCCGCCGTCCCGGCCGAGCGAGCCGAGAATGCCCAGCGCCAGCCGCCGGTGCAGCCCGGTCCGCTCTATCGCGAGCGCGATAAACGCGCCGCCGAGGATGAGGAACATGGTCGGCGAGTAATAGGCGCTGGCGGTGGCGTTGGCGGTCATAACCCCGCCGAGCGGCAGGACCACGAAGGGCAGCAGCGCGGTGGCGGTGAGCGGGATCGCCTCGGTCATCCACCACGACGCCATCCACACCACCAGCCCGGCCACCAGCCACGCCTCGCGCGGCATCCCGGCGGGAGCGGGGAGGACAACGGTGGCAAGGAACGCCGCCAACCCGACGACAAAGCCGACCTGTCTTGCGCCCATGCGGCCTCCCCTCGGGCCGCACTGGACCCTGTTCCACCCAGTTGGAACAGGGTCTAAACCACACTAACCGTTCTTGCGGAAGCTCGGGGTCAGGCGGCCGGGGCGAGCTCCACCCGGTACACGCGCCAGCGCAATTGCTCCGCCGTCGCGCCGGGCACGTCGTTGACGCGGCGCAGCACGATCGCGCCGGTCAGTTCCTTGCCGCTGCTCCCGCTCACGGTCGTGGGCGCTTCGTAGTACGACGAGCCCGCCGCGCCCTCCATGACGCCGCCGGGCACGGCGACCGTGATCTTGCCGAAGTCCTCGAACAACGCGTTGAACCCGGCGCGGGTAATCTGCTGGGGGGCGCTGTCTTCCAGCATGGCATAGGCCTGGTCGAATTCCTCCAGCTCGATCGCGCGGGCGAAGCTGAGCAGCACGCTGCGCGCGCCCGGCTCGCCCTTCTCGGCTTCGGGGGCGAGGCGCGGAGGGGTGAGATCCGGATAGCCGTCGTTGGCGACGTCTTCCGCCGGGCGCGCTCCGGCGGCGGGAGCGATCGGCGCTTCGTCGGCGGGCGTCGGTTCGGGCGCGGGCGCGGCGGTATCGCCCGGCGCGCCGCACGCGGATAGCAAGGCGGCCGCAAGCGCTGCGCCGAAAGCCGGGATGACGACAGGGTTTCGCATGTCCGCAGAACCGCCGCAGCGCGCGGTCGGTTCCGGGATGCGAGCGTGACCAGGGGCCTACTTCGGCGCCAGCACCATCAGCATCTGGCGGCCTTCGAGGCGCGGGTAGGCTTCGATCTTGGCGATTTCGGCGACGTCTTCCTGCACCCGCCGGAGCAGGTTCATGCCGAGTTCCTGGTGCGCCATCTCGCGGCCGCGGAAGCGCAAGGTCATCTTCACCTTGTCGCCTTCCTCGATGAACTTGGTGACGCTGCGCATCTTCACGTCGTAGTCGTGATCGTCGATGTTCGGACGCATCTTGATCTCCTTGATCTGCTGCGTCTTCTGCGTCTTGCGCGCGGCGTTGGCCTTCTTCTGCGCCTCGTAACGGTGCTTGCCGACATCGAGGAACTTGCACACCGGCGGATCGGCGTTGGGCGACACCTCAACCAGGTTGAGCCCGAGATCGTTGGCCTGCTCGATCGCTTCGCTGGTGTACATGACGCCGAGATTTTCGCCGTTCTCGTCGATCACGCGGACCTTGTCCGACTGGATCATGCCGTCGAAGCGGGGGCCGGACTTGACCGGGGGGGCGAGCATGCGCCGGGGTGGACGTGGTATGGGCGATCTCCGTGAATCGGTTGAAACGAAGGCGGCTACTTAGTGGCTAACGCGCCGCCGCGCTAGGGGGAGCCGAGCATCATGCCGCGGCGCGCCACAACGGGAAGCGCGCCAGCTTGCCGGCGGCGGGCGTCAGCGCGTCGATGGCCTGGGCTGGCTGCATGGCGGAAACGATCGCCGGGTCGGCCGCGTCCATGCCGCCGGTCAGCGCGCCGAACGCGGGCAGGATCATCCGCCCGCCGCCACCGCCACCGACGCCGACAACGGCGCAGGGACGGCGGATGTGGCGCTCGCGCACGGTGACCTGGAGACGTGGGTGGTAATGGCCGGACAGTTCGGGCCGGGTCTCGCCCGCCTTCGCCCGATGGCGCAGGATGAAACCGGCGACCTCCAGCTCCACGGCCAGTGCGCCACCCGCGCGCGCTTCCATGCCGGGATCGTGATTGCCGGTGAGCCACACCCAGTCGGTCGCGCGGGTGAGCGCCGCGAGCATCCCTGCGGCATGGGGTTCGAGCCGTTCCGGCCCGGCCGAATCATGGAAGTTGTCGCCCAGCGTGAACACCCGCCGCGCGCCGGTTTCACGAATCGCCAGCGCCAGCCGCTCCAGCGTCTCGCGGCTGTCGTAGGGCGGCAGCATCTGGCCGTGGCGGGCGTAGAAGCTGGCCTTTTCCAGATGCAGGTCCGCCACCAGCAGCGCGCGCTCCCGCGGCCAGTAGAGCGCGCGGCCTTGCGTGAGGACGAATTCCTGCCCGCAGAAATCCAGCGCGAACGAAAGGGGAACCATGCGCCTCCCTTGCCGCGCCCGGACGGCTTTGGCAAGGGAACCCGCGCGCTTGAGGCCCGTCAATGCGACGGGGCGCGGCGCCCGGCAGGGGCGATCTATCGTCCCGCCCGCAAGAAAGGCATCCGATGACCGACTGGACCAGCCACACCGCCCGCGCGAAGGAATGGTTCGAGAGCCTGCGGGATCGCATCTGCGCCGAGTTCGAGGCCATCGAGCGCGAGGCCGGGAGCGACGCCAGCTTCGACTACCAGGCGTGGGAGCGCGAGGAAGAAGGCAACCCCGATCCCGGCGGCGGGGTGCGCGGGCTTATCAAGGGCAAGGTGTTCGAAAAGGCCGGCGTCAACGTCTCCACCGTCACCGGCAATTTCCCGGCCCAGTTCGCGGGCACCATCAACGGCGCGGATGCGGACAATCCCGGCTTCACCGCCACCGGCATCAGCCTGGTGGCGCACATGGCCAATCCGCATGTCCCGGCGGTGCACATGAACACCCGTTTCCTGACCACGCAGGCGGCATGGTTCGGCGGCGGGGCGGACCTCAACGCGCCCATTCCCTATGCCGAGGATACCGAGGAGTTCCACGCCCGCTTCCGCGCCGCCTGCGCCGCCCACAACCCGACCTATTACGAGCGGTTCAGGAAATGGGCCGACGAGTATTTCTTCATCCCTCACCGGGGCGTGGCGCGGGGCGAAGGCGGCATCTTCTACGACCACATGGAATGCGCCGATGACGCCGAGTGGGAACGCAACTTCGCCTTCACGAAAGACGTGGGCGAAGCGTTCCTCGACGTGTTCCCCCGCATCGTCCGCCGTCGCATGGGGCTGGAATGGACGCCCGAGGACAAGGACCGGCAACTGATCTGGCGCGGCCGCTATGCGGAGTTCAATCTGGTCTACGACCGCGGCACCTTGTTCGGCCTCAAGACCGGCGGCAATATCGACGCCATCCTGATGAGCCTGCCGCCCGAGGTGAAGTGGAGTTAGCGCCATGCATCGCCTCACCCTTTTGCAGGCCAACGCCCTGATCGAAGCTGCGTTGGCGCATGGTGCGAAGCTCGGCCCCAGCCTGGGACTCAAGCCGAAGAACTGAGCCGCGAGGCGGGGCTTTCGTCCAGCCACCGCGCCACCACCCGGTTGCGGCCGGAGCGCTTGGCTTCGTAGAGCGCGCTGTCCGCAGCGGCGATCAGGAGCGTCGCATCGTCTCCATGCGGGCCGTCCACGCAGCCGACGCCGATGCTGACGGTGACCGTGCCGCCGGCGCCCGAGGCGCGGAGGCCCTTCCGGGCGATCTTCTTGCGCATCCATTCGGCCACGCGCAGGGCGTCCTCGCGCGAGGTATTGGGCAGGACGATCGCGAATTCCTCGCCGCCATAGCGCGCCACCACGTCGCCCTTGCGCTTGACGCAGCCCGCCAGCGTCCGCCCCACTTCGCGCAGGCAGCGATCGCCGGCCGGGTGGCCCAGGGTGTCGTTGAGCTGCTTGAAGCGGTCGATGTCGACCATCAGCAGGGCGAGGCTCGCATCGCCTCTGCGGGCGCGGCTCCATTCGCTTGCCAGCGCTTCGTCGAACAGGCGGCGGTTGGCGAGGCCGGTGAGGGCATCGGTCAGGGCAAGCGCGGTGAGCGCGGCGCGTTCGTCATGCCCGTGGACCTGCACCAGCACGGTGCGCAGGCCGTAGCCGAACAGCGCCGCGGCGAACCCGGCGATCCCGATTGCAGGCCGGTGGACGACGAGCGAGGCGGATACGGCCAGCAACGCGGTGGGCAGCATGATCGGGCTGCCGGCGGCGACCGCGCTGACCAGCCGATCCGAAGCCGCGGCCGGCCACCCGTTCCGGGCCAGCAGCGCCAGCGCCGTCAGAAGCAGGAACGGCAGAGGGACGAGCAGATCCCACGGGCTGCCGTAGCCCGTGTCGGACTGGAAATGATTGATGTAGGCGGCGACCAGCATGTAGGCGATCGCGTAGACCGCGAGGGTGGAGAAGAAGGCCTGCTCCGCCCGCGCGCGCGCCGCGCGCAGGCGCACCGCGGCGAACAGCGCGATAAAGGCGTTCTCGACGTCGAACATCAGGCGCAGGTTCTGAAATCCGCCGCCCTCGATGCCTTCGAGCGTGGCGAAGGTGAAGGTGTGGGCGAAGAACACCAGGCCCAGCACCAGCGCGAGCCCGGCATCGACAAGGCGCACCCACCAGCCGTCGCGCGCGGGGCTGGCGGCGACGAAGATGAGCGGCACCCCGTAAAGCACGAACAGCAGCAGGCCGATCGCGCCGTCATCGTCGAAGCCGGCCAGCATCTCGCCGGCCATGACCGCCGCCATCCCCCCGGCCCACAACAGCATCGCCGCGCCGAGCGCCGTCCAGTGAACCCGAACCTCCGACGCGCGGGCGCGCCAGAAGCACGCCGCGGCGGCCAGCGCGGGCGCGGCAAGCAGGAATCCGTAGGACAACGGTTTGGCGAGATCGGCCGACGCGAACACTCCGACCGCGTGCGCGAGCGGGAAGACGGCGGAGAGCGCCACGATCATGGCCCACCGGTGCGCCGCGTCCGGGCTTCCCTGCCGCCCTTGCCCGACCAGTTCGTTCATCGTTCCCGAACCGTGACCCACTTTCCCTAATGCTTTCTAAACGCGCACCTAGAGTCAGGATCCAGGAGGGGTGGTGACAACCCCGTCCGGGGTTCCTAACGTTTCAGGCGAAACTTCCTCTGCCACGGAGCCCCCCGATGCGGTTTGTCGCGCCCCTGCTGATGCTTCTCGCCATGTCCGGCGCCGGTCCGGCCGCGGCGCAAGAGGGTGAAACGCCCACGGTCTCGCCGATCCTGACCAGCGAGGACGCGCGCGATCCGTGGACGTTCGCCGAGCCCGAGGCGGCGCGAGTGACGCACCTTGCGCTCGACCTGACGCTCGACTTCGACGGCCGGCGCGTCGGCGGCGTGGCGACGCTGGATATTGCGGCGGAGCCCGGCGTGCGGCGGGTCGTGCTCGACAGCCAGGGGCTGGACATCGCCGGCGTGACCGACGCGGACGGCAAGGCGCTGCCGTTCACGGTCGGCGAAGCGGTGGAGGGCAAGGGGTCGCCGGTGACGGTGGAGCTGGGCGAGGCGCGGCGGATCGCGGTGCGCTATTCGGCGGCCGAGGCCGAAGCGCTGCAATGGCTCTCGCCCGAACAGACCGCCGGAGGCGAGCATCCGTACCTGCTCAGCCAGGGCCAGCCGACGCTCAACCGCACCTGGATGCCGACACAGGACAGCCCCGGCATCCGCCAGACCTGGGAAGCGCGGATCGTCGCGCCCCGGCCGCTGACGGTGGTCATGTCGGGCCTCAAGGTGGGCGAGCCGGAAGACCTGGGCGACGGAACCCGCGCGTTCCGCTTCGCGATGGACAAGCCGGTCGCGCCGTACCTGATCGCCATTGCGGCGGGCGACATCGCCTTCCGCGCGCTGGGCCCGCGCACCGGCGTGTGGACCGAGCCGGCGATGCTCGACGCGGCGGCGGCGGAGCTGGCCGATACCGAGAAGATGGTGGAGGCGGCCGAGGCGCTTTACGGCCCCTATCGCTGGGGTCGCTACGACATGATCGTGCTGCCGCCGTCGTTCCCCTATGGCGGCATGGAAAACCCGGTGATGACCTTCCTCACGCCGACTTTCATCGCCGGGGACCGCAGCCTGACGGGGCTGGTGGCGCACGAACTGGCGCATTCGTGGTCGGGCAACCTCGTCACCAACGCCAACTGGGCGGATTCGTGGATCAACGAAGGAGTGACGAGCTATTTCGAGAACCGCATCCTCGAAGCGCTCTACGGCACCCGCCGCGCGAGCCAGGAAGCGGCGCTGAGCTTCGGCGAGATCGAAAGCGCGCTGGCGGAGGAAGGGGCCGACGCGCCGATCACCGCGCTGCACCTGCCGCCCGAACTGGCGGTGCCCGACGGCGGCAATTCGGGCATCGTCTACGACAAGGGCGCGGTGTTCATGCGCACGGTGGAGACCATCGCCGGGCGCGAGAAGTTCGACGCCTGGCTGCGGCAGTGGTTCGACAGCCACGCGTTCCAGCCGGCGACCTCGGCGCTGATCCTCGCCGACATGCGCGCCAACCTGGTCCGTGGCGACGCGGAGCTGGAGCGGCGGCTGATGCTGGACCAGTGGGTCTATGCGCCGGGCCTGCCGGAGAACACCGTCCGCCCGCCGGCGAGCGCGTTTGCCGAAGTGGACGCCGCAGCGGCGCATTATCCCGATACGCATTTCGTCGATCCCGAGCACTGGGCCGGGTGGACCACCGCCGAGCGGCTGCGCCTGCTGGCGAAGCTGCCGCGCGCGCTGACCGCGGACCAGCTCGGCGATCTCGACATGAACCTCGGCCTGTCGCGGACGGGCAATGCGGAAATCCTGTTCGCGTGGCTGAACCTGGCGCTGGCCAACCGCTACGAGCCGGCGGTGCCGGTGGCGGAGCAGTTCCTCGCCGAAGTCGGCCGGCGCAAGTTCGTGCAGCCGCTGTTCGAGACGCTGATGGCCCAAGGCGACTGGGGCCAGCCGATCGCGCGCCGCATCTACGCCGAAACGCGCGCCGGCTACCACGCGGTGACGCAGGGGAGCGTGGACCGGGTGGTGACGACGGACTGAGCGGGCGTTAACGCCTTTCCCCTTGCCCGGCGCGGCCGCGCATCGCACATCGGGGAACGATGCTGCGCCAGTACGAACTCGTAGAGCGGGTCAAGGACTACGACCCGGACGCCGACGAGGCGCTGCTCAACCGCGCCTATGTCTATACCGTGCAGAAGCACGGGGCGCAGAAGCGCGCCAGCGGCGATCCCTATTTCAGCCACCCGGTCGAAGTCGCCGGGCTGATGACCGACCTCAAGCTCGACCAGGAAACCATCGTCACCGCGCTGCTCCACGATACGGTGGAGGACACGCTGGCGACGATCGAGGACGTCGAGAAGAATTTCGGCCCCGACATCGCGCGGCTGGTCGACGGGGTGACCAAGCTCAGCAAGCTGGAACAGATGGCGGAGAGCGAGCGCGCGGCGGAGAACCTGCGCAAGTTCTTCCTGGCGATGAGCGAGGACATCCGCGTGCTGCTGGTCAAGCTGGCCGACCGGCTGCACAACATGCGCACGCTGCACTTCATCAAGAGCCCGGAGAAGCGCCGCCGCATCGCCCGCGAGACGATGGACATCTACGCCCCGCTGGCGGAGCGCGTGGGGATGTACGAATACATGCGCGAGATGCAGCTGCTGGCGTTCGAGCAGCTCGAACCCGAAGCCTACGCCACGATCACCGGGCGGCTGGAGCAGATCCGCAGCAGCGAGCACGGCGAGGTCGATGCGATCGCGCTGAAGATCAAGCAGGCGCTGGCCGAGGCCGGCATCAAGGCCGAGGTCTGGGGGCGCGAGAAGCACCCCTATTCGATCTGGCGCAAGATGGCCGAACGCCATGTCAGCTTCGAACAGGTGACCGACATCTTCGCCTTCCGCGCGCTGACCGACACACCCGACGACTGCTATCGCGCGCTGGGCGTGCTGCACCAGACGTGGCAGTTCGTGCCGGGCCGGTTCAAGGACTATATCTCCACCCCCAAGACCAACGGCTACCGCAGCCTGCATACCGCGCTGATCTACGCGAACTCGATGCGGGTCGAAGTGCAGGTGCGCACGCAGGAAATGCACCGGCTCAACGAATTCGGCCTCGCCGCGCACTGGGCCTACAAGCAGGGCGACCGGCCCGACGGGCAGGTCGGCTGGCTGCGCGACCTGATCGAGATCGTCGACGCCAGCCACGACGCCGAGGAACTGCTCGAGCATACGCGCCTGGCGATCTACCAGGACCGCATCTTCGCCTTCACGCCCAAGGGCGCGCTGTTCCAGCTGCCCAAGGGGGCGACCCCGGTAGACTTCGCTTTCGCCGTCCACACCGATCTGGGCGCGCATACGGTGGGGGCCAAGATCAACGGCCGCCACATGCCGCTGCGCACGCAGCTGGGCAACGGCGACGTGGTGGAGATCATCAAGGGCGCCAATGCCGAGCCGCAGCTGTCGTGGCTCGGCTTCGTCGTCACCGGCAAGGCGCGGGCCTCGATCCGCCGCGCGGTGCGGGCCAAGGAACGCGAGGAAGTCGCCGCCATCGGCCGCTCGATGTTCGACGAGATCGCCGCCCGGCTGCCGGCGAAGATCGGCAAGAAGGCGATCGCCTCGGCGGTCGAGCGGCTGGAGCTGGAGGACGAGGAAGACCTGATGCACGCGATCGGGACGGCCAAGCTGTCCGATCGCGAGGTGATGGAAGCGCTGGTCCCCGGCAGCACCGCCGACCTGCCCGAGGAAACCGGACAGCGGCGGGCGATCTCGATCAAGGGCCTGACGCCGGGGATGGGCTTCACCCTGGCCGAATGCTGCCACCCGGTGCCGGGCGACCGCATCATCGGCCTGCGCCGGCGAGGGGAAGGCGTGGAAGTCCACTCGATCGACTGCCTCGAGCTGGCCAGCGGCGTCGATGCCGACTGGGTCGACCTGTCGTGGGGCGAGCGGTCGCAGGGCGCGATCGGCAAGCTGCGGGTGGTGCTGTACCACCGGCTCGGCACGCTGGCCGAAATGGCCGGCATCTTCGCCAAGAACCACGCCAACGTGATCACGCTTGGACAGACCCAGCTCGACGATCCGTTCCATACCTACGAAGTCCAGCTCGAAGTGCAGGACCTGGCCCATCTGACCCGAATCCTCAGCGCCCTGCGCGCAAGCGAGGCGGTGGCGGAAGCGGAGCGGACCTAGGGCGCGCCCCTATATCGTTCCGGGGAGGATATGGTGTGGGCATGAGGGATTATCCGGCGGCGATGCCGGACTGTTGAGCCTTGATGCGCGGACGGTAGGGCCGGCGCTTGCCTGGGCGTC
>JBIQKC010000045.1:0-19339 GCA_044506885.1 Sphingomonadales bacterium
CTCTTGTACGCGCGCAACTGTGACTGGGTCCCCGCTTTCGCGGGGATGACGAAGGAGGGATTGGGTTGTGGGGCGAGGTAGGTTTGGGGAGAGCGCTCAGCCGAGGTTGAGCTTGTCGGCGAACAGCAGGCGGCCGCCGGAGAGCTGGGTCAGGGCGACGAGGAAATCGTCGGGGGCGAGGGCGAAGCAGCCGTTGGAGCGGCCGAGGCGGCCCCAGCGGGCGACATGCTCGGGCCGGGCATAGTCCGCCGCGTGCATCACGATCAGGCGTTCGAGCGTGTTGGAATTGTCGGGATCGAGGCCGCCGAGGCGGACCGACGTGCCGTAGCGGCCGGTGTACCACTCCCAGGTGATGTAGGCGCCGCGGCTGGTGGCGTGGGAGCCCGGCACGTTGGAAAACGTCTTGAGCCAGCCGTCGTGTTGCGGATCCGAGCCCGTGCCGTGCGCCACGCGATACGACGCGACCGTGCCGTTTTCGAGATTGGCGAAGTGGAAGCGGGGCAGCGCCGAATGGACGCCGAAATCGGCGATTCCGGCAATGTCGCGCCGCCACAGCACGTCGCCGGCGCGCTCGACTTCGCGGCGGGCGATTTCGAGAATCGCGGTCGCGCGCGCGTCGAGCCCGCTCGGTTGCGCGAAGACGCGCGCGGGCAGGGCCAGCGAGCCCGCCGCCACAGCCGCCGATGCGATGAACTTGCGCCTGTCCACGAGCCCGATCATGCCTTCTCGTAGCCCCTCGTGTCTAGCCGGGCGCTGAACGGGCGGGTCGCCGCAGCGTGTCTATCGCCTGGCGGCTGGCCGCGCGATAGGCGCCGCTATCGTGGCGGTGGGTGCCGACGAAGTGGACGAAAGCGGCGCGCTCGCCCCACGGCTCGCCCCAGTAATTGAGGTAGCGCGCGTAGGGCAGGAGCATTGCGCCGGGCTCGTTGGCGATGTGGAGGTTGGAGGCGACCTGTTCGGTTCCCCAGGCGGCGATGTCCGGGCCGACGAGCCGCTCCATCATCGCGAGGAAATCCCGCGCCCGCTCACGCCCCGGTCCCCCGGCGGCGAACCCGGTGAAGCCCGCGCAGCCGCGCACGTAGCGCCATGTTGTGGCGTCGGGCAGGGTGGCGAGGCGGGTTTCGATGCGGTGCTGGACGTGCCCGTCGGCCGGCCCTCCGGGATGGCGGGCGCTGACGAACCGGTCGAACGTCAGCGCGCCGAGTTCGCCGTCCGCGCCGCCGAGCAGGGTGAAGCTGCGGTTGGCGGCGATGGCCTGCGCGACTTCGTCCACCGCGCCGAGGGTGACGGTATCGCTGTCGAGCTGGAGCCAGTATTCGTCCGTCCGCCGGTCGAGGATGGTCAGGAACCGTTCCCAGCAGCCGCCGCGCGGGAATTCGCCGGTATCGACGTCGGCGATGCGGACGATCTCCGGATCGCCGCAGTGGTGGGCGAGCAGGGCCCTGTCGGGCGGGGTCAGCGTGCCGTCGTCGAGGATTGCGATCCGGCCGCGCTGCACCTGCGCCCACAGCGATTTCACCGCCACGAGGTAGGGCAGCAGGACCGCCGCGCCGATCATCGAGAACAGCACCAGCCCGTCGCTTCGCGGCGCGATGGGCGGGGTGTCGAGCACGTCGGCGATGGCCCGCGCGTGCCGGTCGGCCTGGTGACGGGTGCGCCAGCGATGGGGGAGAAAGCGGTGAAAGCTCATCGCTCAGCCGCCGAGGATCATCTCTTCGGGGCCGATCTCCACCCGTTCGAAGCGCGACAGGAACGACTGGCCGAGCAGCGACACGCCGAGGCCGCTGGGCACGACGATGGCCCGCACGCCGCTGACCTCGAAATCGCCCAGTTGCACGGTATCGAGCACGACCGGCACGCCGTGGACATCGCCCCCCGCGCCGCGCGCCACCGGGCGGACCGCGGCCGGATCCCATTCGATGCCGATCGCTTCGGCATCCGCGCCGGTCAGCGCGATCACGCTGGCCCCGGTATCGACCAGCATCCGCGCGCCGACGCCGTCGACCGCGACTTCGGCGTAGAAGTGTCCGTCGCCAGCGCGCGGGACGACGACGTCGCCGGCGGTCCAGTTCCGCGCCGCGCCGGATGGCTCCACGACCGGGAGAGTCGTCCGCACCACGGGCGCGCGGGGCTCCTCGCCGGGCGAATCCGACGCGAACCAGGCGGCCGTGGCCCCGGCGGCGAGCAGCAAGAACAGCGATGCGGCTTTCATCGGCCGGAGCGTAACCGCGCATGGTTACCCGGCGGTAAAGCCGGGGCGCCTACTCCGCCGCCTCGGCCGGCAGTTCTTCCGCTTGCGCTTCGATCTCGGCCGCCTTGGCTTCCACCAGCGCGACGATGTGGTCGAGCATATCGGCGTCGGTCACGTGGTGGTCGGTGACGCCGGAGAGGTAGACCATGTGCTTGCCCGCGCCGCCGCCGGTAATGCCGATGTCGGTCTCGCGCGCTTCGCCGGGGCCGTTGACGACGCAGCCGAGCACCGAGAGCGACAGCGGCGTCTTGATGTGCTGGAGCCGGTCTTCCAGCGCCTGCACGGTGCGGATCACGTCGAAGCCCTGGCGCGCGCAACTGGGGCAGGACACCACGCGCACCCCGCGCGTGCGCAGGCCGAGCGCCTTCAATATCTCGAAGCCGACGCGCACTTCCTGCTCCGGCTCCGCCGAGAGCGAGACGCGAATCGTGTCGCCGATGCCCGCCCACAGCAGGTTGCCCATGCCGATGCTGGATTTCACCGTGCCGCCGATCAGCCCGCCGGCTTCGGTGATGCCGAGGTGGAGCGGGCAATCGACCGCATCGGCAAGGCCCATGTAGGCGGCGACCGCGAGGAACACGTCGCTCGCCTTCACCGCCACCTTGTATTCGTGGAAATCGTGGTCTTGCAGCAGCTTGATGTGGTCGAGCGCGGATTCGACCAGCGCTTCGGGGCACGGTTCGCCGTACTTTTCCAGCAGATCCTTTTCGAGGCTGCCGGCGTTGACGCCGATGCGGATCGCGCAGCCGTTGGCCTTGGCCGCGCGGACCACTTCGGCGACGCGGTCGGACGAGCCGATATTGCCGGGGTTGATGCGCAGGCAGGCGGCGCCGGCGTCAGCCGCTTCCAGCGCGCGCTTGTAGTGGAAGTGGATGTCGGCGACGATCGGGATGCGCGCCGCGCGCACGATCCTGCCCAGCGCGGCGGTGCTTTCGACATCGGGGCACGATACGCGGACGATGTCCGCCCCGGCATCCTCGCAGCGGCGGATCTGGTCGATGGTCGCTGCCGCGTCGGACGTCGGCGTGTTGGTCATCGTCTGCACGCTGATCGGCGCGTCGCCGCCGACCGGCACGCTGCCGACCATGATCTGGCGGCTCTTGCGCCGCGCTATATCGCGCCAGGGACGAACGGAAGACATGGCCAGCGCCTATACGCGCGGCATGATTAAGGGGCAATGACGCGCGGGGATCCGGCGGCCCTGGGCCATCGCGCGCGTTTCACAGGGCCAGTTCGTAGAGGAATTCGTGGTCGCGGTGAGTGCCGACCCAGAAGTCGATGTCCGCGACGTGTTCGAAGCCGTAGCGGCGGTAGAAGCGCTGGGCGCCGAGGTTTTCGCCGAATACCGAGAGCTGGAGCGCGTCGGCGCCCCAGGCGCGCGCTTCGGCGATCGTCCAGTCCATCAGCGCGGCGCCGAGCCCGCGGCCGGGCATGCCGGGCGCGCAGTAGAGCTGGCTGAGATAGACCGGGCGCGCGGGTTGCGGCGCCGGGCGTTCGTCGAAACCCTGGCCGAGCACGATCAGCGCGTAGGCGGCCAGTTCGCCGTCGATGCTCGCGAGCCGGATGCGTTTGGCGGGGTCGGCGATGTCGGCGCGGTAGCGTTCGGCGGAGCGGTTCTCGCCCAGGAAGGCGGCGAGGTCTTCCGGGCGATAGAGATGGCCGAAGGCGGCGACGAAGGCGTCGGTGGCGAGGCGGGAGAGCGCTTCGGCGTCGCCGGGCAGGGCGGGGCGCAGCGCGATCACAGCGCGCGCTCCATGCAGAGCGAGAAATCGTCCGGGATGTAGCTGCCGAAGGCCGGGCATTCGCGAAAGCCGTAGCCTTCGTAGAGCCGCCGGGCGGGCGCGAACGGTTCCGGACGGCCGGTTTCGAGGCCGAGCCAGACGTAGCCGCGCCGCCGGGCCTCGGCCATCAGGTGCTCGAGCATCGCCCGGCCCGCGCCCTTGCCGCGATGGTCCGGCGCGGCGCGCATCGACTTGAGTTCGCCGCGTCCGTCGCCGAGTTCCTTCAGCGCGCCGACCGCCGCCAGCCGCTCGCCGTCCCAGGCGGAATAGAACGTGACGTCGCCCGCGCGCAGGCGCTCGATCGGCATGGCGTGGACGCTTTCCGGCGGCGACCAGCAGTGCATCTCGTCGAGATGCAGCCGGAGCAGGGCCGCAACTTCGGGGCCGGTGAGGTCGTCCTCGACGATGCGATAGGCGGGCATGGCGGCGATGTGCTATGGATGCGGGCATGCTGACAAGGCGGATCGTTCTCCCCCTCCTGCTCGTTGCGGGGATGGCGCAGGCGCAGGAGGGCGAAACGATGCGGGACGGGCGCTGGAGCATCGCCATCCACGGCGGCGCGGGAACGATGACGCCGGACAGGATGCCCCCCGAACAGCAGGCCGGCTACGAGGCGGCCCTGGGCGTGGCGCTCGATGCCGGGGCGGCGGTGCTGGCGTCGGGCGGCAGCGCGCTCGACGCGGTCGAGGCGGCGATCATGGTGCTGGAAGACGACCCGAAGTTCAACGCCGGGCGCGGGGCGGTGTTCACTTACAACGGGGTCAACGAACTCGACGCCTCGATCATGGACGGGCGCACCCGTGCGGCGGGGGCGGTGACGGGCGTGACGCACGTGAAGAACCCGGTGAAGCTGGCGCGGGCGGTGATGGACGATTCGCCCCATGTGTTTCTCAGCCGCGAAGGCGCGGAGGAGTTCGCGCGCGAGCGCGGAATCGAGATGGTCGATCCCGACTGGTTCGCCACGCCCGAGCGCCGGCGGCAATTGCAGGAGCTGAAGGCGCGCAACCTCGGCTGGTTCGACGTCGACCTGAAATACGGCACGGTGGGCGCGGTGGCGGTGGATGCCGGGGGGCATGTCGCCGCGGCGACATCGACCGGCGGGCTGACGGGCAAGCGCTGGGGCCGAATCGGCGATTCGCCGGTGATCGGCGCGGGCAACTATGCCGACGACCGCGCCTGCGCCGTTTCCGCCACCGGGGCGGGCGAATACTTCATCCGCGCCGGCGTGGCGCACGAGATCTGTGCGCGGATGCGGCTGCTGGGCGAAAGCGCGCAGGCGGCGGCCGATGCGGTGATCGCCGAAGTCGGCGCGCTGGGCGGCGACGGCGGGGTGATCGTCGCCGCGCCCGATGGCGTGACGGTGTTCAGCTTCAACACGCCGGGCATGTATCGCGGCCGCGCCGACAGCGCGGGGATGCGCGAGGTGGCGATCTTCGGGGAATAGGCGCGTCAGCTGTGCTTGTCGGCCTTGCGCCTGCCGAAGCGCATGTCGCGTTCGAGACGGGCGCGCAGGGCGGCGTAGAAGGCTTCGAGGAAGGCGCGGTCGTCTCCTTCGCCGGGGGTCCAGCCGATCTTGCGGCAGATCGCCTCCAGCACCTGCCGCTGCGCTTCGGGGTTGTCCTGCCGCAGCACGCCTTCGAGGACTTGCAGTTCGTGCTCGCCGTAGACCGACAACTCGGCTTCGCCGAAACGATAAGCCTGTGACCGATCCTCGCCGAGCGACATCGCCTCCGGCAGCTTGCGCCGTTCGGCTTCCACCACCCAGGTCCCGGCGACGAGGTCGCCGGCGCGCAGGTTGTCGCGGTTGAAGCAGGGGAACAGCACGAAAACCGCGAGCCAGACCGTCGTGGCCACGCCGGTGACCCCGGCGCCAGCCTGTCCCGACAGCAGGTAGATCGCCGGGATGAACACCTCGACGTCGCGCATCAGGTTGCGGGCGATCACGGCCTCGGCCGTCAGTTGCCCCGCGCCGCCGTTCTCACGCGGGCGGGCGGCGACGCGAATGCCCAGCAGGCGCTTGCCGGGCGTGGCGCCGCGCGGGCCGAGCTCGAACCACAGGAAATAGCCGTAGCGCGACAGGAACACGAGCAGGATCAGCAGGACCATGACGAGCTCCAGCGCGGGCTGCGCGTCGAGGTCCGTGGCGTCGAAAATCCCGAAACCGGCGAAGCCGAGCGCGAGCGCGAGCAGGATCAGACCGAAGAACAGGATCGCCAGATCGAGCAGCAGCGCGCCGGCGCGCGCGCCCCGGCTGGCGACCGTGAGCGGCAGCGCGAGCCCCTCGGGCGTCACCAGTTCGCGCTGGCGGGCGGCGGGGCCCTTGCGGACGGCGGCGGCGGTCATGGCGCGCGCGCCTCCTCGCGGCTGCGGATCAGCAGGAACGCCGCCAGCCACGCAAGCAGCATCGCGCCGCCGATGCCCACCCGCGCGAGCGGTTCGGTGACGAGCTGGCGGGCGTAGCCTTCGAGCAGCCCGGCCATGGCCAGCATCAGCACCACCCCGACCATGACCTGCGCCGCGCGGCGGCCGGCGGCCGAGGCGGCGGCGAGCACCGAGCGTTCGCCGGGAAAGGCCATCGTCCGGCCGATATGCAGCCCGGCCGCGCCCGCGAGCAGGATCGCCAGCAGCTCGGTCGTGCCGTGGACCGAGAGCCAGGCGGCGAATTCCCAGCCGAGCCCGGCCTGCACGAACAGCCACAGCATCGCCCCGAGCAGGACCATGTTGTAGATCAGCAGCAGGATCGTCGGGATGCCGAAGGCGAAGCCGAGCGCGAAGGCGAGGATCGCCACGCCCGAGTTGTTCGAGAACAGATAGGCGGCGAACACCGTCAGCCCTTCGCCGTCGGCCTGCCCGCCCAGCGTTTCGGCCAGCGCTTCGCGCGAGGCGCCCGGACGCCGGGCATCGGCGAACTGGCCGGGAACCAGGGCGTAGAACCAGTTGCTGTCGCGCGCGACGAGCAGCCAGCCGATGGCCGTGCCGGCAAGCATCACCGCCAGCGCGATGCACAGCTCCAGCCAGATCGCGCGCACTGCCGCGCTCCAGCCGCCGGTAAAGAACCGCCGCAGCCAGCCCGGCAGCGAGGTGCGCGGTCCGTAGACCTGGAACCACGCGCGGCGGACCAGCGATTCCAGATAGGCGAGGGTGCCGGCGTCGAGCGAGGTTTCGCGCGCGACGGCAAGGCTCGATGCGGCCTGGCGGTACAGCACCGGGAGCGCCAGCAGATCCTCGTCCGAAATGCGTCGCAGGCGGTTCTTCTCCAGCGCGGCGACGATCGCTTCGAGCCGCCGCCAGTCGGTTTCGCGTTCGAGCCGGAAGCGGTCGGAGCGCAGGCTCGCGGCCTCAATGTCCGGCGGCGCGAGGACTTCGGCCTTGCGGAAGAAGGGGAGGGCCATCAGCCCACCGCCTCCGCCCGCTTGACCGCGAGGTAGCGGTCGATCAGGCGATAGCCGATCGCCTGCCACGGAGCCTCGATCACGTCGACGCCGAGCCGGCGCAGCCGTTGCAGCACCAGCGCCCGCTGGCGGGCGAGGCCGTCGGCGGCGACGGCGGTGGCGAGATCGCGCAAGGTGGCGGGATCGGCGTCGGTGAGGCCCGACAGCTCTTCGTCCTGCATGGTGACGAAGATCACCAGATGGTGGCGGATCAGGCGCTCGATGCTTTCGACCATCAGCTCGGCCGACGTGGTATCGGTGAAGTCCGAGAACAGCACGATCAGCGACCGGCGCTTGAGCCGGGCGGAGAGCGTCGCCAGCGCCAGCGTGAAGTTGGGTTCGCGCGCCGTGTAGTCGAGACTCGCGGCGGCCGACTGGAGGCGGTGGAAGGCGCGCGAATCGACCGCGAACGGGGTGAACAGCTCCGGCTTGTCGGCAAAGCCGAACAAGGCCACCCGGTCGCCGCCCTTGAGCGCCACGTAGGCGGAGACGAGCGCGGCGGAGATCGCCCGGTCGAGCCGGGCAAGGCCATCGACCGGCTCGCACATCGACTGGCCGCAATCGAACGCGAAGACGATCTGGTTGTCGCGCTCGGCCTCGTTCTCGCGCGCGTGGAGGCGGGTGTGGCGCGCGCTCGCCTTCCAGTCGATGCGGCGGCGGTCCATGCCCGGCTGGTATTCGCTCAGCGCTTCGAACTGGGTGCCTTCGCCGCGAATGCGGCGGGCGACGAGGCCGAATTGCGCGTCGCGCAGGAACGTCTGCAATGCGGGCGAGCGGACGGGCGAGAGGTCGGGCCAGACGCGGATCCGATCTTCCAGCGCGCGGTGGGCCTGGCGATGGGCGAGGCCGAGCGGGCCGGGCCAGCGGAGCCACAGGTCATGCAGAGCGCCTGTGCCGCGCCGCTGGGGGATCAGCTCGGCCTGCCAGGACCATATCCCGTCGGCTTCGCCTGGGCCGAGCGCGACGTGCGCGACGCCGCGCGCGCCGAGCCGGGCGTCGAAGCCGAGCGCGGCCTCGGGCGCGGAGCGCGGCGCGCGCGCCAGTTCCGCGAGGATCGCGACGCGGACCGGCTGGCCGACTTCGGCATCGGCCGGAACCACTACCCGGCAATCGCGCAGGCCCCCGGCGAGCCAGCCGTCGAGCGCGGCCGCCGCCAGCAACGCGAGTCCGGCGGCCGGCGCGAGCAGCCAGGCGCCGGGCGCGGTCGCGGCGAGTACCGCGGCGAGCGGGGCCAGCAACGCCAGCAGCGCCAGCGCGCGGCCGGAGGGGACGACCGGAGATGTCATCGGCTCACTTCGGCGCCTCGGTCTGTTCGATCAGGCCGGCGACGAGGTCTTCCACCTGGCGGCCTTCGATCTCGGCCGCCGGCGACAGCAGCAGCCGGTGGCGCAGCGTCGCGGTGGCGAGCGCCTTGATGTCGTCGGGCAGCACGTAGTCGCGGCCATGAAGCGCGGCGCGGGCGCGGGCGGCGCGGGCGAGCACCACCGCGGCGCGGGGGGATGCGCCGCTGGCGATGTCGCGGCTGTCGCGCGTGGCGCGGACCAGGTCGACCGCATAGCGCACCACCTCGTCCGCCAGCGTCACGGTGTGGATCGCCTGTTGCGCGCCGGCCAGCAGGGCCGCATCGGCCACGGCGGCGATGCCGAAGTCCGCCGGCTGCTGCGGCCCGCCGCGCTCGCCGAAACGGCGGACGATGGCGGCCTCTTCCTCGGCGGAAGGGTAAGGCACGATCAGCTTGAACAGGAACCGGTCGAGCTGCGCTTCGGGCAGCGGATAGACGCCCTGGCTTTCGATCGGATTCTGCGTCGCCACGACCATGAAGCGGTCGGACAGCGCGTGAGTCTCGCCGTCGAGGGTCACCCGCCGTTCCTGCATCGCTTCGAGCAGCGCGGCCTGGGTCTTGGGCGGAGTGCGGTTGATCTCGTCGGCGAGCAGCAGTTCGTGGAAGATCGGTCCCCGACTGAGCGTGAACTGGCTGGTCTGGAAGTTGAACAGGTTGGAGCCGAGGATGTCGCCCGGCAGCAGGTCGGGGGTGAACTGGATGCGCCCGAAATCGAGCCCGGTGGCGGCGGCGAAGCACTGGGCGAGGAACGTCTTGGCGGTGCCCGGCGGGCCTTCGAGCAGGGCGTGGCCTTGCGCCAGCAGCGCCACGGTAAGGTGCTCGACGGTATCCTCCTGCCCGACGATGGCTCTGGCCACTTCGGCGCGGATGGATTCGGCGAGCCGGCGGGTGTCTTCGAGCGAGATGGTCATCGCTGGAGCGTCCTTTCGATTGTCTTGAGCGCGCGGGCGGCGCGCAGCAGATCATGGGCCGTGCGCGCGCGGCGCAGGGATTCGGCATCGCGCGTGAAGTCGCCCGCGATGTCGGAGCGCGCGGCGAGTTGGCGCGCCACTGCTTCCTCGCGCGCTTGCGGATCGGCCTCGCGGATTCCGAGCGCGGCGGCGATGCGGCCCGTCGCCAGCGCCGCGTACGGCGGGCCGAGCAGGTGAAGCCGCTTCGCGCGCTCGATCAGCGCGGCTCCGTTGCGGGCGAGCTGGCGCTTGCCCAGCGCCTGCGCGGGCGCTTCGGCCACCGGAGGTCCGAACCGGCGCAGCGCGCGCCATGCGATGACCAGCGCCGCGAGCAGCAGGCACAGCGTTGCGGCAAGGAACGGCGGGCGGAACGCGAGCGTCAGCAGGTTCTCCGCCTCGCCGAGACCGGGAAGGGTGAGGTCGAACACCACCTGCAAGTCCTGCCCCTCGCGCGCCGCATCGACGAGCGCGACCGCGAGTTCGGCGCGCGCGCGGTCGGCCATGCCGTAGTTGTTCATCAGGTCGGGCTCGGCGACGACCACTACCGCCCAGCGCGACGGGTCGCGTTCCTCGTCGTCTTCGGTGGTCGGGACGCCGGCGGCCTGTTCTAGCACCGGGTAGGTCCCCTCGTCGGCGAGGAAGCCGGCGAACAGAACGCCGTCTTCGCCGGTCACCAGCGGCACGGCGTCCTCGACGCCGGACAGCGCCAGCACCTGTTCCGGCTGCGGCAGAGCGCCGGAAAGGCCCATGCCGCGCCATCCCTGGCGGGGGGCGACCTGCGTTTCGGCATTCTCGAACCCGTCGATTCCGGACAGCATGTCGGGCGCGAAGGCGCTGTTGAGGACGACCCAGCCGTCGGGCGCGTCGAGCGCATCGAACGCGCTGGCCCTGACGCCGAACCACTTGGGCAGGATCAGCAGCGTCGGACCGACGTAGCGGCGCGCCTCTACGACATCGCCGAGTTTCTCGGGGTCGGTGAAGATCGGCGGCGTCAGGATCAGCAGGCCGGGATCGTCGAGCCGCGCCTCGCCGCGCGAGAGCGAGACGTCGAGCCCTTGCGCTTCGAGCAGCCGGGCGAGGCCGGAGAAGCCGTTGATGCCGTTGGCCGCCGCGTGCGCGCCGCCGTCGCTGTCGTCGCGGCCGGTCCACCCGGCCCCGATCGCGTAAAGCAGCACGAGAAAGGCGGCGGCGCCGATGCCGAGCATGGCGAGGATCGCGCGGCGCGAGAAAGGCGAGGCGGCGCGGCTCATGCCGATTGCGGCACCGCGAGGGCGAAATCGGCATAGGCGGCGCGGGCAGCCTGCCAATCGTCGGCGGTAAGCGCGCGCAGGGCGAACAGGCTGCGCTCGACCCGCGTGGCGATGGTCGAGAAGGCGCGGCGCGCGTCTTCGGAGAGGGCCGGCAGAACGGCGATCTCGCGCGCGGTGCTCGACGGTTCGAGCAGGCCGGGGCGCGCGGCGGCGATCTGGCCTACGCTGCGTTCGAGCAGCAGGTGCGCGGCTTCGCCATAACGGCCCTCGGCCGCGAGGCGGTCGGCATCCTCGAGCAGCGCCAGCGCCTGGCCGGCGTCCGGCGACCAAGCGGGCGCGGCGGCATCGGTAGCGGCTTGCCGGAGCGCCAACCGCCGCGCGTGACGCCACAGCAGCAGCCCGGTCGCCAGCACGGCGAGACCGACGAGGCCCCACATCAGCGCCTGGCCCGACATGCCGATCGCGCGGGCGACGGCGCCGAACGCGTCGGCCATCGGGCCGAACACCCGCCCGAGGAAATCGAGGAAGTCGAGCCACCAGTCCGGCGGCGGCGTCGGTTCGGGAGCCTCGATCGGGGCGAACTGAATATCGGCATCGGCGCGCAGGGCTTGCCAGTCGCGCGCGAAGCTGTCGGCGTGCCGGCCGGCGACGCTATCCCCCGTACTCGTCGTCACGCGGCCGTTGGTGGCATGGGCCGGCGAGCGGCGCAAGCAAGCCTTGCTCGCGGGTAGTGGGTCGGTTTGAATTCCATCCCCTCGTCATTGCGAGCGCAGCGAAGCAATCCAGGGCGTATTGCGCAGCGCCCTGGATTGCTTCGTCACTTCGTTCCTCGCAATGACGAACGAGAATTGAAACTGACCCACTACCTGCTCGCGGATGCCGGATGCGTCGTGGCCGGGCGGCCGCGGCGATTCAGGTCAGCCGCGCGGGCGCGCCTGGGGATAGCTGCCGAGCATGCGCAGCTCCTTGCAGTGGAACGCCAGTTCTTCGAGCGCGCGGTCTATCGCCGGATCGCCCGGCGCGCCGACGATGTCGGCGTAGAACATCGTCGCCGAAAAGCTCGCCCCCTGCTGGTAACTTTCGAGCTTGGTCATGTTGACGCCGTTGGTGGCGAAGCCGCCGAGCGCCTTGTAGAGCGCTGCGGGCACGTTCTTCACCTCGAACACGAACGTCGTCATCGCCGGCGCGCCTTGCAGGGCGGCAGGATCGAGCGATTCGCGCGCAAGCACGACGAATCGCGTCATGTTGTCCTTCGCGTCCTCGACCCCGTCCTCGGCGATCTCCAGCCCGTAGAGCGCCGCCGCCATCGCCGGGGCGATCGCGCAGGCCTGCGGATCGCCCTGTTCCCTGACCAGCGCCGCCGCCCCGGCGGTGTCGGCATAGGCGAGCGGCACGATGCCGCGACGGCGCAAGTAGAGCCGCGTCTGTCCGAGCGCTTGCGGATGGCTGTGCGCGGCCCTGTAAGGGCCCGCCGTGAGCCCCATCAGCGCGTAGGAGATCGGCAGGAAGTGCTCGCCGACGATCGACAGCCCGCTGTCGGGCAGCAGGAAGTGAATGTCGGCGACGCGGCCGTGCTGCGAATTCTCGATCGGGATGATCGCGCTGCCCGCGCGCCCGGCGCTCACCGCATCGAGCGCATCCTCGAACGCGAAGCACGGCAGCGGCAGGCAATCGGGCGCCCATTCGAGCGCGGCGCGGTGCGAGTTGGCCCCCGGCGCGCCCTGAAACGCGACCGCGCGCGCGGGATCGGCGGCGGCCGCGGCGCGCATCTGTTCGACAAGCGCGAGGGCTGGGGCGGGGAAGCTGTCCATCGGCGGGTGCCGGTAACCGCGCACCGGGCGGCGGACAAGTGACTATCGGACTTGCACCCGCGCCGCCCCAACACTAGAGCGACGCCCAAATCCGGGAACTCTGGCAGAATCCTTTCATGACCGATCGTTTCAACACCATCGCCGGCTGGACGCTTTTTGCCGGTATCGTGGCCCTTGGCCTGTCCATCCTCAGCGGCATGTACTTCCACGGCGACAAGCCGCAACGGCCCGAGACGATGGGCTATCCGATCGCCGGCGTGGTCGAGGGAGGCGCCGACGAAGGCCCGTCGCTGGCGGCGCTGCTGGCCACCGGCGATCCGGCCGCCGGGGAGGCCGTCTTCGCCAAGTGCACCTCGTGCCATACGGCCGAGCAGGGCGGGGCCAACGGCATCGGGCCGAACCTGTTCGGCATCCTCGGCCAGCCGATCGGCAAGCATATCGCCGGATTCGCCTATTCGTCCGACCTTTCCGGCCATGGCGGCGACTGGTCGTACGAGAACATGGACGACTGGCTGAGGAGCCCGCGCGCCTTCGCCTCGGGCACCAAGATGAGCTTCGCGGGCCTGAGCAAGCCCGAAGACCGCGCGAACGTGATTCTCTATCTGATGCAGCACGGCGGCGGACCGCCGCTGCCCGAGCCGCCTGCCGAAGCGGCGCCCGAAGGCGACGATGCCGGCGACGGGGCAGCCGCCGAAGCGGGCGACGCTGCGGCCGGCTCCTCGGTCGAGCCGGGGGCCGATGCCGCCGGAGCGACGGCGGCGGCCGAACCGGCCGACACCGGCGCGGCAACGGCGAACGAATAGGTCGAAGCTTCCGGCGGCTCTACGAGCCCCGGCCCTTGAAACCCTGCGCGATCACGTACCATTCCGACGAGCCCTTGCGGCTCGCCGGAGGTTTGGCGTGCTTGACGCTGCGGAAATGACGCTTGAGCAGCGCGAGCAGCTGGGCATCGGTGCCCCCGGCGAGCACCTTGGCGACGAATGCGCCGCCTTCCGCCAGCGTCTCGACGGCGAACTGCGCGGCGGCTTCGACCAGCCCCATCGTGCGCAAGTGGTCGGTCTGCTTGTGGCCGACGGTGTTGGCGGCCATGTCCGACAAAACGAGGTCGGGCGGCCCGTCGAGCGCGGCTTCGAGCGCGGCCGGGGCCGCGTCGGCCATGAAATCCATTTGCAGGACAGCCACCCCTTCGAGCGGCTCGGTTTCGAGCAGGTCGATCCCGACGACCGCCGCATTCGGCGCGCGCTGGCGGACGACCTGGCTCCAGCCCCCCGGCGCGATGCCGAGATCGACGACGCGCCGCACGCCTTTCAGCAGGCCGAAACGCTCGTCGAGCTCACGCAGCTTGTAGGCCGCGCGGCTGCGATAGCCTTCGGCCTTGGCCTGGCGCACATAGGGATCGTTGAGCTGGCGCTCGAGCCAGCGAGTCGACGACGCGGTGCGCCGCCGCGCGGTCCTGACGCGCCGCCCGGAATCGCCGCCCGGCCGGCTCACAATCGCAACTGCCGGGAGCGCCTGAGCAGCGCCTGGGCCTCCATGCCGTCGGCGTCGGCGGTCATCAGGCTGCGCAGGATCCCCTCGCGGATGCCGCGATCGGCGACGCCGAGCCGGTCGGCGGGCCAGATGTCGAGGATCGCTTCGAGGATCGCGCAGCCGGCCACGACCAGATCGGCGCGCTCGGTGCCGATGCAGGGCAAGGTGGTGCGCTCTTGGGGAGACATCCCCGAGAGCCGCGCGGCGATGTCGCGCATCGAGGCAGAGGGCACGATCAGGCCGTCGACCGCCTTGCGATCGTATTGCGGCAGGTCGAGATGCAGGCTGGCGAGCGTCGTCACGGTCCCGCTGGTCCCCAGCAGGCGCAAATCCGGGGTTCGCCGCGGGGCGATGCGTTCGGCGAATTCGGCGAAGCTGTCAGAGACGATCCGCAGCATCCGGCGGTAGCGGTCGAGCCGCGCCGGCGCGCTGCGCGCCTCCTCGCCGACCGTTTCGGTCAGCGAGACCACGCCCCAGGGGACGCTTTCCCAGTCGAGAATCCGCGGTACGGGCGCGCCCGGCTCTATCAGCACCAGCTCGGTCGAGCCGCCGCCGATATCGAAGATGACCGCCGGCCCGCGCCCGTCCTCCAGCAGGATATGGCATCCGAGCACCGCCAGCCGCGCCTCTTCCCGCGCCGAGATCACGTCGAGCCGGATGCCGGTTTCGTTGCGGACGCGCTCTATGAACTGGGCCCCGTTCTCGGCCCGCCGGCAGGCCTCGGTGGCGACCGACCGGGCGAGATGGACGTTGCGGCGGCGCAGCTTCTCGGCGCAGACCTTGAGCGCGCTGACCGCGCGATCCATCGCTTCGTCGCTCAGCCGTCCGGTCTGCGCCAGCCCCTCGCCCAGCCTGACGACGCGGCTGAAGGCGTCGATGACGACGAAGTTCGCGTCCGCCGGGCGGGCGATGAGCAGGCGGCAGTTGTTGGTCCCCAAGTCGATGGCGGCATAGGCCTGACGCGGCATCGGGCGCGGTGAAGGACGCGGCGATTGAGACCACGGCGAACCGGATTGCGCGTCGTCTCGCTGCCTGTCGCCGGCTGGGCCGGAGCGCGATTGCCGAGGGCGGACTTCCTGCGCCGCACCGCCCTGCATTTCCGCGACGCTCCGCCGCTTGTCCGGCGGAATGTACTCCGCCATGGTACTGGGTACTTCCGTAACGTCATAACCCGCCCGTGGGCGGAACCTGACGCCAAGCTAGCGAAAGCCGTGACGGGGAGCAAGTTCGGGGGATGCGGCGGCCGAGGACGCGGCCCGCTGGACGCTGGAAACGATTCGCGTTAACCATGTGTCAGGATGGGACGGTCTCGCGGGACCGCTCGTTTCCGGGGTCCGGTGGCGATACAGGCCGCCCGGTCTTTTGCGCTCATATTGGGGAATGTTGCGTCATGCGTTCGAAAATCGCCCTGTCTGCTCTCGCCGCCACCGTCGCCGTTGCCGCCGCTCCGGCGCAGGCTGCTTCGTTCCTCGATCATTTCGACGTGACCGTCGAAGCTCCGGGCGCTGTCACCACTTCGACGACGTTCCTCGGCACCGGGGCCGGCGTTCACTTCGGCGTCGAAGACTTCGACACCCGCTTCCTGAGCGACACCAGCTTCACGTCGGATTTCGGGGGCAGCCCGATTAGCGGGCTTTACGAGAACGTTCAGATCGTTGCGGCCGGCATGTACGGCGGCGCGGGGAACACCGGCAAATATGCGGTTGCCGGCCTCGACGGTCCCCGCTCCTATTCGGTCACGTTCACCCAGACCGGCGAGACGGGCATCAACTATTTCGGCTACTGGCTCTCTGCTCTCGATCAGGGCAACACCCTCGAATTCTGGCGTGGAGAGGCTCTGCTCGGAACGTTCGATCCGGCCAACGTGCGGGCTTTCGTCGGCGAGCCGGGAAGCGGTTCGCCCTACTACGGCAACCCCGAGACCGGCGAAGTGCAGCACGAACCCTTCGTGTTCGTCAACTTCTACAATACGACCGGCACGTTCGACAAAATCGTGTTCACGCAGGCGCCGGGCAGCGCGGGTTATGAATCCGACAACCACACCGTGGGCTGGTTCGTGGAACAGGGCGGGACACCGGTTCCCGGAGTTCCCGAACCTTCGACCTGGGCGATGATGCTCCTGGGCTTCGGCGCGGTCGGGGGCTTCATGCGCGCCCACCGCCGCCGCGCCCGGCTTTCGGTCAAGTACGCCTGAGCCCATCGCGGCAAGGAATCGCGCGCCGCCGGCTTTCGGGCCGGCGGCGTTTTGCCGTGCTTGCCTTCAGGGCGTCGTGGGCGGGCGGACCCGGCAGGGCGGCTCTGTGGTTCCGCATAAGCTATTGATTTTACAATTATTTTATGGACGATCCATCGAATGATCGTTACCAAACGCCCCTTGACCCGCGCATTTCCGCCGTTTATCGGCGCGCGCTCCTGCCCCGTCCTCTAATGGTAAGAGAGCGGACTCTGACTCCGTCAATCAAGGTTCGAATCCTTGCGGGGCATCCAATACTGAGGGCAAGAATGGCTGAAATCAGCCGTTCTTTGCAGTGATAGGTTCGATCACTCCCACATTTGCTCCCTCATTGTGTTTTGAGTTGGGATAGGCTGTCACCCGAACATCATCCTCGTTCTGCGTAGATCATCCCTCCGTCGAATCGATATCCAGTTGTTCCGCTTCACTCTCGAAAGCATGCGGTTCGACGGTGGTGTCTTCCTTTTGGTCCTCGGCCAGACCAACGACACGTAATCCGGCGACCTCGGCGGTGCGCAGCTCCGCCTCGATACATGTCCCGCCCCTATCAGGCTGATTTTGACGAGTTAGCGCGCTATGTAAGCGCCCCTTGATATCCACAGTCAGAGCCTCCTATATTAAAGGCTGCCTTTAATATGGTGCAGGATGATCGTGGCTGTGCAGGAACCCTTGAATAAGCGCGTACCCCGGAACAGCGGCTCGTACGTTCGTCAGCCCACCGGCTATAAGGCCTTCATCCCGGCACCGCTTCCGCCTTCTCCACCGATTGAAATGGATGATCGCATGAACACCGCACTTTCGCGTGCGGATCGAGCGTTGGGCCGCCTCGACGGCTCCATTGAGACCTTACCGCATCCCGATCTCTTTCTGTCGATGTTCGTACGCAAAGAGGCGGTGCTATCCAGCCAGATCGAAGGAACGCAGGCGTCGCTGAGCGACGTGCTCAAAGCAGAAGCCGATGTAGTTGACCGAGCGCGACCGAGCGATGTGCGTGAGGTTCAAAACTACATGGCCGCGCTGGACCGCGGCGTAGAATTACTCCCCAAGTTGCCGATCTCGACGCGCCTTATCTCTGATCTCCACACCGCTTTGATGGCCGATGTCAGGGGGATGCACCAGCGCCCTGGTGAAATACGCGAAACGCAGAACTGGATAGGGCCTGCGGGGTGTACTCTAGCCGATGCCTTGTTCGTGCCCCCTCCCCCCGGTGAGGTAAACCGGCTGCTAGGCGATCTTGAAAAGTTCATTCACGACGATTCTCCGCTTCCACCGTTGATCCGGATTGGCATGGCTCACGGGCAGTTTGAAACGATCCACCCATTTCTTGACGGTAATGGTCGAGTGGGGCGGCTGCTGATCACCCTCTTCCTCGTGGAGAAGACCATCCTAAGGAAGCCGGTTCTCTATCTCTCGTACTACTTTAAACGACACCGAGCCGAGTACTACGACTGCCTTCAACGCCTGCGCGACAAAGGCGACTGGGAGAGATGGATACTCTTCTTCCTGGAAGGCGTGGCGTCCGTCGCAAACGTCGCAGCCGAGACGGCTCACAGCGTCTTGCGGCTTAGAGAGGATGATCGGGAAGCCATCATCAACCGCTTCGAGAGAGCGTCTGCCACACCGCTGCGCGTTCTCGACAGCCTTTATCGGCTTCCCATCACCTACCCCAGCAAGGTCGCGGAAGAGCACGGTGTATCCTATCCTACCGCGAACAATATCATCGGTCAGCTCGAGACCGCCGGCATCCTGCAAGAGATAACGGGACAGAGGCGAAATCGGATTTATGTGTATAGCAAGTACATGCGGCTCTTTGACGAACTTTAGATGCATGGCGGCCGGCTGGCATTGCCAATCTTGTCGCCGTGTCCCGGCAAGCTAGGCGCATCGGTTTAGTATGTGAGGCTGATAACCACGCCGCTGAAAATATCACCTTTCCCTTGTTGCTCTGATCCGCGTTCGCGTGGTTCAGATCATGTGCGCATCGTCCAAGTGAACTGGACCCATCTCCGTAGGAGCACTTCACTTCAATCATCAATTCTTAACCATAGACTGTGGATAACCGGCCATTAGCCCACAGGGCGTCAATGGCCGGGGGCATTGATGAGCAGGCTGTTTTTTGGCGACAACTTGGAGGTGCTTCGGAATGGAGATATTCCTCTGAAGTCCGTGGATCTGGTCTACCTTGACCCGCCATTCAATTCCAACGCTAGATACAATGTCCTTTTTCGGACTCCAGAAGGCGCAAAGGGTAATGCGCAAGCCGAGGCCTTCCGGGATACGTGGGAATGGGGTCCAGAAGCCGATCGGGCATTGGATGATATCCACCACCATATCGGGGGTTCCGTTGCCCGCTTCATTGATGCATTGAGTGCAGCGCTCGGAAAGAGCGACATGATGGCCTACCTCGTCATGATGACGGTGCGGCTCCACGAGCTATGCCAGGTGCTCAAGGACGAAGGAACCCTAGTCCTTCACTGCGATCCGACAGCTAGCCACTACCTGAAGGTCATTCTTGACGCTCTCTTCGGTCCGACCGCCTTCCGAAACGAGATTGTCTGGCGGCGCTCTACCGGCAAATCGCACAGCCGCCGCCGCCTTCCCAATAACCATGATGTGCTGCTGTTTTACGCAGGTGACGGCGCGAAATGGAATGGCGAGAGTGCCTTTGTGCCTTACGATGAGGAAAACCTGCCGGAGAAAACTGCTTGTTGATTTCCGCTGAGAGCTGACCCGGGAAGGTCTGAAGTTTCCACTGAGAAG
>JBIQKC010000046.1:0-19218 GCA_044506885.1 Sphingomonadales bacterium
CCCTTTCGAGGAGCGCCGGCCTTCATGTGCGGGAGTGAGGAGAGAAGAGCTCGATCGCTCCCGCACCCGTCGCATTGCCAACCTATGGCTGACTTCCACCCCATAACCCATATGGTTCGCGATATCAAGGGGAAAGTGCGCTCTCCATGCCCTTCCCACCCCAACCTCTCGTCATTCCCGCGCACGCGGGAACCCAGTGGGCTCTTGTACGCGCGCAACTGTGACTGGGTCCCCGCTTTCGCGGGGATGACGAAGGGGGGTTGGGGATGACGAGGGTTGGGTTTGGGTTTGGATTTGGGTTTGGGGAACGAGGTTGGGATAGGGAGCTTGCGGTGACGAAGGGTGGGGTGGCCCCCTTTCGTCGACGCGAGTCAGGCGGCCGCGATTCGTATCGTCAGCGAGGCGGAGCAGCCTGGGGGGAGGACGATCATTTCGTCCGGCGCACGGTTGGGAGCGTCGGGGGTGTGGGTCACAGGCTCGAGGCACAGGGCCGTGCCGTCGGCCGGGGCGTAGAGGTGGAGGCTGGGCGCGCCGTCGGCTTCGATGGCGATCGCGCCGAGATCGTCGGCGATTTCGGCCGCGCCGCGCCAGCCGGCGAAGCAGTGATCGACGGTTTCGGGCGGGAGCGGCGCGCCGCCGCGCCAGTCGCCGAAGTGATCGGCGGGCGCGGTGACCCCGGTGGGCAGGCAATCGGGCGTGGCGAGCAGCACGTGACCGGCGGCGAAGCGCACCTGCGTTTCCGGACGGCGGCGGAAACAGGGATGGAGGCCGAGGCCGGCGGGCATCGGCGCGTCGCCGCGGTTGGTGAGGACAAGCGTCACCGCGCAGCCTTTCGGCCCCAGCCGCACACGCTGTTGCGCACGGTATGCCCAGGGCCAGGGACCGGCTCCGTCGTAATCGTCCGCCAGCACGCACTTGGTCGCGACCGCGCTTTCGATGCGCCACGCCCGCTGCCAGGCGAGGCCGTGGATGCTGTGCGGTTCGGGCGGAAAATTGGCGGGAAGGATCGCCTCCTGCCCGGCGAAGGCGAAGCGGCCGTCGCGGATGCGGTTGCACCATGGCGCGAGCGGGAAGCAGGCGGTGTGGAGCGGATTGCGCGCGCCCTCCGGCGTGGGGCGCAATATGTCGAGCCCGCGATGGCGCAGCGCGGCGATCGCGCCGCCGAGTTCGGGCAGCAGCTCGGCTTCCCAGTCGCCGGCGCGGAGCTGGAGCCTGTTCCGGGGGGAGAGTGCGGGGGCGTTCATGGGGTCAGACTGGCCCACCCCCAGCCCCTCCCGCAAGCGGGAGGGGAGAAGATGGGGCAGCCCCTCCCGCAAGCGGGAGGGGAGAAAATGGGGCAGCCCCTCCCGCAAGCGGGAGGAGAAGTCACGCGGCGGTCTTGGCCGCGTTTTCGCGGACCAGCGCCAGCATCGCCTCGTCGGTGTCGAACAGGCCGTACCAGCCCTGCGGCTCGTGCGGGGGATCGCCCATGTAGGCATGGTCGCCGTCCTTGAAGCGGGCGTCGGCATGGGCGGCGCGCGCTTCGCCGTTCCAGGCCCAGAAATTGCTGCCCATCACCGGGCCGCCCCCGGCCCACGAGGCTTCGACGGCGTCGTGGATGGTGCGGTAGTACCGTTCGCGGAAAGTCGTCGGCGTGCCGGGAGCATAGACTTCGCCGTCGCGCGGGAAGCCGAATTCCTCGAACACCAGCGGCAGGCCCAGTTCGGTCGCCAGCCGTTCGTGCGTGGCGAGGTAATCGCGCACCTTGGCTGCGCCCGCATCCCATGTCCCGGCGAGATTCTTGCCGTCGACCCAGCCCCAGTTGAGCGGCCAGATGTGCGCGGTGAGATAGTCGATGTTCCGGTGCGCGCGGCGGACGATGTCCTCGCTGCCTTGTGCGCCCTGCGTGCCTTCGTGGCCGAGCGAGACCAAGTGGTTGGCGTCGAGGCTGCGGATGAGTTCGGCCGTGTCGTCGATCCACTGGTAGTAGGCGTCGCGGTGCCGCTCCACCCCTTCGTCGGTGCCGCCGGGGCGCGGTTCGTTGGCATGCTGCCAGCACATGATCGCCGGATCGTCGATGTAGCGCGTGCCGGTGATCGCATTGGTGCGGGTTACCACGGTGCGGACGTATTCGCGGTACAGCGCCACCGCCTCGGCATTGGCGTAGAAGGCGCTCGTCGCGTCCGGATAGGCCGGCCACGGGTGGGCCGGATCGTTCATGTCCATGTAGCTGCCGGTCACGCGATAGAGCCAGGTGCCGAACCCGCCCGACCATTCCCAGAAATTGCCGAGGCAGACCACGGCCGTCATGCCGCGCCGGGCGATTTCCGCCATCGCGAAGTCGAGCCCGGCGAGCAGTTCCTGGTTGAGCGAGCCGTCGGGCAGGGAGAAGCCGGGCTTGATCGAGTTGTTGAGCGGGCCTTCTTCCGCCGCCGCCATGATGCGCAGGTTGTTGAGGCCGAGCGCCTTCAGCCGGTCCAGTTCGCGGCCGAGACGGGCGCGGTCGCCATATTCGGCATCGGCGCCGAGCCACGCGGCGTACCACATGTTGGCGCCGGCGATGCGATACGGTTCATCGCCGCGCAGGAGCTTCGTCCCCTCGCGGCGGACGAAGGCGGGGGCATCGGCTTGCGCGCCGGAGCATCCGCCCAGCGTGAGCAAGGCGGCGCTGCCCGCCATTCCGGCGAGCATCGTGCGGCGGTCGGTATTCATCATGGCTCCCCCTCCCGATACCAACTCTCTTTCGTCACCCTCGCGAATGCGGGGATCCGGTCGCAGTGCGCTGCGCGCGCGTGTTTGCTTCACTGGGTTCCCGCTTTCGCGGGAATGACGATGTGTTTTCCGGCTTCTTCACTGTTCGATGGCGATCTCGAACCCCGGCAGCGGCATGGCGCGGCCATCATAGGTGTTGACCACCGGGCTGTCGGCCCAGGCGTAGCGGACGCGGGTGGCGCGCTGGCCGTCGCCGTGGAGCAAGGCTTCGGCATCGGCGAGAGTGACGCGCGCGAAGCGGCAGCTTTCCTGCGTCTCGCCGCACAGCTCGAAGGCCAGCGGCGGGCCGCTCCAGCTTTCGAGCGCGCCTTCGACATTGGCGAAGGCGACGCGCACGCCATCGGCCGTGCGCCGCGCCGAGACGGGGCGAGGCAGGCCCTTGCCCAGCGCTTCGAGCGCGAGGCGCTTGCCGAGTTCGACCTTGTTGGTCGGATGAATGTCGGTGCGGTCGCCGATGTCGATGGCGGTGGCGAGGCCGGCGTCGGGGTCGGCGAGCACCGCCTGCCGCTGGTCCTCGCGCAGTTCCGCCCAGCCGCTCTCCACCGGCGCGTTCGCGGTGGGGCCGAAGTTGGCGAGCTGGACCACCAGCACGCGCAAGTCCCCCCCGAACTGCCGCCGCCAGCCGGCGAACAACTCGCGCTGCCGATCGCGGTAGCCGGCGATGCCGACGTCGCTTTCGCCCTGGTACCAGGCCGCGCCGGCCATCGCGTAACCGCCGATGGGAGCGATCATGCGGTTGTGCATCACGCCGATGCCGGCGTTGGCGTCCCACGGCGCGCGCGGGGGCATTTCGGTGATGGGGCTGGCGGCGTAAGTCCAGCCTTCGCCGAGCGGGATGCGCGCGCCGCCCGTGGGGGTGAAGGCGAGCACATCGGCGCTGCTCTGCATGCCGCCGGGGCCCCAGCTGTTGCTGGCGGCGAAGACGATCTCGTTGGCCCCGGCGCGCAGGTACCCGGCGGGAACCGCGTATTTGCGCTCGGCGCTCCAGCCGTGGGTAATGCCGACGGGGCGGCCGTTGACCCAGGTGGCGTCGAGATCGTCGACGATGCCGATATTCAGCTCCCCCCCAGCGGCGGCCTGCTCGGCGGTTAGTTCCAGCGTGCGGCGGAACCAGACGTTGCCGATGGCTTCCGGCGCGCCTTCGCCCCACGCGGTCCACGGGCCGATCCGGGGCGCCGGCTTCCAGTCCATGCCGGACGGGTCGCTCCACGGTTGCTGCCCGCCGGTCCGGTCGCGCCACCAGGCTTCCCAGACAGGCGCGAAAGCGGTGACGGCGGCCAGCGGGTCTTCGCCGAAACCGTCGAGCAGGGCCATCTGCTCCGCGCCGTAGAGCGCCGCCCCGCCTTCGGGCGTGAGCCAGGCGCGGATCTGCGAGCCGCCCCAGCTCGAATGGACCGCGCCCATCGGAATATCGAGCGCGGCGCGCAAGTCGCGCAGCATGTAATAGCAGGCGGCGGAAAAGCCGCCGGTGGTTTCGGGGCCGGCCGATTGCCAGCCCGCCTCGCCGCCGAATTCGCGCACCGGCCTTGCGGCCGTATCGAGCGGCACGGTCAGCATCCGCAGCAGCGGATCGGCGCTGGCCTGGATGTTGTTGTAGCCGTTGATCCCGGCGCTGACGGTGAAGGCCATGTTCGACTGGCCCGAGCAGAGCCAGACGTCGCCGACGACGATGTCCGAAACCGTGGCGCTGCCGCTGCCATCGCCGACGGTGAGCGTGACCGGATCGGCGCTCGCCGGGCGGGCGGGGAATTCGAGGCGGAACGCGCCGTCGTCGCCGGCGCGGGCGCTGGCTTCGGCCTCGCCCAGCCTGCCGGAAACGCGCGCTCCCGGCTGGGCCGAACCTTCGACCACCACCGGCCGGTCGCGCTGGATCACGGCGTGGTCCTGCCACACGGGCAGGAGTTGCGGCGCGGCCAGCGCCGGGAGGGGGAGCAGCGCCCCGGCGAAGAGGAGCGCGGCTTTCCTCACCCGAGCTTTGCCGGGGTCACGGGAACGCCCGCGACAGGACTGTCGAAGCTGAGCAGCCAGCCGGAGGCGGGGAATGCCTTGTAGGCATCCTCGTCCATGTTCTTGGTCGCGGTGGTGACGTAGCCGGTTTTGAGGTCCGGCCCGCCGAGCGCCATCTTGGTCACGTCGCGGCCGGGCATGGCCTGCGTCGCCACCAGCTTGCCGTCGGGCGAGAAGCGGGCGACCTTGCCGCCGAGATAGAGCCCGGTCCAGACGTGATCTTCCGCATCGACGATCGGACCGTCGGGGTAGGCGTCGGGGAACAGCGCGCCGGTGTCCACGAAAGGCCGCGCTTCGCCCACGCCAGCGGCGGAAAGATCGGCGACCATCATTTTCTGCGCGGTGGTGTCGGTGAAATAGATCCGGTCGCCCGACCCGCTGACCGCCGGGCCGTTGGTGATGGAGATGCCGCCGGGGCCGGCGGGGCGGATTTCGCCCCGGTCGAACACGTAGAAGCGGCCGCTGGCCTGCTCTTCGCTGTCGTCCATCGAGCCGAACCAGACGCGGCCCCACGGATCGGTGCAGGCGTCGTTGAGGCGGTTGCCCGCCGGCTCGCCCGGAACGGACATCAGCTTCGCGAAAGCCTGCGTGGCGGGATCGAATGTATGGAGCCCGTCCTTGAGGCCGCAGAGCAGCAGGCCGTTATCGGCGGGGAGCGCCCAGCCGATCTGTTCGGGCGCTTGCGCCCTGGCGTTGCTGCCGGTGGCCGGGTCGAAGTGCCAGAGATAGCGGCCCTTGATGTCGACGAACCACACGACCTGCCGCGCGGGGTCCCACAACACCCCTTCGCCGAGCTTGCTTTCGACGTCGAGAGCCTGGCGAACTTCGGCCCCTATCTCCATCCGGCATCCACCCAATAGTTGTGCGCGGTGCAGTAGCGCGAATCGTCGGAGGCGAGAAACAGCGCCAGCGACGCCACGTCGGACGGCTGGATGCGCCCGTCGAGGCATTGCGCGGCGACGATCTCGGCCTCTCCCTCCGGCGTGTACCACCGCATCTGCCGCGGCGTCTGCACGTTGCCGGGAACGATGGTGTTGACGCGGATGCCGCTGCGCCCCAGCTCGCGCGCGAGGCTGCGGGTCAGCCCTTCGATGGCGGCCTTGGCGGTCTGGTAGATGACGAGGTCTTCGAGGCCCAGATGCCACGAGATCGAGCCGAGGTTGACGATCGAACCGCCGCCCGCCGCCGTCATCGCCGGGACCACGGCCTTGGCGGCGAAGAACTGGTGCTTCAGGTTCACCGCCATCCGATCGTCCCAGTATTCGGGCGTGACTTCCTCCATTTCGTGGCGGTCGTCGTTGGCGGCGTTGTTGATCAGCACGTCACAGCCGCCGAGCCGGTCCACCAGCCCGCGGATCTTGGCCTGATAATCGACCGCGTTGCGGATGTCGCAGTTGAGGAAGACCGGCGGAATCGCCGAGCCTTCCAGCCGCGCGACCAGCGCCTGCGCGGCATCGTCGAGCACGTCGACGAAGGCCACGGCGCTGCCCTGGCGCGCGAATGCTTCGACCATCCCTTCGCCGATGCCGGACGCGCCGCCGCTGACGATGACTCTCTTTCCGTCCAGACTTGGATAGACGGCGGAGCCCGCCGCCGGTTTCAACGCTTGATGCCCCACCCGTCAGTCCCCTGTATAGACCGTCTTGACCTGGGTGTAGAACTCGACCGCCGCGAAACCCTGTTCGCGCGGACCATAGCTCGAGCCCCGTGTGCCCCCGAACGGTACGTGATAGTCGACGCCGGCGGTGGGCAGGTTGACCATGACCATTCCGGCGCGAACGTTCTTGCGGAAATCGCGGATATGCCTTGCGCTGTTCGACACGATGCCGGCCGAAAGCCCGAAATTGCCCCGGTTGGCGATCTCCAGCGCTTCCTCGTAATTCTTCGCCCGCACCGTGGAGACGACCGGGCCGAACACTTCCTCGTTGTTGATGCGCATCTCGGGCGCGGTGTCGGCGATCACGGTCGGCTGCATGAAGAAGCCGGGCGTATCGCCGGAAACCTTGTCGCCCCCCGCGGCCAGCCGCCCGCCTTCGTCGCAGGCGATGCCGACGTAGCTGAAGTTCTGTTCGAGCTGGCTGTCGCTCGAAGCCGGGCCGACCTGCGTATCGGCCGCCAGCGCCGGGCCGACTTTCAGCGAGCGGGCCTTTTCCGCCAGCGCTTCCACCAAGCGGTCGTGAATCGCGTCTTCCACGATCACCCGGCTGGAGGCGGTGCAGCGCTGCCCGGTCTGGAAGAAGCCGCCGTCGGCGGCGATCGCCACCGCCTTGTCGAGATCGGCGTCCGCCAGCACCACCAGCGGGTTCTTGCCGCCCATTTCCATCTGCACCCGCGCCTGCCGCTTCATCGCCGCGAGGCCGACCTGCGCGCCGACCTGCTGCGAGCCGGTGAAGCTGACCGCGGCGACATCCGGGTGGTCGGTGATCGCCCGGCCCACGTCGCCGCGCCCGAGGACCAGGTTGAACACGCCCGCAGGCGCGCCCGCCTCGGCGATGATCCGGGTCAGCGCCGCGGCCACCGCCGGGGTGATGTTGGCCGGCTTGATGACCACGGTGTTGCCGAAGGCCAGCGCCGGGGCCGCTTTCCATGCCGGAATCGCGATCGGGAAGTTCCACGGGGTAATCAGGCCGACCACGCCGACCGCCTCGCGATAGGTCGCGACATCGAGGCCGGGACGAGTCGATTCCAGCGTCTGCCCGTGGCGGCGCAGCGCTTCGCCGGCGAAATAGCGGAAGATGCGCGCGGCGCGCAGCGTTTCGCCGATGCCTTCGGCGCGGGTCTTGCCTTCCTCGCGCGCCAGCAGCTCGCCCAGTTCCCCGGCCTGGGCGAAGATCGCCGCCGCCACCTTGTCCAGCAGGTCGGCGCGGACTTCGGGCGAGGCCTTCGACCAGCCCGGCAGCGCATCCTTCGCCGCCGCCACCGCGCGGTCCACATCGGCCGCGCCGCCGTTGGGAAAGCGCGCGACGACATCGTCGGTGTTCGACGGGTTGCGGCTTTCGAGCGCGTCGTCCGCGCCGGTCCATTCGCCGCCGATGTAGTGACCGAGGGAAAGCGTACTCATGATGGCCCTTTTCAGATTCTGTCGATGAGGCCGCGCGCGGCCAGATTGCGCATGAATGCGGCGATGCCGAGTTCCCACGGCGGCGCATCGCGCGAGGTGGTGACGGTGTTGGTCAGCACGCCGAGCCGACGCGAGCCGATGGTCACGCGGTCGCCGATCTTGTGGGTGAAGCCCGCGCCGGGCGTGTCGCGATCCTGCGTCGGCGCGAACAGCGTGCCGCAGAACAGCACGAAGCCGTCGGGGAAATGGTGTTCGTCGAGCGTCTGGCGGACCAGTTCCAGCGGATCGCGGCTGATCTGGCCCATGTCGTTGGTCCCTTCCAGCAGGTAGCCGTCCGGCCCTTCGATGGTGAGGTCCACGTTCGCGCTGCGCACATCGTCGATGGTGAAGCCGGCATCGAACAGGCGGATGAACGGCCCAAGCGCGCAGGACGCGGTATTGTCCTTCGCCTTGGACAGCAGCAACGCGGAGCGGCCTTCGAAATCGCGCAGGTTGACGTCGTTGCCCAGCATCGCGCCCACGGTTTCGCCGCGCGGATCGACCGCCAGCACGATCTCCGGCTCGGGATTGTTCCAGCTCGAATCGGACCGCACGCCGATCGGCGCGCCGGGGCCGACAGTGGAGAGCACCGGCGACTTGGAAAAGACCTCCGCATCGGGGCCGATGGCGACTTCGAGGTATTGCGACCACATGCCTGCGTCGATCAGCGCCGCCTTGAGTTCGGCGGCTTCGGCGCTGCCGGGAACGACCGAGCGGATGCCCGCGCCGACCTTGTCCTCCAGCGAGGAGCGGATCGTGGCCGCGCGCCCGGCGTCGCCGCGCGCCTTCTCCTCTATCACCCGCTCGATCGCCGAGAGCGCGAAGGTCACGCCGCAGGCCTTGATGCACTGAAGGTCGACCGGGGAAAGCAGGCTCCACCCCTCGGGCAGCCCGTCGCTCGCCGGGCCGAGAGCGCGCCCGCCATCGAACGCGCGCCGGTCGATCGCGCCGGAAACGGTGGCGACCTCTTCCGTGAGGTCGAACAGCGCGCCTTCGCGGATGGCGATCACGCACGGGCCATCGGGGGACATCGCGCGCCCCAGAAACTTGCCGTCGGCGAAATCGGCCGGCAGAATATCTATCAGATCAGCGTCCATACGCCGTTACTTGCTCTCCCCTGTGATAGCGCTACCATAGGAACCTCGATCGTAACGCGCAACAAGTTTGAGGGGGATGCGGATGAGCGGATGGATGCGGTCCCTGGCGGTTCTCGCGGCGCTGGCCGGCGCGGTCGGGGCCACCGCCGCACAGCCGGCCCCGACGGCCCGATTCGTCGAGATCGCGTACGAGGCGCGCGATGTCGTCCCGGCGGAGCGCGGGACTTATCGCAACCCCATCCTGCCGGGGTTTCATCCCGATCCTTCGATCGCGCGAGTCGGCGACGACTTCTATCTCGTCACCTCGACCTTCGGCTGGTTTCCGGGCCTGCCGGTCTATCACAGCCGCGACCTGGTGAACTGGGCGCTGATCGGCCACGCCATCGACCGGCCGGGAATGGTCGACTTCACCGACATGGGGATCGTCACCGATGCGCTCTACGCCCCGGCGATCGCGCACCATGACGGGACGTTCTACATCTTCAACACCTGCGTGCGCTGCGGCGGCAACTTCTACGTCACGGCGACGGACCCGGCAGGGCCGTGGTCCGATCCGGTGTGGCTGGACTTCGAGGGGATCGATCCCTCGCTGTTCGTCGACGACGACGGGCGCGGCTGGCTGGTCAACAACGGGTTGCCCGAAGGCGAGCCGAAGTATGAAGGGCACCGCGCGATCTGGGCGCAGGAATTCGACATCGCGACCGGGCGGCTGACGGGGCCGCGCACGATGCTCGTCGACGGCGGCGTGCGTCCGGAGGACGAGCCGATCTGGGCCGAAGGGCCGCATATCTACAAGGTCGACGGCTGGTATTACCTGATGCCGGCGGAAGGCGGCACGGCGGAGGACCATTCGCAGACGATCTATCGTTCGCGCAATCCGGACGGGCCGTATGAGGCCGGAGCGTTCAACCCGATCCTGACCCAGCGCGACTTGCCGGGGGACCGGCCGGACCGGGTGGAAGCGACCGGCCATGCCGACCTGGTGCGGCTGGACGACGGGACGTGGTGGGGCGTGTTTCTCGCCACCCGGCCGTTCGAGGATCAGCTGACGCTGCTCGGGCGCGAAACCTGGCTGCTGCCGGTGCGCTGGGTCGATGGCTGGCCGCGCTTCCTGGAGCCGGGACAAGCGGTGCCGATGACGGCGGCGCGCCCCGATCTGCCGCCGTTCCGCGGCGACGAGTGGGGGCGGTGGACCGAGCGGTTCGATGCGCCCGCCCTGTCGCCGGAATGGATCGCGATGCGCAATCCGCAGGCGGTGCAATGGTATGCGGTCGACCGCGACCGGGGCGGGCTGCAACTCGTCGCCGGAGCCGATGCGGCAAGCTCGCGCGGGCAGCCGAGCTTCCTGGGCCGGCGGATGCGCCATCCCTCGGCCGAATGGACCGCGCGGCTGAGCTTCGAGCCGGAAAGTCGCGGCGATCTCGCCGGCTTGATGGCCTTCATCGCCGAGGACAACTTCCTCGTCGCGGGCATCGAGCTGGGCGGTGACGGCGCGCGTCAGCTCGTGGTTCGCCGTCGCGCGGCAGCGGACGATGGGGCCAATGGCGACCTCGTCGCCAGCCGGCCGCTCGACACAGGCGGCGCGATCGACGTGCGGCTGACGATCGACAAGGGCGAGGCGAACGTCGCCTGGCGGCCGGCCGGGCGCGGGGCGTGGCGCGAGCTGGCCGAAGACGTGGACGTGCGCCACATGGCCTCGGTCCGCGCGGGCCTGTTTACCGGAGTCGTGGTCGGGCCCTATGCGGTGCGGGGCAGAAATTGAATCTCGCCTCCCCCGATCGGGGGAGGGCTTCTTCGGCTCAAGCCGAGCAGGACAAACCCTAGTTGTCGGGGACCGAGAACGATCCCGTGACCCGTCCGCCCTGCGAACTGCCGCCGGGCGCGCCGTCGACGGTGGAGAGGCCGGTGTTGAGATCGATGGTCAGCCGCCCGCCGTTGAGCGTGTCCCCGCCCCGGCGCAGCGCCACGCCGCCGGTGAGGACGATGACCTTGCGGTTGAAATCGTAGACCCCGGCATTGCCCTGCGCCCGCTCCCCCCCGCGAGTGACGGTGACGCCGCCGGTGGCGTCGATCCGCTGGATGCGCAGGCCGCCATCGCTGAGGTAGGAAACGGTGGTGCGCCCGGCGGTGAGGCGCAGGTCGCCCTGGTCGATGACCACGTTGCCCGATAGCACGACGCGGTTCTGCCGGTCCTGAAGCTCTATGCGGTCGGCGGCGTAATTGACCGGCTGGTTCGAGTTGAACCCGGCGATCGCCTGCGCGCCCGCCAGCGAGCCGAAGCCGAGCGCGGCGATCCCGGCGGCCGCGAAGGCGGCGGCAAACGAGCGGGCCGCAGTGCGCGCAAGCGGGCGGCGGGAAGACCGAGAGCGGAAATTCATCGTCCGCTCCCTAACCGCATGAGCGGCAAGTGGAAAGCGCCGCTCATGGCATTTGCATCCGCCCCGGAACCATGCGCAGCCGCGCATTGCCGTCCAGGGTTACGGTATGCGCGGCGAGATCGGCGCGCAGCCGGTCGGCCTCGAAAGTCCCGGCCGGTATTTCCCCGTCTACGCGGCCTTCGCCGAACAGCGTGCGCTGGCGAAGATCGACCGAGACGTTGCGGGCCGTCATCCGGTAGCCGTCGGCCGCGGCGAAGCGGACTTCGCCGTCGATCGCCAGCAACTGATCCGTAATGTTGTACTGCCCGCCCCGAGCTTGCAGCACGGCGGGACCATCGTCGAGCAGCAGACGGCCGGTCAGATCCCGCAGCCGCACGACCGGCACGGCGGCGCTTGTCTGGACCGCGCCGCCGGCGGAAAGCGAGAACGGCCGTCCGCGCGCATCCTCGCCCCGGTACATCGCCTCGTCCACCCGCAGCCGGTCTTCGGCCACGTCCGCCTTGTTGCGATCGAGCATGAAACTGACTTCGCCGCGCGGCGAGAGCGGCGCGATCAGCATCGTCGCCAGGATCGCGCCGACCAGCGCCGGCAGCGCCACCGCGAGAATGCGGACCACCCGGTCCAGCGATCCCCCCGGCGCGGCGAACACGCGGCGGCGGTCCCTCTTGGTGTCTGCTTCGGCGCTCATGAACCCAGGGTCCGTACGATCACTCGTGCGAGAAGATGTCCTTTTCGGCCCAGCCGGCCAGATCCAGCCGGGCGCGCGCGGGCAGGAAATCGAAACAGGCCCGGGCGATGTCCAAACGCCCCTCGCGCATCAGCCGTTCCTCGAAGATCGCCGCCAGCCGGTGCAGGTAGCGCACGTCGGACGCCGCATATTCGCGCTGCGCGTCGGACAGCATCGGCGCGCCCCAGTCGCTCGACTGCTGCTGCTTGGAGATTTCCTCTCCCAACAGCTCGCTGACGAGGTTCTTGAGCCCATGGCGATCGGTGTAGGTGCGCGTCAGCTTGCTGGCGATCTTGGTGCAGAACACCGGCGCGGCGGTGACGCCGAGGTAATATTCGATCGCCGCGAGATCGAAGCGGGCGAAGTGATAGAGCTTGGTCCGCTGCGGATCGGCGAGCACCGCCTTGAGGTTCGGCGCGTCATAGCTGCTGCCCACGGCGAAGCGGACGAGATGCTCGTCCCCCTGCCCGTCGCCGATCTGCACCACGCACAGCCGGTCGCGCGGGGTGACGAGCCCCATGGTCTCGGTATCGACCGCCAGCGCGGCGCCGGGCGCGAACAGGCCGGCGGGGAGATCCTCTTCGTGAAAATGCACTGCCATCCGCCGCCCTTAGGGGGATTGGGGATAGAGGGAAAGAGGCGGCTGGCGGCGGGGATGGCGGGCGCATAGGGTCCGGGCCATGAGCGAAACCGTTCCGGAAAGCTGGCGACCGGTGCTGGAGCCGGTGCTGGCCACGCCCGAAAGCCGCCGACTGGGGGGCTGGCTGCGGCGCGAGGAGGAGGGCGGGAAGACGATCTACCCCCCGCGCGGCCAGCGGCTGCGGGCGCTGGAGCTGACGCCGCTCGACGCGGTCAAGGTCGTGATCCTGGGGCAGGATCCCTATCACGGGCCGGGACAGGCGCACGGGCTGTGCTTCTCCGTGCCGGAAGGCGTGCGGATGCCGCCTTCGCTGGTCAATATCTACAAGGAACTGCGCGCCGACCTGGGCGTCGAGCCGCCCGCGCACGGCAATCTGGAGCGCTGGGCGCGGCAGGGAGTGCTGCTGCTCAACACCTCGCTGACGGTGGAAGCGGGGCAGGCCGGCAGCCATGCCGGACGCGGATGGGAAGCGATCACCGACGCCGCGGTCGCGGCCGTGGCGGCGCGCGCGGAACCGAGCGTGTTCATCCTGTGGGGAAGCCACGCGCGCAAGAAGGCGCTGGCGGTGCCCGAGCTGGCGCGCGGCGAGCGGCATCTGGTGCTGGCTTCCGCCCACCCCAGCCCGCTGTCGGCGCACGGCGGGTTCTTCGGTTCAAGGCCGTTCAGCAAGGCCAACGCCTTCCTCGAAGCGCAGGGGCGCGGGGCTATCGAGTGGTAGTCTTGCGCATCCTCCCCCGCAAGCGGGGGAGGATTGCAGGCGCCGTCAGTTCGACGAGGCCGGGGCGGGCGTGATGCGCAGCACCGCCCCGTCGGTCTCGTCGGTCAGGATGTAGACCGAGCCGTCGGGGGCGACGCGGACGTCGCGCAGGCGCTGGCCGAGATCTTCGAGCAGTTCCTCCTTGGCGATCACATGCCCGCCGCCGTCGCGCGAGAGCTCCATCCGCACCAGCGAGCGGTTCATCATCGCCACCAGCAGGCTGCCGTCCCACGCCGGGAAGGCGTCGCCACGATAGACCGCGATATTGCCCGGATTGCCCGACGGCGGACCGAAGGCCCAGACCGGATCGGTCATCCCTGCGACATTGCGCACGCCCTTTGCCGGCGGTTCCGCATTGTAGTGATAGCCCTGCGTCACATCGGGCCAGCCGTAGTGCTTGCCGCGTTCGATGCGGTTGACCTCGTCCCCGCCGCGCGGGCCGAATTCGGTTTCCCACAAGACGCCGGTCCGGGCGTCGTAAGTAAGCCCGGTAGGGTTGCGGTGGCCGAAGCTCCAGATTTCCGGCGCGGTCCCTTCGACCCCGACGAAGGGGTTGCCGGGCGGTACGCTGCCGTCGCGGTTGAGCCGCAGGATCTTGCCGATGTGATTGCCCGGCTCGCGCGCGATCTCGCCATGGTTGCGGTCGCCGCTGGTGACGTAGAGGAAACCGTCGGCGTCGATCGCCATGCGCCCGCCGTAGCTGCCGAACGCCGGCCCCTGCCCGCAGCACTTGGGTGGAATCGGCGCCGCGCCGTACCAGGGGGTGGCGACGAAGATGTCTTCCACCTCGGTCAGCCGCGCGCCGCCGTCCCACTTCGCGCGCAGGACCGCGAGCGTGGAATTGGTCTGCGGCGGGGGCTTGCCTTCCTCTCCCGGCGCAGGCTTGCTGTAGCTGAGATAGAGCGTGCGGTTGGTGGCGAAATCGGGGTCGAGCACGATGTCGGTCAACCCGGCGATGCCCGGCGCGAAGATCGCCGGCAGCCCTTCGACGGGCGCGGGATCGAGCACGCCGTCGCGGAGCACGCGCAGGCGGCCGGGGCGTTCGGTGACGAGGATCGCGCCATCGGGCAGGAAGGCCATGCCCCACGGATGGTCGAGCCCCCTGGCGACGACTTCGACGTGGAGCCGGGCGTCGGCGCTCTGCACGTCCCACGGGCCTTCGCCGAGCGGCGGCGTGGGCGGCGGGCCCCGGAATGCGGGGGCAGGCGGCGCGGCGGCCGGAGCGTCCTGAGCGGCAACGGGCGCGGCGGCGGCGGCCAGCACGGCGCACAGCGCGCCCAGCGCAATCTTCCTCATCGGCATTTCCCCTCTCTGAAAACGGCTCGCTTGTTGATTCTGTCCATCTTCGTAGGGCGGCGTGGCGGCGGGCACAATGTCCGGCGCGCATCGCTTTCGCTTTCCCACGGGCCCGGCGCGAGCTACCATGCGGCGGAGGATGCCTTTGGGAGAAAGCGGCATGGGACCGGCTCTGATCGCGCTGCTGGCGTTGGTGGTCATCTTTTTGCTGATGGCCGTACGCGTCGTCCGCCAGGGCTACGTCTATACCGTGGAGCGGCTGGGCAAGTTCACGCTCGCCGCGGAACCGGGGATGCACATCATCATCCCGTTCATCGACCGCGTCGGGCAGAAGGTGAACATGATGGAGCAGGTGCTCGACATTCCCGGCCAGGAGATCATCACCCGCGACAACGCGATGGTCGGCGTGGACGCGGTGGTGTTCTTCCAGGTGCTGGACGCGGGCAAGGCGGCTTACGAAGTGTCCAACCTCTATGGCGCGATCATGGCGCTCACCACCACCAACCTGAGGACGGTGATGGGCTCGATGGACCTCGACGAGACCCTGTCCAAGCGCGACGAGATCAACGCCCGGCTGCTCGGCGTGGTCGACCACGCGACGAGCCCGTGGGGCGTCAAGATCACCCGCGTCGAGATCAAGGACATCCGGCCGCCGATCGACATTTCCGAGGCGATGGCGCGGCAGATGAAGGCCGAACGCCTGAAGCGCGCCGAAATCCTCGAGGCCGAGGGCGAACGCGCCAGCCGCATCCTGCGCGCCGAGGGCGAGAAGCAGAGCGCGATCCTGTCCGCCGAAGGCAAGAAGGAAGCCGCGTTCCGCGACGCCGAAGCGCGCGAGCGCGCCGCGCAGGCGGAAGCCGAGGCGACCCGCGCCGTGTCCGAGGCGATCGCGCAGAGCGGCAACCAGGCGATCAATTATTTCATCGCACAGGAATACACCAAGGCGGTGGGCAAGTTCGCCTCCAGCCCCAACGCCAAGACGATCCTGTTCCCGGTCGAGGCGACCCAGCTGATCGGCTCGCTCGGCGGGATCGGCGAGCTGGTGCGCGAGGCGGTGACGCCAGGTACGGGTACGGGGGCGGGCGTGGGACGGGGCGCGCCCCCCGAAGGCGGAACGCCGCTGCCGCCGGACCGGCCGCGGGTGGCGGTCCCGCGCACCAGGGGCCAAGGCTGACCGCCGATGGACTGGCTCAACGGCAACGAGCACTGGGCCTGGCTGACGCTGGGGCTGGTGCTTGCCGCGCTGGAGATGCTGCTGCCGGGCGTCTACCTGATCTGGCTGGCGGCGGCGGCGATCATCACCGGCGTGCTGACCATGGCGCTCGACCTGTCGCTGCCGATGCAGGTGATCGACTTCGTATTCCTGTCGCTGATCCTGGCCTTTTCCGCGCGCCGTTTCCTGCGCGATTCGCCGATCGTGGGCGCCGACCCGCTGCTGAACCGGCGCGGCGCGCGGCTGGTGGGCGAAACCGCGCTGGTGGTGCAGGCGATCGAGCACGGCAGCGGCCGGGTGAAGCTGGGCGACAGCGAATGGATCGCGCACGGACCCGACACCGCCGCGGGCGAACGCGTGCGGGTGAGCGGCAGCGATGGCGCGGTGCTGCTGGTCGAACCGCTACGCCTGCTGGGCGACGAAGGCGCGCCGCAGGCGAACTGACGCGCTCTGACGCAATCAGCCGGCCGGGCGCGTCGCGCCGAAACGGCCGCGCTTGCGGAAACGCGTCATCCAGCGATCGAGGAACAGGCCGAGGGGCCGCGGCCGGATGCCGAACGTCTCGAGCCCCGGCAGCGCGCCGGAAGCGACGCTGCCGCTCTTGAGCAGCTTCCACTGGTCCGATGTCATCGGCGTGCCCGGCAGGGCAGCGAACAGCGCCGCGAGCCCGTCGGGCATGGCAAGGAACGTGCGCCGACGCCCCTGCGCGGCGGCGATGCGGCGATGCAGATCAGCCATCGTCACGACCTCCGGGCCGGCGATCTCGTAGATCGCGCCGCCATGCGCCGCCGGATCGGCGAGCGCTTCGGCCACGGCTTCGGCGGCATCGTCGACCAGCACCGGCTGCAACCGCGCCTCGCCGCCGAACACCGGCAGCACCGGCAGCGCCGCGATCAATCCGGCGAACAGGTTCACGAACCGGTCGTCCTCGCCGAACAGGACCGACGGCCGCAGCACGGTGGCGGCGGGGAAGGCGGCGCGCACCTGTTGCTCGCCCTCACCCTTGGTGCTGGCGTAGCCGCTGTCGGACCGGGGATCGGCGCCGATCGCCGAGATGTAGAGGAAGGCCGACAGTCCGGCGACGGACGCCGCGCGGGCCGCATGCCCCGCCCCGTCGGCCTGGAGCGCCCGCTGATCCGCGCCGAACGTGCCGACGAGGTAAGCCGCCGCCTCGGCCCCCGCCATCGCCGCCGCGATGCTCGCCGGATTGCGCACGTCGCAGCGCACGAACTGGATCTGGCCCAGTTCCGCCAGCGGCCGGAGGCGGAACGCCCGTTCCGGATGCCGATCGGCGATCCTGAGCCGCGCGCCGCGCCGCAGCAGTTCCTGCGCGACGTAGGAGCCGAGGAACCCGCCGCCGCCGATGAGAACCACGAGCTTGTCTTCGAGCGGACCGAGATGAGCCATTGCCTGTTTCCAATCCGGCGCGCGCCCGATCCCTTCCCGGCCGCGCGCCTGTGAATTCGTATCGACCGATTACGCGTCGGCCGGGGCCATGCCGCAAGGCGGCGCTGCCCGCAAGCCGCTCGCGCCGCGATGTTGGCGTTGACAACGCCCCCTCCGCTTGGGTAGTGGCCCGCGCCTACCCGCCGCCGGCCCCACGCCGCGCGGCCCGTGCCCAGATGGCGGAATTGGTAGACGCACCGTCTTCAGGTGGCGGCGCTCGAAAGGGCGTGGAGGTTCGAGTCCTCTTCTGGGCACCATTTGTTCTTCTCACGTTCTCCCAAATAATCTATAAAACCCGCAGAAATCCTAGGGATTTGGCCCTTGGATCGTTCCGGATCGTCCCGCCTGTTCTCGGGGGTTCCAGACACTTTTGTGGGCCTTTTGAGGCCGTTTCGCAAAGGCCCAGATGAAAAGGCCCCCACATGCCGCTGACAGATACTCGCCTCCGCGCACTCAAGCCCAAGGATAAGCCGTACAAGGTCACCGATGAGCGCGGCCTATATGTTGAGGTCACGCCGACCGGCGGCAAACTTTGGCGATTCCGATACCGGATCGGCGGCGCGCAAAAGAAGCTCTGCATCGGCAGCTATCCCGAAATCAGCCTCAAGCAAGCGCGAGACGAAGCCTACGAGGCACGACGAGCTGTTGCTTTAGGGGGCGACCCGGCCTTTGAGAAGCGGAAGCGGAAAATCCGCGCCGAGTTCCTTTCTGCACAGACGTTCGAGGCAGTCGCGCGTGAGTATATTGAACAGATGATGGTCCAGAATGGCCGCGCCGATGGCACGATCGTCAAGGCCAACTATTTCCTCGACAAGCTTGCGCCTGCCATCGGGAACCGACCCATCAGCGAGATCGAGCCGTTCGAAGTCCTGGCTCCTCTCAAACGGCTGGAAGCCACTGGTAAGCACGAGACTGCGAAGAAATGCCGCTCGTTCGCAGGCCGCGTGTTTCGCTACGGTGTTGCTACCACCCGCTGCAAATCCGATCCGACCAGTATGCTGAAGGGCGCTCTCGTAACGCCGAGAGCCACGCATTATGCAGCAATCCTCGAGCCCACCGAGCTAGGCGGGCTGCTGCGCGCAATCGACGACTTCACTGGCTACATGGTGACGAAGTTAGCTTTGCAGATAGCGCCGCATGTGTTCGTACGCCCCGGCGAACTCCGGCACGCCGAATGGCATGAGATCGACCTCGTCGATGGGGTCTGGAAGATCCCTGCCGGTAAAATGAAAGCGCGCCGAGCGCATGCCGTCCCGCTTTCCAAGCAGGTTAGAGGCTATCTCACTGATCTGGCCGAGATGCTCGGCCGGGAAGGATATGTTTTCCCATCTGCGCGCAGCTCCAAGCGTCCCATGAGTGAAAACACGCTCAATGCCGCATTCCGTCGCATGGGATACTCGAAAGAAGAAGTCACCGCGCACGGACTCCGGGCGACAGCATCGACATTCCTGAACGAGTCGGGCCTTTGGAATCCCGATGCGATCGAGCGTGCCCTGGCACATGGCGACAGCAATGTTGTGCGTGGCATCTACCATCGCGGCAAGCATTGGGACGAGCGCGTGCGAATGGCTCAATGGTGGAGCGACTACCTCGATGAGCTGCGGACAGGAGGAAAGGTCATCATGGGGAAGTTTGCGAAGGGTTGATCGGGAGATCGAATTTCTTCTCAGCCAGTGCAGGATTGAAGGCTCAGGACCAGCCCTATCAGAGACACTGACGCGAGCAAGGCGAACTCAATTCTGATGCCCCAGACTGTTGATTTCCGCTGAGAGCTGACCCGGGAAGGTCTGAAGTTTCCACTGAGAA
>JBIQKC010000047.1:0-19099 GCA_044506885.1 Sphingomonadales bacterium
GCACGTGAGCACCGGAAGCGCGGAAAGCCGCCATTTGCAGGCCGTCAGGGCTGGAGTCGAAGACGTCCAAAGGACAATGGCGATACAGCCTAGGCTCGCGAACGGGGGGAGAGGGCATGCAATCGAACCGCATCGCGATGGTCGATGCCCTGCGCGGCTACGCGCTGCTGGGGCTGTTCCTGGTCCACTGCATCGAACGGTTCGAACTCTACTGGCTGAACCCGACGCCCGATGCATGGTCCGAAGCGACGATGGCCCTGTTCGCGGGCAAGGCGTTCGCCATCTTCGCGCTGCTGTTCGGGTTCGGCTTCGCCACGATCATGGCCAACGAACGGGGCCGGGGCGCCGATTTCGCCGCCCGCTTCGCCTGGCGGTTGGTGCTGCTGCTGGCGTTCGGCACGGCCCATGCAGCCATCTATCGCGGCGACATCCTGCAAGTGCTGGCGCTGGCCGGGCTGGCGATGATTCCGTTCGAACGCATCCGCTCCAATTGCGCGCTGCTCGTCCTCGCGGCGCTGGCTTTTGCGCAGTTGCCGCTGTGGCTGCGCTGGTGGGCGGCGGGGAAAGGCGCGGGCTGGGCCGTGGCGCAGCCGCTCTATTTCACCTGGGGCGATCTCCAGACCCTGGCCGACGGTTCGATCCGGGCCGTCGCGCGCGACAATCTCGGCCCCGGCAGCGTCGGCAAGTGGTCGTTCTACCTCGAAACCGGGCGGGTGATGGAGATCGCCGGGCTGTTCCTCGTCGGCATGCTGCTCCACCGCATGCGCCTGTTCGCCGAAGCCGCCCAAAGCCGCGGCGCATGGCTCGCGATCGCGGCGGGCTCGGCGGCGCTGTGGGCGCTGGCCGGCCTCGCGCCCGCCACGTTCGGCAACGAGGCGCAGCGCCAGTCGGCCGAATGGCTGCTGGGGCAGGCGCGCACCTTGCCTGCGATGGGCTTCCAGGTCGCGCTGTTCGTGCTGGCGTGGCAAACGCCGCTGCGGCGCGCTCTAGCCGCGTTGGTCCCCGCCGGGCGGATGACGCTGACGCTCTACATCGCCCAGTCGCTCGGCGGCGCGCTGGTGTTCTACGGCTGGGGTTTCGGGCTGTGGGACAAGGTTTCCAACGCGCAGGCGGTGCTGTGGGGCCTTGCCGCCTTCGCCGCGCAAGTGGCGCTGGCGGCCTGGTGGTACCGCCACTTTCGCTACGGCCCGCTCGAATGGCTGTGGCGCGCGGGCACCCGCACCACGCTGGCTGTGCCGTTCCGGATATGAAAAGGGCGGCCCCGCCAGCGTGGCGCGGGGGCCGCCCTTTCCGTGTCCGAAGCCGAACGCCTCAGAAGTCCTTGCGCAGGCTGACGCGCCATTCGCGCGGCTTGCCCACCTGGGCATAGGCGGTGCCGGCGAAGGCATAGACCGCGTCGAACCGCGACGGCATGTAGTACTTGTCGAACAGGTTCGTCACTTCCAGCGCCACTTCCAGGTCGCGGTCCGGGTTGCGATAGGTCAGGCGCGCGTTGCCCAGCCAGTAGGCGTCGAAATAGCGGAAGTCGGGGCTCACCGCTTCCAGCCCGTATCCGGCGAACGACCTGCCGCGATAGGCCACGTCGAAGCGTGGGGTGATCGTGCCCGCGTTGCTCAAGCCGATCTCGTACTGCGCGCCGGCGCTGAAGGTCGCCTTCGGCGAGACGATCGGGTCGTCCAGCGTGGTCGAGGTGCCGACCGCCGGGGACAGCGAGGTGTACTTCGAATCGAGCAGGCTCAGCGAGCTGTCGATCATGAAACCTTCGACCGGCTCGGCGAACAGCTCCGCCTCCACGCCCCAGATCTTGCCGTCGCCGGCGTTGGCGACGACCGCGCAAGGGCCGCCGCCATAGGCCGTGCAGTCCGACAGCGCGAGCTGGATGTTCTTGTACTCGTTGTAGAAGCCGGAAACGTTGAACCGCACCAAGCGGCCGAACAGGTCGGTCTTGATGCCGCCTTCGTAGGACGTCACCGTTTCCGGGCCGAACGTGCCCTGGATCGCGTGCTGCGGGATGAACGGGCGCGAGGTGACGCCGCCGCCCTTGAACCCGGTGCCGACCGTCACATAGGCCAGCACTTCGGGCGAAAAGCGATAGTCGACCGACGCGCGCCAGTCGAACCGGTCGCCGTCGTAGGCCGATGTCAGGTCATGCAGCCCGCCAAGGCCGAAGGGATCGGGATCGAGCGGGCTGCCGTCCGGGTTCAGCCGCTGGAAGGTGTAGTCCTTGTGTTCGTCCGTATAGCGGATGCCGCCGGTCAGCGTCAGCGCGTCGGTCGGCTTGACGATCACGGTCGCGAAGGCCGCCTTGGTGTCGGCGTTGATCGGGTCGTTGCCCTGGAACTGCATCGGCAGCCCCGGCACGATGTAGCGGATGTCCTGGATCGTGTAATAGGTGCTGCGCTGGTCGGAATAGAACCCGCCCACGGTGAAATCGATGAAATCGCCGATCTGCCCGTTCAGGCGCAATTCCTGGCTGACGAACCAGAAATCGAGATCGTTGTACCCCGCCGCCGAAAGGTCGAGCGTCGGCGTGTAGTCGTCGTCGCTGCCCCAGACGTTGTTGTATTCGCGGTACGATGTGATCGACTGCAATTGCAGGCTGTCGCTCAGCTCGATCGACAGGTGGCCGGAAACGCCCCACCCCTTGAACAGGTTGGTGTTGCCCGTGTTCCAGTCGCCCATCGCGCCCATCGCCGGCATGTGCCAGCTCGCATAAGTGCAGAAGTCGCCGCACATGAAGTTCGCCGCGCTGCCCGTGGCGACGATCGGCACTTCGGCCGCGCTGTTGCGCTTGGCGCGCTGGTAATCGGCGATGACGAGGAATTCGACCGTGTCGGTCGGCTCGGCCAGCACCGAGGCGCGCACGCCCGAATAATTGACGTTGCCGAGGTCGGCGACGACGCAGTCGGCCGCTCCGGTCTGGCTCGGGATGCCTTCGGGATTGCCGGGGTTGGCGCAGCCATAGTCGATCTGGTCGACATAGCCGTCCTGTTCCTTGTGCACCGCCGAGACGCGGCCATAGAGCCCGTTTGCGATCGGGAAGTTGATCCCGCCGCGCAGCTCCAGCCGGTCGCGGCTGCCATAGCCCGCCTCGACGAAGGCGGAGGGGTTGGCGTTCGGCTTCTTGGAGAACAGCTTGATCGCGCCGCCGATCGAGTTGCGGCCCGTCAGCGTCCCTTGCGGGCCGCGCAGGATTTCGACCCGGTCGAGATCGAGCAGGTCGAAGTTCGCGCCCGTCAGCGTCGGATAGTAGACGTCGTCGATATAGAGGCCCACGCCCGGTTCGTAGGCGGGGCTGAAGTCGAACTGGCCGATGCCGCGGATCGATGCGCCCATCGAAGCGCCGAAGGCTCCGCCCATCTCGTTCAGCGTCACGCCCGGCGCTTGGCGGGCGACATCGGCGATGTCGTCCTGGTTGCGCGCGGTCAGCAGCGCGGAATCGACCGCGGTGATCGCCAGCGGGGTATCCTGGAGCCGCTGTTCGCGGAACTGCGCGGTCACGATGATGTCGTTGGATTCCGCGTCCTCGCCATCGTCCTGGGCGGCCGCGGGCGCGGAGCACAGGGCCGCGGCGACGGCGGCAAGGCTGATCGTGAACGCAATGGGGGTCTTGCGCGGGGCGCAGTGGCTGCTCGCCATCCTGTTCCTCTCCTCTGTGTCGTTTTATCGGACGGCGAAGAATACCGTCGCTTTGTGAGTAATGCTGACGAATCGCGTCATGCAACACGCACTCGGCCGAACGGGCCACCAGACCGGACGACTGGTGCGGAATGGTGACATTTTTCGGCGAATTCTCGGTATTTAGGATACGATTCTGAATACGCGTTCAGCATTGTATTGCATCAGCATCCGCTTGTGTTCCGGCGTCAGGTCCATCCGGTCGTAGGCCGCGACTTCGTCGGCGCTCTGCTGATAGGGATAGTCCATCGCGTAGAGCACGCGTTCCGGCCCCAGCACGTCCATGCAGAACCGGATCGCCGGTTCCCACGCCACGCCGCTGGTGGTGATCCAGATGTTGTTGCGGAAATAGTGGCTCACCGGATGTTCCAGCTTGACCTGCTTGCCCCCGCGCAGATGCGCGCGGCCGTCGGCGTTCCCCTGCATCCAGTCGAAGCGATAGAGCTGCAACGGCATGCATTCGCCCATGTGGCCGATGACGAGGCGCAGCTTGGGAAAGCGGTCGAACGCGCCGGAGAAGATCAGCCCCATCGTGTGCAGCCACACGTCGTGCGGGAAGCCGCCCAGCGCGCCGAAGAACCCCCGGCTCTCGTAATGCGGCGCGTTGAACGGCGCAGTCGGGTGGATGTAGAGCGCGGCGTCCATCGCCTCCAGCGCTTCGAGGATCGGGAAGTATTCCGTCTCGTCGATGTAATGCCCCTGGAAGTGCGAATTGAGCACCGCGCCGGCGAGGCCCAGCGTCCCCATAGCCCGTTCGATCTCCTTGACCGAGCCTTTCACGTCGCGCGGATCGAACGCGGCGCAGGCGCTGAACCGGTCCGGGTGGCGGCGGCAGGCGTCGGCGGCGATGTCGTTGGCCTCGCGCGCCAGCGCCGTCCCCTCGCCCGGCCGCACCACCTGCACGCCCGGCGCGGTCAGCAGCAGCAACTGCCGGTCGATGCCGTATTCGTCCATATGGGCAAGGCGCAGGTCGCCCAGGTCCTGCAACATCTCCTGCAAGCTCGGCATCTTCGAGAACATGCCCGCCATCTTCAGGCTGTCGTCGCCCGGCGCCTCGCCGCTGTCGAGATATTCGACTTGCGCCTTTACCAGCGCGGGGAAAGTCCACGCCTCCTCGGTGGCGATGCGCTTGTACGGCGCGGCGCGATCGATGTCGCCGGCGGGCGGGGCCATGCCGATCCGCGTGCGGTGGCTGAAATCTTCCCTGAAATGGCCTTTCAGACCCTTCTCGCTGCCGTCTTCGAGCAATGCCATCAGAACATCCCGTTGTCGTTTTTGGTGGTGGCGGGGTCCGGCACTTCCTGCATCGCGTCCCAGTGCTCGCGGATATAGCCGTCCGCGATCCGCAGGATGTCGATGATCGCGTAGCCGGGATGATCCGCCTGCCGCCGGAAATGGAAATGCACCGCCACTAGGTCCGCATCGCCGAACACCACGCGCTTCACCTCGTGGCTCAGCTCGGGGTTGCGCGCGATGCTTGCCTCCATCATCGCCAGCGTCGCATCGCGCCCGGTGGGGGCGTTGGGGTTGTGCTGGATATAGTCCGGGTGGACCCAGTTGAGGAACGCATCGCGCGGATTGTCCTCGACATAGAACAACTGGATGAACCGCTCGGCCACCTCGCGCACCGAGAGCTGCTCGCGGTTCGAGGTGTCGCGCGGATCGAAGGCGGGCATCAGAACATCCCGTTGTCGTTCATCGCCCGCTCGGGCACGGCCTGGGTCACGTCCCAGTGCTCGACGATCTTGCAGTTGTCGACGCGCAGGAAGTCCACCGCCACCGCGCCGCGCTCTTCCGGACTGCTTCGCCCGACCAGGTGCACCGCGATCATGTCGTCTTCCACGATCACCCGGTACACGGTCATCCGGTGGTTCGGGTTGCGCTGGTAGATCGGCTCCAGGAACGCGATCGCCGCGTCGCGCCCGTTCTGCGCGTTCGGGTTGTGCTGCTTGTAGTCCGGGTGGACCCAGGTCTCGTAAGCCTCGCGCACCTTGCCCTGTTCGTAGAGCAGCGGCACGAAGCCGTCGGCCACCTGGCGGGTGGACAACGCGCACGGTTCGGAAACCTTGCCGGTCCACGCGATCTCCACCGTGCCGAACATGTCGTGCCCGTTTACGCTCGTTTCGGGCGCCTGCTGGATCACGTCCCAGTGCTCGACGATCCTGCACTGACTGACGCGGTAGATGTCCACCACCGCGCTCGGCGGCGCGTCGGGGCTGAAGCGCGCTTCGTTGTGGACCGCCACCAGCCCATCGGAGGCGACCACGCGGTGGACCTTGTAGCGCGCGTCGGGGTTCGCATCGAAGAACGGCTGGAGGAAGTTCACCGCCGCATCCCGCCCGCTCGGCGCGCCGGGATTGTGCTGGATGTAGTTCGGATGGACCCAGGTCTCGAACGCCAGCTTCGCGTTCCTCTGCTCGTAGAACAGCGGAATGAACCGCTCGACCACCTGCCGCGCGTTGAGCGTGCAGCCCTGTTCGGGTGTCGGCGCGCCGGTTTCCGCGGCCAGCGCGGGCAGCGGGCCCGTGCCCGCGGCGGCAACGGCGCCCGCCAGCAGAACCGCAAGCGCCCGCCGCATCACGCCTTCTCCTGCCCGGCCAGCAGCGCGCCGAACTTCGGATGCGCGAAGTGCATCGGCACGTCCTGCCGGTGGGGCCAGGTCTTGCGATATTCGCTCTCGGGCAGCAGGAAGTCGGGCCCGATCGGATCTTCGGGATAGGTCTTGGTGGCGGGTTGCAGGTGCGCGGTGGTGTGGCCCCAGCCTTTCAGCTCGTCGTCCTGCCACTGCATCATGTAGTTCAGGCGCTTGATCTTCCACACGCCGTCTTCGCGCACATAGTCGTTCTCGTAGATGCCGGCTTCCATGAACTGCTGCGGCATCACCGCTTCGCGCGTTTCCTGGAAATCGTCGTGCCAGCCGCCGAACAGCACGCCGTGGAACCGGCCCTTGGCGGTCTGCCGGTCGGGCGCGATGGTGATGATGTCCATCATCTGGAAATGGTCGAGCAGCAACCCGTCCACCGGGCCCGGCCGGCCGCCGGTGAAGCGCTGCTGGATCCAGTCGCCATACAGGCGCTTCACGCCTGCCTTGCCGACATATTCGCCCGACAGGAACACCACCGAACCGTCCTCGGCGAACAGGTCGGCCACTTCGTCGGGGCGGTTGAAATCGATGTAGTAGCCATAGGCCCAGTGCAGGCGGCGGATGGCGTTGATGTCCTCCAGCTCGCCCACGCGGTTCTCGAGCGCGGCAAGGCGCTGTTCCATGTCACTCATTGATCGACTCTCCCGGATAGGTTTGTATGCAACACTAACGATCGTGATTGTTTTGGCGAGAGGGAATACAATGACCGACGGACCCTGGGCGGGAAGAGTGGCGTTTGTGACCGGCGCGGTGACCGGGATTGGGCTCGGCGTGGCGCAGGCCTTCGCCGACGCCGGGATGCGGCTGGCGCTGAGCTACCGCAACGAGGGCGACAAGGCGCGCACCGCCGAATGGTTCGCCGCGAAAGGCTACGAGCAGCCGCTGTTCTGCAAGCTCGACGTCACCGACCGCGCGCGCTTCGCCGAAGTGGCGGACGAGGTCGTGGCGCATTTCGGCGAGGTCCACGTGCTGGTCAACAACGCCGGCGTCAGCGTGTTCGGCCCGACCGACGAGGCGACCTACGACGATTACGACTGGATCATGGGGGTCAACTTCGGCGGCGTGGTCAACGGCCTCGTCAGCTTCCTGCCGAAGATCAAGGCCGCCACCGGCCGCCGCCACGTGGTCAACGTCGCCAGCATGGCCGCTTTCCTCCCCGGCCCGCAGGCGGGCATCTACACCGCCAGCAAGTTCGCCGTGCGCGGCCTCACCGAATCGCTGCGCTACAACCTCGCGCCACACCGGATCGGCTGCTCGCTGTGCTGCCCCGCGCTCACCCGCACCAATGCCTGGACCAGCGCGCTCAAGCGCCCCGACGCTTTCGGCGACAGCGGCTTCGCCCCGGCGCGCGAAGGGGAACTGGAACAGTTCGGCACCGCGTTCGAGGAAGGCATGGACCCCTACGAGGTCGGCGCGAAGATCCTCGCCGGCATGACCGAACAGAAGGGCCTCATTCTCACCCACCCCGAACACGGCCCCGACATCGAGGAAGCCCACGCCGCCGTCATGGCCGCCCTGCCGGTCGAGGAAGCGCCCCCCGGCCGCCTCAAGATCGAACAGCTCCGCCGCGACGCGATGAAGGCGGCCGAAGCCGGACTGGTCATCAAGCTCGACGACCTGACCTGACCGCCGTCCTCGCGCGCTCCTGGCTGGCCATCGAATCCCCGTCTGCCCTGAGCTTGTCGAAGGACCGTCCTTTTCTTCCGTGCGGGAGCCTGTCCGCCGCGCCGGGTCCTGGTCAGCCAGCGCTGGACCTTCGCCTTCACGCTGGTATCTTCCCCGTCCGGAGAGAGCAGCCCGAGGAGATGTGCGATGTGTGACGTGGACCACCTTGCCGAAATGGGAGAGCGCGCAAAAGGCGTCAGCCGGCGCGAATTCGGGGCGCTCGGCGCCATGGCCGCGCTTGCCGCATGCGGCGTTTCCGAAGAGGTCCAGGCGCAGGGCGGGCTGACCGAAGCCGATGTCTCGTTCGACGCCCCCGGCGGCACGCTCGACGCCTTCTTCGTCCATCCCGCCTCGGGCAAGCACCCGGCGGTGATTCTGTGGCCCGACATCGCCGGCCTGCGCGACGCCAAGAAAGTCATGGCCCGCCGCCTCGCGGGCGAAGGGTATGCGGTCTTCGTGCCCAACCCGTTCTATCGCAGCGAGCCCGCGCCGCAGTTCGCGGATTTCGCGGATTTCCGCGACAACGGCGGATTCCAGAAGGTCGGCCCGTGGATGGCGCAGAACACGCACGAGAACGTGGTCGAAACGGCCAGGGCGATCGTCGCCTGGCTCGACGCGCAGGACGCGGTCGATACCGCGCGGGGGATCGGCAACCAGGGCTATTGCATGGGCGGGCCGTTCACCGTGCGCACCGCCTACGCCGTACCGGATCGGGTCAAGGCGGCCGCTTCGTTCCACGGCGGCGGGCTGGTGACCAATCCGCAGAACCCCGACGATCCCACCGTGCCGATCAGGCTCCTGCCCGAAACGCAGGCCAGCTACCTGATCGCCGTGGCGAAGAACGACGACGAGCGCGCTCCGGACGAGAAGGATCAGCTCAAGGCGGCCGCGGAAGCCGCCGGCCGCCCGGCCGAGATCGAGGTCTACGCCGCCGACCACGGCTGGACCGTGCCCGACAGCCCGGTCTACGATCAGGCCGAGGCCGAACGCGCCTGGGAACGTCTGCTGGCGCTTTATTCAACGGCGCTCTGACGCCATCGACCTTGGGGGGGAAGGATGAAGGCATCGTTGGCCGCGCTGGCGGCTCTGGCGTTGTGCGCGCCGCAGGCCGCCGTCGCGGAGCCGGTCGCGCTCGACAGCGGACGAATCGACCGGACCCTGCGCTCGTTCGTCGATGACGGCCGCATCGTCGGCGGCGAAGTGCTGGTGTGGAAGGACGGCCGCGAAATCCACTATGCCAGCGCCGGCCTTGCGGACCGCGAGGAGGGCCGCCCATTCGCCCGCGACACCTTGGTGCAGATCTATTCGATGACCAAGCCGGTCACCGGCGTGGCGCTGATGCAGCTGTGGGAACAGGGCAGGTTCGGGCTCGACGATCCGCTCGAATGGCATCTGCCGCAATTTGCCGCGGTGCAGGTCTACGACGAGCGCGAGCCGGACAAGCTGCGCCCGCCCGTCCGGCCGATCACCGTGCGCGACGTGCTGCGCCACACGGCGGGCTTCACCTATGGCAACGCCGGCCATCCGACGGACCCGGTGTGGAACGAGCTGGCGCCGCTTTCGCCCGACAACACGCTCGCCCGCTTCGCCGAACTGATGCCGCAAGTCCCGCTGCTCTACGATCCGGGCGCGCATTGGCATTACAGCGCCGGTGTCGACGTCCAGGCGCGGCTGGTCGAGGTCTTGTCGGGCCAGCCGTTCGATGAATACGTGCGCGACCGCATCTTCCGCCCGCTCGGCATGACCGAATCGTGCTGGAAGTGCGCCCGCGAGCTGCTGCCCCGTCTGGCCGCGATCTACGGCGCGGAGGAAGATGGCGATCCGCTCGTCCGCATGCCCGAAGCCGAACGGCTGGAAGGCAGCTTCGCCGGCAAGCCGATGACCATGGGCGGTTCGGGCATCGTCACCACGATCGACGAATACATGCGTTTCGCCCGCATGTTGCTGAACGAAGGCGAGCTTGACGGCGCGCGCATTCTCCGGCCCGCCACGGTGCGCCTGATGGCGACCGATCATCTCGACCCGCGCATTCCGGATGCCGACCGGCTGTGGCTGCCGGGCAAGGGCAACGGCGGCTTCGGGTTCGACTTCTTCGTCCGCACCGGCCCCCCGCTGACGCCGGAGGAGCACCGCGGCGCGGTGGGCGAATTCTACTGGGACGGCTATCCCTCGATGCTGTTCTGGGTCGATCCGGCGAACGCTATGGCGGTGGTGTTCGCCACGCAGAAGACGCCGTTCGATGCCTCGTTGCACCACGACATCCGCGACGCGATCTACGGCGAGGACTACGTCGGCGAGTGAAGCGCGCGGATGGCGCGCTTACATGTAGTCGAGCGTGACCGTGAACGTGCCGGTATAGGAACCCGGCGCCTGGTTGGGGTTGACCCGAAGGCGCGCGCCGACCGCGAAGTTGAACATGCCGGTCGGGTCGCCGAGGCTGAAATTCTGCCAGTTGGTATTCAGCACGACGGTGTTGGGCGTCGAACCGATGGTGAATTGATCGACCCGCATGTTCTGGCCCGGACCGGTGAGCTGGATCTGGCTCGATCCGAGGCGGATGCGGACCAGCTGGTTGTAGACGCCCATGCCGGCGAAGCGCGCGGGCTGGTGGTCGTTGCCGAGCAGGGTGGCGTTGCCGCTGGCTCGTGTGCGATTGCCATCGGGCGAGAGGACCACGAAGCTGGTGTTGGTGCCGGTCAGGATCTGGCCGAAGTGCAGGTCCTGCACCCTGAAGAACTCCAGTGGTTCGACCAGCACGGCCATCGCATCGGCGCTCGCGGTGTCCTGCGCCACGGCCGGCGAGGCGGTCGCGATGGCGGCCGCGCCGGCGAGCAGCACGGCGGCGGCCGAGCGGATGCGATGGATGAGCCCCCTTCCCATACGCGCCTTCTAGCCGGCAGTCGTTAATGTTTGGTGCGCGCGCGGCCACTTTACGTGCGCCGTCGTCTCCCCCAAAGGTCCGCGCATGGCCCAACCAGCGATCGTCATTCGCGACCTCGTCAAGGAATACGCCGCGCAGGGCGATGCGCCGGCCAAGCTCGCGCTCCGGGGCGTCAGCCTCGACGTACCCGAAGGCGGCGTCTTCGGCCTGCTCGGGCCCAACGGCGCGGGCAAGTCGACGCTGATCAACATCATGGCCGGGCTGGTCAACAAGACCGGCGGCACGATGGAGATCTGGGGCCACGACATCGACCGCGACCACCGCAACGCCAAGCTCGCCATCGGCATCGTGCCGCAGGAAATCGTCTTCGACCCGTTCTTCACCCCGTTCGAAGTGCTCGAGAACCAGTCGGGCATGTACGGAGTGGCGAAGCACTTGCGCCGGTCGGAGGAGCTGCTGCGCGCGGTCCACCTGACGGACAAGCGCAACGCCTATGCGCGCTCGCTCTCGGGCGGGATGAAGCGGCGGCTGCTGATCGCCAAGGCGATGGTCCATTCGCCGCCGATCCTGGTGCTGGACGAGCCGACCGCCGGCGTCGATGTCGAGCTGCGGCGGCAGTTGTGGGACCTGGTCGGCGAACTCAACGCGGAAGGCGTCACGGTGGTGCTGACGACCCATTACCTCGAAGAAGCCGAGCAGTTGTGCGACCGCATCGCGATCATCAACCACGGCCAGCTGATCGCCGACAAGCCGACCCGCGAGCTGGTCGGCATGGCGCGCGAGAAGATCGTGCGCATCACCGTCGACAGGGATCTCGCCGGGCCGCCTGCGGAGGACTGCTTCGTCAAGGCCGAAGTGGTCGATCCGCGGACGCTGGAAGTGACGTACGACCGCGACCGCAACAGCGCCGGGCAGGTGCTCGCGCTGGTGCAGCGGCATGGCTTCGCGATCGAGGACGTGACCACGCGAGAAGCCGATCTGGAAGACGTGTTCGTGCAGTTGACGAGCGCGGCGAAGGCGGCGTGACAGCCCCATGACCACCGCATCGCACGAACACGACGTCCTGGTCGTCGGCTCGGGCGCGGCGGGCCTCACCGCGGCGCTGACGCTGGCTCGCACGCACAAGGTGCTGGTGCTCGCCAAGGGGCGGCTCAACAGCGGCTCGACCGCCTATGCCCAGGGCGGCATCGCGGCGGTGCTCGATGCCGGCGACACGTTCGAGGGACACATCCGCGACACCATGATCGCCGGCGCGGGCCTCAACCGGCGTGAGACGGTTGAATTCGTTATCGAACGCGCGCCCGCCGCAATCGCCCGGCTGGTCGAATTGGGCGTGCCTTTCGCCACCGACGGGCCGAACCTCCACCTCACCCGCGAGGGCGGCCATTCGCATCGCCGCATCGTCCACGTCGCCGACGCCACCGGCTGGGCGGTCCAGGCCGCGCTGCTCAAGGCGGCGGAGGAGAATCCCAACATCACCCTGCTGCCGGACCGCAGCTGCATCGACCTCATCACCGGCCGGCACGAAGAGCGCTACTCCGGCTCGGGCCGGGTCTGGGGCGCCTATGCGCTGAACGCCGTCACCGGCCATGTCGAAACTCACGTGGCGCGGGCAACGATCCTGGCCGCGGGCGGGGCGGGGCGCGTCTATCAGTTCTCCACCGCGCCGCGCGGCGCGACGGGGGACGGCATCGCCATGGCCTGGCGCGCGGGGGCGCGGGTCTCCAACATGGAGATGATGCAGTTCCACCCGACCTGCCTCTACAACCTGGAGGTCAAGAACTTCCTCATCACCGAGGCGGTGCGCGGCGAGGGCGGGCAGCTCAGGCATCCCGAAACCGGCCACCGCTTCATGCCCGATTACGACGAGCGCGCCGAGCTTGCGCCGCGCGATGTCGTGGCGCGGGCGATCGACGACCAGATCAAGCGCTTCGGCCTCGACTACGTCCACCTCGACATCAGCCACATGCCGGCCGATTTCGTCACCGGGCATTTCCCGACCATCCACGAAAAGCTGCTCGCGCTCGGCATCGACATGACGCGCGAGCCGATCCCGGTCGTGCCCGCGCAGCACTATACCTGCGGCGGCATCCTGATCGACCTCGACGCGCGGACCGACCTGCCGGGCCTGTGGGCCGCCGGCGAATGCACGGAGAGCGGCCTCCACGGGGCCAACCGCCTCGCCTCCAACTCGCTGCTCGAATGCTTCGTCTTCGGCGAGGCGGCGGCGCGCGACGTGCTCGCCTGCTGGGACGATCTCGATCCCGTTCCGCCGATCCGCGAGTGGGACGAAAGCCGTGTGACCGATTCGGACGAGGAAGTGGTCATCAAGCAGAACTGGACCGAGATCCGCCGCTTCATGTGGAACTACGTCGGCATCGTGCGCACCACCAAGCGCCTCGAACGCGCCGCCCACCGGATCAAGCTGCTCACCGGCGAGGTCGGGGACTATTACGGCCACTTCCGCGTGACGACCGACCTGATCGAACTGCGCAACCTGCTGCAATGCGCCGACCTCATCGTGCAGAGCGCGCTGAAACGGCACGAAAGCCGCGGGCTGCACTATACGCTCGACTTCCCGCTGACCGCGGCGGCGGCGCGCGATACGGTGCTGGTGCCGTAAGGAAATCCGGGCGGGAGCCAAACCGCCGTTAACCCGTATGCATGGGCATGAACCGGTTCATGCCCACTGCTGTCATCGCCCTTTTCGCCGCCGCCTGTTCGCCGGATCAGCCTCGTGTCGCGGAAGAAGAAGGATCGGCATCGCCGGCGGCGACGGAGCAGGCGGCCCCGCCGGATCCGGTGCGCTACACCAGTCTCGCCAATTGCACGCTCGTCCGCTCCGCGCCGGAGGAGGCGGGCTTCTTCGAGCATGAATGCGCCGGCGAAGGAGGCTGGCGGGTGCGTCATGTCGAATCCGACTTGCGCGAAAACCTCGCGCTGATCGCGCCGGATGGCGGCGAGTACGATCTGGGTCTGGTGGCGCTGGCCCAGGGCGCGTTCAGCAGCCTGGGCGATACGGTGGAATGGCGCGGCAGCGAAGAACAGGGGCGCTTCGTCCCGCGCTCGCTGATCGTGCGGCAGCAGGTGATGGAAGATCCCGATCCGGCAAGGGCGGAGCGATCCTACCTGGTTGCGGTGCGGCTGGCGCCCAGCCCGTGTGTGCTGGCGCGCGTCATCCCCGGCGCGATGCAGAACGAACGCGCACGCGAAGTGGCGGACCGGCAGAAGGTATGCCTTTCGGGCGATTGACGGGCGGATCTTGCAGCAAAGTTGCGCCGCCCGATTCCAATGATTCGCAGCCGCGCAACGCACAGATTTTTTTCGACAGAGTCATTTTGACTCTTGCGGTCCGCGCCAGCCGTGGATGGTCCACGCGTCGCGGCGTATTGGCCGGATGACACACCGGCTCCGGCAGGGCGTCATTCATGGTTAACGGCGTTTAACCCTCTTGCGTCCGATCCCGGTCCGATTCACTATGGGTTGTGGTTGGGTTGCAGGGGCGACCTACAAGACCTAGATTCCGCTCAGGCGCTGCAAAGGCCCGGAATCGCCGCGTCCACGCCCCTGCAAGGCCCGACTGGGGACAGGCGGGGGATAACTATTTCCCTGCCGCCGCATGCGAAATGATAGGCTGGCCATCACGCCCGCCGATTCGAACACATGCGGAACATCGGGTATGGTCCGGCGCTTGGCCGGAAGTGATGCTGGGGACTGCGCAGATGGAATTTCGGAACGGGGACGATGCGGCGATGGGGCTCGGCGAAATGGGCGATGCAGCGACGATCGAAACGGAAACCACGGCTCCGAAGAACGCGGGCAAGGCGGTGAAGATGGAACGCAAGGACGCCGGCAGCGAGGAACTCGTCGCCGAAGCCGCGATTTCCGCGGCGATGGCCGAAGCGGCCAAGGCCGCCGCCGCGCCGGTGGACGATTCCAAGGCGGTCAAGCCGCGCCGCTTCACCATCGTCACCGATGCGGAGCGCGATTCGCTGCTGACCGAATTCGGCAAGGAAACGCTGACCGACCGCTACCTGCTGCCGGGCGAAAGCTATCAGGATCTCTTCGCGCGCGTCGCCGATTGCTACGCCGATGACGAAGCGCACGCGCAGCGGCTCTACGATTACATCTCGAAGCTGTGGTTCATGCCGGCGACCCCGGTGCTGTCGAACGGCGGCACCAATCGCGGGCTGCCGATCTCGTGCTACCTCAACTCGGTCGACGACAGCTTGGAAGGCATCGTCGGCACCTGGAACGAGAACGTCTGGCTCGCCAGCCGGGGCGGCGGCATCGGCACGTACTGGGGCAACGTGCGCGGCATCGGCGAACCGGTCGGCCTCAACGGCAAGACCAGCGGCATCATCCCCTTCGTGCGCGTCATGGACAGCCTGACGCTGGCGATTTCGCAGGGTTCGCTGCGGCGCGGTTCGGCCGCCTGCTATCTCGACGTGAGCCACCCGGAGATCGAGGAGTTCCTCGAAATCCGCAAGCCTTCGGGGGACTTCAACCGCAAGGCGCTGAACCTGCATCACGGCGTGCTGATTTCCGACGCCTTCATGGAGGCCGTGCGTGCGGGCGAGGAATGGAACCTCACCAGCCCCAAGGACGGTTCGGTCCGCGCCACCGTCGATGCGCGCGGCCTGTTCCAGAAGCTGGTCGAAACCCGCCTCGCCACCGGCGAGCCGTACATCGTCTTCTCCGACACCGTGAACCGGATGATGCCGACGCATCACCGCGAACTGGGGCTCAAGGTCTCGACCTCGAATCTGTGCAGCGAGATCACGCTGCCCACCGGCCGCGATCACCTCGGCAACGATCGCACCGCGGTCTGCTGCCTCAGCTCGCTCAACCTCGAGAAGTGGGACGAGTGGAACGGCGACAAGGCTTTCGTCGAGGACGTGATGCGCTTCCTCGACAACGTGCTCCAGGACTACATCGACCGCGCGCCGCCGGAAATGGCCCGCGCCAGATATTCCGCCGGGCGCGAGCGCAGCGTCGGCATGGGCGTGATGGGCTTCCATTCGTTCCTGCAATCCAAGGGCATCGGCTTTGAAAGCCCGATGGCCAAGGTGTGGAACCTGAAGATGTTCAAGCACATCAATCAGAAGGCCAACGAAGCCTCGATGGTGCTGGCGGAAGAGCGCGGCGCCTGCCCCGATGCCGAGGAAATGGGCGTGATGGAGCGCTTCAGCTGCAAGATGGCGATCGCGCCGACCGCGTCGATCAGCATCATCTGCGGCGGCACGTCGGCCTGCATCGAGCCGATCCCGGCCAACATCTACACCCACAAGACGCTGTCGGGCAGCTTCGTGGTCAAGAATCCCTACCTGGAAAAGATCCTCCGGGCGAAGAGCAAGGATTCGACCGCGGTGTGGAACTCGATCCTGGAAAAGGGCGGCTCGGTCCAGCACCTCGACTTCCTGACCACGGAAGAAAAGGCCGCGTTCAAGACCAGCTTCGAGATCGACCAGCGCTGGCTGCTCGAATTCGCCGCCGACCGCGCGCCCTACATCGACCAGGCGCAGAGCCTGAACCTGTTCATCCCGGCCGACGTCGACAAGTGGGACCTGATGATGCTGCACTTCCAGGCGTGGGAGAAGGGCATCAAGTCGCTCTATTACCTGCGCTCCAAGTCCGTGCAGCGCGCGGGCTTTGCCGGCGGGGTGGAGGCCGACAACGTGAAGGACGCGGCGAAGTACGAACTCGCGGCGGACGGCCAGACCGACTACGAGGAGTGCCTCGCCTGCCAGTAACCGAAGAAGCGTCGCGCCCGCCCCGGTGGGCGCGCGCGCGCGCGAACGACCTGTGGCGTCCCGGTGCGCTGCCCTCGGCGCTTGCGCCGCTATGGTCCGATCTGTTCCGGATTGCGCGTGTGACGTGCATCCTGTTCATGATGACCACGCACATCTGGCCGGGATCCGGCCGCATCCTCGCCGCCGATGTCGGGGACGGTCTTCATCTCCTGTACGTCGTGGTGGTCGATTCGCTCGGCCGCGCGGCCGTGCCGCTGCTGAGCATGGTTTCCGGGGCCCTGTTCGCCTACAGCCTGGCGCGCAGGCCGCCGGGCAGGATCGTCGTATCCAAGATCAAGACCCTGATCGTGCCGATGGCCGTCTGGTCGATCCCGATGGTCGCGGTGGCTTTTGCCGAGGCCTGGCTGACCGGGGACCGCGCCGGCGTGCCGGTTACGCCGCTCGACTGGGGCAACAGCTTTTTCGCGTTTACCGTCAGCCCGGCCAACGGCCCGCTCCATTTCCTGCGCGAGATCTTCATCATGTCGTTGTACGGAATCGCGATCCTGTTCGCATGGCGGCGATCCCGTGCTCTGGGGGTACTGCTGGGCGTGGGGATCGTGCTGATCGAGCAGATTCCCGGCGGTTTCCTGCTGTTCCGCAACCAGATCGCGACGTTCTACGTATTCGGGCTGCTGTTCGCCTGCTTCGGCTTTACGGCGCGGGCTCCGAAAGGAAGCTGGCTGCTCGTCATCGCGCTCGTCGGCGTACTTGTCGCGGTTCGCGTCGCTGGCTTGCTGGATGTGCCGCCGGACGACATCGTCCTGGTCCGGCTGGCCGAACATTTTCCGCGCATCATCATGTCGATCTTCATGTGGCGCGTCGCCCTTGCGCTGGCCCAGGGGTCAGGCCCGATCCGGCGGCTCTGCATGGCGCTGGAGCCGCACATCTTCACGATCTTCTGCTCCCATATCCTGGTGGTGAAGGTGGTGGGGGGCATCGCCTTCTTCGCCGGATGGCAGGAGACGGCGAGCTATTATCCGTTGATCTTCGCCGGACAGATCGTTCTATGCGTGTTCGTTGGCTGGATACTTTCGCGTATGCTGGCGCCATTTCCCTGGTTGCGCGGGAAGGCGGCGAGAAGCCAAACGCGTCCGGCCGTGGAGCGGGAGAAGACCGCGGAAAAAAGGGGATGAAGCCGTGAAATATCGGTGTCTCGCGCCGATGGCGCTTCTGTTCCTCGCCGGCTGCGCCAGCCAGACGCCGGAGGTTGTCGAAACGGCCGCCGGCACACCCGGCTTCTGGTGGGGCCTGTGGCACGGGTTCATCTTCCCGTTCGCCTGGATCGGCTCGCTGTTCTCGCCCGAAATCGCCGTCTATGCGGTGCCCAACAGCGGCGGGTGGTACGATTTCGGGTTCTTCCTCGGCGTTTGCGTGCTCGGCGGCGGCTCGCACTTCAGCTCGAAGAAGAAGCGCGACTGACCACAGCGAGGGCGAGGGGGCTATTTCCGCCGGTACCGGAAGTACCACACCTCGTGCCCCAGCCGGCGGGCCTTGGCTTCGTAGCGGGTCTCGGTCCAGCCGCCGGGGCGGACCTGCCAGCTTGCCGGGCCTTCGGCCAGCCATTCGAACTGCTCCCCATGCCGCCGCATCACCATCAGCGCGTGGCGCAGGTAGACCGGATGATCGGTGCCGAAGCGGAATTCGCCGCCGGGCCTGAGCTTGGCGGCGAACATGTCCACCGGCCCGTCGTTCATCATCCGCCGCTTGGCGTGGCGCGCCTTGGGCCAGGGGTCCGGGTGAAGCAGGTAGAGGAAGCTCAGCGCCCCGTCGGGCACGCGCGCCAGCACCTCCAGCGCATCGCCATGATGCAGGCGGACATTGCCGATCGGCGGATGCGCGCCGCCATCGCCCGACACGTGCGTCAGCGCCTGCGCCACGCCGTTCACGAACGGCTCGCAGCCGATGAAGCCGTGGTCGGGCAGCATGTCGGCCCGCGCCGCCAGGTGCTCGCCGCCGCCGAAGCCGATCTCGAAATGCAGCGGGCAATCCTGCCCGAACAGTCGCTCGGCGGTGACCGGGCCTTCCGCCGGCACGGCGATCCGTGGCAACAGCCCGTCCACCAGCGCCTGCTGCCCGGCGCGCAGGGCCTTGCCCTTCGAGCGGCCGTAGAGCCGGTTGAGCGTGGTCGGGTCGCCGGGTTTGTGTGCGGTCATTACGGTTCGCGCCTTAGCGCAAGCCAACTCGCGCTCAAGTAGCGCGAAGCGTTGAAACAGTGCGCCGCTAACAAGAAACCGCCCCGAAGCAAGGCCCGGGGCGGCTCTCGATCACGCCAGGAGGGTTTCGGGTATCAGGCCGCTTCGGCCTCTTCGCCCGGATCGCGCAGCACGTAGCCGCGGCCCCAGACGGTCTCGATGTAGTTCTCGCCGCCGCAGGCGCTCGAAAGCTTCTTGCGCAGCTTGCAGATGAACACGTCGATGATCTTGAGTTCGGGCTCGT
>JBIQKC010000048.1:0-18681 GCA_044506885.1 Sphingomonadales bacterium
TTGGCGACGGTGACGCCGTCCTTGGTGATGCGCGGCGCGCCGAAGCTCTTGTCGATTACCACGTTGCGGCCCTTGGGGCCGAGCGTGACCTTCACCGCGTTGGCGAGCGTGTCCACGCCCTTGAGGATGCGTTCGCGCGCGTCGCGCGAGAATTTGACGTCCTTGGCAGCCATGTGACTAACCTTTCATACCTGAATGTTCCGAATGTTCGCGGTGACCATGGGCCAGCGCGAGGCTTGGGATCGGCGCCCGGCCTGGATCAGCCGACGATCCCCATGATGTCGCTTTCCTTCATGATCAGCAGGTCTTCGCCATCGAGCTTGACCTCGGTGCCCGACCACTTGCCGAACAGCACGCGGTCGCCGGCCTTGACGTCGAGCGGGGTGATCTTGCCGTCTTCGGAGCGCGCGCCCGAACCGACGGCGACGACTTCGCCCTCGCTCGGCTTTTCCTTGGCGCTGTCGGGAATGATGATGCCGCCGGCCGTCTTTTCCTCGGCCTCGATGCGGCGGACCAGAACGCGGTCGTGCAGCGGACGGAATGCCATCGTTGTGACCTCTTCCATAGTTGATGTTGAACGCGATTGGCACTCTCGACATGAGAGTGCCAGCGGCGCGCATATGGGTCGGTCGGCGGGGTGCGTCAACACCCGGACGCGAAGATTTCGGTCAGGCGGGCAGCAGGCCGAGCTGCGCGCGGCGGGCCCAGCGCTGGAGCATCAGCAGCGCGACCGCGATCAGGCCGACGGCAAGCCCGATCCATATGCCGAGTCCCGCAAGCGATGTGAAGAAGCCGAGACCGATCGCGGCTCCGAGGCCGGGAACCCAGTAGCCGAACAGCGCGAACAGCATCGGTGTCCGCGTATCGCGCAGGCCCCGCAAGGCTCCGGCGGCGACCGCTTGCAGCCCGTCGAACAGCTGGAACGCAGCGGCGACAAGCATGAACTGCATCGCATAGCCCATCAGCGCGGCGTTCGCGGGCGCTTCGGTATCGACGTAGATGCCCAGCACCAGCCGGGGCGCGAACAGCATGATCGAAGCGGTCAGGACCATGAACCCCGCGCCGAGCGCTATCGCGACCCAGCCGGCGCGGCCGAGCGCGAGCGCATCGCGCGCGCCGTAGTGATAGCCGACCCGGATCGTGGCCGCCTGGCCGATGCCGAACGGGATCTGGAACGCCAGCGCGGCGACTTGCAGCGCGATGGCGTGGCCGGCGAGCTGCGATGCGCCGATCAGGCCCATCAGGAAGGCGGCGCCGCTGAACAGCCCCGCTTCGGCAAGGATGGTCAGGGCGACCGGCGCGCCGGTGCGGATCAGTTCGCGCAGCCGCGGCCATTCGGGCCGCCACCAGTTGCCGAACACGCGATAGCGCCGCAGCCGCCGGTCGCCGGCAATGGCGGCGACATAGGCGGCGTGCATGAATACGGCGGTTATCACGCTCGCCAGCGCCGATCCTTCCAGCCCCAGCGCCGGCGCGCCGAGACGACCGAAGACGAAGGCGTAATTCGCCAGCGCGCTGACCAGCACGGCGAGCGCGGTGATCGCGGTGGCGAAGACCGGGCGGCCGAGCGCGGCGACGAAGTTGCGCAGCACGTTGGCGAAGACCATCGGCGCCATCGCCCACATGATGATGCGCAGGAAATCGCCGGCGCGCTCGGCGACGCGCGGTTCCTGTCCGGCAGCGAGCATGATCTCGCGCCCGAACAGGCATACCAGCATGCCCGCAAGGCCACAGACGACGCCCAGCCATAGCGCCATCCGCGTGCTGCGCCGCACTTCGCGTACCGCGTGCCGATGACGGCCCAGTTCCGCGGCGATCAACGCCGCGACCATCCCGGTCAGGCCGTTGAAGCACCAGATCATCAGCCCGAACAGCGCGATCGCCAGGCTGGACGCGGCCAGCGCTTCCTCGCCCAGCCGGGCGACGAAGATCACGTCCATCGCATAGACCAGCATCTGCAACAGGTTGGCGGCCGCCAGCGGCCCCGCCAGACGCAGGGTCGCGGCCGTTTCCCCGCGCCATGACGAAGGTGATTCACCGAACATGAAGCCGGCCCGGATAGGCGCGTGCGCGGTCGCCCGGAAGCCGTAGCCGGCCTGTGTGACAACAATCCGCGTCTGTGCGGCCCCGAAGCCACAAGCCGTCCCGCTTCGCGCTTTGCTCCGGCGACAAAGCGTTGCCGCCAGACCTTTCTCTCACGCGATTCCGGCGATAGAGGCGGATCGAAAATCCGGTTTTCGAGGAATGCCTGCATGACGTTGTCCCCCAAGTTCGCCGGCGCGCTTGCGCTCGTGTTGGTGCTCGCCGCGTGCGGCGGCGGCGCGGAACAGGCCAAGGAGCCGGCCGCGCCGGCAGCCGGCGGCGCGATGCCCGAGACGGCGGCAACTCCGGCGGTCACGACGACGGAGACGCCCTCGCCGGATGCGGCGCCGTCGGATGCTCCGACGCCCGAACCGGCCCCCACGCCTTCGCCGGCGGCCACGCCCACGGCCTCCGCCGAGGTCGAGGAGCCGGCGTCGTTCGCCGTCTGCAAGGCGTGCCATTCGATGGAGCCGGGCAAGCACGGCCTCGGTCCCTCGCTCGCCGGTATCTGGGGCGAAAAGGCCGGCGAAGTGCCCGGTTTCGAATTCAGCCAGCCGATGATCGATTCGGGCCTGACCTGGAACCAGGCCAACCTCGACAAATACCTCGCCGATCCGCGCGGCACCGTGCCGGGCACCAAGATGGCCTTCGGCGGGGTCAAGGACGCCGCCAAGCGCCAGGAAATCATCGACTACATCAAGGCGCACTGAGGCGGCGGTCCGCGCGGACCGACACGTTCCGGCAAGCCCGGCGTTCTTTGCGCATGCATCCTGCCCGATTTGGCGGCATGATGACGCGCGGGAGAGCAAAGGGATGCGGCCATGGCCGATGAGAGCGTGACGGGCGATGTCGCCGAAGCGGGAGCGACCGACGGGCAGGCAGCGCTGCGCGACTGGCCGTTGAGGCCATGGCTGCTGGCGGGGCTGCTGGGCCTGGCCGGATTGCTGATCCATCTGGTCACCGGCGGCAACGACGACGTGCCGTGGCAAATGGCGGCGGCCGCGTTCCTGTTCTTCGGCGGAATCGCGGTTGCCTTCACAGTGGAGGAGGGGCGGTGGAAGGCTCCGGCGCTGTTCGCGCTGGCGGTGGGCGTGGTCATGGCCGGGCTGGCGTGGCGCGCGGTGCGCTATGGCGAATACCTGCCCGACGAGCAGTACGGCTTTGCGGCCGGCGTGGTGGCGAGCGCGCTGGCGCTGCCGCTGTTCCAGGCGGGGTTCCTGAAGCGGCGGATGGCGACGAGTTATGCCGACCTGCACCGGCATGTCTGGACCGACGCCATCTGCGCGGCCGGGGCGCTGGCCTTCACGGGACTTTCGTGGCTGGTGCTGGTGATCCTGTCAGAGCTGTTTCACCTGCTGAAGATCGACCTGCTGCGCGATGCGATGAACGAAGGCTGGTTCGGCTGGACCTTCTCCGGCCTCGCCTTCGGCGCGGCGCTGGGGACGTTGCGCAACCAGTTGAAGGTGCTGGGCACGCTGCAATCGGTGGTGCTGCTGGTGCTGTCGTTGCTGGCGGCGCCGGTGTCGCTCGGGCTGCTGCTGTTCCTGCTGGCCACTGTCGTATCCGGCCCGCAGGTGCTGTGGGAAGCGACCCGCAGCGCCACCCCGGTGCTGCTGACCTGCGCCGCCGGGGCGTGGGTGCTGGCGAGCGCGATCGTTCGCTACGAAGACGCGGCGATGAGCCGTAACCGCGCGATGCGCCTGGCGGCGCTGGTGCTGGCGGGGGTGATCCTGCCGCTGGCGGTGTTCGCCGCCGTTTCGATGGGGCTGCGGCTGAACCAGCACGGCCTGTCGCCGGAGCGACTGTGGGGGGTGGTCGCCATCGTGGTGGCGCTGGCCTATGGCATCGGCTTCTGGATCGCGCTGGCGCGCGGGCGCAAGGGCGGCTGGGCGGAAAAGGCGCGCCGGGCGAACTTCCACCTCGGGCTGTTCGTCTGCGTCCTGGCGATCCTGCTGGCGCTGCCGATCTTCGATTTCGGGGCAGTTTCGACCCGCAACCAGTTGGCGCGGCTGGAAAGCGGCAAGGTCTCGCCCGAGATGTTCGATTACTCGGCGCTGCGCTGGGACTTCGGCGAGCCGGGGCGGCGGGCGCTGGAGCGGTTGGCGGAGGGCGACGATGAGGCTGCCGAACTGGCGGGTGTTGCCTTGAAGCAGACCCAACGGCCTTACGGATGGGCGCGTGAAATCAGGGATGAAGCGGACTTCGAACTTGCTGTGCAGCCGGACGACCCTGAACTGCGCCAACTCGTTGTCGATTATCTCCGGTCGAACGCCTGGACTTGTCGGGAACAGTGCATGGCATTGGAGATCGGAGATGCGGCCGAGGGCAAGCGAAGAGTGGCCATCGTGCAAGATCGCAGTTTCGAGGAGGTGGTCCTTCCGGACACGAAAGCCGATCTCGTCGAAAACCGGCGGTACGGTTCCGACCGGGCACCGGGCGCTTACAAAGCCGGCTCGCAAGTCGAAATCCGCACTGTCGAGAAGCGATACATATTCATCGATGGCGAGCCGCTCGATTTTCCACTTGGGGAAGGCGGTCTGTCGAACGCCAATGTCGAGAACCTGCTCATCACCGTGACCACCACCGATTAGCTTGAAGCGTGCGGGGCGTCCCGCTAACGCGCGGCCCATGTCAGTCACCCGCGAAACAGTGGCGAAGATCGCCGGCCTCGCGCGCATCCGGATGGGCGAGGACGAGCTCGACCGGATGGCGCCCGAACTGAACGCCATCCTCGGCTGGGTCGAGCAGCTCGGCGAAGTCGATGTGACCGGGGTCGAGCCGATGACGGCGGTGATCCCGCAGAAGCTGCGCCTGCGCGACGATGTGGTCGATGCCGACCCGCTGACCGGCGGCGGCGTGCGCGACGAGGTTCTGGCCAACGCGCCGGTTGCGGAGCACGGGTTCTACGGCGTGCCGAAGGTGATCGAGTGATGGTGCGGTTCACGACGACGATGTCCCCCTCCCGCCTGCGGGAAGGGTCAGGGGTGGGCCAGTGGGCCAGCCTCGGACATGCCCACCCCCGGCCCCTCCCGCAAGCGGGAGGGGAGGTATGACGGATCTCACCGAACTGGGCGTCGCGGCGATCCGCGACGGGGTCGCCGCGGGCGATTTCACCGCGCGCGAGGTGGCGGAAGCGTTCAACGCCAATGTCGCCGCCGCGAGCGCGCTCAACGCCTTTATCGTCGCCACGCCGGAGAAGGCGCTGGAGGCGGCGGAACGGGTCGATGCCGACCGTGCGGCGGGCAAGCCGCTGGGCAAGATGGCGGGCGTGCCGATCGGGATGAAAGACCTGTTCGCCACGCGCGGCGTGCAGACCACGGCGGCGAGCCATGTCCTGGAAGGCTTCGTGCCCGAATACGAAAGCACCGTCAGCCAGAAGTTGTGGGATGCGGGCGCGGGAATGCTTGGCAAGCTCAACCTCGACCAGTTCGCGATGGGCTCGTCCAACGAGACGTCGTATTTCGGCAACGTGATCTCGCCCTGGCGGACCAAGGGCGGCAACGCTGCGCTGGCCCCCGGCGGCTCGTCTGGCGGCAGCAGCGCGGCGGTGGCGGCGCGGCTGTGTCCGGCGGCGACCGGAACCGACACCGGCGGCTCGATCCGCCAGCCCGCGGCTTTCACCGGCATTTCGGGCATCAAGCCGACTTACGGGCGGTGCAGCCGCTGGGGCATCGTCGCTTTCGCCAGTTCGCTCGACCAGGCCGGGCCGATGGCGCGAGACGTGACCGATTGCGCGATCATGCTGGAAGCGATGGCCGGGTTCGATCCCAAGGATTCGACCAGCCTCGACATGCCGGTTCCCGAGTGGAGCGCCTCGCTCGACGCGAACCTGAACGGCAGGAAGGTCGGCATTCCGCGCGAATACCGGATGGACGGGACCGACGCGGAAATCCTCAAGAGCTGGGACGACGGGATCGCCTGGCTGAAGGACGCAGGTGCCGAGGTGGTGGACGTGAGCCTGCCGCATACGAAATACGCGCTGCCGGCCTACTACATCGTCGCCCCGGCGGAGGCGTCGAGCAACCTCGCCCGCTATGACGGCGTGCGTTATGGCCTGCGTGAGTTGCCGGACGGGGCGAACTTGCAGGAGATGTACGCCGCCACCCGCGCCGCCGGGTTCGGCGACGAGGTCAAGCGCCGCATCCTGATCGGGACTTACGTGCTCTCGGCCGGGTTCTACGACGCCTATTACACGCAGGCGCAGAAGGTCCGCGCGCTGATCGCCCGCGATTTCGAGCGGGCCTTTGCCGAAGTGGACGTGCTGCTGGCCCCGACCACGCCGACCGCCAGCTTCGCCCTTGGCGACAAGCTGGACGATCCGCTGGCGATGTATCTCAACGACGTGTTTTCCGTCCCCGCCAGCCTTGCCGGGCTACCGGCGATGAGCGTGCCCGCCGGGCTCAATTCGGAAGGACTGCCGCTGGGGCTGCAAGTGATCGGCCGCGCGTTCGACGAGCAAGGCGTGCTCGACGCCGCGCTGGCGATCGAGCAGCGGGCGGAGTTCGGCGCCAGGCCGGACAAGTGGTGGTAAGAGGGCCGATCGGCGCCGATCGGTCAGTTCTTTCGCCCGCTCGCCCGTTTCGCCGCCCGTGCGATCGCGGCCATCTGTTTCAGGCCCCAGATACGGTCGAAGAAGCGAAGATTCCCGATGTCCGTGCGTGACGACCGTTGCGTACTGAGCATCGCGAATTGGGTGCCGAGTTCCGGGTGCTTGCGGCGGAACCAGACCAGTGCGCCGTCGATAGGAGGCTTGACCGCGGGATCGAAGCCGGGCGCTTGCGCGGCGACGGGATCCGGGACGAAATCCGGTTCCAGGAATGCTTCAAGATAAATCGCTGCCTTGCGGGCGGCCTCGGCCGAAAATCCCATGAAATGCGCGCCGATAATATCGCTGTTCGCAAGGTCGGCCGGATCGGCGGCTTCATATCCTCCGTAAAACACATCCGGGAAATCGCGAAACGCGTAGGTTCTTGTTTCAGGAAGGAAATTGCAGTCGTCCTGAAGGATAAGGACGCTCTCTCCCGCATCGGCCGCCTCTTTCAGGATGGTCAGATGGCTATGGAACGCGCCGCGCGAACCGACGCGCAGAAAGGGGCCCGGATCGTCGAAGCGGTAAGCGGGAAAGAAGGCCACCCGTGTGTCGCCTTGCAGGCCGACGGACGCGAGTTCCTGTTCCATTTCCCGACGCCGGTCGGTCCGGGTTTCGAGGTTCACGATGCGAATACGATCATAGTGCGAGAAGATCACGCGAACCTCGTGCAAAAAGAACAGCCCATCCTTCGACAGTGGATGACACGGGCGGCGCGCGCAATGCGGATGTGGCGGCTCGGCGCCCCCACGCACGGCACGGAGCGAGGCCCCTGTTCATCCCTCACGTTCCCGATTATCTGCGGCGCATGACTACTTATCGCATCCACGGCGCCACCGGCGAATGGGAGGTCGTGATCGGCCTCGAGGTCCACGCGCAGGTTACTTCCAACGCCAAGCTATTCAGCGGGGCAAGTACGGCTTTCGGGGCCGAGCCGAACAGCCAGGTCAGCCTGGTCGATGCGGCGATGCCGGGAATGCTGCCGGTGCCGAACCGCGAGTGCATCCGCCAGGCGGTGCGCACCGGCATGGCGATAGAGGCGCAGATCAACGCCTGGAGTCGGTTCGACCGCAAGAACTACTTCTATGCCGACCTGCCGCAGGGCTACCAGATTTCGCAGCTCTACCACCCGCTGGTGGGCGAGGGACGGCTGGTCATCGAGGCGGACGAGAAGGCCGGGATTCCCGAAGACAAGATGATCGGCATCGAGCGCATCCATGTGGAGCAGGACGCGGGCAAGCTGATGCACGACCAGCACCCGAGCATGTCCTACGTGGACCTGAACCGTTCTGGCGTGGCGCTGATGGAGATCGTCAGCCGGCCCGACATGCGCAGCCCGGCGGAAGCCGGGGCCTATGTCCGCAAGCTGCGCTCCATCCTGCGCTATGTCGGCAGTTGCGACGGCAACATGGAGGAAGGCTCCATGCGCGCGGACGTGAACGTTTCCGTGCGCAAGCCGGGCGAGGAATTCGGCACGCGGACGGAGACGAAGAACGTCAACTCGGTGCGCTTCGTCATGCAGGCGATCGAGCACGAGGCGCGTCGGCAGGTGGACCTGATCGAGGACGGCGGCACGGTGGTGCAGGAAACCCGGTTGTTCGATCCAGGCACGGGCACGACGCGTTCGATGCGCAGCAAGGAAGACGCGCACGATTACCGCTATTTCCCCGATCCGGACCTGCTGCCGCTGGAACTGGACCAGGCGTTCCTGAACGAATGCCGCGAAAGCCTGCCCGAACTGCCCGATGCCAAGCGCCGGCGGTACGAGGAGGAACTGGGCCTTTCCGCCTACAACGCGGCGGTTCTCACCGCCGAAGTGGAAACCGCGCGCTGGTTCGAGGCGCTGTTGCTGGCCACCGCCACCGCGCAGGGCAAGCCGCCCGCCGACGTGGCGAAGCAGGCGGCCAACTGGCTGATTTCAGAACTGTTCGGCGCGCTCAACAAGGCCGGGCATGAACTGGAGGCGAGTCCGGTGACGCCCGAGAAGGGCGCGGAGCTGCTGGCGCTGGTGGGCAAGGGCACCATTTCCGGCTCCATCGCCAAGCAGGTGCTGGAAACGATGATCGCCACCGGCGACGGCGCTGCTGCCATCGTCGAGCGCGAGGGGCTGAAGCAGGAATCGGACAGCGGCGCGATCGAAGCGGCGGTGGACAAGGTGCTGGCCGACAACGCCGACAAGGTGGAGCAGTTCAGGGCCGGGAAAGAGGCCCTGTTCGGCTTCTTCGTCGGCCAGACGATGAAGGCCATGCAGGGCAAGGCCAACCCGCAGGTGGTCAACGAGGTATTGCGGGCGAAGCTGGCATAGCGGCTGCGGCACGATGAACCGCGCGCGCTTCGATCTTGTGATTTTCGATTGCGATGGCGTTCTCGTGGATAGCGAGGCGATAGCGAACGAGGTGCTCGCTGAAATCCTTTGCAGGCACGGTGGCGCATTCACTGCGGAAACGGCGCTGGCCGCATTCGTCGGGCAATCGGTGCAAGGCATAAGAGAGACCGCGAAGGCCGCTCACGCCATCGAACTGCCGGAAAACTGGTATGAAGACTACTACGCGCGGATCCTTCCGGCTCTGGCGGAACGGGTAAGGCCGATCGCCGGCGCAGGAGACGTGGTTCGCGGCCTTTACGAAGCAGGGCAGGCGATATGCGTGGCATCCCAGGGCCCGCCCGAGAAGATGATGACCACGCTTACCGCCACTGGCCTGCTGCGCTATTTCGAGGGGCGGATATTTTCCGTAAAGAGCGTTGAGAGACCCAAGCCCTTTCCTGACATCTTCCTCCATGCGGCGGCCGCCTGTGGTGTCGATCCGTCGAAATGCGCCGTGGTCGAGGATACCCGGACAGGAGCGGATGCCGCCGTGGCGGCGGGAATGGAGGTTTTCGGGTTCTGTGTGGCCGACGATGCCGAGCGGATGGCGGATTGCGGCGCTCACCCGTTCCACCGCATGAACGAGTTGCCCGCCTTGCTGGGTGTGAGCGGCTAAGGCGCCGGAACGCGCAAGGGTTGCGGCCAAGGATACGACAATGACGTTTGTTCTGCGGGCAAGAGCAAGGATGGGACTGGCCGCCGCTTTCGCGGCTTGCCTCGCCGCCTGCCAGTCCGTGCCGCCGGAGCGGCATCCGGGCCTGGCCTTCGCGCAGGCGTCGTGCGGCGGGTGTCATGCGGTGGAGCGGCATGGGGTTTCGCCCAATCCCGATGCGCCGCCGTTCGCGGCCATTGTCAACCAGCAGGGGCTGACCGACGGGACGCTTGGCGGCTGGCTGCGCGATGCGCACAATTATCCGGAAGAGATGGAGTTCTACCTCGAAGGGCCGGAGGTCGATGCGCTGGTCGTCTATATGCTGACGCTGCGCGATCCGAACTACCGCCCGGCGATCTGACGCGGTTCGCGTGGGGCTCGCCGTCGTTCTCGTCCATCCCGAGATCCCGCACAATACCGGCGCGGTCGGGCGGACCTGCGTGGCACTGGATATGGAGCTGGTGCTGATCCACCCGTTGGGGTTCGAGATTTCGGACAAGCAGGTGCGCCGCACGGGTCTCGATTATTGGCGGCATGTGCGGCTGGCGGAGTTTGCGAGCTGGGACGCTTTCATCGCCGAGCGGGCGCCGCGCCGGGAGCAATTGTTCCTGTTCGAGGAGTATGGGGCCAGGCTCTACGACGAGTCTGCGTATCCGGACGACGCCTACCTCGTGTTCGGCCGCGAGACGAAAGGACTGCCCGAGGAAGTTGCCGAGCCGCTTGCGGACCGGATGTTCCGGCTGCCGATGCGCTCGCAGCATATCCGCTCGCTCAACCTGTCGAACACGGTGGCGGTAGCGGCGTACGAGGCGCTGCGCGGGAAGCTGGGGTAGGTCCGGATCGGGGCGCGGCCGGTTATCAAGCCCCTCCCCTTCAGGGGAGGGAGGAAGGGGAACCGGCGCGCGACGCCCTTACAGCTCCTCCGCGTTCAGGTATTCGATCTCCATTCCCAGCGTGGCGAGCTGGTCGTCGATCTGCTGGCGGTCGCCGACGACGATGATCGCGAGATTCTCGGGCGAGAAGTATTGCCCCGCGGCGGCGTCGATCTTCGCCGCGTCGATGGCGCGGTAGATGCCGGGCAACCGCGCCTGATAATCGTCCGGGCGGCCGAACTGCTGGTTGGCGAGCAGCGCGCCGAGGACCTGGCCGTTGGTCTGGTAGGAGTTCGGCAACCCGCGGATATTGCCGTCGGTGACGCGTTGCAGCTCGGTTTCGTCGACCGTGGCCGCGCCGCCGGCAAAGGCGGCGACATCGTCGAGGATCAGGCGGATGGAATCCGCGGTGCGGTCGCTCTGGACCGGAGTGACGATGCCGAAGGTGCGCGGGCCGGTGACGCCCGAGAGCGAGCTGCGGATGCCGTAGGTCCAGCCCTTGTCCTCGCGCAGGTGCATGTTGAGGCGGGAGAGGAAGCCGTCGCCGATGACCTGATTGGCGAGGTCGAGCGGCTCCATGCCCTGCTGCGTGCCGGTGAGCGGCAGCACGCGCGCGAGCAGCAGCACCGATTGCGGCGAGTTCGGCCGGTCAACCACCAGCAGCTTGCGCGTGGGCGGCGGAGTGGGGGCGGCGAGGTCCTTGACCGGGGCCGGAGACGCCGGGACGGCCCATTGGCCGAACGCCCGTTCCAGCACCGGCAGCAACTGTTCCATCGTCACGTCGCCGACCACCGTGAGGCGGGCGATGTCGGGGCGTATCCAGCGGGCGTGCTCGGCGCGCAGCGTTTCGGGCGTCAGGGCCTCGATGACGTCCGGCAGACCGTCGCCGCCAACCGAGCCGTAGGGATGCTCCGGCCCGTATACGACGGGGCCGAGCGCGCGATAGGCGAGGCTGAGCGGCTCCGCCCGCGCCTGGGCGATGGCGGCCAGTCGCTGGTCCTTGACCCGCGCCACGTCGTCGGGCGCGAAGGCAGGCCGGCGGACGATTTCCGCCATCAGATCGAGCGACGGCGCGAGGTTGGCCGTCAGCGCGGTCATCGACACGGTGCTGGAATCGGTCGAAGCGCCCGCACCGATGGCGGCGCCGAGCCGTTCCTGCGCGATGGCGATTTCTTCGGCGTTCTTCGTTTCGGTGCCTTCCTGGAGCAGTTCCATCATCAGCGACTGGGCGCCGGCCCGCGCGCCGCCGTCGGCCGCGTTGCCGGCGTCGAACGCGAGCGCGAGGCTGACCTTGGGGATCGCCGTGCGGCGCGCGAGCGTGACCGGAATGCCGTTGGACAGGTTCGCGTGCTCCACGGTGGGGAAGGTCAGTTCGCCGACCGGGGCGACGGGCGGCGCTTCGCGCGCCGGGCCGCGCGCCAGCGGCGGAGGCGGCGCCTTGGCGTCCGGTTCGGGTGGAGGCGTCGCGCTTTCATCGCCCCAGCCGCCCATCAGCGCGCCGTCTTCCGTGCGTTCGCCGGGAACGACGGTCAGCGTGTAGGCGGGGCGGGACAGCCAGCGCTGCATCGCCGCGCGCACTTCCTCCGGCGTGAGGGCGGCGAGGCGTTCCAGCTCCTTGCGGTAGTTGGCCGGATCGCCGGCATAGAGCAGGCCCTCCGCCAGCGTCGCGCCCTTGCCGGAAAAGCCGCCGACCAGTTCGAGCGCGCCGATCTGCGCGGAGACGATCTGCGTGGCGGCGCGCGTCAGTTCATCCTGCGTCGGGCCTTCGGCAAGCAGGCGGGCGATCTCGGCGTCGAAGGCGGCTTCCGCCCTGGCGGCGTCGATGCCCGGCTTTACGTCCATCGACGCGCCCACGAACGAGAGCTGTTCATGCTGCTGCGCGTCGGCGGACACGCTCACCGCCAGGCCCGCGCCGCGAACCAGCGCATTGTCGAGGCGCGAGCTTTCGAGCCCGCCGAGCACGTGCATGCCCACGGCGAGCGGCACGGCGTCGGCATGAGTCAGGGCCGGCCCGGTCCAGTAGCGCGTGATGCGCGTGACCGGCACCTGGTCGGTCATTTCCTCGCGCGTGGGGGCGGCTAGCGTCACCGGCTCCGCTTGTGGCTGCGCCACGTCCGGTCCGCGCGGAATATCGCCGAACCAGCGTTCGACCATCGGCCGGGCGGTGGCGGCGTCTATGTCGCCGGCCAGCGCCAGCACCACGTTGTTGGGCGCGTAGTTGTCGGTGAACCACTTGCGCACGTCGGCGATGCTGGCGGCGTCGAGGTCCGCCATCGAGCCGATGGTGGAATGGCGATAGGGATGGCCGACCGGAAACAGCGCGGCGCCGATCTTGTATTCGACGAGGCCATAGGGAGCGTTGTCGCCCTGGCGCTTTTCGTTCTGGACAACGCCGCGCTGCTTGTCGAGCTTGTCCTGGGTGACCGCGCCGAGCAGGTGGCCCATGCGGTCGCTTTCCATGAACAGCGCCAGGTCGAGCGCGCCCGTGGGCACGGTTTCGACGTAGTTGGTGCGGTCGTACCAGGTGGAGCCGTTGGTGCTGGTCGAGCCGGCCGCCTCGAGCGGGATGTCGAAGTTCTCCACGTTCTCGCTGCCGCCGAACATCAGGTGCTCGAACAGGTGCGCGAAACCGGTGCGGCCGCGCGGCTCATGCTTGGAGCCGACGCGGTAGTAGATCGTCACCCCCACGATCGGCGATTTGCGATCGGTGTGGACGATCGTGGTCAGGCCGTTTTCAAGCGTGAAGGTTTCGTAGGGAATGTCGACTTCGGCGACGAGCGCGGACAGCGGCGCCGGTTCGGGCCCCTGCGCCGGAGCGGGGGCGGCGGTAAGCAGCGCGAAGGGAAGCGCCGCGGCGAGCAGGCTGCGAAGTGGTTTCATCTGTATCCGATAGCACGACCGACGCGATGGAACAGCCTTCATGGATGCCGTTGGTCGAGCCCCGTTGGCGGTTTGCCAGAGCGGGACTGCGGCCCCTTGCTTCCGGAACTCGAGTGAAGTTAGTTTCACTTATTCCCATCCGGAGACCCCCATGGCCATTTCTCGCGTTGTCCGTGCCTCGTTGATCGCCCTTGCGCTGACCGCCGCGCCGCTGGCGGGAGCGCAATCGCAGACGGTGACGGGTTCGGGCATCGCGCCCGGCGAAGCGGCGAACAGCGCCGAACGGCCGATCGAGTTCGCCAGCGCGATTCCCGCCGAAGCGGTGCTGGCGATCGTGACCGGATCGGCCGCGCTGCCGCAGGGCCTGCCGCTGTCCGCGGCCGAACGCGCCAGCGTGGAAGCGGCCATTGCCGGCGCGGAATTCGAAGGCGCGGCGGGGGAGACGCTGTCGCTGCGCGGCATCGGCGGCCGGGCGCGGCTGGTGCTGCTCGGCGTTGGGGAGGAACCGAAGCCGCTCGATTTCGCCAAGGCCGGCGGCAGGGCGGCGCAGGAACTGGCGGGCGAGGATGCCCCCATCGCCATCGTCGGCCTGCCCGGCGCGGAGGCGGCGGCCGAGGCGGCGCTCGGCTATCGCATCGGCGGCTATCGCTTCGACCGCTACAAGGACCGCGGCGACGAGCCGCCGCCGGCCCAGCCCGCCACGCTGGTGCTGGCCGATGCCGGGGCGGCGCGCGCCGGATACCAGGCGCGGCAGGCGGGCGTGGCGGAAGGGGTGCGCTTCGCGCGCGACCTGATCAACGAGCCGCCGAGCGTGGTCTATCCGGAAAGCTTCGTCGAGCGTACGCGCGAGGCGTTTCGCGGGGTGGCGAATGTCGAGATCGAAGTGCTCGACGAAGCGGCGATGCGCGCGCTCGGCATGGGCGCGATCGTCGGCGTCGGGCAGGGCTCGCCGCGCGGTTCGCGGATGTTGCTGGTGACCTATCGCGGTGCGGGCGGCGCGCCGCTGGCGCTCGTCGGCAAGGGCATCACTTTCGACAGCGGCGGCCTGTCGATCAAGTCCGGATCGGGCATGGAGGACATGAAGGCCGACATGTCGGGCGCGGCGGCGGTGGTCGGCGCGGTGCTGTCGCTCGCCCGCACGCGTGCGTCGGTGCATGCGGTGGCCGTGGCGGCGCTGGCCGAAAACATGCCCGACGGCAATGCCCAGCGCCCCGGCGACGTGGTGCGCACGATGGGCGGCAAGACGATCGAGATCGTCAACACCGACGCCGAAGGACGGCTCGTGCTGTCGGACGCGGTGCAGTACGTGGCGGAGAAGCGCGCGCCCTTCGCCATCGTCGACATCGCCACGCTGACCGGCGCGGCGGTTTCGGCGCTGGGCCCGGAATTCGCCGGCCTGTTCGCGCGCGAGGACGCCATCGCCGAGCGGATCGAGGACGTGGCCGAACGTGTGGGAGAGCCGGTCTGGCGGCTGCCGCTGCATCCGAACTACGCCAAGGCGGTCCGTTCGGACATTGCCTATGTCAAGAACTCCGGCACCAGCCCGGCGCCGGGGGCAAGCTCCGGCGCGCATTTCATCGAGGCGTTCATCGACGAGGACATGCCCTGGGCCCATATCGACATGGCTCCGACGATGGAGAGCAGCGGCGGCCCGCTCACGCCCAAGGGAATGACCGGTTATGGCGTGCGCCTGCTCGACGCGCTGGCGCGGGAGTGGCGGCCGGACTGAACCGGTGGCTTCGGCCCGATTCTTTTTTTGGCAAGGCGGCTCTGATACTGCGTCGCCTCGAAACTGGCACGGAATCGGGGCGGCCATAATGACCGGCACATGGAAGCGCGCGCGAGAGCTCGCGCAGTTTTACTGGGCGCAGCGCGTACAGGGCTTCTCGATTGCCGATGAGCCGTTTCTCGACGACGAAGCCACGGTAGCGCTTCGCGACTATCTCGCCAGGTCCGGATTCTACCTCGAATTCGGCAGCGGCGGATCGACCGTGCTGGCCAGCCGCCTCGGGCTGGAGACGATTTCCGTCGACAACGATGCGTATTTTCTGCGCGCAGTCTCGCGCAAGCTCGCCGCCGGCCATCGCGTCACGCAAATACACGCCGACATCGGCCTTACGGTCGAATGGGGTTATCCGGCATTCAAGCGACCGACCCCCGCCCGTCTTGCGCGGTGGCGCAGATACATCGCGCTGCCATTCGCCCGGATTGCCGAACGGAACCGGTTTCCCGACTTCGTGCTTGTCGATGGCCGGTTCCGGGTGGCCTGCGCATTGGAATCGGCGCGTCAGGCGCAATTGGCCGGCCAGGCAACGACCATCATGGTGGATGACTACGGCTTGCGCGATCAGTACGCGCCGTTGGAAAAGCATCTTGGCGCGCCCCGGCGCGTTGGCCGCGCCGCTCTGTTCGAGATTGCCCCCGATGGCCCGCCCCCGGCAGTTCCCCTTCATGCGATCGATGAGGCGATGCTGGACTATCGCTAAGAATCGGCGGATTTTTCAGCGCGCCCGGCAGGAGATTTTTTGACCGGCAGTTGTGTTGCGCAGAGGCAACACTATCTGAAGGCGACGAAGGGGAGCGCCATGAATCTCGAAAAATTCACCGACCGTGCGAAGGGTTTCCTGCAAGCCGCGCAGACCGTAGCCATTCGCCTGAGCCACCAGCGCATTTCGCCCGAGCACCTGCTCAAGGCGCTGCTCGACGACAGCGAAGGCATGGCCGCGCAGCTTATCCAGCGCGCCGGAGGCAACGCGCAGGTCGCGGTGAGCGAAGTGGACAAGGCGCTGGAGAAAATTCCGGCGGTGTCGGGCGGCGGGGCGCAGCAGACGCCGGGCCTCGACAACGACGTGGTGCGGGTGCTCGACCAGGCCGAACAGCTTGCCACCAAGGCAGGGGACAGCTTTGTGCCGGTGCAGCGCATGTTGCAGGCGCTGGCGCTGGCCTCCACCACGGCGGCCGGGCAGGCGCTCAAGGCAGCCGGTGTCGATGCCAGGGCGCTGGAGGAAGCGATCCGGCAGGCCACCGGCGGGCGCGCGGCGCACAGCGCCAGCGCCGAGGAAAGCTACGACGCGATGAAGAAGTACGCCCGCGACCTGACGCAGGCGGCGCGCGACGGCAAGCTGGACCCCGTCATCGGCCGCGACGAGGAAATCCGCCGCACGATCCAGATCCTCGCCCGGCGGACCAAGAACAACCCCGTGCTGATCGGCGAGCCCGGCACCGGCAAGACCGCGGTGGTCGAAGGCCTCGCGCTGCGCATCGCCAACGGCGACGTGCCCGACAGCCTCAAGGGCCGCAGCCTGATGTCGCTCGACATGGGCGCACTGATCGCCGGCGCGAAGTACCGCGGCGAGTTCGAGGAGCGGCTCAAGGCCGTGCTCGACGAGGTCAAGGGCGGCGAGGGTGACATCATCCTGTTCATCGACGAGATGCACACGCTGGTCGGCGCCGGCGCATCGGAAGGCTCGATGGACGCCTCCAACCTGCTCAAGCCCGCGCTTGCTCGCGGCGAGCTGCACTGCATCGGCGCGACCACGCTCGACGAGTACCAGAAGTACGTCGAGAAGGACGCGGCGCTGCAACGGCGTTTCCAGCCGGTCTATGTCGACGAGCCGAGCGTGGAGGACACGATCTCCATCCTGCGCGGCATCAAGGAGAAGTACGAACTGCACCACGGCGTGCGCATCACCGACGGCGCGATCGTGGCGGCGGCGACGCTGTCCAACCGCTATATCACCGACCGCTTCCTGCCCGACAAGGCCATCGACCTGATGGACGAGGCGGCGAGCCGCATCCGCATGGAAGTGGAATCGAAGCCCGAGGAGATCGAGGCGCTCGACCGGCGGATCATCCAGCTCAAGATCGAGGAATCGGCGCTTTCCAAGGAGAAGGACGAGGCATCGAAGGATCGCCTCAAGGCCCTGAGGGAAGAGCTGGCCAACCTGGAGCAGCAGTCGAGCGAGCTGACCACGCGCTGGCAGAACGAGCGCGAGAAGATCCACGCCGAGGCGAAGATCAAGGAGCAGCTCGACGCCGCGCGCATCGAGCTGGAACAGGCGCAGCGTTCGGGCGATCTCGCCCGCGCGGGCGAGCTGTCCTACGGCCGCATTCCCGAGCTGGAGAAACAGCTTGCCGAGGCGCAGGGCCATTCGGAGAACGCCCTGCTGCGCGAGGAAGTGACCGAGGACGACATCGCTTCCGTCGTCAGCCGCTGGACCGGGGTGCCGGTGGACAAGATGATGGCCGGCGAGCGCGAAAAGCTGCTCGGCATGGAACAGGCCATCGGCAAGCGGGTGATCGGCCAGGAAGACGCCGTGGCGGCCGTGTCCAAGGCCGTGCGCCGCGCGCGGGCGGGGTTGCAGGATCCGAACCGGCCGCTCGGCTCGTTCCTGTTCCTCGGGCCGACCGGGGTGGGCAAGACCGAGCTGACCAAGGCGCTGGCCGAGTTCCTGTTCGACGACGACAGCGCGATGGTGCGGATTGACATGAGCGAGTTCATGGAGAAGCATTCCGTGGCCCGCCTGATCGGCGCGCCTCCAGGCTACGTCGGCTATGAGGAAGGCGGCGTGCTGACCGAAGCGGTGCGCCGGCGGCCCTATCAGGTGGTGCTGTTCGACGAGGTCGAGAAGGCCCACGCGGACGTATTCAACGTGCTGCTGCAAGTGCTCGACGACGGGCGGCTGACCGACGGGCAGGGCCGGGCGGTCAACTTCGCCAACACGCTCATCATCCTGACCAGCAACCTCGGCAGCCAGTTCCTGTCCAACCTTGACGAAGGGCAGACGGTGGCGGAGGTCGAGCCGCAGGTGATGGATGTGGTCCGCGCCCATTTCCGGCCCGAGTTCCTCAACCGGCTGGACGAGATCGTGCTGTTTCACCGCCTCGCGCCGGAGCACATGGCGCCGATCGTCGATATTCAGGTGGCGCGGGTGCAGAAGCTGCTGAAGGACCGCAAGATCCTGCTCGACCTGACCGATGCGGCCAAGCGCTGGCTCGGCCGGGTGGGTTACGATCCGGTCTATGGCGCGCGGCCGCTCAAGCGGGCCGTGCAGCGCTATTTGCAGGATCCGCTGGCGGAAAAGATCCTCGCCGGCGAGGCGCCCGATGGCAGCACGGTCAAGGTCGACGAAGGCGACGGCGAACTGAACTTGACGGTAAGCTGAGCCACTCCTTGCGGTGCGCAAAAAAGAGGCGGCCCAGCGCTGGGCCGCCTCATGACATTGAATCTCCCCTCCCCGGC
>JBIQKC010000049.1:0-18453 GCA_044506885.1 Sphingomonadales bacterium
AGTTGCGCGCCCACGCAAAGAGCCCACTGGGTCCCCGCTTTCGCGGGGATGACGAAGGTGGGGTTGGGCGAGGAGGCTGCGAACAGGCAAACGAAGCGCCCGGCTCCTTGCGGAGCCGGGCGTCGTGTTGTCACCGGAGCGCTGCGGTTGCGCGGTGTCGTTACCGAAGGTCGAACCGGTCGGCGTTCATCACCTTGGTCCAGGCCTTGACGAAGTCGTCGACGAACTTCCGCTCGCCGCCCTTCTCGGCATAGACTTCGGCCACCGCGCGCAGTTCCGCGTTGGAGCCGAAGATCAGGTCGGCGCGGGTCGCGCGCCAGGTTTCGCCGCCGCCGGCGCGATCGGTGGCGACGTATTCCTCGTCGTCGCTGCCTTCGACCGCCCGCCACACGTTGGTCATGTCGAGCAGGTTGACGAAGAAGTCGTTGGTGAGCTGGCCCGAGCGGTGGGTGAAGTGCCCGTGCCCGCGCTCGCCGTGGTTGGCGCCGAGCACGCGCAGCCCGCCGATCAGCACGACCATTTCCGGCACCGAAAGGCCCAGCAGGCTGGCGCGGTCGAGCATCATTTCCTCGGTCTTCACCGCCAGCTTCTTCTTGCCGACATAGTTGCGGAAGGCATCGGCCTCCGGCTCCATCACCGCGAAGCTTTCGGCGTCGGTCTGCTCTTCGGTCGCATCGCCGCGGCCGCCGGTAAACGGCACATCGGTCGCCCCCGCCTGTTCCAGACCGACTACGCCGCCGAGCACGATCGCATCGGCGAGCGACATCGAGCCGCGCAGCCCGTCCAGCGTGTCGAGCACCTTGGCCAGCATCGGTGGCTCGTTGACTTCCCAGTCCTTCTGCGGCGCGAGGCGTACGCGCGCGCCGTTGGCGCCGCCGCGATAGTCGGACTTGCGGAACGTCGAGGCCGAGGCCCAGGCGGTCTTGACGAGCTGGCTGACGGTCAGCCCGCTGGCCGCGATCTTCTCCTTCACCGCGGCGACCTCGGCATCCGACGGCATGACGCCGGCCGGAACCGGATCCTGCCAGATCAGGTCTTCCGCCGGAACCTCCGGCCCGAGGTAGCGGATCTTGGGTCCCATGTCGCGGTGCGTGAGCTTGAACCAGGCGCGCGCCCAGGCGTCCTTGAACGCTTCGTGATCGTTCCTGAACTTCTCGCTGATCCGGCGCAGTTCCGGATCCATCTTGAGCGCCATGTCGGCGGTGGTCATCATCGTCGGGACCTTTATCGAAGGGTCCCAGGCGGCCGGGGCCATGTCCTCCGGCTTCTGGTCGATCGGCTGCCACTGCTGCGCGCCGGCCGGCGAGCGGACCAGTTCGTATTCGTAGTCGAGCAGCAGGCGGAAGTAGTTCTCGCTCCATTCGGTCGGGGTGTTGACCCACGAGCCTTCGAGCCCGCTGGTGACAGCGTGCTCGCCGATGCCGCCGCTTTCGTGGCTGCTGACCCAGCCGAAGCCCTGCGCGGCCAGATCGCCCCCCGCCGGCGCGGCGCCGAGCAGCGAGGCGTCGCCGTTGCCGTGCGCCTTGCCGAAGGTATGGCCGCCGGCGGTGAGCGCCACGGTTTCCTCGTGGTTCATCGCCATGCGCTCGAACGTCGCCTTGATGTCGCGCGCCGATTGCAACGGATCGGGATTGCCGCCCGGCCCTTCCGGATTGACGTAAATCAGGCCCATCTGGATAGCGGCCAGCGGACCTTCCAGCTCATGCATGCCGTGTTCGGGCGCGATGCGGGTCTGAACGCCTTCGTTGACCCACTTGTCTTCCGAGCCCCAGAAGATGTCGCGTTCGGGCTCGAACACGTCGGCGCGGCCGCCGCCGAAGCCGAATGTCGGCCCGCCCATGCTCTCGATGGCGACGTTGCCCGCGAGGATGAGGAGGTCCGCCCAGGAGACGTTCCTGCCGTATTTCTGCTTGATCGGCCACAGCAGGCGGCGGGCCTTGTCGAGGTTGCCGTTGTCGGGCCACGAATCGAGCGGGGCGAAGCGCTGCTGCCCGCTGTTGGCGCCGCCGCGCCCGTCGGCCGTGCGATAGGTGCCCGCAGCGTGCCAGGCCATGCGGATGAAGAACGGGCCGTAGTGGCCGTAATCCGCCGGCCACCACGGCTGGCTGTCGGTCATAAGCGCCTTCAGGTCTTCCTTGAGCGCATTGTAGTCGAGCGCATTGAACGCCTCGGCATAGTCGAAATCGGGGCCGTGCGGGTTGGTCGGGCCGTTGGGGTTGAGGATCTCGGTCGCCAGCATTTCCGGCCACCAGTCCTTGTTGGTGCGGCCGAGCAGCGCGCGCACGCCGCCCCCGTGCGGCACCGGGCAGCCTTCGATCGAGCCTGTCTTCGCGTCCATGTTCCGTCTCTCCTGGTGTGTGATTCTGTGGCGACAGGGTAATCTCGCGATTGCATCGGGAAAAACGATGAAGCTTCATCACTAAGTGCGAGAAATTCGATCAGTCGCGGCGGGGCGCGGAGCGAGTCGCGCGGGCTTGCCGCCGGGCTTTACCGGCCCTAAGCGGCGGCGCGATGACAGCCTATCCCAAGACCGCCGCCCTGATGCGGCGCGGCGCGGAGTTCCTCGGCAGCGAATACGCCATCCTGTGCGGGGCGATGAGCTGGGTGTCGGAACGCCATCTCGTTTCCGCGATCAGCAACGCCGGCGGCTTCGGCGTGATCGCCTGCGGGGCGATGACCCCGGACCTGCTCGACGCCGAGATCGCCGCCACGCGGGCGCTGACCGGCAAGCCGTTCGGCGTGAACCTCATCACCATGCACCCGATGCTGTTCGAACTGATCGAGGTCTGCGGCAGGCATGGCGTGAGCCATGTGGTGCTCGCGGGCGGCATCCCGCCCAAGGGCAGCGTCGAGGCGATCAAGGCGCCAAAGAACGGGCATGGCGGAGCCAAGGTGATTGTCTTCGCGCCGACGCTGGCGCTGGCGAAGAAGCTGCTCCGTTCGGGCGGCGATGCGCTGGTGATCGAAGGGTCCGAAGCGGGCGGGCACATCGGCCCGGTGGCGACGAGCGTGCTGGCGCAGGAGTTCCTGCCGGAGCTGGCGGAGGAGCATATCGTGTTCGTCGCCGGCGGCATCGGCCGGGGCGACATGATCGCCGCCTACCTGGAAATGGGCGCGGTCGGCGTGCAGCTCGGCACCCGGTTCGCCTGCGCCGCCGAGAGCATCGCCCACGCCGATTTCAAGAAGGCGTTCTTCCGCGCCGGCGCGCGCGATGCGGTGGCGAGCGTGCAGATCGACCCGCGCCTGCCGGTGATCCCGGTGCGCGCGCTGCGCAACAAGGGCGGCGAGCTGTTCAACGCCAAGCAGCGCGAAGTGGCGAACCTGCTCGACGAAGGCGGCGTCGAGATGGGCGAGGCGCAATTGCAGATCGAACACTACTGGGCCGGCGCGCTGCGCCGCGCGGTGATCGACGGCGATGTCGAGAACGGCAGCCTGATGGCCGGGCAATCGGTGGGCATGGTGACGAAGGAAGAGCCCGTCGCCGAAATCATCGCCACGCTGATGGCCGAGAGCGAGGTCGCGCTGGGGCGGCGCTAGCCGCGAAAGACCGGCCGCCGGTCAACCGCCCATATAGGCGATCGTGCGGACCTCGATGCTCTGCCGGGGCGCGGCGTCGGGGGGCGTGTTGGGGTCTTCGAAGGCGCTGTGGGCGGTGAACTGCACCGCGTCCGCATCGCTGTCGAACAGCTTGAACGCCAGCGCTTCCCACGGCTGCATGTGCGGGACCCAGTACCAGCGGTGCGCCGGATCGTGCGCGAGGTTGAAGCCCCACAGCGAGCGGCGGTTGAAATCGCCGAGCCCGCCGACGACTTCGCTGTCGAACAGATCCTCGCGCCGGACGGTGCTGGCGTCGCACACCGCCAGCGGCGCGGATTCGACCATCACGACCGGCCGCCAGACGTTGATCAGCATGTGCCGCCCGGCGAGCCGCCGCTCGGCCTCATCCGCGGGCAGCAGGTCGCGGGTGAAATCGGCCACGGTGCGCGCTCCGTAGTCGACATGCGCGCCATGCGCGGGCTGGTTGTGGCCATGCGCGCCGCCGGCGTTGGTGCGCACGATGGGGCCGAAGCTGACCACCTTGTCCGCCCCGGTGAGCCGCCGCACCAGCGCCTCGGTCTGGCGGCAATAGCGGGCGAGTGCGTCCTTGTCGGTGAAATCGGCCACGTCGGTCGGCTCGTCCGCCAGCACGAAGCCGTTGCGGTCGAACGAGAGCCGGTCGCGCAGCGGGCGGACGTCGCGGATTGTCACTTCGTGCTCGTCGACCGGCCAGTAGCTCCTGGCCCGGTCGCCGGGATGGAACGTCGCTTTTTCGCCCCGCACGACGTATTTCATCGTGGCGCGCACGTCGCAGACGATCTCTTCGGCGTCGGTCATCCTAACCTCTCAGGAAGCTTCTTAGCACGTCCACCGCTGCGGGAAACTCGTCGAGCAGCAGGTGCGAGCCGCCGGGGATCACTTCGAGATCGGCGTGCGGCAGCACCTCCTGCCAGTCTTGCGCGTAGCCGGGCGGGACGATGCGGTCGGCTTCCCCCCACAGCAGCAGGGTCGGGGGCTCGAAGCCCCTGAGCCCCTGGCGCAAGGCGCTGTCGGTGGCCGCGATGTCCTCGCGCGAGGCGAAGGCGGCCTGCGATTCGCGCTGCCGCACCGCGAGCCATTCGGGCGAAGGGTCGGCCGGCCAGTAGGGTTCGATCCATGCCGGGTCGGAGACGAACATCTTCGGCAGGTCGGCCGGCGCGACCGTGCTGAAATCGGGCATCGACGCATGGTCCGACCGAAGCCCCGCCGGCGAGACGAGCGCCAGCCGGTCGATGTCGCCCGGATTGGCCGCGGCGTAGCGCGCCGCCATGTGTCCGCCCATCGAAGCGCCGGCGAGGTGGAACGTGTCGAGCCCGAGCGCGGGGAACAGCAGTTCGTAGTGCGCGACGTAGTCCCCCATCCCGTCGAACGCCGCATCGCCGCTTTCGCCGAAATTGGGATGATAGGGGCAGAAGACGCGGAATTCGCCGGCCAGCGGGCGCGCCCATTCGAAGCCGTGGAAGGTGCCGCCGCCGTGGAAATAGACCAGCGGCGGGGCGCGGCCGTCCTCAGGGCCAATTGCGTAAACGACCGTTTCGACGCCGTCGATGCGGTGGACGATGCGGTCGAACCCTGCGGTGCTGTAGGCCCATTTGCTCATGGCGTTTCCCGATTGCGCGGCCGCGAGACGGCCCGTGAACAGCGTTGCGGCGGCGGCCATGCCGGCGATGGCCTCGCGCCGTTTCATGCGGCGAGCGGCTCCACCGGCATCGCCGCGCCCTTGATGAGTTCGGCGAGCGAGGAGGCGCGCACTTCCGCGCCGCCCTTTTCGGCCTGGGCGAACATCTCCGCCTTGTCGCGCGCCCGGCGGTCGGGGTCATCTTCCGACAGCAGGCGCTTGAAATTGGCCGACATCGGCGAGGTCACTTCGAGGAACACGCGCCGGCGTTCGGCGGCGTAGAAATCGAGCACGCTTTCGTCCGCGCGTCCGGCGATGACTGCGCCGAGCGTGTCGGAGAGCGCGTCGGCATCGATCACCCCGCCGGTGAGCCCGAGGCCGCCGCACGGGTTGCAGGCATGGGCGGCGTCCCCCGCCAGCAGCACGCGCCCGGCGCGGAAGCTCGGCGCGCAGCGCTGGTGGACACGGTAGGGCGAGAAAGTGTCGATGCGGTACGGAACGGAAGGGTCGGGCAGGATTGCGGCGAAGCGTTCGGGCAGGCGTTCGAGGATCGAGGCTTCGTCGAGCGCCGCATCCTCGCCATATGTCAGCCGCCACAGGTTCTCGCGCCCGAGCCGGCCGATGACCGCCCAGTTGGCCGGATCGACGACCATGTTGGCGTTGCAGAAACCGTGGTCGAGGAACGGATATTCGATATTGGTAGCGACGAAGCGGTCGGGCCAGGTGAAACCTTCGAACGGCAGGCCGGCGAGCTTGCGCACGGTCGAGCGCGCGCCGTCGGCGCCGATGACCCAGTCGGCCGCGAACACCGCCTCGCCGCCTTCGGTGTCGACCGTCAGGCGCGCGCCGCCGTCCGCCTGGTCGAGCGCCTTGACGGTATGGTTCCACAGCACTTGCGTGTTCGGCAGCCGCGCGAGGTGGCGCAGGACCAGTTCGGCGAGGATGTGCTGGCCGAAGTGGAGGTTGTGGTCGAATTCCTGCCCCGGCTCGAGCGCGTCGCGCATGTCGGAGGCCATGACCTCGCCCGTTTCGGGCCAGTGCATCCTGAACTCTGTCGAGGACAGGCCGATCGCGTGCGCCTCCTCGGCAAGGCCGAGCTTGTCGAGGATCGATATGGTGGTGTGGAAATAGACCGCCGCGCGCGGGCTCCTGACTACCTCCGGCTCCGCGTCGAGCACCGTGACCTCGACACCCTGGCGGGCGAGGCCGAACGCGGTCAGCAGCCCGACCGGCCCCGCCCCGACGACGGCGACCTGAGTCGAACGCATCATGCCGTGGCCCCGGCGAGGCCCCGCCGCGCCAGCACCTGCGGATTGGTCTCGCGCACGAACAGCGCCGCCAGCCCGGCGCCGATGGCGAGCGCACCCTGAATGTAGAGCGCGACGTCGAGGCCGTAGGTATCGGCCAGCCGCCCGGCGATCGGCGGGCCGAATACGCCGCCGGTCAGCTCGCCGAGCATCACCACCACGCCCATCGCGGTCGCCGCCTGTGCGCGGCCCACGGTCTCGGTCGGGATCACGCCCATGAACAGCGGGAACGTGCCGAGCCCCATCCAGCTGACGAACATCAGCGCGGTCAGCATCCACACCGGCCCCTGGAACCACAGCAGCGCCGCCGGGGCGAGCGCCATCGTGAAGGTGAACACGATCAGCGGCAGCTTGCGCCCGATCCGGTCCGACCACAGCGCGATGACGATGGCCCCCACCGCCGGGCAGAAGCCGACCACCGCCATCACGTTGCTCCAGGTCAGATCGTCGTAGCCGCGCGGCCCGTCGAGATAGAGCGGCATGAAGATCGAGCCGATCACGATCGAGCCGACCGCGCAGCAGCTGACCAGCGAGCACAGCAGGATATTGCGCTGCGACAGCATCCCCACCGGCAGCCAGCCGCCGGCGGAAGCGCCATGCGCGGCAAGCGGCGCGCGCTCCGGCTCGTCGACGAAGCGCCAGATCAGCACGGCAAGGATGAGGCCGGGAATGCCGGCGATGAAGAACGCGGCATGCCAGTCATAGGCGGCGGCGATCCGCACCAGCGCGAAAGAAGCGAGCGAGGTGCCGACGATCGGGCCGAAGACGTTCTGCACCACCCCGGCATTGAGCGCCTGCCGCCCCGGCGACGAGGCGGCGGCCATGATCGCGAGGCAGATCGGCAGGAACGGCCCTTCGGCCGCGCCCATGATGATCCGCGAGGCGAGCAGGCTTTCGAAGCTCCACGCCAGACCCGACAGCACCGAGCACGAGGAGAACAGCAGCAGCGCTGCGATCAGGAACGGCTTGCGCCGCCCGATCACGTCCGACCAGCGCCCGATCAGGTAGGCGCCGAGCGCCCAGGTCAGCGACAGGCCGGAATTGGCCCAGCCGATCTCCTCGTTGCTGAGGCCGAGGTCTTCCTGGACGAACGGCGCCAGGAACGTGAGCGCCATGCGGTCGAAATAGGCGAAGCCGAACGCCAGCCCGAGCAGCACCAGCACGCGAAGCTCGTAGCCGGCGGGGCGCCCGCCCGCGGTCGTTGCCGCCATCGCATTCCTCTCCGCCGTACGGCGATCCGTTCCCTGTATTGCGGGAGACTATAGGGCGGCGGCGATGCGCGTCCAGAGGCTCGCGACGGGCGCTCCGACATATTCGATCCGCCGTAGCCGCGGCGGGTGTTGCCATATTGCGACAGCGAGGGCGTGACTGTTCGGCAATTACAAACTGTTACTTTCATAAACGGAATCAAGGAGCCATGCGCCCCCGCCGGAGGGGAAGAGCACCGCCGGAAAAGGCTCCCCTTCGAACTTGGCCGTGCATTCGCACGCCGCGAAGTCTCGTTGGGAAGGATTATCCAAGATGAAGTTCAAGACGCTTGGCGTGGCATCGTCGCTCGCCATTGCCGCCGGCCTTGCCATGCCTGCCTGGGCGCAGGACAGCGAAGCCGCCGATGATTCCAACACGATCGTGGTGACCGCGGAATTCCGCGAAACCAACCTACAGGATACCCCGCTGGCAATCACGGCGATGAACGCCGAACTGCTCGAATCGCGCGGGCAGACCAACATCGTCAACGTCGCCGCCCAGGCGCCGAACGTGACGCTGGTGCCGCAGCATCAGGAATACGGCTCGGGCCTGATCGCCTATATCCGCGGCATCGGCCAGAACGATCCGAACTTCGCGCTGGAGCCGGGCGTCGGCATCTATGTCGACGACGTCTACCTGCCGACGCTGACCGGCGCGCTGCTGGACCTGACCGACGTCGACCGGGTGGAAGTGCTGCGCGGCCCGCAGGGCACGCTGGCCGGCCGCAACTCGATCGGCGGCGCGATCAAGATGTATTCGCAGAAGCCGCGCGGCGACAACTCGGGCTCGATCAAGGCCACGTTCGGCTCGTTCGACCGGATCGACCTGCGCGCGATGGCCGACATCGGCCTGTCGGACACGCTGGCGGTTCGCGTCGCCGGCGTGAGCAAGAACGAGAACGGCTGGGTCAAGCGGCTCGACTATGCGCTGACCCACCCCGGCTCGAACGTTCCGACCCAGGCGACGGGCGGCGGCAAGAGCAACGAAGTGCTCGGCCGTCTCGGCGGCCAGTCGGTCGCGGCGGGCAAGATCGCGCTGCGCTGGGAAGCGAGCCCGGACGTGGAGGTCAACTTCTCGGCCGACTACACCCGCGAACGCAACGAGCCGGGCCTCGCCACGCTGCTCTATGCCAATGCGGCCGGGCTCATCAACAACGACCCGAACCGCCCGTGGCTGGCGGGGACCGACGGCAATCCGGTACCTTACAACTGCATGTTCGTGCCCTACGGCGTGAACAGCTGCGACACGTTGACCGGATACGATCGCCGCTATGTGAGCTACGCGACCTTCAACGACCTCTACCCCGGCGACAGCCAGATGCCGTACAAGCCGCTGGCGCTCGACCCGCATTCGGACCTCGACAACTACGGCGCGGCGCTGACGATCGACGCCGACCTGGCCGACAACCTGTCGCTCAAGTCGATTTCGTCGTGGCGCAAGTACAAGTCGGACTGGTCCTATGACGTGGACGGCGCGCCCCTGGCCGCCAACCTGCTGAACCAGACGCAGATCAACCGCCAGCTCAGCCAGGAACTGCGCCTGTCGGGCGCGTTCGCGGACGATACGCTGTTCGTGACCGTGGGCGGGTTCTACTTCGACACCGACGGCACCTACACCGGACGGATTGACATCCCCTACGGCGGGCTCGACTTCATCCACGGACCGGACCCGACGCCTTCGAACAACAAGGCGCTGTTCGCCACGGCCACCTGGAACCCGGTCGATGCGTTCAATATCACCGCCGGCATCCGCCAGTCGTGGGACCGCAAGGACTACGAATATCACCGCACCAATCCCGACGGTTCGCCGATCGAGGGGCCGTGCAACTTCTTCCTCGGCGACCCGCTCGCCGGGCCGACCGACATCGGCAACCAGTCGAACTGCCTGCTGTTCGGCATCGACGGCGAGGAGCGGACGTTCAAGAACGACCGCACCGACTGGCGCGTGGCGGTGGATTACCGCTTCTCCGACGCGCTGATGATGTATGGCCAGATCGCCACCGGCTACCGCGCCGGCGGCTTCAATCCGCGGCCGTACTATCCGAGCCAGATGTCGCCGCACGTGCCGGAATCGATCACCTCGTACGAAATCGGCTTCAAGACCGATTTCCTCGATCGTCGGGCGCGGCTGAACGTCGCCGGCTTCTATTTCGACTACAACAACATCGTGCTCCTCAGCAATTACTGCGAGGATCTCGAGCCGCTCGGCCAGGCGACACCTTGCCTGCGCCCAAGCAATGTCGGCTCGGCCAAGGTCAAGGGCATCGAGGTGGAAACCTTCCTCGAACCGGTCGACAACCTGACCTTCGACGGATCGCTCAGCTATCTCGACTTCCAGTACAAGGAAATCGACGCCACCGCGGGCACCGGCGTGGCGCTGAGCGACATCACGCCGTTCACGCCCGAATGGAAGTACAGCTTCGGCATCCAGTACGATGTCGCGGGCGTCGCCGGCGGCGACCTGATGTTCCGCTTCGACGGTTCGTACCAGTCGAAGATCTACACCGAGGCGGGCAACGTCGATTCGCGCATCGTTCCCAGCGATGTCGTTCCGGGCTCTCCGGGCTTCGAGGACATCGGCCTCGCCGGCGGCGGCGGCTCCGTCGCCAACCTGGTGGTCGACAACCGGATCGACGGCTATTTCCTGGCCAATGCCCGGATCGGCTGGACTTCGGACGACGGCGACTGGGGCATCGCGCTGGAAGCGCGGAACCTGTTCGACAAGTATTACCTGACGAGCAAGGTCAACGACGCGTCCGCCGTGGGCCATGTCTACGGCGCGCCCGGCAAGCCGCGCACTTTCGCGGTCAGCGTCACGCGCAACTTCTGATCGCTCTTCCGGCGACAGGCGACGGGGCGCGGATTCTTCACGGAATCCGCGCCCTTTCGCGTCCGCCGGGCCGATATTCGCGCCAACCGGTATGTTGCCCGATTGTGACACCCTGATCGCTCTGTCGGAAGAAAGCGTGCTGCGCGCTTTGTAGTACAGCGCCCGTTTGATACCTTGCCAGATGGGAGAGGGAGCAAGAATGTTGCGGGATCGTCTATATCCGTAAAAATCCGTTACCGTAAAAGACGAAGAATCGAGTTGTAAGCTGCTTCCTCGACCGGACAGCCTTCGCCGCGGACCGACGTGGCGGAGACAGGGAGGTCATGGCCTTGAGGCCGGATCCGAACGGGAGGAAGCCTATGAAAATCAAGATATTTGGCGTAGTGTCGTCGCTTGCGATCGCCGCCTGCATCGCCACCCCGGCATATGCCCAGGATGGGGCCACGGCGGCCGATGACGAACCGATCGGCGCCAACGACATCGTCGTCACCGCGCAATTCCGCGAACAGAACCTGCAAGACACGCCGATCGCGATCACCGCGGTCAATGCCGAAATGCTCGAAGCGCGCGGCCAGACCAACATCGCCCAGGTCGCCGCGCAGGCGCCGAACGTGTCGCTGCGGCCGCAGCCGCAGAACGGCGGTTCGGGCCTCATCGCCTTCATCCGCGGCGTCGGCCAGGTGGACTTCAACTACGCGCTCGATCCGGGCGTCGGCGTTTACATCGACGACGTGTTCATCCCCACCCTGTCGAGCTCGCTGCTCGAACTGATGGACCTCGAACGGGTCGAGATCCTGCGCGGTCCGCAAGGCACGCTGGCGGGCAAGAACTCAATCGGCGGCGCGATCAAGCTGTTCGCCGCCAAGCCGCGCGGCGACGATTCAGGCTCGCTGCGCGTGTCGTATGGTTCGTTCAACGAGCTGACGTTACGCGGAATGGCCGACTTCTCGCTCTCCGACGAGGCGGCAGTGCGTATTTCGGGCATGGCCCGCGGGCGCGACGGCTATGTCGGAATGCTCGACTACGGCTCCACGCATCCGAACTCCAACGTGCCGCAGAACAACACCCGCGGCCCCGGCAATTTCGACTACCAGACGATGGGCGGGCAGGAAATTCTCGCCGGCCGCGCCGCGCTGCGCTGGGCATCCGGCCCACTCGAAATCAACCTTTCCGGCGACTACACGCGCGAACGGTCCGAAGCGATCCCGACGGTGCTGATCGCGGCGGGCGCCATCGCCCCCGCGGGAACGGTGTTCAATCCCGCCTCCGAGGGAACCGCCACCTCCGTGGATGGCAGCGGCGCGCCGGTCTACACCAATCCGTGGCTGGCCGGAAAGGACGGCAACCCGGTGAGGATGAGTTGCGCCTTCGTGCCGGCCGGCCAATACAGTTGCGACGCGGGCGGCAACCTGATGGGCTGGGATCCGCGCTTCGTCAGCTATTCGAACTTCATGGACGGCATGGCGCCGACGGCGCAGGCGCCGTTCAAGCCCTACTTCGCGCTACCGATCACCAACTTCAACGGGTGGGGCGTGCATGGGAATCTGACGTACGACCTCAGCGACGACCTGCAACTGGTCTATATCGGATCGTACCGGGCCTATAATTCGAAGTTCGGGCAGGACCAGGACGCCTCGCCGCTTCCGGTCGCACAACTCGACAACGAACTCGACCACTGGGCGTTCACGTCCGAGGTGCGCCTGAACTTCGAACTGGCCGACGGCCTGGTCGAAGGCACGGTGGGCGGGTTCTACCTCGATCAGGAAGGCGTGTACGCCGCCCGCGTGGACCTGAACTACGTCGCCCCGGCGACGATCGACTTCCTTCACGGCCCGGACACCACGCCCAGCACCACCAAGGCTGCGTTCGCCACCGTGACGGTTCGTCCGACCGATGCGCTGAGCATCACCGGCGGCCTTCGCTATACGAAGGACAAGAAGGACTACACGTACTTCCGCCGCAACCCCGACGGAACCCGGCCGGACGATGCTTGCGCCCTGGCCGGCCTGTTCGGCGCGCCGAACTGCCTGCTCGCGGGCATCTTCGACATCACCGGCAGCTTCCAGGGCGACAGATGGGATTATCGCCTGGCGGCGGACTACCGCTTCTCCGACAGCTTCCTCGCCTACGCTTCGCTCTCGACCGGGTTCAAGGGCGGCGGCGTCAATCCGCGGCCGTTCGTGGCCGACCAGCGGCTGTCGTTCAATCCCGAGACGCTCACGACCTACGAAGTCGGCTTCAAGTCCGACTTTCTCGACCGGCGCGTGCGCCTGAACGGCGCGGCGTTCCTGAACAAGTATCAGGACATCATCCTGGGCAAGGCCGTGTGCCCCGAATCGGTGCTCCCGACTCCGTGCCTGCGCCCCGACAACATCGGCGAGGCGGATGTGAAGGGTTTCGAGCTCGAAGCCTCGATCTTCCCGGTCGAGGGGTTCTCGATCGAGGGTTCCGTGGCGGTGCTCGACTTCGAGTACACCTCCCCGTCGCAGGGCGGGTTCCTCATCTCGGCGATCGACGCGGACGGCAATCCGGTGCCGGGCGCGGTCCCGGTGGACGGCATTACGCCGTACACGCCGGAGCTGACCTATTCGATCGGGGGCCAGTACGATCACCAGACCGATGTCGGCATGTTCAGTATCCGCCTCGACGGTTCGTATCAGGGCACGTTGTTCACGAACGCGGAAAACACGTCATGGGCGGAGATTCCGGGGCGCTTCCTGGCCAACGGACGCCTGACCTGGACGACCGTGGACGACGCCTGGAAGGTTTCGCTCGAGGTCCAGAACATCTTCGACAAATACTACTACCAGACTGTCAGCGACGTCACGACCTCGCTCGGCGTGGTCACCGGCGTGCCCGGCCTGCCGCGCACCTGGTCGCTTGCGGTCGAACGCAAGTTCTGATCCGAAGGGGGAGCAGAAGGGAAGGGCGCGGGTCTTCGGATCCGCGCCCTTTTCTCTTGGCGATTGTATCGCTTGCAAACAGGGGGAGCCGCTTTTCGCCTTCGTCATCTGCGAACTTGTTTGTGCAGGCGCAGCTTCGCTTCCGGGATCCATCTTTCCTCGCGCGCGGAGCTCTCGTCCCATGCGCGGCCGTGCCGCACCGTCGCGGCAAATCCGAACGCTTCGGGACTGTGGCCAGATGGGACCCTGGAAGCGAAGCTGTGCCTGCACAAATGAGTTCAGGGTGACGAATGAGGGTAAGGCAGGTCCAGTAGCGGGAGCGAGGGCGTCGTGTTCGCAACAGATACGATCGCCTTTGGGCCCTCGCCCTCGCCCTCGCCCTCAGTCGGTATTCAGCCGTTCGCGCATTTCCTTGCCCGGCTTGAAATAGGGCACCCGCTTGGCCGGCACTTCGACCGCGGCCCCCGTGCGCGGATTGCGGCCCACGCGCGCCTGGCGCAGCTTGGTCGAGAATGTGCCGAAGCCGCGCAACTCCACCCGGCCGCCTTCCGCCAGCCGCGCGCCGATCTCGTCGAAAAAGATGTCAACCACGTGGTCCACTTCCTCTGGGCGCAGATCGGGGTTCTGCTCGGACAACGCCTGTAGAAGCTCTGACCTGATCATCGACCTGCCCCCGTCCAGCGAAATGTGCGGCTATACCGTTCGCTATCGCGCCGACGCGACAGCACCCCCGCAATTAACCTGCCAGATCGGCGACCATTGCGCAATCGCCGGCGTTAACAAAGTGGAACCCGGCCCAATGCGGCGCCCAATGCAGTGCGGATTCTCAGACTTCGTCCATCACGTCCGCAGGTTCGATGCCCAGAAGCGCCATGCGCTGGCGGATCTGCGGCCATTCGCGGTTGAGGAACTCCTCGCGCTCGGCGGCGCGCAGGCGCTCCGCCGCGCCTTCGCGCACGAACATCCCGACCCCGCGCTGTACGCGGATCAGGCCGTCGGCCTGGAACTGCTGGTAAGCCTTGGCGACAGTGAGCGGATTGGCGCCCTGATCCGCCGCGAACGCGCGCACCGAAGGCAGCATCGCCCCTTCGGGATAGCGCCCGTCGATAATGGCGGAGGCGATTTCGTCGCGCAGGCGAAGGTAGACTGGTCTGGAATCCGACATAAGTGATGCAGTGCCATAATACAGCGCGGCGGACAAGGGCCGGTTCCCTTATCCGTTACCTTTGCAACAAAATGCGCTTCACATGGAAGAAACTTGCTTTAGGTTGCCCCGGTTAGCCCGCGCGAGGGGCGCAAGGATGCGAGGGAGCGGCCGCATGAAGGATATGGCCCTGTGGAACGAAGGCGACTGGATCGCCGCCATCGCGCTGGTGGTGCTCGTCGCCTTCCTCTCGACCGGCGCGATGATCGCCGCTTCGCGCAAGCCGGAATTCCTGGGTCACCCCAAGGGCCTGTACATGCTGTTCTTCGCCGAGATGTGGGAGCGGTTCTCCTACTACGGCATGCGGGCGCTGCTGATCTTCTATCTGACGCAGCACTGGCTGTTCAGCGACGGCGCATCGACCCTGATCTACGGGGCCTATACCAGCCTGGTCTATATCACCCCGGTGCTCGGCGGCTGGCTGGCCGACCGCTATCTGGGCCAGCGCAAGGCGGTGCTGTTCGGCGGCGTGCTGCTGGTGCTGGGGCACAGCTTCATGGCGGTCGAGGGCGTCGGCGGACAGGACGATCCGACAATCAACGTGTTCTGGCTGGCGCTGGCGCTGATCATCGTCGGCTCCGGCTTCCTCAAGGCCAATATCTCGGTCATGGTGGGCCAGCTCTACAAGCTGACCGACATCCGCCGCGACGCGGCCTATACGATCTTCTACATGGGCATCAACGCGGGCGCGGCGTTCGGCGTGATCCTGGCCGGGTACCTCGGCCAGACGATCGGCTGGGCCTATGGCTTCGGCCTCGCGGGCATCGGCATGCTCGCCGGCCTCGTCGTGTTCGTGCTCGGCAAGAAAGTGCTCCACGGCGCCGGCGAGCCCCCCGAACCGCTGGCGAAGGGCAAGGAGTTCCTGCTCTACGGCACGGGGCTGGCCGCGGTGGCGGTGATGTGGGCGCTGGTGCAGTACGTGGACGTGATCCAGACGCTGCTGATCGTCTCGGGCGTCGCCTTGCTCGGCTGGGTGCTCTACCAGGCGTTCAAGCTACCCAAGGAGCCGCGCGAACGCATTTTCGCGATCCTGTTCCTGATCGCGCTCAATCCGCTGTTCTGGGGCCTGTTCGAGCAGGCGGGCGGATCGCTCAATCTCTATACCGACCGCTACGTCGATCGCGGCGACGTGCCGGCGAGCATCTTCCAGTCGATCAATTCGATCTACATCATCCTGTTCGCGCCGGTCTTCGCGGCGCTGTGGGCGCTGCTGGGGCGCAAGGGGCTGGAACCGTCCGCCCCGGCCAAGTTCGCGCTGGCGCTGTTCCAGGTCGGCCTGGGCTTCCTGATCTTCGTCTGGGGCGCGCAGAGCGTGGGCGCGGGCGCGCTGACGCCGGTATTGTTCGTGTTCCTGATCTACCTGCTGCACACCACCGGCGAGCTGTGCCTCAGCCCCGTCGGGCTTTCGGCGATGAACCGGCTGGCGCCGAGCTTCATGGCCAGCCTGGTGATGGGCGCGTGGTTCTACATGTCGGCGGTGGGCAATTTCGTCGCCGGCAAGATCGGCGAGGCGACCGGGGGCGAAAGCGGCGACATGACCAAGGACGCGGTGCTGTCGATCTACAACGAGATCGGCTGGGTGGCGATCGGCGTGGGCGCGGTGGTGCTGGCGCTGAGCCCGATCGTGAAACGCTGGATGCACCTCGACACCCTGCGCGACGGCCCCGAACCGCTCGAAGGCGCGAGCGAGATCGGCGAGCCGCAGGCGGCGGGCGTCCATCCCACCACACGAAGCTGAGGCATATGATACGCAAGGCAATGTGCGGCGCGCTGGCGCTGCTGTTCACCGGCGCGGCTGCGGCGCAGGACCCCGGGCCGCAGCCCGAATTCGACGCCGCATGGCACAACCGGCAGACGCTGGCGCTGGCCGAACGCGCCGCCAGCGGCGAGTGGTACGCGCTGCCCGGCGGGGTGCTGTGGCGGCGCGTCGGCGGCGACGGAACAGGCCCGGCCCCGACGATCGACGATACGGTGCGGGTGCATTACGAAGGCACGCTGATCGACGGGACCAAGTTCGACAGCTCCTATGACCGTAACGAGCCGGCCACGTTCCCGCTGCGCGGCCTGATCCGCGCCTGGCAGCAGGCGATCCCGATGGCGGGCGTGGGCGACACCATCGAGCTCGCGATTCCGGCGGACGAAGCCTATGGCCCGGTCGGACGCGGCCCGATCCCCGGCAATGCGACGCTGCTGTTCAAGATCGAGCTGCTGGGGATAGCGGGCCTGTAGGCCCGGCTGCGCCCGAAATCAGGGCCCGAAATCAGGGCCCGAAATCAGGGCCCGAAATCAGGCGCGCGCCTCTTCCACGCCGGCGCTGTTGTGGCGCAGGGCGGAGAGCACGGTTTCGACGATGTGCGGGGCGTTGAGCCGGGCTTCGTCGTACTGCTTGTCCGGCGCGTCGTGGTCCTGGAACAGGTCGGGCAGGCGCATGGTGCGGATTTTCAGCCCAGCATCGGTCAGTCCCTCGTCGCTCGCCAGCGTGAGGACATGCGCGCCGAGGCCGCCGATGCTCGCTTCCTCGACCGTCACCACGACTTCGTGCGTCGCCATCAGCCGGCGGATCAGGTCGCTGTCGAGCGGCTTGGCGAAACGCATGTCGGCCACCGTGGTCGAAAGCCCCTTCGCCTCGAGCTGGTCGGCGGCCTTGAGCGCTTCGGCCAGCCGCGTGCCGAGCGACAGCAGCGCGACCTTGCCGCCCTGCCGGACGATCCGCCCCTTGCCGATCTCCAGCCGCTCGGGCCGTTCCGGCAGCGGCACGCCGACGCCGTTGCCGCGCGGGTAGCGGAAGGCGATGGGGCCATCGTCGTGAAGCGCGGCGGTGTGCGTCATGTGCATCAGCTCCGCCTCGTCGGCGGCGGCCATGACCACGAAGTTGGGCAGCGTAGCGAGATAGGTCACGTCGAAGCTGCCGGCGTGAGTCGCGCCGTCCGCGCCCACCAGCCCGGCGCGGTCGATGGCGAAGCGCACGGGCAGGTTCTGGATCGCCACGTCGTGCACGACCTGATCGTAGGCGCGCTGGAGGAAAGTGGAATAGATCGCGCAGAACGGCCGCATTCCCTGTGCCGCGAGCCCGGCGGCGAAAGTGACCGCGTGCTGTTCGGCGATGCCGACATCGAAACTGCGCTCGGGAAATTCGGCGGCGAACTTGTCCAGCCCGGTGCCGCCGGGCATCGCGGCGGTGATCGCGCAGACGCGCTTGTCCGCGCGCGCTTCCTCGATCAGCGCTTCGGCGAAGACCCCGGTATAGCTCGGCGGGCCGCCCGTGCTCTTCTTCTGCTCGCCGGTGATGACGTCGAACTTCTGCACGCCGTGATACTTGTCGGCGCTGTTTTCGGCCGGAGCGTAGCCCTTGCCCTTCTGCGTCACGACATGGACCAGGCACGGCCCTTCGGCCGCGTCGCGCACGTTCTCCAGCACCGGGACGAGCTGGTCGAGATCGTGCCCGTCGATCGGGCCGACGTAGTAGAACCCCAGCTCCTCGAACAGTGTGCCGCCCATCGCCATGCCGCGCGCATATTCGTCGGTCAGCCGCGCGGCGCGGTGGAGCGGTTCGGGCAGCTTGCGCGCGAAGCGGCGGGCAAGCTCGCGCAGGCCGAGAAACTTGCCCGAAGACACCAGCCGCGCGAGATAGCCCGACAGCCCGCCGACCGGCGGGGCGATCGACATGTCGTTGTCGTTGAGGATCACCACCAGCCGGTTTCCGGCCGCCTCGGCGTTGTTCATCGCCTCGTAGGCCATGCCGGCGCTCATCGCCCCGTCGCCGATCAC
>JBIQKC010000086.1:0-2702 GCA_044506885.1 Sphingomonadales bacterium
TCCATAATGTCATGCAGGGACTGCGCAGCGACGTGCTCACCTTTGCCGTCGCGCTTGCCATTTTCTTCGCGTCGAGCGGCATCGAAAGTCTGCGCATCGGGCTGAACCGCGCCTATGGCGTGCCTGAGACACGAAGCTGGTGGCTGCTGCGCGTCGAGTCGATCCTCTATGTGGTGCTGGGCGCGGCGGCGCTGCTCGCGCTCTCGTTCCTCGTCGTGCTCTATCCGCTCCTGTGGGCGACCGCGATCCAGTACGCGACGATCTTCGCCCGCCTCGGCAACCTGCTGGAGTTCGTGCGCATCGGCGCCGCGGTCATCGTGATCGTCGTCGCGCTCTTTATCGCGCACTGGTGGCTGGCGGCCGGCAAGCGGCGGATCAGGGAAATCTGGCCGGGCATCGCGGTGACGCTCGTGCTGTGGCTCGCGGCCGGTATCGTGTTCGGCCGATACCTCGCGTCCTTTTCGTATTCCTACGTCACCTACTATGCCGGCCTCGCCTCGGTGATGGCGGCGCTCGTCTTCCTCTATCTCGTGGCGATGATCTTCATCTTCGGCGCCGAACTGAACGCCGCGATCGCGCGGGCGCGCGCGGAAAACCCGGCATAGCCCAATACCTTCCTGTGGACGCCTTGGCGGGCGGACGCGAAAGCGCGTTGATTGGCAGGGAGATAGCGCGCAGCGGCAGCATGGCCGCCGTTCCTTCGGCCCGTCATGGCATTGTACTATAGTTGTAGAGTCGGATCGGGAGGCGGTTTGATCCGGAGGTGAGCAGCCTCGTGGGGCTCACCGGGCGCAAGCCAATCAAACAACGGAGGGCGAAGTGGATCCAACGACCATTATCATCTGGCTCATCATCGGCGGCGTCGCGGGGTGGCTCGCCGGCGTGATCATGAAGGGCTACGGCTTCGGAATCGTCGGCAATATCATCGTCGGCATCGTCGGCGCGGTGATCGCGGGCTGGCTCCTGCCGCAGATCGGCATCGTGATCGGCGGCGGTATTGTGGGTTCGATCATCAATGCCACCATCGGCGCCGTGATCCTCCTTTTCATTATCGGTCTGGTGAAACGGGCCTGAATTCGGAATAAGGAAAGGCGGCCGGGCAGCAAGTCCGGCCGCCTTGTTCTTTTCGCGCGCCGAGCGGTCCTTCGTGGATCAGATCCTGCACATCGCCAATATCGTTCTCCCCGTCTTCGGGGTGATTGCGGTCGGCTATGTGTGCGCGTGGTCGGGCTTGCTGCGCGAGCGCGTGGCGGAGGGCGTCTCCGATTACGTTTACACCATCGCCATTCCGCTCCTGATCTTCCGCACGCTTGCGGAAGCGGAACTGCCCGACGTTTCGCCCTGGGGCTACTGGGGCGCCTATTTTTTCGGCGCGGCGGTTTCGTGGGCGGCGGCGCAGTTGCTGGCGGTGTTCGCGTTCGGCCGAAACTCGCGCGAGGCGATCGTCTATGGCCTCACCTCGGCGCAATCGAACATCGTGCTGGTCGGCATTCCACTCGTGCTGTCCGCCGTCGGGCCTTTGGGCGCGGTGCCGCTCTTTCTGCTGGTCGCGGTCAACCTGCCGATCGTGATGACGACGGCGTCCCTGATGATGGAAGCGACCGGCTCGGGACTTTCCCGTGCCGCGCTCTGGAGACTCGCGCGCACGCTGGCGACCAATCTCATTCTCATCGGCTTCGCCGCCGGGCTCGCGATGCAATTCCTCGGCATCCGGCCGTCGGGCGCGCCGAAGGCGGTGATCGACCTGATCGCGCAATCGTCGGTACCCTGCGCGCTGTTCGCCATGGGCCTGGCGCTCCGGCGCTACGGCGTGCTGGGCGACTTCCGGATGTCGGCAATGATCGCCGCGCTGAAGCTTCTCATTCACCCGTTGATCGTGTGGCTGCTGGTCACGTACCTGGTGCCGATGCCGCCGGTGTTCGCCGCGGTTGCCGTCCTGTTCGCGGCCATGCCGAGCGGCATCAATGCGTATCTCTTGGCGGAACGCTTCGGCGTCGGTGTGCCGGCGGCCGCGGGCGCGGTAACGCTTTCGACCACGCTGTCGCTGCTGACGATTTCACTCTGGATGTGGATGGCGGGCGTCGGCGGTTAGAGCCCAAGGGCGTGGCGCACGTCCATCGGCGTCCAGCCGGACGCGCGCAGGTCGCGCAGCGTCGTGGACTTCGTGCGCTTGGCGAGCTTGTTGCCGTCGCGGTCGAGCAGCAGGCGGTGATGGCGATAGACGGGCGTAGGCAGGCCGAGCAGTTCCTGCAGCAGCCGGTGGATCGCAGTGGCCTCGAACAGGTCCATGCCGCGCACCACGTGCGTGACGCCCTGCAACGCGTCGTCGAGCACGACCGCGAGGTGATAGCTCGCGGGCGTTTCCTTGCGGCCAAGGATCACGTCGCTCCATCGCTCGGGATGCGCGGGCACGTCGCGCGCGCCGGTCTCGTCTTCTTCCCGCCACGTCAGGCCGCGACCGGCGCGCGCCTGCGCCGTCGCCATGTCGAGGCGAAGCGCGAAGGGTTCCTCCGCACGCCGGCGGTTGCGTTCTTCCGCCGGCAATTCGCGCGCCTTGCCGGGATAGAGCGGCGCGCCGTCGGGATCGCTCGGCCAGTCCTGGCCGGTGTCGAGCCGGCGCGCCTCGACGAGGCGCGCGATCTCGCTGCGGCTTTCAAACGCCGGATAGACGAGATCGGCCTTTTCCAGCCGGTCGAGCGCCG
>JBIQKC010000050.1:0-18403 GCA_044506885.1 Sphingomonadales bacterium
CGGCGCCATCGGAAGGCAAAGGGGCTCCGCCCCGAACACGACCCCTCCGTGCCCCTGTGCCTCCGTGAGCGCCAATCGAAAGCCCCGCGCCCCGCCGCCGCCGGCCCGAGCTTGTCGAGGGGCGGTGGTCCCCGCCAGCCAGCGGCAGCGCCCGGGCCTCCCCTCCCGCTTGCGGGAGGGGTCGGGATTGGGCCAGCGGCTGTTCACCAGCCCTGCGGCTTGCCCCGGTTCTGCTCGTCGAGCCATGCCTTCAGCGGCGCGAAGTAGTCGGCCATGGCCTTGCCGCTCATCTCGCGGGCGCCGGTGAACGCCTCCAGCGCGTCGGGCCACGGCTCGCTCGCGCCCATCTCCAGCATCGCGTTGAGCCTGCGCCCGACTTCCTCGTTGCCGTAGAAGCTGCACCGGTGCAGCGGCCCTTCCCATCCGGCCGCGTCGCAGGCCGCCTTGAAGAACTGGAACTGGAGCACCCGCGCCAGGAAATAGCGCATGTAGGGCGTGTTGCCGGGGATATGGTACTTCGCGCCGGGATCGAACGCATCCGCCGGGCGCTCCACCGGGGGAACGATGCCCTGGTATTCGCGCTTCAGGTCGACCCAGGCCCGGTTGTATTCCGCCGGCGGGATCGAGCCGTCGAACACCCCCCAGCGCCACTTGTCGACCAGCAGGCCGAACGGCAGGAACGCGACCTTGTCCATCGCCTCGCGCAGCAGCAGGCCGATGTCCTTGTCCGCGCTCGGCACTTGCGCCCGGTCGAGCAGGCCGATCTGCACCAGGTATTCGGGCGTGATCGACAGCGCCGCCATATCGCCGATGGCCTCGTGGAAGCCGTCGTTGGCGCCGTTGAGGTGCAGGTAGCTCTGGTCCTTGTAGGCGCGCTGGTAGTAATTGTGCCCCAGTTCGTGGTGGATGACCTTGAAGTCGTCACCGTTGCGCTTGATGCACATCTTGATGCGAATATCGTCCTTGTTGTCTATGTCCCACGCGCTGGCATGGCACTGCACCTCGCGGTCGGCCGGCTTCACGAACAGCGAGCGCTCCCAGAAGGTCTGCGGCAGCGCCTCGAAGCCGAGCGAGGAGAAGAAGTTCTCGCCTGCCCTGACCATGTCCAGCTCGCTCATGCCCCTGGCCTCGATCAGTTCGGTGAGGTCGTAGCCGAGATCGCCCGCGCCTTCGGGCGCCACCAGCGGGTAGATGTTGCCCCATTCCTGCGCCCACATGTTGCCGAGCAGGTCGGCGCGGATCGGGCCGGTGGCGGGCTGCACGGCGTCGCCATGCTTCTCGTTGAGCTTGGTGCGCACGTACGTGTGCAGCGCCACATAGAGCGGCTTCAGGTCGTCCCAGATGGCGTCGGCGGTCGCGGCGAATTCGTCGGCCGGCATGTCGTAGTTGGAGCGCCACATCGCCCCGACGTCGGCGAAGCCCAGTTCCTTCGCGCCTTCGTTCGCGATGGCGACCATCTGCGCGTACTGGTCCTTCATCGGCGCGCCGACATTGGTGTGCCAGCTGCCCCACATCTCCGCCAGTTCGGCCGGGGTGCGCTCGATATTGCCCATCTCCGCCTCGATGTCGGAGCCGACGATGGACTCGCCGTTCAGCGCGCCGCGCCCGCGCGCATATTGCGAGGAGATGTCGGTGGCGATCCGGTTCAGCTCGGTCGCCGCCCCCGGCGTCGTCGGCGCGGGCAGCACGATGCCGGTGCGCAGCATGGTCAGCTTGCGCTCCACCACCGGATCGAGGCCCGGCACTTCGGCATATTTCGCCGCTTCGAGCGCGTAGCTGACCGACTTCTCCGTCCCCACCGCATTGATCGCGGCGGTCAGCGCGTCGGTGTCCACGGTCACGAAATTGGCGTTGACCCAGTTCACCCGGCTGGCCTCGACCGAATAGTCGAACAGATCCGCCTCCACCGCCGCAACGAAGTCCGCCGCCCCCTGCGGCGTCGCCGGGAATGTGGCGGCTTCGTTTGCCGCATTCTCCTGCGCGGCTACGGGAACGGCGATGCCGGCGGCGAGCGCCAGCGCGGCAACGGATGCGAGGGTCTTGAGCTTCATTCGGTCGAACCTCTCTGAAAGAGCGTAATCAGGTTTCAGTTGCTACCGGTCTGGACCGGCAAGCCGCTCGAATCAAGCGGCGAGGAAGCGGGCGATGGCTTCGCCCAGCGCCGGCCCGGTCACCGAACTCATGTGCGTTCCGGGCACTTCCTCGAAACGCGCGTTCGGCAAGGCGTCGGCCAGCTTTTGCGGAGATCCGTTGTCGCGATCCTCGTCGCCGGTCACCACCAGCGCCGGCATGGTCAGCCTGGCCAGGCAGCCCTCGGGCGGATCGCCGATTCCCTTGGTCAGCAAGAGCCGCGCCGCGGCCCGGTCGATCTTCATCGTCTTCATGAACTGCACGGTGAAGAACGCGGGATCGCCACGCTTGACCTCGTCGAAACGGTCGATCGCGTCGACGAAGAAGCCGGCCCGCTCGCTCCAGTTGCCGATGCTCTCGAGCCCGATCCCGGCGAGGACCAGCTTGCGGGGCGCCACGCCGGCGGCGATGGCCGAAACGGCGGTGCGCGCGCCGAGGGAGAAGCCGGCGAGATCGAAATCCTCAAGAGCGAACGCTTCGACCACCGCCTCCACGTCCCGCACCAGCACGTCGGACGGATAGAAGGCGGGATCGGTCGGCGCGGCGCTCTCTCCGTGGGCGCGCAGGTCGGGCATGATCGCCTCGAACCCCGCTTTCGCGACGGTGGCCGCGTGGCCGAAACGGATCCAGTTCATCCCGGCGCTGGAGAACAGGCCGTGGAGCATGAGCACCGGGCGGCCGGAACCGAGGCGATGGATCGCCAGCTCGGCGCCGTCGAAGCTCATGATCCGTTCGGTTCGCGCCTCGCTCACATCGGCACCTCGAGCCCTGCCTCGGCCCAGCGGGCGACAACGCTGCCGCCGGGCTCGTCGCTGCGATGGCGGGGGAGGTCCGCCGTGTCGAGCCAGGCTTCGTGCATGCTTTCGACGCCGGAATGCCCGGCGGGGGTGAAGAAAGAGGGATCGTCGAACGAGCCGACAGTGAGGTCCATCCCGTCGCTGGCATTGAAGCCAAAGCCGAGCGGCGTGCCGCATTGGGCGCAGAACGGGCGCTTCGCGATCGGGGAGGAGGCGTACCATTCCGGCTCCCGATTCCAGACCACATCGGCCCTCGGCAGGTGCTTGAGCGCGATCGAGACGCCGCCGGTGGCGCGCTGGCACATGCGGCAGTGGCACAGATAGGCGTCGGTATCGGGAATGGCGGCGGTGTAACGGATGCGGCCGCACTGGCAGCCGCCGGTCATGGTTTCGGGCATCGGGGGTCTCCTGGCTATGAGGGCATCTTCACTATCATCGCGCGTGTGCGCAATGCGGTTGTATGATAAGCAGGCTTATATTATCTGCGCTTCATGAAGCACATCGGCTACCTGCTGGCGGACAATTCGCGGCTCGCGCGGCGGGCGTTCGACGAACGCGTGCGGCCGGAGGGCGTCACCGGGCCCCAAGCGCGCCTGCTGCTGATGCTGGAGCGCACGCCGGGCGAGAATCAGGGCCACTACGCCGACCTGCTCGATGTCGAGCCGATCACGCTGGGCCGGATGGTCGACCGGCTGGAAGACGCCGGGCTGGTCGAACGGCGGCCCGACCGCAACGACCGCCGCGCGCGGCGGCTGCACCTGACCGCGCGCAGCCGCGAGAAACTGACCCGGCTGGGCGAGCGTTTGGACGCCATGGTCGAGGAAATGCTGAGCGGGATTACCCCCGCCGAACGCGAGGAATTCATGCGCCTGCTGCGGATTCTCCACTCCAACCTTTCCACCCGGCGCGAACAGGAGACGACGGCTCATGGCTGAAGCCGATTCCGCCATCGCGGCAGACCCCGCCGATTTCGCGGACACGCCGGACGCGCCCGAGTCCGAGCCCGCGCCCGAACCCGCGGACACGCCCGCCCAGGGCCGCCGCTGGGGGCGGCTGGCGCTGATGATCTCGCTGCCGCTGGCGTTGCTGATCGGCGGGCTGATCTACTGGCAGAGCCTCCAGGGCAAAGTCGGCACCGACAACGCCTATCTGAAACAGGACATGGTCGGCGTCAGCGCCGAGATCGTCGGCAAGGTGGTCGAAGTCGCGGTGCGCGAAGGCGACGAGGTCCAGGCCGGCGACCTGCTGTTCCGTATCGACCCCGAACCCTACCGGCTCCAGGCGGCGCGCGCCGACGCCGGGATCGCCACCGCGCAGGCCAACGTTACCGCGCTCGCCCACGCCAGCGAGCTGAGCGGGGCGGACATTTCCGCCGCGCGCGAGAACATCGCCTTCGCCGAAGCGACGCTGGCGCGGCAGGAAGCGCTGTGGCAACGCGGCTTCACCACCAAGGCCGATTACGAAGCGGCGCAACATGCGGTGGCGCAGGCCCGCGAGGCGCTGCGGCTGGCCGAGGCCAACCAGCGCGAGGCGCGCGCCCGGCTGGCGGAAGGCTCGGCGGTGCCCGGCGTCAACCCGCAGATCGCCGTCGCGCGGGCCGAACGCGCCGAAGCCGACCTGGGGTTGCGCCGCACCGAGGTCCGCGCGCCGATCGCCGGCCGCGTCGCGCAGGCGGACCGGCTCCAGCTCGGCCAGCAGGCGGTTTCCAGCCTGCCGATGCTGACCATCGTCGCCGACCGCAGCTCGTACATCGAAGCCAACTTCAAGGAGACCGACCTCGCCGAAATGCGCGTCGGACAGCCCGCCGAAGTGCGCTTCGACGCCTATCCGGGGCTCAAACTGAAGGGCCGCGTGGCTTCCATCGGCGCGGGCACCGGCTCGGAATTCTCGGTCCTCCCGGCGCAGAACGCCAGCGGCAACTGGGTCAAGGTCACGCAGCGCGTGCCGGTGCGCATCGCCATCGACGAACAGAGCCCGCGCACGCTGATCGCCGGGCTGTCGAGCAAGGTCACCGTCTTCACCGACGGCCGGACACGCTGATCCATGGCCGGCGCGGCCCGTCCCGCGCGCGGCGCGGCGCCACCTTCCTCCGAGCCTCCGCTGGAGGACGTGGCGCAGCTTCGCGTGAACAACGTCCCGCTGCTCGTCATCGGGATCATGGCGGCGACGCTGTTGCAGGTGCTCGACATCACCATCGCCAACGTGGCGATTCCGCACATGCAATCGACGCTCGGCGCGACGTCGGATTCGATCAGCTGGGTGCTGACGAGCTACATCATCGCTTCGGCGGTGGCGATGCCGATCACCGGCTGGCTGTCCGACAGGATCGGTTCGCGGCGGCTGTTCATCTGGTCGGTCGCCGGGTTCGTCGTCGCCTCGATGCTGTGCGGCATGGCGCAGAATCTGGAGGAAATGGTGCTGTTCCGCGCGCTCCAGGGCGTCGCCGGGGCGTTCATCGCGCCGCTGAGCCAGGCGGCGCTGCTCGACGTCTCGAAGCCGAGCCGCCAGCCGCAGATGATCGCGCTATGGGGCGTCGGCGTGATGATCGGCCCGATCCTCGGTCCGGTGCTCGGCGGCTGGCTGACCGAAAACTGGAACTGGCGCTGGGTGTTTTACGTCAACGTGCCGGTCGGCGCGCTGTGCCTTGCAATCCTGATCGCCGAGCTGCCCTCGCGCGGGCTCGCCCGCCGCCGCTTCGACCTGTTCGGCTTCGCGATGCTGGCGATCGCGCTCAGCGCGCTGCAATTGCTGCTCGACCGGGGCAATCATGTCGACTGGTTCGATTCCGGGGAAATATGGATCTACCTGTTCGCGATGCTCTCGGCCTCGTGGGTTGCCGTGATCCACTTCGCCACCGCGCCGCAGCCGCTGTTCCACCGCGAATTGTTCGCCAACGTCAACTTCGTCATCGCGCTGCTGTTCATGATCGTGATCGGCGCGGTGATGTTCGCCACCATGGCGCTGCTGCCGCCGATGTTGCAGGGCCTGTTCGGCTACGACGTGATCGATACCGGCATGGTGCTGATGCCGCGCGGCGTGGGCGTGCTGGTGTCGATGCAGCTTTCCGGCCTCTTGATGCAGCGCGGCGTCGATGCGCGGTGGATGGTCGCGCTCGGCTTCCTGATCGGCGCCTGGTCGCTGCACATGATGGCCGGCTGGTCGCTCGACGTGGATCGCTATCACATCGTCCTGTCGGGCGTGATCCAGGGCCTGGGCATCGGGCTGGTGTTCATCCCCTTGCAGGCGACCGCTTTCGCCACCCTCGCCCCGCACTTGCGCACCGACGGGTCGAGCCTGCTCAACCTGACCCGCTCCGTCGGCTCATCCATCGGCATTTCGGTGATGGTGACGCTGGTGACGCGCAACACGCAGGCCAGCCACGCCGATCTGGCCGGCCACGTCACTCCCGAAGTCACCGGCGCGTTCGACCTGTCGATGCTCGACCGTTTCCAGCAATACGGCGAGGCGACGCTGCGGGTGATCGACGCGGAAGTGACCCGGCAGGCGGCGATGATCGCCTATATCGACGATTACTGGCTGATGATGTGGGTCAGCCTCGCCGCCGTGCCGCTGGCGCTGCTGATGCGCAAGAGCCCGGCTTACGGGCGTTAGTACTAACGGAAAAGGCAGTTGGTTCCGGCCCAGACGATCGAAACGGCCGCCTCTGGACCTTTCCCATCGAAAATGCCGTAAATTGGCGTTTCGTCGCCGAAGGCGAATTCTTCTCCAAGCGTGCTTCCGGGGAGCATGGAAAAGCGCCCGGCGGCCTCCACGTCTCGACGCGTCTTCCACGGAATGAATTCTGCGGACGACGTCGACCAACCGACAAAACGTCCATCCTGAAAGTTCAGCGTGAGCCCACCGGTTTCCAGGAAACTCATCGGCCCGGCCGGACACTCCGCATTCTCGCTGTGCTTTGCGACGTCGCCGATCCTGCGTGCGGCCGTCCCCGCTACTTCCTGCGCGGACGCGCCGAATTCGAACGACTGCTCCACGCTGCCCGACGACGTGAATGCGATGCCCGCCCCGGAGAGAACCGGTCGGGTGGCCGGCGCGTCGACCCGATCCGCCTGCGCCGTGCTCTTCTCGCTATCGGGAACGCCCCCGCAGCCTGCCAGAAGCGGCAACAGCAAGGCGAAACCGCGGCGCACCCCTCACCCCTTCTTCAGGTGTCGCCGGCCCAGCAGTTCGGCGATCTGCACCGCATTCAGCGCCGCGCCCTTGCGCAGGTTGTCGCTGACGCACCAGATCGTCAGGCCGTTGTCGACGGTCGAATCCTCGCGCACGCGGCTGACATAGGTCGCGCCGTCGCCGGCGCTTTCGACCGGGGTGACGTATCCGCCGTCCTCACGCTTGTCGACGAGCATCACGCCGGGGGCTTCGCGCAGGATGTCCTGCGCTTCCTGCGCCGAAATCTCGTTCTCGAATTCGATGTTGATCGCTTCGGCATGGCCGACGAACACCGGCACGCGCACGCAGGTGGCGGAAACCTTGATCTTCGGGTCGAGGATCTTCTTGGTCTCGACGACCATCTTCCACTCTTCCTTGGTGGAGCCGTCGTCGAGGAACACGTCGATGTGCGGGATGACGTTGAAGGCGATCTGCTTGGTGAACTTCTTCGTTTCGACCGGGTCGCCGACGAAGATCGCCCGGCTCTGTTCGAACAGTTCGTCCATCCCCGCCTTGCCTGCGCCGGAAACGGACTGGTAGGTGCTCACCACCACCCGCCTGATCCTGGCCGCGTCGTGCAGCGGCTTCAGCGCCACCACCATCTGTGCGGTCGAGCAGTTGGGGTTGGCGACGATGTTGCGCTTGCGATAGCCGTCGATCGCGTCCGGGTTCACTTCGGGCACGATCAGCGGCACGTCCGGGTCCATGCGGTAGAGCGACGAGTTGTCGATCACCACGCAGCCGGCGGCCGCAGCCTTGGGCGCATATTCCTTCGTCGGGCCGGAGCCGGCGGCGAACAGCGCAATGTCCCAGCCGGAAAAGTCGAAATGCTCCAGGCTCTGGCATTTCACCACGCGGCCGCTGTCGCCCACTTCGACCTCGACGCCCTGCGAGCGCGAGCTGGCGACCGCCGCCACCTCGTCCATCGGAAATTCGCGTTCGGCGAGGATCGCGAGCATTTCGCGCCCGACATTCCCCGTCGCCCCGACGACCGCCACCCGGTAACCCATCGTTCAACTCCGCTGTACTGACGGCGCGGCGATTAACGCCCGGCAGGCGGCGGGCAAGCTATTTCGCTTCGTCGCCCGCCAAGCCCGGTTGCGCCGCGCCCGCACCGTTGCGGTCGAGGAAGTCGAAGATCGTCTCCCACAAATGGACGCTGATCTTCGGCCCCGAAACGCGGTGGGTGTAGCCCGGATAGAGCATCATTTCGAACGGCACCGCCTCGCCTTGCATCCTGGCGATCAGTTCGGTGGCGTTCTCGAACACCACGTTGTCGTCCGCCATGCCGTGGATCACCAGCAGCGGATCGGCGATCTTCACCGCGTCCTCGATCGCGGACGAGTTCGCATAGGCCTCCGTATCCACTTGCGGCATGCCCATGTAGCGTTCGGTATAGTGGGTATCGTAGAGTTCCCACCGGGTCACCGGCGCGCCGGAAATGCCGGCGGCATAGAGGCCGGGATCGGCCTGGAGCTGCTTCACCGTCATGTAGCCGCCGTAGGACCAGCCGTAGATCGCAATCCGGTCCGGATCGACGAAATCGAGCGTCTTGAGAAATTCCGCGCCGCGCTTCTGGTCTTCCACCTCGACCCCGCCCATCGCGCGGTAGATGGCCTTCTCGAACGCGACGCCGCGGTTGGCGCTGCCGCGGTTGTCGAGTTCGAAGAAGATGTAGCCGCGATCGACGATCGCCTGCGTCAGCGCGCTGCCCCAGCCTTTCGTCACGTTCTGCGAGTGCGGGCCGCCATAGTGCTGGAAGAACACCGGGTAGCGCTTGCCCGGCTCCAGTTCGGGCGTGATCATCATGTAGTGCAGCACCGTGCCGTCGTCGGCCGCGATGGCGCCGTAGGTCGGGCTGCGGTGACTGGCGAGGTGCGGCGCATAAGGGTGCACGGAATCGAGCCTGTTCTCCATGATCCACGCGATGCGCTCGCCATCGCCGTCGGCGAGGTAGTATTGTGGGGGCTGGAGATCGGCGGAGCGGGAGATGACCAGCGTCTTGCCGTCCTTGTCCGCCTGCGCGCCGTTGGTGAAGGCGAGGTCGGTCAGCCGTTCGATGCGCGCGGGATCGGCGAGATCGAGAGCATAGACCTGCTTCGCCAGCACGCCGTCCTTCGTGCCGGTGAAGTAGATCCGGCCCGCCTGCTGGTCGATCCCCACGAGGTCGGTGACAACCCACTCGCCTTGGGTGAGCTGGGTCCATTCGCCGCCGGCGAACCGGTAAAGGTGGCCGAAGCCGTCGCGCTCCGACCACCAGATCAGGCTGCCGTCGTCGAGGAAGCGGTAGCTGTCGGTGAGGTTGATCCAGTGTCCCTCGGCGGCGTGTTCGGTGAACAGAACCTCGCTCGCACCGGTGGCGGGATCGACTTTCAGCATGTCGAGCCGGGTCTGGCCGCGATCCTGGCGCTGGACGTAGAGCGCGCCGCCGTCGGGGGCCCAGTCGACGCGGGCGAGGTAGATGTCGCGTTCGGGGCCGAGATCGACTTCCACCCGGTTGCCGCCGTCGGGATCGATCGCGAACAGGCGCACGTCGGCGTTGGGGGTCCCGGCGGCAGGATAGCGCTGCTCGAAAGTCCGCGTGCCCGTGGCGCCGATGGCGGCGCGGACGACAACGCCGACCGGGCTTTCGTCCACCCGCGCGATGGCGATGCGGCGGTCGCCCGGCGACCACCAGTAACCGGTGCGGCGGCCCATTTCCTCCTGCGCGACGAATTCCGCCTCGCCCCAGGTGACGAGATCGCTCGCCTCCTCGGGCGTGACCGGAGCGGGCTCCTCGCCCAGCCGCCCGGTCCACAGCCGGCGATCGCGGACGAAGGAGACGAAAGCGCCGGTTTCGCTCAGCGCGGGGTTGAGCTCGCTCGCCTCGGTATCGGTCAGCCGCTGCGTGCTGCCGTCGAGCCGCGCGAGATAGAGATCGCCGTCGAGTGGGACGAGCAGCGACTGGCCGTCGGCCGCCCAGTCATAGGCGATGATGCCCTTGAGGCTGCCGACGCGCAGGCGTTCGCGCTGCATCTTCTCGGCCTCGCTCAGCTCCCGCCCGCTGCCGAGCGCTTCGCTGTCGACCAGCATGGTCCATTCGCCGCTCTGGCGGTCGAGACCCCACAGGTCGTAGCGGTCCTTGTCCTCGACGCGGTTGCGCAGCAGGGTGAGCCAGCGGCCGTCGGGCGAAAGCTTCATCGCGCGCGGACTCTCGCCGTTGAGGCTGGGGCTGGCGAAGACCCGTTCCAGCGACAGGTCGCCCGTTTCGTCTTGCGCCAAGGCCTGTTCCTCCTGCTGTGCGGCGGCGATACCCGGCGCGGCAAGCAAGGCAAGCGCGACGGCGGCGGAAAGACGGAATGCTGGCATCGGGCGGGGGCTCCGGAATCGAAAGGGGCGCCCCGGCCTGGCCGGAGCGCCCCTTTCTGTTACCGATGAAACCGGTCTTGAAAAGACCCTGCCGGCCTTTTCAGCCTTCCTGGCCGACGGTCTGCTTGCGCTCCGCGATGCGGGCGCGCTTGCCGGTGCGGCCGCGCAGGTAATAGAGCTTTGCCCGGCGCACGGCGCCGCGGCGGACCACCTCGATGCTCTCCACGTTGGGCGAATAGAGCGGGAAGACGCGTTCCACACCCTCGCCGAAGCTGAGCTTGCGGACGGTGAAATTGCTGTTCAGGCCGCGGTTGGAGCGGGCGATGCAGACACCTTCGTAGTTCTGCACGCGGGTGCGCTCACCCTCGACCACGCGCACGCCCACGCGCAGCGTGTCGCCGGGGCGGAATTCGGGAATCGACTTCGTCTCGTTGAAGGCCGAGATGGCTTCGGCCTCGAGCTCCTGGATCAGGCCCATGACGGGTTCCTCTAGTCCTCGCGCCGCGCGCCAGAGGCAGACTGGTCCCGAGCGCCCCTGTGGCGCTCCCAAAGGTCCGGCCTGCGTGACCGTGTATCTTCCTCCGCTCGGCGTTTCCGCCATGCGGCGATCTTCGCATGATCCCCCGATCGCAGCACTTCAGGGATCGTGCGCCCTTCCCATTCCTGAGGTCGGGTATAATGCGGGTATTCGAGCAACCCTTCCTCGAAGGATTCCTCGGCCCCGCTATCGGGCGCGCCCATTACGCCGGGAAGCAGGCGAATGCAAGCGTCGAGAATGGCCAGCGCGGCGGGCTCTCCGCCGGACAGGACGATGTCCGCCAGACTCACCTCCTCGACATCGCGGCCGTGGAAGATCCGCTCGTCGAACCCCTCGAACCGCCCGCACAGCAACGTCACCCCCGGCCCCGCCGCCAACTCGCGGATGCGCGCCTGCGTGATCGGCTTTCCACGCGGGGTCATGGCAAGGACGGGGCACTCGGGATGCAACGCTCGCGCATGGTCGATAGCGGCCGCCAGCACGTCCGCCCTCAGCACCATCCCTGCTCCGCCGCCCGCGGGCGTATCGTCCACCGTGCGATGCCTGTCGGCGGCGAAATCGCGAATCTGCACCGTCTCCAGCGCCCACGCCCCTGCCTCCAGCGCCCGCCCGGCAAGCGACACGCCAAGGGGGCCGGGGAACATCTCCGGGTAGAGCGTGAGCACGGTGGCGGCGAAGGTCACAACGGCAGCGTCCAGTTCTCGACCCTCAGCCCTGGCACGTCGGCAAAGTCGGCCTCGTTGTTGGTGATCACCGCCGCTCCGATACTCAGGGCATGCGCCGCCAGCAGCCGGTCGAAACGGGCGCGCTTGAACGGCAGTTTGGCGTAGGCGCGCGCGGCAGATTCGTCGAATGGGAGGATCGGAATGGCCGATATGAAGGCGTCGATGACCTCCGGCGGCGGAGGCTTTTGCAATTGCGTGCCCAGCGCGATCTCCGAAAAGCTTATCGCCGATATGGCAATCTCGCCGGGTTCATGCTCGCCGATACGCAGGTTAATCGGCGAGGCGGCGTCGACCATGGCGTAGATCGAGCTGTCGGCATCGATCAGATAGCGGATCACGCTTCGCCGCGCCCTTTTTCCTCCTCGAGCCGTTTACGCGCCGCAATCGCGCTCGGGCGCTCTTCGAATTCACGCAACTCGGGCGGCAAAGGCTTCAGCCATGGCGCCTTCCCGGCAAAGCCGCTGACGTCGATCTTGCGCTTCTCCGCCGGCTTGGCGCGGATATGCAGTTCGCCGTCCTTTTCGGTCACGGTCCACTCCTTGTCCGGCTCGATACCCAGCGCGGCGGGTATACGGATCGCAACCGAATTGCCCGACTTGAAGCTCTTGGCGGTGTATTCCTTGCCCATGACATGCTCGCGTATATACGCGATGTATATACTATCAGGCAGGTCCGGAATCAATCGGCGAAATCCGCCGCCACCACCAGACGCTCGCCATCCCACTCCGGCACCGCTTCGACCCGCATCGGCACCATGAAGCGCGTCCCGTCCGGCCGCTCGATCTCGATCACGTCGCCCGCGCCGAAGTTCTCTACCGCCACCACGGTCCCCAGCGGATCGCCCGCGTCGGACACGGCGGCGAGGCCGATCAGGTCGGCGTGGTAGTATTCGCCCGCGCCCAGCGGCGGCAGTGCGGAGCGGGGGACGGTGAGCACGGCGCCGCGCAGCTTTTCGGCGGCGGTGCGGTCGGGCGCTTCGGCAAAGCGGGCGATGGCTCCGCCCTTGCCGTCGTCGCGCAGCTTTTTCAGCGTCAGTGCGCCGTCATTGAAGCTGCGGTGGATCGCGAGCGATTGCAGGCTTTCGCCGAGCAGCTTGAGGCGCACTTCGCCGGTAACGCCATGCGCGCCGGTTATGGCGGCGAGCGTGACAGGCTTGTCACGCACGGGAAGCCCCTCCCGCCTGCGGGAGGGGTTCGGGGTGGGCCCGGCAAGGCGCGTGGTTATACGCGCCCACCCCCGGCCCCTCCCGCAAGCGGGAGGGGGAATTGGGCATCAGCCTTCGGCCTTTTCCTCGGAGGCTTCCTCGGCGGAAGCTTCTTCCGCCGCCGGAGCTTCCTCGGCGACGACTTCCTCGGCGACGACTTCCTCGGCCGGGGCTTCTTCGGCCGGGGCTTCGGCGGCCACTTCCTCGGTCGCGGTCTCTTCGACCACCGCTTCCTCGGTCACCACCTCTTCGACAGCCGGTTCTTCGGCCGGAGCCTTGGCGGCTTCCTCGGCTTCGGCGGCCTTGGCCGCGCGCTCTTCGGCGCGCTCCTTGGCCTTTTCGCCCGGCTCGGCCTTCTTCGGATTGTTGCGCGCCGCGCGCTCCTTGATGCCGGCGGCGTCGAGGAAGCGGGCCACGCGATCGGTCGCCTGCGCGCCGACGCCGAGCCAGTAGCGCGCCCGATCCTCGTCCAGCTTCACGCGCGCCGCGTCGTCCTTCGCCAGCAGCGGGTTATAGGTCCCGATCTGCTCCAGATACTTGCCGTCGCGCGGGCTGCGCGTGTCGGAAACGACGATGCGGTAATAGGGGCGCTTCTTGCTACCGCCCCGCGAAAGCCTGATTGCTACTGCCATGTGAATTCACCTTTCCAATTCAAACCGTTGAAACTCAATTCTTCTTCAGAAAATCTCGCATCTCGGGCGGCAATTGCCCGCCCGGCCCGCCAAGCCCCGGCAAGCCGCCGCCGGGCGCACCGCCGCCCATGCCGCCGATACCGCCCGCGCCCCCGCCGCCGAATAGCGCGCCAAGCCCCTTGAGCCCGCCCATCTTGCGGATCTGCTTCATCGCCCGGCCCATTTCCTGGTGCATCTTGAGCAGCTTGTTGACGTCCTGGACCTGGGTGCCGGAGCCGGCCGCGACGCGCTTCTTGCGCTTGGCGTTCATCAGTTCGGGCCGCTGGCGCTCCTTCGCCGTCATCGAGCCGATGATCGCGTCCATGTGGACCAGCACCTTGTCGTCCACGCCGCCGGCCTGCATCGCCTGCTTGGCCTTCTTCATGCCCGGCATCATGCCCGCCAGCATGCCGAGCCCGCCCATGTTCTGCATCTGGCGCAGCTGGGTGCGCAGGTCGTTCATGTCGAACTGGCCCTTGAGCATGCGCTCGGCCAGCTTGTCGGCATCTTCCTTCTCGATCGTCGCCGCCGCCTTCTCGACGATGGAGACGATGTCGCCCATGCCGAGGATACGGCCAGCCACGCGGCTCGGGTGGAACGGCTCGATCGCGTCGAGCTTCTCGCCCGTGCCGGCGAACTTGATCGGCTTGCCGGTGACCGCGCGCATCGACAGCGCCGCGCCGCCGCGCGCATCGCCGTCCATCCGCGTGAGGACAACGCCGGTCAGCGGAACCTCGTCGCTGAAGCTCTGCGCCACGTTCACCGCGTCCTGGCCGGTCAGCGAATCGACCACCAGCAGCACTTCGGTGGGCGCGGCGACCGAGGCGACGGCTTTCATCTCCGCCATCAGCGCTTCGTCGACATGGAGCCGGCCGGCGGTGTCGAGCAGCAGCACGTCGACCGCCTGGAGCTTCGCCGACTCGAGCGCTCGCCGGGCGATCTCGACCGGCTGCTGGCCGGGCACGATCGGCAGCGTCGCCACCGCAACCTGCTCGCCAAGCACCTTGAGCTGTTCCTGCGCCGCCGGGCGGTTGACGTCGAGCGAGGCCATCATCGCCTTGCGCCCGTGCTTTTCGCGCAGCAGCTTGCCGAGCTTGGCGGTGGTCGTCGTCTTGCCCGAGCCTTGCAGGCCGACCATCATGATCACCACCGGCGGCTTTGCATCCAGCAGCAGCGGCGCGCTTTCCTCGCCGCCGAGCATCGCCACCAATTCGTCGTTGACGATCTTGACCACTTGCTGGCCGGGCGTGACCGAGCGCAGCACCTGCTGGCCCACGGCGCGTTCAGTGACCTTGTCGATGAACTGGCGCGCCACCGGCAGCGCGACGTCGGCTTCCAGCAGCGCGACGCGCACTTCGCGCATCGCCTCGCGCACATCGGCCTCGTTCAGCGCCCCGCGCCCGCGCAGGCGGTCGAAGACCCCGGTCAGGCGATCCGAAAGCGTGTCGAACATCGCGTACGCATTCCTCAAAAGCCAAAAACGCCGGCGGACGAAACCTCGTCAGCCAGCGGGCAAGCCAGAATTCAAACCACGCCATCGGGCATGGTGCATTTCATTTCAATTCGGGTGGATGGTGGAGCCTAGCGGGATCGAACCGCTGACCTCTACAATGCCATTGTAGCGCTCTCCCAGCTGAGCTAAGGCCCCGCGCCATCCAATTCCGGCGGTCTCCCACCGGCCCATGAGCCTTGCGGCATCCGGGCGGGAGGCCCTTTATGGGCAGTCCCGCCGTTCCGCAAGCCTCAAATCAGTTGTCCTCGTCCTCGTCGTCGCCGCCCGAGACGCCGAGATCGTCGTCGCCGCCGAGATCGACATCGTTATCGGGCGAATCCTCGTCCTCGTCGATATCCTCCAACTCGTCGTCGGCGAGATCTGAATCCTGTTCCTTCTCGTCCTTCTTGACTTCCTCGAACGGGATCGGCTGCTTGGACTTGAGCACCGGCTCGGGATACCACTGGTTCCCGCACTCGATGCACACGACCGGCTCGTCGTTGCCGAGATCGTAGAAGCGTTCGCCGCACTTGGGGCAGTTGCGCTTGGCGCCCCATTCTGGTTTGACCATGAAGATGTCCTCGTCTGCCCGCCGCCGCGACGGGCCTGAATTGCCGTGACTTGATGGTTGCGGCCCCAAGCGGATTCAAGAGCCGGAATCAAGAGCGGCGCGCGCCTTGCCACAGCCCCCCTGCACTGTCAAAAGCCGCCCGCATTTCGTCCTTCGCCTTCGAGACCCGCTTTTGTCCGCTCCCGCCAACTCCTTGCCGAAACCCCGCCGCTTCGCCGCCACGGGGCCGCTGACCGGCCGCATTCGCGTGCCCGGCGACAAGTCGATCAGTCACCGCTCGCTGATGTTCGGCGCGCTGGCGGTGGGGGAAACGCGCGTGTCCGGGCTGCTCGAGGGGGAGGACGTGCTGGCCACAGCCGCCGCGCTCAGGGCGATGGGCGCGAATATCGAGCGCGAGGCCGGGGGCGTATGGAGCATCCACGGCGTCGGTGTCGGCGGCCTGCTTCAGCCCGAAGCTCCGCTGGAGATGGGCAACTCCGGCACTTCCACACGCCTGCTCATGGGCCTCGTCGCCAGCCATCCGATCAGCGCCACGTTCACGGGCGACGCCAGCCTGTCGAAGCGCCCGATGGGCCGCGTGACCGAACCGCTGGGCCTGATGGGGGCGGATTTCAGCGCGACCACCCTCCCCCTCACCGAGCGCGGGCTCAGCCCCGCGGTGCCGATCGGCTATCGCCTGCCGGTGGCGAGCGCGCAGGTGAAGAGCGCGGTGCTGCTCGCCGGGCTCAACACCGCCGGGATCACCACGGTGATCGAGCCGACGCCGACGCGCGACCATACAGAACGGATGCTGAGAGGCTTCGGCGCGGAGCTGTGGGTGGATGACGAAGGCGGGGAGCGCGCGATCCGCATCCGCGGCGAGGCGGAACTGCATCCGCAGGCGATCGAGGTGCCCGGCGATCCGTCCTCGGCCGCCTTCTTCGCCGTCGCCGCGCTGATCGTGCCGGGCAGCGACCTCGTGATCGAGAACGTCGGCCTCAACCCGACCCGCGCCGGGCTCTACGATGTACTGCGCCAGATGGGCGGCAGCATCGAGGAGCTGAACCGGCGCGAAGTGGGGGGGGAGCCGGTGGCGGACCTGCATGTGCGGCATTCGACGCTTTCCGGCCTGGAGGTCGATCCCGATGTAGCGCCGAGCATGATCGACGAGTTTCCGGTGTTCTTCGTCGCCGCCGCTCTGGCCAGGGGGCAGACGATAACCCGCGGGCTGCACGAGCTGCGGGTAAAGGAATCGGATCGCCTCGCGGCAATGGCCGAAGCGCTCGCCGCGGCGGGGGCCGATGTGGTCGAGCGCGAGGACGGCCTGGTCATCGGAGGGACGGGCGGCGATCCGCTCTCCGGCAGCGAAGGCCCGATCGCCACCCGCCTCGACCACCGCATCGCCATGAGCATGGCCGTGGCCGGACAGGCCAGCCGCGCCGGGGTGGAAGTGGACGACACCCGCCCCATCGCCACCAGCTTCCCGACATTCGAGGCGCTGCTGGAGGAGGCAACGCAATGATCGTCGCGGTCGATGGACCGACCGCTTCGGGCAAGGGCACGGTCGCGCGCGCCGTGGCCGCCCATTTCGGGCTGCCGCATCTCGACACCGGGCTGCTTTACCGCGCGGTCGGGCGGCAGGTGTTCCTGGCCGGCGGCGATCCCAACAATCCCGCCGACGCGCTTGCCGCCTGTTCCTTCGCCGATACGCTGCTCGACGATCCCGAACTGCGCAGCGAAACGACCGGCGGGCTCGCCAGCCGGGTGTCGGTCCATCCCGGCGTGCGCAAGGCGCTGTTCGAGCGGCAGCGCGGCTTCGCCACGCAACCGGGCGGCGCGGTGCTCGACGGGCGCGACATCGGCACCGTCATCGCCCCCGACGCCGACGTGAAGCTCTACGTCACCGCGACGGTCGACGTGCGCGCCTTGCGCCGATGGAAGGAAATGCAGGCGCGCGGCGATACGCGCACATTGGCGGAAATCGAAAACGACCTGCGCCACCGCGACGAGCGCGACCGCGCGCGGCGCGAAGCCCCCCTGCGCGTGGCGAAGGACGCGGTGGTGATCGATACCAGCGGCATGGAACGCGAACAGGCGATCGCCGCCGCGATCGCGGCCGTGGAAAGCACAATGGCCGGACGGTAACGCGCGGCCGGCATCCGCTTTCGCTTGCTTTCGCCATCGTTTTCACCTAGGCGCGCGGCCGTTCGATCGGGCTGCGGCCGGGATCGGGAGCGCGCTTTTCAGCACAGCCGGCGCCACACGTGCGGTCCTTTCCGCCCCACCGGCCATTCCGTCCTCGTCCGCCAATCCGAACGAATGCTCGCGGCGGCATTCGGCCTCGCGGGCGGTTCGGCCCTTTTGGCCCGCCGATGCAATGGTGCGGATGGCGGAGGAAAGACCGGCGGATTCAACCGCCTGGCCGGAATAGCGTCAGTTCAGGAACCCTATACTTATGGCATCCAGCGCCAACCCCACTCGCGACGATTTCGCGAAACTCCTCGACGAACAGCTCGGCGGCGCCGACGGCGGCTTCGAAGGCCGCGTGGTCAAGGGCACCGTCACCGGAATCGAGAACGGCATGGCCGTGGTCGATGTCGGCCTGAAGAGCGAAGGCCGCATCAGCCTGCGCGAATTCGCCCGCGGCGATGACGAGCAGCAGCAGACCCTCAGCATCGGCGACGAAGTCGAAGTGTTCGTGGACCGGGTCGAGAACGCTGACGGCGAAGCCATGCTCAGCCGCGACCGCGCCCGCCGCGAAGCCGCGTGGGACAAGCT
>JBIQKC010000087.1:0-2671 GCA_044506885.1 Sphingomonadales bacterium
GGAACGAGAAGCCGGGGCCGGGCCGCTTCCGGCAGTTCATGCAGTTCGACGCGGATACGGTGGGCTCTGCGAGCGTCGCGGCCGACGCCGAGATGTGCATGCTCGCGGCGGATACGTTGGAGGCGCTCGGGATTCCACGAGGCAGCTATGTCGTTAGAGTCAACAACAGAAAAGTTCTTGACGGCATTATGGAATCGTTGGGGCTAAACGATCTTCAGCAGCGCCTAATAGTGCAGCGAGCAATCGACAAATTGGATCGACTTGGAATCCAAGGGGTTCGCGATCTTCTAGGTGAAGGACGATGGGATGGCGGCCAAGAGGGCAAGGGCGATTTCACGAAGGGCGCAAAGCTTTCATCCAACCAGATAGATGAGATCGAAATATTTCTTCTAGCGACCGCTGACGTGTCGTCAGAAGAAAAATCTTTAAGCGAATGGCGCGATCTTGATTGTGCTGTGGTCGAAACTACAGCGGGGCGGGGTCTTGGAATTACTAATGCGGCCACGATTAAAAAATTTCGCGGATGGTTCCCCCACTCTCAACTTTATCAAACCGGACTTGACGAGCTTGAGGAGATTTCTTCAATTGCAGAAGCGGTCGGATATCGAACTCTTCGCATTAGTATTGCCCCGTCAGTAATTCGTGGTCTCGAATATTACACCGGCCCCGTTTACGAGGCCGAACTCATCTTCGAGGTGAAGGACGAGAAGGGCAATCCGGTGCGCTTCGGCTCGGTCGCGGGCGGCGGGCGGTATGACGGGCTGGTGGCGCGCTTCCGCGGCGAGCCGGTGCCGGCGACGGGATTCTCCATCGGCGTGTCGCGGCTGCTCGCCGCGCTCAAGCACCTCGGCAAGATCGACGAGCAAGCGCAGGCCGGCCCCGTGGTTGTGACGATCTTCGACCGCGACCGCATCGCCGACTACCAGAAGATGGTGAAGGCGCTGCGCGACGCGGGCATCCGCGCCGAGCTTTATCTCGGCAACCCGAAGAATTTCGGCAACCAGCTCAAATATGCCGACCGCCGCAATAGCCCTTGCGCCGTGATCCAGGGCGGCGACGAGAAGGCCAAGGGCGAAGTACAGATCAAGGACCTGATCCTCGGCGCCAAGGCCGCGGAGGAAATCGCCTCGAACGAGGAATGGCGCAAGGGCCGCCCGGCGCAGTTCTCGGTGCCGGAGGGCGAGCTGGTACAGGCCGTGAAGGAAGTGCTGGCGCGGCACGGGATCAGATAAACGCCGTCATCCTGAGGAGCGAGCGAAGCGAGCCTCGAAGGATGACGGCGCAAGCACCTTCACGTCATCCTTCGAGGCTCACGGCCGCCGACGACGTCGACGGCCGTTCGCACCTCAGGATGACGTTGTCAGTAATGCGTGCTCCACCACGCGCTTGCGCGTGCTGCGCCGCGCCCGGGACGACAGGCACTAGAACGCCACCTTCGCGAAGCCGCGGATGTTGCGGCCGGGCAAGAGCACGTCGTCCTTGTTGAAGGCCGAGTGATTGCGGATGCGTTCGTCGAGCAGGTTGTCGGCGGTGACGCCGAGCGTGACGCTGCGGCCGTCGGGCAGGTCGTGGCGGTAGCTCAGCTCGGCGCGCAGGAGGTTGTAGCCGTCGGTCGGCGTCTCCTCGCCCGAGACGCGGTCCTGCGTGAAGGCATGCAGGAGCGAGACGCGCGCGAACCAGTTGTCGTTGCGCCAGAACAGGCCACCGCCCAGGCGGTGCGGCGGGATGCGCGGGACGTACGTGCCGTCGTTGAACTTCGCGTTCACGAAGTCGTACTGGCCGTCGATGCCCCACCAGCCGCCGGCGAGCGGCGCCACGTCGAGCTGCGCCGCGATCTCGGCCCCGAAGAAACGCGCCGCGCGCTGATCGTAGAAGATCTGGTGCAGCTCCGTGCCGGTGCCGCAGGAGTCGAAATCCTCGTCGCACTCGACGCCGGTTTCCTGCCGGTAGATGAAGTTGCGGTAGCGCGTGTAATAGGCGGTAGCATCGAAGCGCAGCGATCCCTGCGCCTTCCTCAGGCCGATCTCGACCGACTGCGCCCGCTCCACCTTGAGGTTCGGATTGCCGATCTCGAAGGTGTGCGAGGCGTGGTGCGCGCCTTTCGAGAATAGCTCGGTGATCTCGGGCGAGCGCTCGACATGCTGGAGCGTGAGGCTCGCCACCATGCCGTTCGGCAGATCCTGCAGGAAGCCGATGCTGGCGCTCATCGGCGTGAAGCTCGGCGCCGAAGCGAACTCCACCGGATCGTCGGCGGGGCCGGTCCAGATGAAGCCGTTCTGCGGATCGCCGTTCGGGAAGAAGGCGGCCGTGCCGTCGGTCTTCACATGCTCGACGCGGCCCGCCACCTGTACGCGGCGGCCGCCCGCCATCTTCAGTTCCTCGAAGACATAGCCCGCAATACGCCGGCTTTCGGCGGGCGCGAGCAATTCCTCGGCGTGGGCGCCGGTGCTGACATTCTGCAATCCGAGCTGCACGCCGAAGGCGCCCGAGTGCTCGCCCCATGCGCTCGTGTTGCTCTGGCGCTGAATCTCGACGCGCGCTTCCTTCTCGCGGTTCTTGAAGACCGCATGCACCTCGGGGACGCCCGCGTCGTCCTCAATCTCCTTGTGGAAATAGTTGGTCGAGCCGAACCAGAAGCGCACCTTGTCCACGAGCGGGCCGCCGGGCGTGA
>JBIQKC010000051.1:0-17984 GCA_044506885.1 Sphingomonadales bacterium
CGTTGTTCATCGCCTCGTAGGCCATGCCGGCGCTCATCGCCCCGTCGCCGATCACCGCGACGGCCTTGCCCGGCGCGCCCGAGAGCTGGTTGGCGATGGCGAAGCCCAGACCCGCCGAAATCGAAGTCGACGAATGGGCCGCGCCGAACGGGTCGTATTCGCTTTCCGACCGCTTGGTGAAGCCGCTGAGCCCGCCGCCCTGGCGCAGCGTGCGGATGCGGTCGCGCCGGCCGGTGAGGATCTTGTGCGGATAGGCCTGATGGCCGACATCCCAGATCAGCCGGTCGTTCGGAGTGTCGAACACGTAGTGAATCGCGACCGTCAGCTCGACCACGCCGAGCCCCGAACCGAGGTGGCCGCCGGTCGAACCGACCGCGTCGATCATCTCCACGCGCAGCTCGTCGGCGAGCTGGCGCAACTGCTTTGGCTGAAGCCCACGCAGTTCGGTGGGCGTGCCGACGGTGTCGAGCAGCGGGGTTTCGGGCCGACCGGTCATGCTGGGCGCTTACACCCGCGAACCGGACCTGTCGATGAACGGCGCGTGACGATCATACGGAGAATTCATGGGCATACGGAGAATTCATGGGATTTGCCCTGCGAGGCGCGTCTATCCCGCACAATCCTCGCAAATGCCGCGCAGTTCCACCACCGGGCGGACATCGGCGAACCCCGCCTCGCGCCCGGCGTCGCGCAAGGCGCCGGTCAGGCGATCGTCGTCGAGATGCCGGGCCTGACCGCAATCGTCGCAGATCACGAAGATGCAGTCGTGCCGGCAGCCGGGATGGGTGTTGGCGAGATAGGCGTTGGCGCTTTCCACGCGGTTGGCGAGGTTGGTGCGCACGAACAGGTCGAGGATGCGATAGACGCTGTTCGCCGCCACGCGCCTGCCGCGCCGCTTCCCGACCGCCTCGGCAATGTCGTAGGCGGACGCCGGCCGTTCCTGTTCCGCGAGCGTTTCGAACACGTCCGCGCGCATCGCGGTCCATTGCTCGCCCGCCGCCGTGAGCACGGCCGCGGCCTCGTTGACGAGCCGTTTGCCCGAGTGTTCGCGATGTGCGTGTCCGCTCATGCGTAGGGATATAGGCCCCCGCCCCGCCGGCGGCAATCAGCCGGTCTGGAAGGTTGCGCGATAGAGCGCGGGATACTTGGCCTTGAGCGCCACCACCTTGGGCGCATCCCAGCGCACGATGTACGGATTCCTGGGATTCTTGAGCGCGAAATCCTGATGGTAGGCTTCGGCCGGATAGAACGTCTTCGCGGCTTCGATCTGCACCACGATCGGCTTGTCCCACACCCTGCTGGACCGCATCAGCGCCAGATAGGCGCTCGCCACTTCGCGCTGTTCGGTGCTGAGCGGAACGATCGCGGCGCGATATTGCGGCCCGTGGTCGGGACCCTGGCGGTCCTTCAGCGTCGGATCGGCAACGACCGAGAACAGCACCTGGAGCAGCTGGTCATAGCGGACGACCGAGGGATCATACGTCACCTTGACCGCTTCGGCGTGGTCGGTGCGGCCGGAGGACACCAGATCGTACTTGGCGGTGTCGGCGGTGCCGCCGTGATAGCCCGACACGGCGCTGGTGACGCCTTTGGTGTGGCTGAACACCGCCTCGACGCCCCAGAAGCAGCCGCCGGCGAATATCGCGGTCTTGAGCCCTTCGCCTTCCTTGGCGACCCGCTTCGCCACCGGCGCGTCGAACACGCTTTCGGCGGCCACGGCCGGGCTGCATGCCGCGAGACCGAGCGCCCCCGCGGCAAGCAGGGCGCGGAGCGAATTCACGCCAGCTGCGGAACGATGAACGCGCCCATGATCGCGGCGGTCACGCCGAAGCCAATGAAGAAGGCGCGGAAAAGATCGGGTTTGAACAGGCCCATGGGAAACTTTCGTATCTTTATCGTGCTGTGCCATCGGCTCTACCTCCAAAGGTATTGCGAAGCTCTGAATGCACTGTCGGCGGCCGTTCATATAGGCAGTGCGCCTATGGATTCAAACCCGGCAGGCCCTTGAGACTAGGCTGTATCGCCATTCAGCCTAATGGCGGAAGTGGCGCGTCCCGGTGAACACCATCGCCAGCCCGGCCGCGTCGGCGGCGGCGATCACTTCCTCGTCGCGCATCGCGCCGCCCGGCTGGATCACCGCCGTCGCCCCGGCGTCGATCGCTGCCTGGAGACCGTCGGCGAAAGGCAGGAAAGCATCGGAAGCCATCGCCGAGCCGACCGTGCGCGGTTCCGGCCACCCGGCGGTTTCGGCCGCCTCGCGCGCCCGGATGGCGGCGATGCGCGCCGAATCGCGGCGGTTCATCTGCCCCGCGCCGATACCCGCCGTCACGCCGCCGCGCGCGAAGACGATGGCGTTCGACTTGACGTGCCGAGCGACGGTCCAGGCGAACAGGCAGTCGGCCAGTTCGCGCGCGGTCGGCGCGCGCCTGGTGACCACCTTGAGGTCGCCGGCCGAAACCGCCGCGTTGTCACGGGTCTGCACCAGCAGCGCGCCGGCGATCGGCTTGACCTGCAAGCCGCCACGGCGGGCATCGGGCAGTTCGTCGAGCAGCAGCAGGCGCAGGTTCGGCTTGGCGGCGAACGCGGCGCGGGCCGCCTCGTCGGCCCCCGGCGCCACGACCACTTCGGTGAAGATGTCGCAGATCGCCGCCGCCGTCGCCCCATCGAGCGCGCGGTTGCAGGCGACGATGCCGCCGAACGCGGAGACCGGATCGCAGGCCAGCGCTTCGCGCCATGCCTCCGCCAGCGCGCCCGCCTGCGCCACGCCGCAGGGATTGGCGTGCTTGACGATCGCGACCGCCGGATCCTGCCCCGCGAACTCGGCCACCAGTTCCAGCGCCGCATCGGCATCGTTGTAGTTGTTGTAGCTCAGGTCCTTGCCCTGGACCTGCTCGGCCTGCGCCAGCCCGCGCGCGTGCGGGCCGAGCGGGGTGTAGAGCGCAGCCTTCTGGTGCGGGTTCTCGCCATAGCGCAGCTCGCCCGCCAGCCGCCCGTTGACCGCCAGCATCTCGGGAAACAGCCGCTGCTGGTCGGCGAAGGCGAACCACTGGCTGATCATCGAATCGTAAGCGGCGGTGGCGGCAAAAGCCTTGGCCGCCATGCGCTTGCGAAACGCCAGCGTGGTCGCCCCGTCATGCTCCGCCAGCTCGTCGATCAGACCCCTATAGTCCTCGGGGTCGGTAACGATCGTGACGAAGGCGTGGTTCTTCGACGCCGAGCGGATCATCGCCGGGCCGCCGATGTCGATGTTCTCGATGATCTCCTCGCGCGCCGCGCCGCGCATCACCGTGTCCTCGAACGGATAGAGGTTCGACACCAGCAGGTCGATCGCGCCGATCTCGTGCGCTTCCATCGCCGCCAGATGATCGGCATCGTCGCGCACCGCCAGCAGCCCGCCGTGGATCAGCGGATGGAGCGTCTTCACCCGCCCGTCCATCATCTCCGGAAAGCCGGTCACGTCCGACACGTCGCGCACCTGCAACCCCGCTTCGCGCAGCGCGCGCGCGGTGCCGCCGGTCGAAACCAGCTCGACGCCGCCCTTGGCGAGGCGCGAGGCAAGCTCGACCACGCCGGTCTTGTCGGACACCGAAAGCAGCGCCCGACGAATCGCAATATCCGTCATTGCCTCGTCATCTTCTTGAGCAGCCACGAGAAGCTTGCGCCGCCGCGCGACACCATGCCCTGCATCACCAGTTGCTGCACCGGGTGCGGGCGGCCCTCGCCATCGACCCACAGGCTCTCGTCGATTTCCAGCGCCCCCTCGCTGGCGACGAATTGCCAATAGCTCCCGTCCGCCAGCGCCAACCCCGCGCCGCGCCCGCTTTCGGACGCGGAGACTTCCACCCCCGGCCCGAGATGGAACCGCAGCGCATAGGGCACGGTCAGGCGCTTGCCCTTGCGCCCCGACGGGACCAGCAGATCCTCGCCGCGCAACTCCGCCCCATCGTCGCGCAGCATCAGGATGCGGCGGTGGACCAGACCGAAGCGCGCAACATAGCCGTCATGGCTGGCCTCGATCCGCGTCGCCGCCGCGCCCTTTTCCGAGGTCAGCGTGCGCCGGTCGACCTCGACCTCGCCGACCCCCGTGCCGAGCTTGCCGCCGATCAGGACCGCGGTCGAGTTGGCATCGCCCAGCACCAGCGTCGAATGCGCGGCGGTGGCGCGCAGGCCCCGCTCGATCCGCGTCGGCACCTGTCCCCCGGCGAACGCCGCGCCGCCGCAGTTGATCACCAGCCGCTCGGCCCCGTGCGAGAATTCGAACGCCAGCGTGGACGCGCAGCCGTGCCGCGCATGGCGCGCGAGCGGCGGCGGGGCGGCATCGAACTGGAGCACGCTCTTGCCCGCCACCACCCGCTGATAGCCCCACTGGCGCGCATCGCGCAGCGGCCGCGCGCGCACGCCGCTGGCCTTCACGAGCGCGGCGATCTGCTCCGCCCGCACCGCTCCGGCGCCCTGCCAGTTGCCCAGGCCGCCATCGCCGTGAGTGAGCGCGAGCAGCGGCGGCACGAGCGCGCCGAGCATCGATTCGACCGCCTCGGGCGGATCGCTCCGAATCGCGCGATAGCAGGCCGAAAGCTCGACCAGCAGGCCGATGGCCTCCATCTGCGCCAACGGGCTGCGCGACAGCACGCCGCCGTCGGCCCCGACCAGCTCCCCCAGCACCCGGACCAGTCCGGCTTCGCCGAACAGCCGCCGCGGCTTGCCTTCGGGGAGCAGGATTCCTGCGCCCACGATCGCGCACCAGCCGGCCAGTTCGTCGACCTTGTCGTCCGCCCGGCCGACATTGCGATCGAGCCAGCGCGCGGTGTCCTCCACCGCGGCGAGCACCCGGCGGCGCAACGCCTTGTCGCCTCCGGAAAGGATCAGCGGCGCATGGATCAGCCAGCCGAGCAGGCGCTGTCCGGCATGCCCGACCTTCCACGCCGCGCCCTTGCCCGGCTTGCCGTTGGCGTCGAGCCAGGCGACGAGCACCCGTTCGGCGGTGGCCGTGCATTGCGCGCGCGGCGCGCTCGCCTCCAGATCGCGCAACCAGGCGAAACCGTGGATCGTGCGCTCGAACGGCGGGGTGAGCTTGGCCGTGGGCGAGAAGTCGAGTTGCGCGATGGGGGCCTTCACGCCGTGAATCAGGAAATGCCCGGCGCGCAGCGCCATCCCGGCAACCCGGTTGCCGGCGAGCGGACTTTCGACGGTGGCCAGCAGGCGCGGCTTGACCGGCTTGCGAAACGGCGACGCCAGCGTGTGGCCGGAAACGCCCATCCGATAGGCGAGGCGGATCAGCCGCTCGCCCGCGCCGATCGCGGGCGGATCGAAATGCGCCAGCGCCAGCGCGCGCCCCGGCTCGATCAATTCGCCCGAAGCCGATGGCCGGACCAGCGGCTCTTCCACCTTGTTCCCGAGCGGTATGGCCATGGCTGCCGCCCCTTCGACTGGCCGCGCACCGGTCACGAAGCGGTTGCGGGCTGAAACCTCGGTCATCCGCCGCCTCGCAGCGCGGCGATGTTGGCCGCATAGCGTTCGGGCCCGCCGGCGAAAGTCGCCGAACCGGCGACGAGCACGTCCGCGCCGGCCTCGACACATTGCCGCGCCGTGTGCCGATCGACGCCGCCATCGACCTCCAGCCGGATGTCGCGCCCGGCCTTGTCGATCATCTTGCGCACCGCTTCGATCTTGCGCAATTGCGAGGAAATGAAGCTCTGGCCGCCGAAACCGGGGTTCACGCTCATCACCAGCACCAGATCGATCTCCTCGATCAGATAGTCCAGCATCTTCGCCGGGGTTCCCGGATTGAGCGACACGCCCGCCTTCTTGCCCAGCGACCGGATCGCCTGCACTGTGCGATGGATGTGGGGCCCCGCTTCGGGATGAACGGTGATGATGTCCGCCCCGGCTTCGGCGAAAGGCGCGATCCAGTTGTCCACCGGCGCGACCATCAGGTGCACGTCGAACGGCTTGGCGCTGTGCGGCCGCAGCGCCTTCACCACCATCGGCCCGATAGTGAGATTGGGGACGTAGTGCCCGTCCATCACGTCGACATGGATCCAGTCCGCGCCGGCCAGGTCCACCGCGCGCACTTCCTCTCCCAGCCGCGCGAAGTCGGCGGACAGGATCGAAGGGGAGATGAGCGGCGGGGCCATGCGCTTTCAACGCTTAACAGCCGCGATGGCCGCAACAAGCGCCGTGGCGAGTCTTTTCCACACGGGGATGCGCGCGCGGGCCCAGAGGGAGTTAGCGGGGAGTTGGCGGCGAGTTCACATCGAGTTCACTCAGAACTTGTCACTTGTCATTGCCGCGAAAGGCGCGACATTGCGCGCCGCTTCACCCTCTGGCCGCCCCGGCCGATCGACCTTCCGCCACCGCTAACGGAGCAACCAGGCAAGCCGATGTCCGCAGCCCGTCCCTACCGCGCGACCCAAGGGGGCACCGTCATCGTCCGCGCGGCGATCGCCGCGCTGGGCCTGGCGGCGCTGGTTGCGCCGGCGGGCGGGCAGGCGCAGTATCAGCGCGAGATCGGCAATGATCCGGCGCGCTGCGCGGCTGGCCCGGCGATCCGCATCACGGTAACCGAGATCAAGTCTTCCGCCGGAAAGGTCCGCGTGCAGCTCTATCGCGGCACGAAGCAGGACTGGCTGGAATCGGGCCGCTGGCTGAACCGCATCGAAGTCCCCGCCCGGGCCGGCACGATGAGCTTCTGCATGCCCGCGCCCGAGGCCGGGACTTACGCCATCGCCGTGCGGCACGACATCAACGGCAACGGCAAGACCGATCTTTCCCAGGACGGCGGCGGCATGTCGAACAACCCGAGCATCAACATCTTCAACCTCGGCAAGCCGAGCTACACCAAGACCCGGTTCGACCTGGGCAACGAGGTGAAGAATATCTCGATCCGCATGCGCTACATGTAGGGTCAGCCGTCGCGACGCGCGCGGCGGATGCGCCACAGGACGCCCGGCGCGGCGAGGATCGGGTGCCGTTCGGCCCATGGCGACAGTTCGACCGCGACGCCCGTATGGCGCTGCACCTTCCACGCGGCATAGCGCGCGGCCCCGTCGAACGTCGTGGTCGCCCGCACCAGCCGCGCGACGTTGAGCCCCTTGCCCAGCCGCCGACGCCGGTTCCACCAGCGCAGCGTCCGTCGCCGCCAAGCGGTATCGGGGCGCGGCTCCATGCGCTTCCCGTCCTGCACGAACGGCACCCCCGCCTCGGCCAGCGCGGCCGGCAGCAACCCGTCGAAATGCGCGCGGTTGGCGTCGAGAATATGGTTCGCCCGGCCCGGCTTTTCGACCCGCAGCTCGGCGCGATAGGTGGCCGCGAACAGCGCCTGCCAGTACTCGCTCTCCAGCCCCTTCTTCGGCCCGACCGCCACCGCCAGCCGCGCCGCCGTGCAGGCCGCGTCGGCCAGCGCAGCGGCGACATCCCCGCGCGCGGCCGCATCGCGCGACCAGGCGAGCGCGCAGGGCTGCACGAACCGCGCCCAGATGGTGGTGTCGAGCGTCGCGCCTTTCGCGGCGGCGGAGAATGTCGCCAGGGTCATCGTCGCGATCTTGGCGCGCGTTTCCACGCCTTCGTGCGCCCGCTCGCGATAGGAAACGCGCGGCCACAGGCCCCGCTCCCGCTCGCCCGGCAGCAGGACGTAGAAATCGAGCACACCTTCGAGCGAGCCGGTGCGCAGGTTGGAGCCGTAGAACAGCACCGCGAGCGCGCCCGCCTCCCGCCCGAGCATGGCGGCGAAAGCGGAAACGGCGGGATCGAGCGGGCGGTCCAGCGCCGCGCCCACGCGCGCGGCGAGGCCGCTCACGGCGTCACGAAGCGCAGCTTCGGCCCGAGCGCAAGCCGATAGCGGCCCGGCGGAAACGCCTCTCCGTCGAGGATGAAACGCTCGCCGATGTCGATCCCCAGCGCCTCGGTCCCGAACGAATGGTAGCCGCGCCGGCGCAGCCCCTCGCTGATGTAGCCGCGCAGGATCAGCGGCAGGCGCACCAGCAGCGCGGTGCTGGCGGCATCGATCATGGTGACGCGCAAGGTTCCCTCGACCGCGCCGAACGGCCGCAGACGCGCCGGGAAATGCTCGAGCGTAGACGCGAAAACGAGGTAACGCTGTTCGCGCCCGCCGTTGCCGCTGTGCGCCACTTCACGCCCGGCGGCATCGCGCAGCACGATCGGCGCGCCCTTGCGCCAGACATTGCGCTCGCTGCCGAAGATCGCCTGCAACAGGCTCCACGCGGCCGTGACCACCACGCCCAGCGAATTGAACGCGCCCCACCGGTGCGCGTCCTGGCCAAGGCCGATGGCAGCGGTGAACACGCCCGCGCCGAATACGAAACCGTAGACGCGCGCATCGTGGTCGTCGCGCTGGGCGACCATCAGCGGCCGGCGCTGCTCCATCCGCCCGGCGTGGATCGCCGCGACCGCATCGCGCAGCGACCAGTTCTTCGGCAAGCCGAGATCGCTCGCCAGCGCGTTGGTCTTGCCATTCGGCAGCACGATCAGCGGCGGCCAGCTTTCGCCGAACACGCCCGCGCCGCTGGTCAGCACGTCGCGCACCGTCCCGTCGCCCCCATCGACGACGAGGTAGTCGATCCGGCGGTCGGCGAAGCGCGCCAGCGCGCCGGCCAGCTCCTCGCGCCGCGCCGGGGTTTCGACCAGCAGCGTCGCCCCCTCGGTCGCTTCGGGAATAGTGCTGTGGTTGCGGTGGCTGCGGGTGTTGCGGATTACGCCGATCAACGGCACGGCGCGCGTAGGCGGCGCCCACGCGCCAGCGCCGGCGGCGGGCGGCCGTGAGACCTGCGGCAAGCGGTCGAACAGGTGGATCGTCCCGTCCATCAACTGTGTCCTAGACGTTCGCACTCCCGGCCTTCACATGCCAGTTCTACAAAATCCGAGCCGCGCCGTCGCCTGCGATGTGCGGCAGCCCTTCGCAAGACCATTCAATCCCGTTCGATGGATCATCGGTGAACCGTCCCCCTGAGCACTTGGGGTATGCGGCGCGCCGTTGCAAGAGCAAGCCCAAAGCTGGCTCCGGCCCGCAGGGAGGGCGAGGGCCTGTCCCATTGCCGGTTATGGGTCCTGATCGTAGGGGGGATCGATGGAAATACCGATCCTCTACGAAGACGGCGAAGCGCTGGTGATCGGCAAGCCCGGCGGGCTGCCGATGGACCGGCCGCGCGCCGGCGGCGCTTCGCTCGACGATCGCCTCGACGAGTTGCGGCTCGGTTTCCAGCGCCGCCCTGCGCCGGCCCATCGCCTCGATACCGACACCTCCGGCTGCCTGCTGCTGGCGCGCAATCCCAAGGCGCTCAAGCGCTTCGCAGCCGCCTTCGAAGCGAGGCAGGTGGACAAGCGCTATCTCGGCATTCTCGCCGGCTTGCCGCGCGAGCGGGAAGGTACGGTCGAACTGGCGCTGGCGAAGATCAGCAGCGCCGAGAAGGGCTGGCGGATGATCCCGGCGCGGAAGGGCAAGCCGGCCGTCACCCACTGGCGCGTGGTCGGCGAAAGCGGCGGCCGCGCGCTGGTCGAGTTCCGGCCCGAGACCGGCCGGACGCACCAGATCCGCGTCCATGCGGCAAGCGGCATCGGCGTGCCGCTGCTGGGCGATCCCGTTTATGGCGACGGCAAGGGCGCGCCGCGCACGATGCTCCATGCCGCCGGGATCGCGCTCGCGCGCGAGGGCAAGCCGCCGATCGCCGCCACCGCTCCGCTGCCGGCCGACTTCGCCGCGCTCGGTTTCGCCGATGCCGGATGACGCCGATGAGACGGTCGCCCGCGCGCTGGCATTGGCGGAAGAAAGCTTCATCGCCGCTTCCGGCCCCGGCGGGCAGAACGTCAACAAGGTCGCCACCGCCGTCCAGCTCCGGCTCGACGTCTTCGCGCTGCGCCTTTCGCCCGAAGCGTTTCACCGGCTCAGAGCGCTTGCCGGCAGCCGGATGACCGCGAAGGGGGAGATCGTGATCGCCGCCCGCCGCTTCCGCACGCAGGAGGCGAATCGCGACGACGCCCGCGCCCGCCTCGCCGCGCTGGTCGAGCAGGCGCTCGCCGAACCGAAGAAGCGCGCGAAGACCCGCGTCAACCGCGTTGGCAAGGAACAGCGCATCAAGGCCAAGAAGGCGCGCGGCACGGTCAAGGCCAATCGCGGCAAGATCGACTGGTAACCCGCGCGCCGCGCCTTGACTTTTTCCGCCTTCCGCAGCAAAGGCGCGCCCGGACGGGCGGCGCCTTGCGCGTCGCCCCTGTTGTTTCGGGCTTCATCAGCCCTCACCGACCTTTGGGAATCAGACGATGGCCAAGCCCGCAACGATCAAGATCCGGCTGAACTCGACCGCCGACACCGGCTTCTTCTACGTGACCAAGAAGAACCCGCGCAACACGACCGAGAAGATGACCTTCCGCAAGTACGACCCGATTGCGAAAAAGCACGTCGAGTTCAAGGAAGGCAAGATCAAGTAAGCTGAACCGCCGGGGGCGCCCAGGTTCACAACCGGTTCAATGCCCCGTAGCTATCGCCGGAGCATGAACATCCTGCCCAGGTTCACCGCCCGCCCCCTGCGCGCCGCGATTGCCGGCGCGCTGACGCTTGCCGTTCCTGCTACGCTGGCTACGCTGCCCGCTCCCGCATCGGCGCAAAACGATCTCCTCGACCGGGCCGCCGCGGCGCTGCGCGGCATCACCACGATGCGCGCCGACTTCACCCAGACGGACCGCAGCGGACAGGTTGCGCGCGGCGTGCTGACGCTGAAGAATCCGGGGCGGATTCGCTTCGAATATGCCGGCGGCGACCTGCTCGTCGTATCGGACGGCCGCTCGCTGACTTTCGTCGACTACGAGGTCAACCAGCTCGACCGCTGGCCGATCAGCAATTCGCCGCTCGGCGCGCTGCTCGATCCGAACCGCGATGTGAGGCGCTACGGCGCGCTGGTCCCGACGGCGAACGACAATGTCGTCAGCATCGACGTCCGCGATCCGAACAAGCCCGAATATGGCACCATCACGCTGGTCTTCGTGCGCAACGCCGGCGCGCCCGGCGGGCTGGAACTGTCGAGCTGGGTGCAGCTCGATGCGCAGAACAAGCGGACCACGGTGCGGCTGTCCAACCAGCGCTATGGCATGGCCGTGGCCGACAGCGCATTCCGCTACGAAGATCCGCGCACGTCTCGTCGGCGGAGGTGAACGGACGCGCGGTGAGCCGCCCGGACTATGCGACAAGACGTAGGCCGCCATTCATTTACCAGACAGGCGTTTAAGCCTAGTTTGCATGGGCATGGCGGTGAGAGGCGGGTTTCCCCCCTGTTGCCCTGACCTCGTCAAAACGCTGCCATGCAAGCGTGACGAACGCTCAAAACGAACCCCCGCCCCATTGCCCCCGGGGTGGGGGTTTTTGTTTGCGGCGATGCCGCCGCATTTCGTCCGGGGTCTTGCGCTTCTCCATCCCTTGCCCGGCTTCGCGCTCCTATCTATCCCCGCGCGATGCTTTCGATTGCCTCATGGAATATCAACTCGGTCCGCCTGCGGATGGACCAGGTCGCGCGCTTTCTCGAAGCGGAGCGGCCCGACGTGCTGTGCCTCCAGGAAATAAAGTGCCGCGAGGAACAGTTTCCCCACGCCGCGTTCGAAGCGCTCGGCTATACCCACCGCGCGATCCACGGGCAGAAGGGCTATCACGGCGTCGCTACCGTCAGCCGCATCCCGTTCCGCGAGTTCTCGCGCCACGACTGGCAGGACAACGGCGAAGCGCGCCACGTCGGCGTGGAACTGCTCGATGCGGGTCAGGGCATGGTGCTGGAGAACGTCTATATTCCGGCGGGCGGCGACATTCCCGATCGCGAGCTGAACGCCAAGTTCGGCCAGAAGCTCGATTTCCTCGGCCGGATGACCCGCTGGGCCGACGCGCTCGACCGCCCGACGCTGCTGGTGGGCGATTTCAACATCGCCCCGCTCGAATGCGACGTCTACGATCACAAGGCGCTGCTGAAAGTGGTCAGCCACACGCCGGTCGAAGTCGAGACGCTCGGGCGTCTGCGCGACGCGCACGGCTGGGTCGACCTCGGCCGCAAGCATATCCCGGCGCCGGAACGTAACTATTCCTGGTGGTCCTATCGCTCCTACTGGCGGCAGAAGGACCAGGGGCGGCGGCTCGATCATATGTGGGCCTCGCCCGATCTCGCCGCGCAAACGCGCGCGCACCGCTTCGTCGAGGAGACCCGGCGGTGGGACCAGCCATCGGACCACGTTCCGCTGGTGACGGAGTTCGATCTCTGAGCGCAGCCTCCGCCTCGCCTTCGCGCCGCGCGGCGCAGGCGGTGGACGCCCTGCGCCACGGCTGGCCGCTCGCCGTCGGCCGCGCGCCGCTGCTGCTGCCGGTCGAAACCGCGCCGGGAGCGGCGCGCTCGCCGCTGGCGCTGATCTCCGCCGCGCGCGCCGCCACCCTCAAGCTCGCCAACCAGCGCGAGGCGGCGCACGGCCACGCGCCGGTGCTGGTCCGCGCCGCCGAGCCGCTCGACCTTGCCGCCGCACGCGCGCTGGCCGATCCCGCGCTCGACCTTACCGCGCCGCTCAAGGGCCCGTTCCTGGCCGAGCCCCTGCCGTGGGCCGACGAGGCGGTCGCCGCCCTGGAACTGGCGCGCATCGCCGGATTGCTGCCCGCGTTCCTCGTCGCGCCCGAGGAAGCGGGAGAGCCGCTGGCGCTGGGTCCGGCCGACGTCGCCGCTTTCCTCGATCCCGCGCGCCTCGCCGTGGCCGCCCGCGCGCGCCTGCCGGTCGCGGCGGCCGAAGACGCCGAAGTGCTGGTGTTCCGCAGCCCCGACGACATCCGCGAGCATGTCGCGCTGGTGATCGGCCGCCAGACCTCCGAACGCGCGCCGCTGGTGCGGCTGCATTCCGAATGCCTGACCGGGGACATCCTCGGCTCGCTGCGCTGCGATTGCGGGCCGCAGCTTCACGGGGCGCTTCACGCAATGGCGGAGGAGGCGCAAGCCGGCGGCTGGGGGGCGCTGCTGTACCTCAGGCAGGAGGGGCGCGGCATCGGGCTGGTCAACAAGCTGCGCGCCTATCGCTTGCAGGACGAAGGCTTCGACACGCTCGAAGCCAACCGCCGCCTCGGCCTGCCGGAGGAAGCGCGCGATTTCCCGGTCGCGGCGCGGATGCTCGATCTGATCGGCGCGCGCGCGATCCGGCTGATGACCAACAACCCGGCCAAGGTCGCCGCGCTCGAAGCGGCGGGAATTGCGGTGGTGGAACGCGTGCCGCACAGCCTGCCCGCCAATCCGCACAACGCGCGCTACCTCGCCACCAAGCGCGATCGCGCCGGCCACCTGATCGACTGATGGCCTGGTCGATCCGCAACGAGCGTCCCGGCGACGAACCCGCCATCGCAGCGCTCACCGGCGCGGCGTTCCGCGATGCGCCGCACGGCGACGGCGGCGAGGTGGCGATCGTCGAGCGCCTGCGCGCCGACGGCGACCTCACGCTCTCGCTGGTGGCGGAAAACCTCGACCGCGCAATCGTCGGCCACATCGCGTTCTCGCCCGTGACGATTTCGGACGGAACGCCCGGCTGGTACGGCCTCGGCCCGATGTCGGTCATTCCGCTGCGCCAGCGCGCCGGCATCGGCTCGGCGCTGATCCGCGAGGGCCTTTCCCGCCTCGGGGGCATCGGCGCAAGCGGCTGCGTGGTGCTCGGCGATCCGGCCTACTACGGCCGCTTCGGCTTCGGGCACGATCCGGCGCTGACTTATCCCGGCCCGCCGGCGGAATACTTCCAGAGGCTGGTATTACAGGGGACCGCGCCCGCCGGCACGGTGCGCTACGCCCCCGCTTTCGGCTGACCGTCAGCGCCGCTCCAGCCGCCCGAGGCCCGGCCCCAGCGCGTTCTCGCCCAGCGCCAGCGCATCGCCCGACCAGTCGGCGACGAACCAGGTGTTGCGCTCCACGCCCGGCGCGAGGCGCGCATCGTTGGCGGCGATCACCAGGCCCGCGCTCGAATGCGCCTTGCCTTCGGCGGCGACGGCGATGAACGCGGAGTAGTTTTCCTTGTCGCGGCCCTGGACGAACCAGTTGTTGCTGATCTGCCCCGTGGCCCCGCCGGGCAGGTCGATCATGTAGTTGGTGCCGCGCCCGCGCGCGTCGTCGAAGCTGGAGCTGGCGATCTCCACCCGTGCGGCGCGGCTTTTCACGTAATGGCCGCCGCGCCCTTCCTCGAACCGGGTGCGCGTCACCCGCAGCAGGCCGTAGTTGCCGATGTAGATCGAATGGGCGCAGCCGCCCGAGCCCTCGCATGTGCCGAGGCGGCTGAAAGTGGATCGGTCTATCACGATCCGCCCGTTCGGATCCTCCGCGGTGAGGATGCCCTGCTGGCTGTCGCGGAACCACGATTCGGCCACGGTCAGGTTGCCCCGTTCCAGCCGGATGCCGGCGCCGTTGAAGTCGGGCACGCGGATGTTCTGGAACACCAGGCCGGAAACTTCCGCCCCGCGCCCGCGCAGGACCAGCGCCGCCTTGCTCTCGCACGCCGCGCCGTCGAAGATCGCCGCGCCGGGCTCGACGGAAAGGTAGGCGACATGGCCCGCCGTCTGCACCGCGCAGTCCGCGTGGCGGCCGGGCGCGATCGCGATCGTCCCGCGCGTATCGCCGATCGCATCGACCGCCTGTTGCAGCCGCTCGAACCCCTGCCCGGTCTCGACCACGGTGAAGCGCGCCGCCTGCCTCTGCTGCGCGAACAGCGCGCCGAGCGGAATGGCGCAGACAGCCAGCGCGGCGAGCAGCCACAGGGCTTTCGGCACGGGGCGGCGGAAGCGCGGCGCGGCGGAGCGGTCCATTGCGCCAGTGTAACGACGAGGAGTTAAAGGCCGGCTAAGCGGAATTGTCCCTCGGCGGCCTGCCGCGCCTCGCCGGTTCCGCTGCCGGCACCCTGATCCCGCGCCGGGCCAGCGCCTCGCGCAGCAGCATCTCCAGCTCCGCGTTGACCGAGCGCAGCTCCTGCGCCGCCAGCCGCTCGACCGCCGCGTGGAGCGCGGGGTCGAGACGGAGAGCGAAGGCCTTCTTGGTGGCGGTCGGCATCGATCCGTTCCCGCGCCCTACTGGTACAGCGTGCCCGCGTTCACCACCGGGTTCACCTCACGCTCTCCGCACAACACGACCATCAGGTTGCTGACCATGGCCGCCCGGCGCTCGTCGTCGAGGTGGACCACGCCGTCCTCGCTGAGCTTGGTAAGCGCCATTTCCACCATGCTCACCGCGCCCAGCACCAGCTTGGCCCGCGCGGCGATCACCGCCTCGGCCTGCTGCCGCCGCAACATCGCCCCGGCGATCTCGGGCGCATAGGCGAGGTGCGTGAGGCCCGCCTCGTCGACGACGATGCCGGCATGCGACAGGCGTTCGTTGAGCTCCTCGCGCAGCTCCGCGTTGACGATGTCGCCATCGGACCTGAGCGTGGTCTCGTTTTCCTCGATGTCGTCGTACGGATGGCGCGAGGCGACGGTGCGCAGCCCGGCTTCGATCTGGATGTTCACGAACTGCTTGTAATCGTCGACGTCGAACGCCGCCTGCGCGGTGTCGGCCACGCGCCAGACCACGTTGCACGCCACTTCGATCGGATTGCCGCGCAGGTCGTTCACCTTGACCCGCTCGGAATGCTGATTGTGCTGGCGGACCGAGATCTTCTTGCGCCCGATCCACGGCCAGACCCAGCGCAGGCCTTGCACCCGCTCGGTGCCCCGGTATTCGCCGAACAGTGTGATGACCGCCGACATGTTCGGCTGAATCATGAAGAATCCGAACAGGATGAACAGAAACAGGATCAGCCCGCCGATCCAGCCGAGAGCCCAAAGCGCAACCGGCCCGCCGTACTCGATCGACCCGCCGAAGGAGGCGAAGGCGAAGATCGTCCACGGAATCAGCGCCAGCCAGACGAACAGCATCAGATACCCGTTGGACGTGCTCGCCGCTCGCTCACGACTGCGTGCGATGCCCTGTTTCCCCTCGACCATGACGAATCTCCTTCGATATAATTATGATATTATTTTTATATCGAACGAAGATGGTTGCAAGCGAAATCGTCAGTGCCTGCGGATCACGTCGAGGAACGCCTCCCCGTAAGCCTCGAGCTTGCGCGCGCCGACGCCGGAAATCGCGCCCATCGCGGCCAGCGTCGCGGGGCGCGCCGCCGCCATCTCGCGCAATACGGCATCGTGGAAGATCACGTAGGGCGGAACCTGCGCTTCGGCGGCGAGGTCGCGCCGCAGCGCCCGCAGCGCTTCGAACAGCGGATCGCCGACCGGATTGGGCGCCTGCTCGCGCCGGCGGCGTTCCTTGCGCGTAGGCGGCGGCTGGACGATCTCGACCTGCGCCTCGCCCTTCAGGATCGCGCGGGCGTCTCCGGCCAGCCTCAGCCCGCCGTGCTCGGTCGCCACCAGGCAGCCGCGCGCCTGCAATGCCCGGCTCAGCGGCTGGAGCAGCCTGGCCTCCTCGCCGCCGACGATGCCGAACACGCTCAGCCGGTCGTGCCCGCGCTGGGCCACACGCTCGTCCGCTGCGCCGGTCAGTACTTTCTGCACATGGCCGAAGCCGAAGCTCTGCCCGGTGCGATAGACCGCGCTCAGCAGCTTGCGCGCCAGCTCCGTGGCGTCGATCACGCTCGGCGCCTCGAGGCAGTTGTCGCAATTGCCGCAGCGCTCCGGCGGGTTCTCGCCGAAATGGCGCAGCAGCACGGCCCGGCGGCATGTCGGCGTTTCGACCAGCCGCGTCAGCGCATCGAGCCGCGCCCGTTCGCCCGCCTGCCGCGCCTCGTCGATTTCGGACAATCGCTGGCGCGCCTGCGCGAAGTCGCCCGCGGCCCACAGCATCAGCGCCAGCGCCGGATCCCCGTCGCGCCCCGCGCGGCCGGTTTCCTGATAATAGGCCTCGATCGACTTCGGGATTCCCGCATGGGCGACGAAGCGCACGTCCGGCTTGTCGATGCCCATGCCGAAGGCGACAGTCGCCACCATCACCATGTCCTCGCTGGCGACGAAGGCGGCCTGGTTGGCCGCGCGCACATCGGGCGGCAGGCCGGCGTGATAGGGCAGCACCGGCCGCCCGCTCGCCGACCCCAGCTTCGCGGCGAGATCCTCGGTCTTCCTGCGCGTCGGCGCGTAGACGATGCCGGGGCCGGGCTGCTCGGCCAGCAGCGCCGCCAGTTGGCGCGCGCCGTTTTCGCGGTGGCGGATGGCGTAGCGGATGTTGGGCCGGTCGAACCCGGCGACGATCAGCCCCTCCTCCGGTATCCCGAGCTGCGCCAGGATGTCGGCCCGCGTATGCGCGTCCGCCGTCGCCGTCAGCGCCAGCCGGGGGACGCGCGGGAACGCATCCATCAGCGGCCGCAGCAGGCGATAGTCGGGGCGGAAGTCGTGCCCCCATTCCGAAACGCAATGCGCTTCGTCCACCGCGAACAGCGCCAGCGGGGCGGCGCCGAGCAATTCGCGGAAATGCCCCTGGCTGGCGCGTTCCGGCGCGACGTAGAGCAGGTCCAGCTCGCCCGCGCGAAAGGCGTCGATCGTCGCCATGCGGTCGTCGTCCACGCTGGTAAGCGTCGCGGCGCGAATGCCGTTCGCGCGCGCGGCGCGAAGCTGATCGTGCATCAAGGCGATCAGCGGTGAAATGACGATGCAGGTTCCCGGCAGCATTGTTGCAGGCAACTGATAGGTCAGCGACTTGCCCGCCCCCGTGGGCATCACCGCCAGCGTCGATCGCCCCGCGAGCACCCGCTCGACAACCTGCGGCTGCACACCGCGAAAGGCGGGAAAGCCGAACACCCGCCGCAGCGCGGCCTCGGCCTCGTCCATTCGTTCGGCGACCTGCGTCATGGGCGAAGCTGTGGCAGATCGTTTCGCCTGCTGGAACCGCCGCTGCCCGGATTTTGCCGTTTTCTTGAAATCGGCGCTGGGCTAGGGTCAGGACCCATTAACTGCACGCCCGAGGCGTCGAAATGGCGAAGAGATCGGGTTCGGGCGGCCGCCGCGG
>JBIQKC010000088.1:0-2613 GCA_044506885.1 Sphingomonadales bacterium
ACTGCGCGGCCTTTCGCACGGCGCGCCGCTGTGAGGCCGGCGCCGTTGTCCATCAAGCTCAGCAGCCAGCCGCCGAATATGTCGCCGTAAGCGTTGGCGTCGGCCGGCATGGCGACGACGCGGATGGCTGGGTCGCGCCGCTTGGTCATTGCGGAACAACCCGACGAATGGTCCCAATGTTCGCACTCGCCATGGTGCTGGCTGTTCGCGGGCTGACGCGCTGAGACTTCCGGGCCGACACGAAGCGCAAATCACGCGGAAAAGACGACGCCCTTGCCATTCTCGTCATCCCGAACTCGTTTCGGGACCCATCGGGCAGCCCGCTCGGATCAGGCGCGCATGACGCAGGACGCGAGGCATGATCGCAGCGTCCTTTCGGCCAAGTTGCGCCTCGGACCGATCGCACGGGGCAGGCGGCGAAATGGGTCCCGAAACGAGTTCGGGATGACGAAGGAAGGAAGAATGATGATTCGACTACCATCGCCGGAACATTGACGGAACAAATCCTACAATGGAACTGCCTTTTCCGTTCAGGCCACCAGCCCCAGCGGCTTCTCGCACAATTCCTTGAACGTCTTCATCAGCTCGGCCCCGTCGGTGCCGTTCATGGCGCGGTGGTCGAAGCTGCCGGTGGCGCTCATCACCGTGGCGATCTGCAGCGAGTCGTCGACCACGTAGGGCCGCTTCTCGCCCGAGCCGATCGCCATGATCATCGCCTGCGGCGGATTGATCACCGCGTCGAACTGCTTGATGCCGTACATGCCCATGTTGGAGATGCTGGCGGTGCCGCCCTGGTACTCATGCGGCTGAAGCTTGCCGTCGCGGGCGCGATCGGCGAGATCCTTCATTTCGGTGGCGATGGTCGAGAGCGATTTGGTGCCGGCATCGACGATAATCGGGGTGATGAGGCCGCCGGGGATCGCCACCGCGACCGAGATGTCGGCGCGGCTGAACTTGAGCAGGCTCTCGCCGGTGTACTGGACGTTGCAGGCCGGCACCTGGAGCAGCGCCTGGGCCAGCGCCTTGATCATCAGGTCGTTGACCGAAAGCTTCACGCCGCGCGCTTCGAGCGCCGAATTGAGCTCGGCGCGTAGCTTGAGCAGCGCGTCGAGGCGCACGTCCACAGTGACGTAGAAGTGCGGAACCTGCTGCTTCGATTCGGTGAGGCGGCGGGCGATGGTCTTGCGCATCGAGGTGAGCTTTTCGACCTCGTGCGGGATCTCGCCCGACTCGGCGGGCGCGGCCGGAGCGGCGGGAGCGGCCGCTTTCGCCGGTGCCGCCCCGGGTTGCGCGCCTTCGACGTCGGCCTTGACGATGCGCCCGTTGGGACCGCTGCCCTTCACGCCGGCGAGGTCGATGCCCTTCTCCGCCGCGATGCGCCTGGCCAGCGGGGACGCGATAACGCGGTCGCCCGATTCCCGGCCCCCCGCCGTCGCTCCGGCGGAAGCCGGGGCCTCGCTCTGGGGCGCGCTCCGCGGCGGTTCGGCCTGGCCGGACGAGGCTCCGGCTTTCGCCGGGATGGCCGGGGTTGGTGAGGGCGCGGGCGCCGGGGCGGGTGCGGGCTCGGCCTTCGCCGTGCCTTTGACCTTGGCGGGGTCCTCACCTTCCTCAGCGAGCGTGGCGATCACCGTGCCGACCTTGACGCCTTCGGTACCCTCGGGGACCGAAATCTCCGCGATCACGCCTTCGTCGACCGCCTCGAATTCCATCGTCGCCTTGTCGGTCTCGATCTCGGCCATGATGTCGCCGGCACTGACCGTGTCGCCGACCTTGACCAGCCACTTGGCGAGCGTGCCCTCCTCCATCGTCGGCGAGAGGGCGGGCATCTTGATGGCGATCGACATGGTGGAGCGCGGGTCCTTCCGGGCGGGTTTGAGGCGGATCGTCTAAAGCCAATTTGCCCGCCGGGAGCAAGGTTCTTGCGCGTCCGTCCCTTTCGGCTGATACCTCGCCCGCGAGGGGAGACACCAGATGCGGGTCTATCTTGTCGTTATCGACGAGAGCGAGGAGGCGCACAACGCGCTGCGCTTCGCGGCGCGGCGCGCGGCCGATACCGAGGGTGCGGTGCACCTGCTCGCGCTGGTGCCCAAGCAGGCATTCAACGCCTTCGGCGGGGTCCAGGCGACGATCGAGGAAGAGGCCCGCGACCGGGCCGAGGTCATCGCCAACAGCGCCGCCGGCGAGCTGATGAGCGAGAGCGGGCTGATGCCGCAGATCACCGTCGCCGTGGGCGACAGCAAGGTGGTGATCGACGAGTACCTCAGGGACCATCCCGAAGTCGCCGCCCTGGTGCTCGGCGCGGCGGCCGAGGGCAATCCCGGGCCGCTGGTGACGCACTTCTCGGCCAACGCCGGGCGGCTGCCGTGTCCGCTGTTCATCGTACCCGGCGGGCTCAGCGAGGAAGAGATCGATCGGCTGAGCTGAGTGGCGGTGAGCTGAACATCGCTTAAGTCAGGCATCGTCATTCCGGCGAAAGCCGGGATGACGGGGTTTGTGGAAACGCTGGGTGACGACCCTCCCCGCCCCGCTCTTTCCGGGACGGGGAGGGGCCGGCCAGCTCGCTCAGGCGGCGGCCGTTCGCGCCTGGATGGCCGCGACGCCCTTTGCTTCCAG
>JBIQKC010000006.1:0-83710 GCA_044506885.1 Sphingomonadales bacterium
GATCTCTTCGCCATTTCGACGCCTCGGGCGTGCATTTAATGGGTCCTGACCCTAAAAAAACGGGCAAGCGGAATTGAGACGACACCCCGGCCGGTCGGGGCAGCGCGGGGGAGAACGACATATGGCCATTGCGCCCACCGGCCCCGATACCGGAACCACCGACGAGAACGCGGGCGCAACGGCGCAACCCTGGCCGTCCGAGCGCGCGGGCGCCTATGCGCTGTTCGCGGTGGTTTTCGCCACTTTCGTCACTTTCCTCGACCAGACCGCATTCGGCCTGCTGGCCGAGAAGATGAAGCTCAGCTTCGGCATTTCCGATTTCACTCTCGGCCTGCTGCTGGGCCCGGTCACGGTGGTCGCCTATGTCATCGTCGGCATTCCGCTGGCGCGGCTGGTCGACATCTTCCCGCGCAAGTACGTGCTGTCCGCCGGCATCGCCGCGCTCGGCACGATCATGGCGCTCGGCGGGCTGGCGCAGAACCTGTGGCAACTGGTGACGACGCGGCTGTTCGTCGGCGCCAGCTCGTCGGCGAATGGACCGGGCTCGTACTCGATCCTGGTCGATTACTTCAAACCGCTGCGCATTCCGCTGGTCTTCGCCCTGCTCCAGCTCGGCTATATTCTCGGCAGCTCGTTCGGCAACATCCTCGGCGGCCGGCTGATCCGCTGGACCGACACCTTGGGCGAGACGACCTCGATCCTCGGCATGGAGATATTCAGCTGGCAGCTGGTGCTGATAATCGTCGGCCTGCCGGGGCTGCTGGCGGGCCTCATCTGGCTCACCGTCAAGGAGCCTCCGCGCCGCGGTCCGCCGCAGTCGAAGCAGCTCGTGCCGCCGTCGGCGCCGTTCGGCCGCAAGGTGCTGGCCTTCATGGGCCTCGATGCGGCGATCGCGATCTGGAAGCGCAAGTACGTGTTCCTGCCGCTGTTCGTGGCGCTGGCGATGTCGGCGATCGAAAGCCAGGGGCTGCCGCAGTTCCGCGCCCCGTTCATCCTGCGCACTTACGAAGGATGGGACGAAGCGCGCATCGGCGACATTCTCGGCACGATGCTGCTGGTCTCGATGCTGCTCGGCATCGCCGTCGGGGGCGCATTCGTCACCTGGCTGTCGAAGCGCTACAAGGACGCCAATATCCGCGCGACCGCGATCATCTTCACCTGCACCACGATCGTCACCATCGCCATGCCGCTGATGCCGACCGGGGAACTGGCGCTGGCGTGCATGGCGCTGTCGGTGTTCTTCGGCCTCGCCGGAGCGCCGGCGCAGAACGCCGCGATCCAGCGCATCGCGCCCAACGAGATGCGCGGGCAGGTGACGGCGCTCTATCTGTTCATGTTCACCTTCTTCGGCGCGATGGGGCCGATGGTGATCGGTTTCGCCAGCACTTTCATCGTCGGCGACGAGCAACAGGTCTGGAAAGCCATCCTCATCACCGCCTGCGTGTTCCTGCCGGTCGCCACGTTCTTCATGTGGCGCGGAATCAAGCCCTATCGCGAGGAAGTGGAGCGGCTGGAGGCGCAGGGTCTGTAGAGCGGGCCTTCGCCCCGTTGACTCGGCGCTGGCGCGGCCGCAATTGTAAGCAATACATACGAACCGGGAGAGTCGTAGTGTTCCGAAGGATGCCGTGCCCGCACGGCATCCATGCCGGCTCTCCATTCGCCTGAACGAAGGAGCGGCGCCTTGGCAGACTATCCCTCTCTCCACATGATCGTCGACGGCGAGAAGGTGTCCGGCGGCGGCCGGCGCACGTTCGACGTGGTCAATCCCGTCACGGGCGAGGCGATCGGCGCGCTGCCGCTGGCCGAGGCGGCGGATCTCGACCGGGCGCTGGAAGTGGCGGCGAAGGGCTTCGGGGCCTGGCGCAAGTCCACCCCGCAGGAACGCGCAGCGGTGCTCCAGGGCGCGGCGCGGCTGATGGTCGAACGGCAGGAACAGATCGCCCGCATCGCCACGATGGAGCAGGGCAAGCCGCTCGCCGAAAGCCGCATCGAAGTGATGATGAATGTCGGCCTGTTCAACTTCTACGCCGGCGAATGCTTCCGCGTGTACGGGCGCGAGCTGGTGCGGCCCGAAGGCGCGCGCTCGACCGTGCGGTATGAGCCGGTCGGTCCGGTTGCCGCCTTCGCGCCGTGGAATTTCCCCATCGGCAATCCCGGCCGCAAGCTCGGCGCGCCGATCGCGGCCGGTTGCTCGGTCATCATGAAGGCGGCCGAGGAAGCGCCGGCGAGCGCGCTGGCGGTGCTCCAGTGCCTGCTCGACGCGGGGCTGCCGAAGGAAGTGGCGCAGGCGGTGTTCGGCGTGCCGGACGAGGTCAGCCGCCACCTGCTCGGCTCGCCCATCGTCCGCAAGCTCAGCTTCACCGGCTCCACGGTGGTCGGCAAGCACCTGGCGAAACTCGCCACGGAGAACATGCAGCGCACGACGATGGAGCTGGGCGGCCACGGCCCGGTGCTGGTGTTCGGCGATGCCGACATCGACAAGGCGCTGGAGACGGCGGTGTTCGGCAAGTACCGCAACGCCGGGCAGGTCTGCGTTTCCCCCACCCGCTTCATCGTCGAGGAGAACGTGTTCGAGAAGTTCCGCGACGGCTTCGTGGAGCGGGCGAAGGCGATCAAGGTTGGCGACGGCCTCGTCGAAGGCACGCAGATGGGCCCGATGGCCAATCCGCGCCGTCCCGAAGCGATGGACCGCCTGATCGGCAACGCGAAGGACAAGGGCGCGAAGCTGCACACCGGCGGCGAACGCATCGGCAACCAGGGCTACTTCTACGCCCCCAGCGTGCTCAGCGAGATTCCGCTCGATGCCGAGATCATGAACGAGGAGCCGTTCGGCCCCGTCGCCCTCATCAATCCCTACAAGGGCGAGGACGAGATGATCGCGGAGGCCAACCGCCTGCCCTACGGCCTCGCCGCCTATTCCTGGACCGGCGACTTCCGCCGCCAGCGCCGCCTCGCGGCGGAGCTTGAGGCGGGCATGGTCGGCATCAACAGCCACATGATCGGCGGCGCCGACGCGCCCTTCGGCGGCGTGAAGTGGTCCGGCCACGGCAGCGAGGACGGCCCCGAAGGCGTGCTTGCCTGCATGGTGCTGAAAGCGGTGCACGAGGGATAAACCCAGGCGCCATACTGCGGGAGAGGACAGGATCATGGACGACAAGACGCTGGCCCCCGGCAGCCTCGACGGCGCGATCGCCGATATGCGGACCGTGCTCGGTTCGGAGAACGTCCTGACCGATCCCGCCGCGATGGCCGACCATGGCGATCCGTTCGCTCCGCCGGGTGAATGGTATCGGCCAGGCGCGGTGCTCCTTCCCGGCAGCGTGGAGGATGTGCAGGCGGTGCTGCGCATCGCCAATGCCCACGGCACGCCCGTCTGGACCAGCAGTCAGGGCCGCAACAAGGGCTATGGCGGAGGCGCGCCGCGCGTTTCCGGCAGCTTTGCCATGAGTCTCAGGCGCATGAACCGCGTGCTGGAAGTCGATGAGGAGAACTGCGTCGCGCTGGTGGAACCGGGAGTGCGCTTCTTCGACCTCTACGATCACCTGCGTTCGATCGGCTCGAAACTGTGGATGTCGGTGCCCGATCTCGGCGCGGGCAGCGTGATCGGCAACGCGCTGGAACACGGCGTCGGCTACACCCCGATCGGCGACCATTTCGGCCAGCACTGTGGGTTGGAGGTCGTGCTGCCCGACGGAGACGTGCTGCGCACCGGCATGGGCGGGATGGGCAATCCGCATAACTGGCTGGTCTATCCGCACAGCGCGGGGCCGAGCTGGGACGGCATCTTCACCCAGTCCAACTTCGGCGTCGTGACCAAAATGGGCGTGGCGCTGATGCCCGCGCCCGAAGTTTATGCGCCGGGCTGGTTCATGCTCGACAACGAAGAACACTTTGGCGCCTTCCTGGAAACGCTGCGGCCGCTGATGATCGATGGCACGATTCCCAACCAGCCGATGATCATCAACGCCACCTGCGCCGCCAGCGCGTTCTGGGGGCGTGAGGAATGGTACACCGGCAGCGACCCGATTCCCGACGAAGTGCTGGACCGGATCGCCGCCACGCCCGGTTTTGGCCGCTGGGTCATGCGGTTCGCGCTTTACGGCGATGCGCCGGTGGTGGCGCACAACCGCGCCAGAATCGAACGCGCCTTCACCGCCATCCCCGGCGGTTCGGTGATGTTCGAGGAATTCGATGGCCGAAACCTGCCCGAATTCGAAAACCCGCATCACCGGGTGCAGGCGGGAATCCCCAGCATGGCGCTCGACCGGATGACCCGCTGGTATGGCGGGGAGGACGGGGGCCACATCGGCTTTTCCTGCGCGATGCCGATCTCGGGCAAGGACGGGTGCGCCATCCGCGACCTGACGCGGGGCGTGCTGAACGAACGCGGATTGGACTATTCGGCGGCAATCATCGTCGGGAAGCGCAGCATGATCCATGTCGCGCTGGTGGTGTTCGACACCAGCAACGAGACGCAGACGCGCGAAGCCTATGCCGCTGTGAAGGCCGTGCTCGAGCCTGCGGCGAAGCTCGGCTACGGCGAATACCGCAGCCATGTGGACTTCATGGACGAAGTTGCCGCGCTCTACGGCTTCAACGACAACGCCCAGCGGCGTTTCGCCGAACGGATCAAGGATACGCTCGATCCGAACGGCATCCTTTCCCCCGGCAAGCAGGGCATCTGGCCCGCCGCCTATCGAGCAGGACGATAACGTGACCCACGAACTGAACACCGGCGGTGACCGCGGCTACCTGCGCATCGCCACGGAGGAAGCCTTCGCCACGCAGGAACAGCTCGATGCGATCCTGCGGCTGGTGAAGGAAGGCCGCGCGGACAAGGGCACCGTCAGCCTGTGGGGGTTCTACGGCACCGCCCAGACCGAGCGCACGAACTTCATCCGCGAGCGGCTGCTCGATCTCGGCCCGTTGCGCCTCCAGGCGATGGACGAGGCGGGTATCGACAAGGCGGTGCTGGCGCTGACCAGCCCCGGCACCCAGTCGATGCACGACGTCGAGGAAGCAAAGCGCATCGCCCGCAACGCCAACGACCACCTGAAGGACGCCTGCGAGCGCCACCCGGACCGCTTCCACGGCATGATCGCGGTCGCCCCGCTGGATCCGCAATGGTCGGCCGAGGAGCTGCGGCGCGGCAAGGAGGAACTCGGCTTCCACGGGGTGCAGATCAACAGCCACACCCACGGCCATTATCTCGACGAGGAGCAATTCGACCCGATCCTGCGCGCCTGCGCCGATCTCGACCTGCCGCTCTACATCCATCCGCAGGGCCTGCCCGATTCCATGATCGGCGACATGGCCGGCGCGGGGCTGGACGGCGCGGTCTACGGCTTCGGGGTCGAAACCAGCTATCACGCGCTGCGCCTGCTCACGACCGGCGTGTTCGACCGCTACCCCGACCTGCAACTGATGCTCGGCCACGGCTGCGAAGGGCTGCCCTACTGGCTCTACCGGCTCGATTACATGCACAAGGCCGGCATCCGCAGCCAGCGCTACCCGCGCCTCAAGCCGCTCGGGCACGACCTGTTCCACTACATGCGCCACAACGTGCTGGCGACGAACAGCGGCATGCCGTTCGGCCCCGCGGTCAAGCTGATGATCGAGGTGATGGGCGAGGATCGGGTAATGTACGCGATGGATTACCCCTATCAATACGTGCCCGACGAGGTACGCTGGATGGACGATCTCGAGATCGCCCCCGAACAGAAGAGGAAGTTCTTCCAGACCAACGCGGAGCGCTGGTTCAAGCTCTAGGAGAAGACTCGATGACCACTTACGCCGTCACGGGCGCGACCGGCCAGCTGGGCCGGCTGGTGCTCGACGAACTGTTGCAGCAAGCCGATCCCGCCGACATCGTCGCGCTCGCCCGCGATCCGGGCGCGCTTGCAGCCTACGCCGAAAAGGGCGTGCAGGTGCGCCAGGCCGATTACGACGATCCGGCCAGCCTCGATGCCGCGCTGCGAGGGGTCGATCGCGTGCTGCTGATCTCGGGCAACGCCGTCGGCCAGCGCGAGCGGCAGCACGCGGCGGTGATCGACGCGGCGAAGAAGGCCGGCGCGTCCTATCTCGCCTATACCTCGATCCTGAAGGGCGACCGCTCGCCCCTGGCGCTGGCGCCGGAACATGTCGCCACCGAAAGGCTGCTTGCCGAAAGCGGGCTCGACCACGACGTGCTGCGCAATGGCTGGTATTCGGAGAACTATACGGCCGGCCTTGCGCCTTCGCTCGAAAGCGGCAGGATTCTCGGCGCGGTGGGGCAGGGCCGGCTGTCCACCGCGACCCGTGCCGACTTCGCCGCCGGCGCCGCCGCGGCGCTGCTGCGCGGCGACGGCGGCCAGGTCTATGAACTCGCGGGCGACGAAAGCTGGACGATGCAGGAATTCGCCGAGGAGGTTTCGCGCCAGTCGGGCCGGCAGGTCGAATACGTCGACCAGGCCGAATCCGACTACGCGAAGACGCTCGAAGGCGCGGGCCTGCCGCCGCCGGTGGCGTCGATGCTGGCAAGCACCAGCGTGCTTTCGGGCGAAGGCGCGCTGTACGATGAAAGCAAGAGCCTGAGTCGGCTTTCGGGTCGGCCGACGACGCCGATCGGCGAGACTATCAGCAAGGCGCTGAAGGGATAATTCAAACCTCCCCGAGCTCGCTCGGGGAGGAGGCGGCCGCGAAGCGGTTGACGGAGGGGCATCGCCGCTTGACCCCTCCACCACCGCCTTCGGCGGCGGTTCCCCTGCCCGAGACAAGCTCGGGGAGGATTGAACGAGGGAGAGGACATGGCAACGACGACAGAAGCGGGCGAACCGCTCACGGCTCCGGGCAAAGTCACCCGCGCCGGCTGGTACGCGCTGTTCCTTGTCTCCTCCGGCCAGGGATTGAGCCTGCTCGACCGGCAGATCCTGTCCATCCTCGCGCCGAGCATCGCGGCCGATCTGAATATCGGCGATGCCGAGATCGGGCTGCTCTACGGCACGTTGTTCGCGCTGTTCTACGCGCTGTTCTCGCTTCCGCTCGGGCGGCTGGTCGACGGCTGGATACGCACCCGGCTGCTGGCGATCTGTATCGTTTCGTGGTCGCTGGCGACAGGGCTGGCGGCTTTCGCCCAGAGCTTCACCGTGCTGGCGATCTCGCGCCTTGGCGTGGGCATCGGCGAAGGCGCGGCGCAGCCGGGGGCCAACTCGATCATCTTCGATACCTTCCCGAAGAACCGGCGCGGCACGGCGATGGCGGCGATGGGCATCGCCACCGCGCTCGGCCTCGGCCTGTCGATGGCGCTGGGCGGTTTCGTCGCGCAGTGGTGGGACCAGCGCTATGCGGCGGGCGGCGCGCCGCTCGGGTTCGCCGGCTGGCAGTTCGCGTTCCTCGTCGCGGCCGCGCCCGGCCTGCTGCTGGCCTGGGCGCTGTACCGGATGAAGGAGCCGGTCCGGGGCGGAATGGATGGCATTCCCGCGCCGGAGGATCCGCATCCGTTCCGCGCCAGCGCCGGGGTGCTCGGCGCGGTGACCCCGGTCGCCAACTGGTTCAGCCTGTGGGGCCGTGGGGCCGACCGCCGGCAATGGACGATCAACCTCGTCGGCCTCGCCGTGATCCTCGCCGTCTGCCTGACGATGATAGAGGCGACGCAGGCATTCAGCCCGCGCCCGCCGTTGCAGGCGCTCGGCCTCAGCCTCGATCCGCACGTGCTGCAATGGTTCGTGGTCGGCTTCGGCGCGTTCGTGGTCCTCAACCTGTTCCAGTCGCTCAAGCTGACCGACCGGCCGACCTACAACGTGATGTTCTCGCCTTCGCTGCTGCTGCTGTTCGTGGTCGGCGGGTTGCAGACGTCGATCAACTACGGCGTCATGGGCTTCACCCCCAGCTTCCTGATCCGCGAATACGGGCTCGATCAGGCCACCACCGGCCTCCAGTTCGGCCTGCTCGCCGCCGCGCTCGGCGTGCTCGGGCCGATCATCGCCGGTCCGCTGTCCGATTTCCTGACCGCGCGCATGGGGGCCAAGGGGCGGGTGTGGCTGACTCTCGCCTCGCTCGGCATTTCGCCGTTCTTCGGCATCTGGACGTTCAACGCGCCCGATCCGTTCAACTTCTACCTGCGCTTCTCGATCTACAGCATCATCCTCACGCTGTGGCTGCCGCCGATCTATTCGCTGTACTACGATCTCGTGCTGCCGCGCATGCGCGGTATCGCCAGCAGCACCTACATCATCGTCTCGACGCTGCTCGGCCTCGGCATGGGGCCGTACTTCGTCGGCATCGTCAGCGATCGCAACGGCGGCGATCTCGGGCAGGCGATCATTTCCATCAACGTCGTCGCCCCGGCGATCGTGATCATCCTCGTCCTGGTGCTGTTCCGCATCGGACGCGACGAAGGCAGCGTGCTCGATCGCGCGCGCGCCGGAGGAGAGCCAGTCTAGTGACCACCGTTCGTGAAGCCGCGTTCCGTATTTTCGAGCATTTCGGGGTCGATCGCCTGTTCGGCAATCCCGGCAGCACCGAACTGCCGATGCTCAAGGGGCTGCCGTTTCCCTATGTCCAGGGGCTCAACGAGGCGGTCGTCGTCGGCATGGCCGATGGCTACGCGCGCGCTTCCGGGCGGCCGTCGCTGGTCAACCTGCACAGCTCCGCCGGCACCGGCCATTCGCTCGGCAACCTGTTCACCGCCTACCGCAACCACGCGCCGGTGGTGGTCACTGCGGGGCAGCAGGCGCGTTCGATCCTGCCCTACGATCCGTTTCTCTATGCGGAGCGGGCAACCGAATTCCCGCGCCCGTTCGTGAAGTGGGCGCTGGAGCCGGCGCGCGCCGAAGACGTGCCGCTGGCGTTGATCCGCGCCTTCGTCGCCGCGCTGACCCCGCCGATGGGGCCGACGTTCGTCTCGATCCCGGTCGACGACTGGGACCGGGAATGCGACATGCCCGCGCTGCCCGATCTGACGCTCGACGCGGTCCCTTCGGCCACCGGGATAGAGCGCATCGCGGCGATGATCGACGGATGCAAAAAGCCGGCGCTGGTGCTTGGCACCGACGTCGCCACCGCCGGCGGCTGGGAGCCCGCGATCCGGCTCGCCGAACGCTGCGGCGCGAGCGTGTGGACCGCGCCCTACAACGCGCGCGAGACCTTTCCCGAGGATCACCCCCAGTTCGCCGGCTTCCTCCCCGCCTGGCGCGACCAGCTTCGCGACCTGCTGGCGCCGCACGACGCCATCCTGGTCGTCGGCGCGCCGGTATTCACTTACCATGTCGAGGGCAGCGGCCCGCACTGGCCCGAACATGCGCAGCTGATGGTCCTGTCCGACGATCCGCGCCATCTCGCGGCGCTTCCGGGCGGTGGCGGCGTGCTCGGAAACGTGGCCGACGGTCTCGCCCAGCTCGCCGAACGCGTCAACGCGCGCCCGTTCGCCGGCGCGCCCCGCACCCTTGCGGACCCGGAGCCGGCGATGACCGCCGCCTATGTGCTGAAGCGCATCGCCGCCTTTCGGCCCACGGGGGCCGTGATCGTCGAGGAAGCGCCCACCGCGCGCGGGCCGGAGCACGACACGCTGCCGATCGTGCGCGAAGGCGGCTTCTATTCCTGCGCCAGCGGCGGGCTCGGCTATTCGCTGCCCGGCGCGGTCGGCGTGGCCATGGCGCAGGAAGACAAGGTCGTGGCCATCCTTGGCGACGGCTCGGCGATGTACACGATCCAGGGCCTCTATGCCGCGCGCAACGAAGGGGCGAATGTCAGCTTCGTCATCCTTAACAATTCCGGCTACGCGGCATTGACCGGCTTTTCCGCCGAATTCGGCATGAACCACGTGCCCGGCTGCGACCTGTCGGGCATCGACTTCGTCAAGCTCGCCGAGGCGCAGGGCCTGCCCGCGAAGCGCGCCGACAGCGTCGAGGCGCTCGACGCTGCGCTCGAATGGAGCTTCGCGCAAACCGGCCCGTCCCTGCTCGACGTGCGCATCGCCTGATTGCGGGCCCGATTGCCGGGCCCGGTCTTCTCAGGCCCGGTCGTCGCGCCGGTCGTCGCGGTTGCGGGTGGCGTCCGTCACGTCGTCGTCATGGCCGCTCTTGTCGCTGAAGAAAGCCAGAGCGAACAGCCCGCAGCCGAGCAATGTGGAGAGGAACACGCCCAGCACCGTGGCGACGACCACGTGCGTCGATAATTCGCCCAGCACGGCGATGCTCGCGAGCGCGCCAATGACGATCACGACCGCCAGCGCCACGATCCATTTCATGGCGCGGCGCAGATCGGCGAGCGCCTTTTGCCGTTGCGAGGACATTTCCAGGGAGCCTTTCCGTATGGCGGCCCGCGCGTGTGCCGGCGGCCCGCGCGACGGGCCTACGCAGCTGGAGCGAGTCGTGTCAAAATACGTCCGGCCCATACCCCCGATCGCCGGCGCGTGCTTCCCGTCAGCCTGCCGCCATTAGCGTCAGCAGGATTACCACGGGCAGCGACAGGATGGCGCCGATCACGGCATAGTCCTGCCACGCGGGCGAAAGCAGATCGCGATTGGCGGAACAGAACGCTTCGAGCTTGGGGCCGAGCCGGTCGTCCGCCATCATCAGCGCGACATCGAGCGCGCCGAGCCGGGGGAATTGTCCGGCAAGCTCGCTCATCTGCGCGGGGCTGAGGTCGGGATAGCGGGCGACCAGCGCCGCGACCCGTTCGTGGGCATGATCGCGAGCGGACGCGTGGGCGAAGCCCGGTCGGGACAGAGGGTGGGACATTGCTCATCTTCCTGATGGAGCGAGCCGGCGGTCAGAAGCGCGCGCAAGGCGAAATGGCCTTGCTGCGGGCGTATCGTTCCTGGTGGGAAATGCGCTGAACCGAACCGCGGCTCGCGGGACAACCCGGCTCAGAGCCGAGCGAGGCGTGCGGTGCTGCTGCCCGGATGTATCTCGATGGCGGTGTTCATAGGCTCGATATGGGGCGGCCGCGCCAGGAAGCAAGCTTCCGGGCTTCGCGCTGCCGCCGCTGGCGGCCGCGACTCTCCTCGCCGCGACCGCGCCGGGCTTCTCCCGGCGGATAGCGGCGCCAGCCACGGCCGGATGGCCGTTTTCGACGAGGCGCTAACCCGCCGCAAAGACGCCGCAGGCGACGCGGTCGCCGCTGTCGCCCGACGGATCGGTCGTCTGATCGTCGCGCCCCGCGTGGACGATGAAGGCCGAACCGTCCGCGTCGAGCAGGCCGTCGAACGTCCCGCCGACAAGCTGGTATTCGAGCGTGCCCGTTCCGTCCTCGCCGACCGTCAGGTTGGGCATGTCGCCGGCGTGGGGCCCTTCCGGATTGTCGAGTCCGTGCTGCGTCCCGGCGGGGTTCCAATGGCCGCCGGCGCTCGCGAAGTCCGGCGCTTCGCAGCTTCCGGTGGTATGCACGTGGACGCCGTGCTCGCCCGGCTCGATGCCTCGCACGTTGAGCGCGATGGTGATTCCTGCGCCGTTGGCGGTCGCCTGCACCGTCCCCGCCGGTTCGCCGTCCGCGGTCTGCAATGTGGCCGTGGCCTGGGTCGGTTCGGCCGGGGTCGCGGTGTCGGGCGCCGTATCGTCGGCAGTTTCGGGCGATCCGCACGCCGTCAGCCCGAAAGCCAGCGCCGCGACTGTCATGGTAAGCTTGCGCACGCCAATCTCCTCTTTGATACTCTGACAGAAACCTCTGACGCCCCGACCGTTCCACGAATAGCCGCCCGCGGGACGGATCGGGCTTCGTTCAAAGCACGCGCCAGACCCACAGCCTGATGCTGTCGGCGTAGCGCGCGCCCGCGCAAACGAAGATCGACTTGTTGAGCCAGTCGTAAAGGCCCTCCGGGGCGATGAATTCCGGTACGGTGCGAAAGTAGTATTCGGCGGGATCGACGTCCTCGCCCCGCCGCAGCCGGTCCATGACCTCCGGTGGGCCGTGGCGCAAGCCGCGGTTCCGAATCTGGATCAGCGCGCCGTCATCGGTTTCGATGGCATAGATCGCATCCGCCACCGTCACCCCGTCGGGCCGGGTGAGTTGCCAGTCGGCGGAATTGCCCATCAGCTTGCCCGCGATCTTCGGCCCTTTCACATAGCCGCCGCCCAGAATCGGGATGATCCGTCGCGCGCCGTCGACGACCTTGCCGATTTCGCGCGGCGGCCCCAGCTCTCCGCCCGCTTCGTAAACGAATTCCAGGTCCGGTTTGATCACACGCATCTCCGCCCATTGCCGGTGCAGGGTAGGAACCCTAGCGTGCAGCGCAAGCGAATCGCGCTCCGGGCGCGACACGGGATCGGGAGAGACGAACATGGCGGCGGACATTCACGCGGATTATGTCATCGTCGGCGCGGGCAGCGCGGGCTGCGTGCTGGCCAGCAGGCTGACCGAAAGCGGTGAGTTCAAGGTGGTGCTGCTGGAGGCTGGCGGCGACGACCGGCCGCTGCGCGAGCCTTCGCAGTTCGTGTCCAACATGATGATCCACATCCCGCTCGGCTTCGGCAAGACGCTGAACGATCCCAAGGTCAACTGGCTTTACGAGACGGAGGTCGATCAGGGCACCGGCGGGCGGCCGCACAAGTGGCCCAAGGGCAAGGTGCTGGGCGGCTCCAGCTCGCTCAACGGCCTGCTCTACGTGCGCGGCCAGTCGGCCGACTACGACGGCTGGGCGCAGATGGGCGCGCGCGGCTGGAGCTGGGACGAATGCCTGCCGTGGTTCAGGAAGAGCGAAGACCAGCAACGCGGCGAGAACGAGTTCCACGGCGCCGGCGGGCCGATCGCGGTCTGCGACTTTCCCGAGGAACACCCCGTATCGCAGGCGCTCGTCGCGGCCTGCCACCAGGCCGGCGTGCGCGACAAGGCCGATCTCAACGACGGCGACCAGGAAGGGGCGAGCTTCTTCCAGATGACCGCGCGCAACGGCCTGCGGTGCAGCACCGCCGTCGGCTATCTCCATCCTGCGATGGGCCGCTCCAACCTTCGGGTGGAGCTGCGGGCGATGACGACGCGCATCCTGTTCGAAGGCAAGCGCGCCGTGGGCATCGAATTCCGCCAGAACGGCGAGACGCGCCGCGCGATGGCGCGGCGCGAGGTGATCCTGGCGGCCGGTTCGGTGGAAAGCCCCAAGCTGCTGGAGATCTCGGGCATCGGCCAGGGCGCGCTGTTGCAGGAACTGGGTGTGCAGGTCGTCCACGAAGCGAAGCTCGTGGGAGAGAACTTGCAGGATCACGTGATGATCGGCTGCCAGGCGCGGCTGAAAAAGGACGAGCATTCGATCAACCACCTGTCGCGTGGACTCAACCTGGCGCGCGAGGTCGTCAAGTTCGGCCTGACCCGCAAGGGCCTGCTGTCGATGGCGGTGGCGCATGGCTGCGCCTTCGTGAAGACGCGGCCGGAGCTGGAAACGCCCGACATGCAGATCCACGTCATGGCCGGCAGCATGGATCTCGGCGTCCTCGCCACCAAGCAGCAGCTCGCGCTGGAAAAGGAGCCGGGCCTCGCCTCCAACCCGTGCCAGCTCCGTCCGGAATCGCGCGGCAGCATCCACGCCCGCTCGCCCGACGGGATGGAGCCGCCCAGGATCGTGCCCAACTATTTCTCCGATCCGATCGATCAGGAGATGGCGGTCGCCCAGCTCAAGGTGATCCGCAAGATATGGCAGCAGCCCGCGCTGGCGCCCTACATGGCAGAAAAGAGCGATCCGTTCGGCGACACCGACGAACAGATGTTCGAATACGCCAAGGTCGCGGCGGCCACCGTCTACCACCCGGTCGGCACGGTCGCGATGGGCCCGGACGAGCGTTTCCCGCTCGATCCGCAACTGCGCGTGCGCGGGGTCGAAAGCCTGCGGGTGATCGACGCGTCGGCGTTCCCCCGCATCACCAGCGGCAACACCAACGCGCCGACGATCATGGTCGCCGAGCGCGGGGCCGAGTTCATCTTGCAGGATGCGAAGGAGGCGGTCGCGGCCTGAGCCGCCACCCCCGCGCCCTGCTGTCTCCAGGCGCTCGCGCACGCGGCGGTGCATAATTCCCGCCTGTGCTGGACGCGCAAAATGCTTGCAGTTACGCTTTCGCTCGCGGCCGGGATCGAAACTTTGCCGCCAGACAAAAACGACAAAATTGCAGGGGAGTTCAGAGATGTCCGCTTATCTCGCGCTTGCCGTTTCGGTCGGCTTGCTTGCCGTCCTCGATACCTGGCTGTTCTTCGGACCGCTTTCGACCACGCTCGTGGCGGGTCTGGTCTGGATTTCGTTCATCGCCTGGGGCTGCCACTACCACTCGGGCGGCGGAGTCAAGGGAACCACTACCGCCATCGTCTGCATGAGCTTCGGCGCGCTCGTCGGCATGGCCTCGGTCATGTTCGCCAACTCCGCGCTGAGCGGGCTGGAGGTCCCCGTGGCGCTCGGCATCGCGGTCGGCCTCGGCGCGGCGGTGATCTGCCTCGCCAGCAAGATTCCGCTGCTCGCGACGATACCCGCCAGCGTCTATGGTTTCGCCTCGATCGCCGGGCCGATGGTCTTGCGCGAAGACGCGCCCGAAGCGGCCATCGTGCCCACGATCTGCGCGATCATCATCGGCGCGGTGTTCGGCTACGTTTCGGAAATGCTCGCCAATGCGCTGACCAGGAAGGGCGGAGCCTCGGCCGAAGCGGCCGCGGATCCCGAGCACGCCTGACGCAAGACGCCCCGCCGGCTTGACGGTCGGCGGGGCGGAACATTCGATTGTCGCCAAATCCGCCCGGCCCGATTAGGGCGCTGGCGATGTTCTCCGATCGACGACAAGCGACGGCCTTCGCGCTGCTCGGGCTGGTGATGGTGCTCTGGGCGGGCAATTCCATCGTCGCTCGCGCGGTCCGCTTCGATGTCGGCCCGTTCACGCTCGCCTTCGTGCGCTGGACCGGGGCCAGCCTCGCCGTCGCCCCCTTCGCCATCCGCCCGCTGCGAAAGGACTGGCCCGCGATCCGCAAGGGCTGGAAGGAAGTGCTGCTGCTCGGCGCGCTCGGTATCGGCGCGTTCAACGCCGTGCTCTATTCGGGCCTGCAATACACCACCGCCTCCAACGCGCTGCTGCTCCAGGCGGCGACGCCGGCGGTCGTGGTGGCGCTCGACCGGCTGTTCTTCGGAGTCATTTCGCCGCCGTTGCAGAAGCTCGGCGTAGCGGCGTCGATCGTCGGGGTCATGGCGATCGTGTTCCAGGGCGATCTCGGCCGCGTGCTGAACCTGCATTTCGGCTTCGGGGACGGGCTGATCCTGTGCTCGGTGCTGATCTGGTCGCTCTATACCGTGCTGCTGCGCTTGCAGCCGGCCATCTCGCCGGTCAGTTTCATCGCCGCGACGTTCTTCGTCGGCGTCGTGGCGATGGCGCCGTTCGCGGCGTGGGAATGGAGCGGGGGGCAGGTCATTCGCTGGAGTCCCGGCGTGGTGGCGGCGTTCGCCTACGTCGCGCTGCTGCCGTCGCTGCTGTCCTATTCCATCTTCAACTACGCCACCGGCGTCGTCGGCCCGGCGCGGGCCGGGCAGGCGATCACGCTGATGCCGCTGTTCGGCGCCTTCCTGTCCTCCGCGCTGCTGGGGGAAAGGCTCTATTCCTGGCACTTCGTCGGCATGGCGCTCATTCTGGCCGGCATCGTGATGGGTGTGCTGGCCGGGCGCGGGAAAGAGCCTGCTGGCGCGGCGAAGACGCCGCCGCTAGAGGACCGGGCATGAGCGAGCAGGTATCCTTCGGCTACGAGACGGTCGACGCGGAGGAGAAGACGCGCCGGGTGGGCGCGGTTTTTTCCAATGTCGCGGCGAAGTACGACCTGATGAACGACGCGATGTCGGGCGGGCTGCACCGGCTGTGGAAGGACCGCTTCGTCCGCCGCGTGAAGCCGCGCGCGGGCGAGGCGATCCTCGACATGGCCGGCGGCACCGGCGACATCGCCTTCCGCCTCGCGGCAGGCGGCGCGGAAGTGACCGTGGCCGACATCAACCAGGAAATGCTCGATGTCGGCGTCGAACGGGCCATGGAGCGCGGCATGGACGGCTTGGTCTGGTCGCGCCAGAACGCCGAGGAACTCGCCTATCCGGACCGCGTGTTCGATGCCTACACCATCGCCTTCGGCATCCGCAATGTGACGCATATCGACAAGGCGCTGGCGGAAGCCTTCCGGGTGCTCAAGCACGGCGGCCGGTTCTTCTGCCTCGAATTCTCGACCACCGAATGGCCCGGCTTCAAGGACGTCTACGACGCCTATTCGCACAAGCTGGTGCCGAAGCTGGGGCAGGCCATCGCCGGCGATGCCGACAGCTACCGCTACCTGATCGAATCGATCCGCCGCTTCCCGCCGATGCCCGAATTCGAACGCATGATCCGCGCCGCCGGCTTCGGGCACACGAAGGTGGAGCCGATCCTCGGCGGTCTCGTCGCGATCCATTCGGGGTGGAAGATTTGAGCGAGGCTTCGCCAAAAGCCCCTCCCCTTCAGGGGAGGGGTTGGGGTGGGGCATGTCCGCCGGATAATCCCCATTCGACAGTCCCCACCCTCGGCCCCACCCCCGGCCCCTCCCCTGAAGGGGAGGGGAGGTGACTCGCCCGGCAAGGCATATCCTGCGGCTGCTCAAGTGGGGCCGCACGCTGGCGCGGCACGGGGCGCTGCGCGGGATCGAGGCCGATCCGAACACGCCCCCGCCGGTCAAGCGGCTCGTGCGCATCGCCCGCTTCGGCACGCTCCAGCCCGTCGCGCCGGACTATGCCGCCGCTTTCCAGGCCATCGGCCCCGCCGCCATCAAGCTCGGCCAGTCGCTGGCCACGCGGCCCGACCTGGTCGGAGAGGAAGCGGCGCACAATCTGCTGTCGTTGCAGGACAGCCTTCCGCCCGTGCCCTATGCCGCCATCGAGGCGGAGATCGAACGCAGCTTCGAGCGGCCGGCGGGCGACCTGTTCGCACGGATAGACCCCGTCCCGGTCGGCTCCGCGTCGATCGCCCAGGTCCACCGCGCCGTCACTACCGACGGCCGGCACGTCGCGGTCAAGGTGCTGCGCCCCGGCATCCGCGAGCGGCTGGCGAAGGACATCGCCACATACGAATGGGCCGCCGCGCATCTCGAGGCGCTCGGCGGCGAGGCGCGGCGGCTGCGGCCGCGCCTGACCATCGCCAACTTCAAGCGCTGGACCAATCGCGAACTGGACTTGCGCCGCGAGGCCGCCTCCGCGTCCGAGCTTGCCGACGAAATGCGCGGGTTCGAAGGCTATTGCATCCCTTCGATCGACTGGGACCGGACCAACGGCCGGGTGCTGACCATCGAATGGATCGATGGGCTGAAGATCAGCGACATAGAGGCGCTGCGCGCCGCCGGGCATGACCTGCCGGCGCTGGCGAAGCGGCTGGTGTTGGCGTTCCTGACCCAGGCGATCAGCGGCGGCTTCTTCCACGCCGACATGCACCAGGGGAACCTGTTCGTGCGCCCGGACGGCGCCATCGTCGCCATCGACTTCGGCATCATGGGCCGAATAGACCGCCGCGCGCGGCAATGGCTGGCGGAAATCCTCTATGGCCTGACCACCGGCAACTATCGCCGCGTGGCCGAAATCCATTTCGAGGCGCAATACGTGCCGAGCTATCACTCGGTCGACGAATTCGCCACCGCCCTGCGCGCGGTGGGGGAACCGATGCGCGGGCGTCCGGTCAGCGAACTGTCGGTCGGCCAGATGCTCGACGGGCTGTTCGCCATCACCCGCGATTTCGACATGGAAACCCAGCCGCACCTGCTGCTGCTGCAAAAGACCATGGTCATGGTCGAAGGCATCGCCACCTCGCTCGATCCCGAAATCAACATGTGGGACGTTTCGGCGCCTTACGTGAAAAGCTGGATCCGCGACGAACTGGGTCCGGAAGCGGCGCTCGCCGATCGCATCCGCGAGGATACCGCGACGCTGCTGCGCATTCCCGAACTCGTGCGCCGGATCGAGCAGCGCTTCCCCCCGCGCGGCGGCGCGCCCGATCCGCCGCCGCTGCCCGAAATCGACCTCGTATGGGAACGGCGCGCGCGCGCTCGCTCGTGGACGGGTTACCTCGCGGCGGCGGTGGCGGGCGGCCTCGCCGTTTGGGCGGCGGGCCTTGCCGGCTGGCTCGGCTGAGAGCGCCCACTTTAACCCTAGCCAAATGTTTACCATCTTGGGGCAAGGGTGGCCTTGGGAATCAAGCAAAGCTACGCTCAGCCTCTGGGGATCGGCTTGGGAGTGATCGACCGCAAAATGCTCGTGCCGCGCATCCTGCTCGTCGTCGGCGGCGGAATCGCCGCCTACAAGGCGTGCGAGCTCGTCCGGCTGATCCGCAAGGGCGGCGGCGATGTCACCTGCGTGCTGACCGAAGGCGGCTCGCAGTTCGTCACCGCGATGAGCCTCGCGGCGCTGTCCGGCAACCAGGTCCATTCCTCGCTGTGGGATCTCAAGAACGAGGTTGAGATCGGCCATATCGAACTGAGCCGCGCGGCCGATCTGGTCGTGGTGTGCCCGGCGACAGCCGACCTCATGGCCAAGATGGCCGCCGGCATCGCCGACGATCTCGGCACCACGCTGATCCTCGCCACCGACAAGCCGGTGCTCGCGGTCCCGGCGATGAACGTCAAGATGTGGGAGCACGCGGCGACGCAGCGCAATATCGCGTGGCTGCGCCAGGCGGGCGTCCATGTCATGCAGCCCGACGAAGGCGAGATGGCCTGCGGCGAGTTCGGCCCCGGCCGCTTGCCCGAACCGGAAGCGGTCTGGCTCGAGATCGCGGGCCTGCTCTCGCTCGATCCCGGCGCCCTCGGCTTCGGCGGCGCGGACGAGCGGCAGGTCGCGGAGTATCTCGAAGCGCTCGAGCCCGAGGAAGAGCCGGAGCCCGAGGAGCAGCCGGAGGAGCACAGGGGCGGCGGCCTTGCCGGCCTTCTCGCCTCGATCATCCCGCGGAGCACCCCGCGCCGGATTGCCGAGGACGAAGTCCGTTACAGCGAGGAAGAACTTCCGCCGCCCGATCCTGTGGCCGCCGAGGGGCCGCCGCTGCCCGAACCCGCGCTCGCGGGCGGGACGGTACTCGCCAGCAAGGGCAAGGCCCGGTCCGCGCCCCCGACCGACCGCGAGGCGATCAACCACGAAGTCGATCCCACGCAGTCCGCGCCCGAACCCTTCGCCGGCGAACCGGCCGTTGCGCCGGCGGTCGAGGGGTTCGATCCGCTCGAAGGCCAGCCCGAATTCGAGGAGGAGCCCGAGCACCGGCCGCTCTACGGCCGGCACGTGCTGGTGACAGCGGGCCCGACGCACGAACCGATCGATCCGGTCCGCTACATCGCCAACCGCTCCAGCGGAAAGCAGGGTTTCGCCGTGGCCGCCGCCGCCGCCGCCGCGGGCGCGCGGGTGACGCTGGTCGCGGGCCCGGTCATGCTGCCGACCCCGCCGGGCGTCGACCGCATCGACGTCGAAACGGCGGACGAGATGGCGGCGGCGGTCAAGGCCGCGCTGCCGGTCGACGCGGCGGTGATGGTCGCGGCGGTGTCCGACTGGCGGACCAAGGATTTCGCGCCGGAAAAGATCAAGAAGCGCGGCTCCGCCCCCCCGGCGCTGCTGCTGACGGAAAACCCCGACATCCTCGGCGGCGTGGCCGCGAGCTCCACGCGTCCCAAGCTGCTGATCGGCTTCGCCGCGGAAACCGAGGACGTGGTCGCCAACGCCAGGCGCAAGCGCAAGAGCAAGGGCGTGGACTGGATCGTCGCCAACGACGTCTCGCCCGCGAAGGGCAACATGGGCGGAGACGAGAACACCGTGCACCTCATCCGCGAAGGCAAGGTCGAGGACTGGGATCCGATGAGCAAGCAGGCGGTCGCCCGCCGGCTGGTCGAGCGGATGGCCGAAGCTCTCGCCGGAAACGCCGAGGCCGAGCGCGATGACTGACCCGGTCGGCGTGCGGATCAAGCGGCTGCCGCACGGGGAAGGGCTGCCGCTGCCCTCCTACGCCACGTTCGGCGCGGCCGGCATGGACGTCGTTTCGGCCGAGGACGTCGCCCTCCCGCCCGGCGGGCGGCACGCGGTCGCGACCGGCTTCGCGCTGGCTATTCCCGACGGTTACGAAATCCAGGTCCGCCCGCGTTCGGGGCTGGCGCTCAAGCACGGCATCAGCCTGCCCAACACCCCCGGCACGATCGATTCCGACTATCGCGGGGAACTGAAGATCATCCTCATCAACCTCGGGGCGGAAGCCTTCGCGATCGCGCGGGGGGACCGGATTGCCCAGCTCGTGCTGGCGCCCGTCACGCTCGCCGCATGGCGGGAAGTGGACGATCTCGACGCCACCGCGCGGGGCGAAGGCGGCTTCGGCTCCACCGGCGGCCACGCCCGGCTGGTGTGACGCCACGAAAAAGGCGGGCCGCAGCCCGCCTTTTCCATTCAACGCAGGCCCGGCCTTACCGGCTCGCCCGCCTCGCCGGCTGGTCTTCGGGCGCGACCGAGATGCGCACGGTCTCGCCGGAGTTGCCGGGGAAGCCGGTGAACATCGCCTCGACCAGGTTGGGCACCAGATATTGCAGCCGGTTGGAGGTGGAGACGGCTTCCGCCTCGCCTTCGAACAGCCGCTCGCCGTCGGCCTTGCGGTCGATCTTCAGGTCGATGCCGCTGGTGTAGACGGTATAGCTGTACACGTCGCTGCCGCCGCCGAAGAAGCTGTCGTTCCAGCCCCAGCCCCACGGGCGATAGGGCACATAGGCGACACGCGGGCCGCGCGGCGTGCGGTACCAGACCGGCCGGTACCCGTACCACGAGGAATAGAACGGATCGCGATAGCCGAGCCCGGTGGACCGGACCCGCTCGCGCCCGTTGTCGACGCCATAGTCGAACCGGACCAGCAGTTGCGCATCGTCGGCGTTGCCGACGGGGGTATAGCCAAGCGCGGCCATCCGGTCGGCCACGTGCTGCGCATAGGTGCGGAACTCGATCCCGCCCGCCAGCGCCGGATCGTCGGCGACGACGGCGAAAGTCTGCCCGGCGGGCGCGGGAAGCTGCGACTGGAACCGCGATACGTCGGCGCGGAAGGGCGAGGCGCAGGCCGCGAGCCCCGCCAGCGCCAGCGGCACCAGCGCCAGTTTCAGGCCGCGGCCGATAGTGCTGAATGTGCTCATGACGAATTACTCTCCGAAACAGATCGGCAACTCGTGCTCCCCCTCATCGGGCGCGAGGCTGCGATAGATGAAACGTGTCATAAAGCAGACGGCGTGAATAGCCGTTGAACGCAACCGGCTGGAAAATCGTTGTTTTTCAACGAATCCGGCCATCGAGAACGGCCGCCTGCCCGGCGTCAGCCCCGCAGCAGGCCCAGCGCGCGATAGGCGTCGGCCAGCGTCGGCCCGGCGATCTCGCGCGCCTTCGCGGCTCCGCGCGCGAGGATCGCGTCGAGCGCCTCGCGGTCTTCCAGCAGGCCGGTGAAGCGTGCGGTGATCGGGCGCAGCGTTTCGACCAGCAGCTCGCCCAGCGCCGGCTTGAACGCGCCGAAACCCTGCCCGCCATACTGCGCCAGCACCGCCGAAACCGGCTGGTCGGCCAGCGCCGCGTAGATGCCGACTAGGTTGAGCGCTTCCGGCCGGCCCGCCAGCCCCGCTTCCTCGCTCGGCAGCGGCTCGGGATCGGTCTTGGCTTTCTTGACCTTCTTCATCACCTCGTCGGGATCGTCGGCGAGGTTGATGCGGCTCATGTCGCTCGGGTCCGACTTGCTCATCTTGGCCGTGCCGTCGCGCAGGCTCATGATCCGCGCCGCCTCGGGCGGGATGATCGGGTCGGGCAGGGTGAAGACCGGCGCGTCTTCCGCGCAGAAATCGTTGTTGAACTTCTGCGCGATGTCGCGCGCCAGCTCCAGATGCTGCTTCTGGTCCTCGCCCACCGGCACGTGCGTCGCCTGGTACAGCAGCACGTCGGCGGCCTGGAGCACCGGGTAGGTGAACAGCGCCACGCTGGCGCCTTCGCGGTTCTTGCCGGACTTGTCCTTGAACTGCGTCATGCGGTTCAGCCAGCCCATCCGCGCGGTGCCGTTCAGCAGCCATTGCAGCTCCGCATGGGCGGGAACCTGCGCCTGGTTGAACAGTATCGAGCGGTCGGGATCGATGCCGCAGGCGACCAGCGCGGCGGCCATTTCCAGCGTCGCGGCGCGCAGCTCGGCCGGATCGTGCGGCATGGAAATGGCGTGCAGGTCGGCCAGGAAGAACAGGCACTGGCTGCCTTCCTCCATCGTATCCTGCATCCGCACCCAGTTGCGGATTGCGCCGAGATAGTTGCCGAGATGAAGCGCCCCGGTGGGCTGGATGCCGGAAACGATACGCATGGGCTAAGTCTTTCGAAAATCTGGTCTTTGGGGAATGCCCGGCATGGCGGGCAACGCGCTCAAGCGAAAGCGCGGCCCCGCCATCGCCAGACCGCCCGGCCACACGCCGGAAGGCGCAAGCGCTTACGCTGGAAGAGAGCGACAGACTTCATCGCCGCGCCGATAGCACAAACGGCGGCAGGCGAAAGCCCCGCGCGCGTCGGGGCCTCTCCGTTCAGGCGGGGCGGCGGCGGAGTTGGCCTATCGTCTGCCGGTCGATCACCCCCAGCAGTGCGGCGACGGCGAAGAACATCGCGCCGCCCAGCGCCACCAATGCGCCGACCGACGCGATCCGCTCGATGACCGATCCGCCGTACCACTGCGCGCCATAGGGCATCGCATACCACAGCACCGCGCCCATCGCGGCTGCGGCCACGGCGATGCGGGCGATCCGCGACAGCACCAGCAGCGTCAGGCGATAGAACCCGCGCCGGGTCAGCACCGCATAGAGCAGGCCGCAGTTGCACCAGGCGGCGATCGCGCCGGCATAGGCGAGGCCGGGCACGCCGTAGCGCGGCACCAGCACGAAATTCAGCGCCACGTTGATCGCCAGCGATACGGCCGCGGTATAGACCGGCGTGCGGGTGTCCTTGCGGGCGAAGAAATTGGGCACCAGCACCTTGATGAGGACATAGGCCGGCAGGCCCACGACCAGTGCGGATACGACCGCGCCGGTCGCCAGGCTGTCCTCCAGCGAATAGGCCCCGCCGGTGTAGAACGCGGTGGTGAAGGCCCCGCCGGCCACGAACAGCGCCACCGCCGCGGGCAGCGTCAGCAGCAGCGCCAGTTCCACCGCGTTGCTTTGCAGGCGGAATGCGCCTTCGGCGTCGGCGCGCGCTATGAAGCGCGACAGCGAAGGCAGGATCGCGGTGCCCAGCGCGATGCCGATAATGCCCATCGGCAACTGGTTGAGCCGGTCCGCCATGGCCAGGAAAGTGATCGACTTGTCGGGCAGCGTGGCGATGAAGAACAGGTCCACGAAACGGCTGATCTGGTACACGCCCGCGCCGAACACCGCCGGCAGGATCAGCACGCCCAGCTCCTTCACGCCCGCCGTCGCGCGCGGCCGGCGCAAGGTCATGCGGAAACCCTGCCGCCGGGCCCAGAACCACAGCCAGGCGAGCTGGACGAAGCCCGAAACCGTCACTGCCAGCGCCAGCATCGTGCCGGTCTGCCGCCGCGCTTCCTCGCTGCCGCCCAGCGTCGCCCCGGCAACCAGCGCGGCGACGAGGCACAGGTTGAGGAAGATCGGCGCGGCGGCGGCGGCGGCGAAGCGCGACAGGCTGTTGAGCACGGCGGCGAACAGCGTGGCGAGGCTCATGAAGGCGAGATAGGGGAAGGCCACGCGCGCCATCGTCACCGCCAGGTCGAACCGCGAGCCGTCCGCTTCCAGCGCATCGCTGGCGAACAGCCCCATGATCCACGGCATTGCGATCATCGCGATGGCGGAAAACACGATCAGCAGCGGGATCAGGAAGGCCAACACTTCCTCGGCGAAGCGGCGCGCTTCTCCGACATCCTCGTCATCCTTCATCCGCCGGTTGAACAGCGGCACGAAGGCCTGCGCGAAGGCCCCTTCGGCAAACAGGCGGCGGAAGATGTTGGGCAACTGGAACGCCAGTTGCCAGGCGTCGGCCACGCCGCCCGCGCCTAGCACGCGGGCCAGCAGCATGTCGCGCGCGAAGCCGAATATGCGGCTGACCATGGTCAGCCCGCCGATCGTGCCGACATTCCTGATGAGGCTCATCGCGCGAACCTCGGGCTGGATCGCCGGATCAGCCCTCGCCGCCGGGCGCCGGGGCGTCTTCCGGCTGCTTCTGCTGCAACTGCTGGAGGTACAGCCCGTGGAAGTCGATCGGATCGAGTTGCAGCGGCATGAAGCCGGTATCGCGCGTCGCGTCGGAGATGACCCGGCGCGCGAACGGGAACAGCAGGCGCGGCGCTTCGGCATACGTGAAGGCGTGCTTCTGCTCTTCGGGCATGTTGCGCATCCCCACCAGCCCGCAATAGGCCAGTTCGACGATATAGGCGGTGCCCTGCGAGGTCTTGGCCGAGGCGGAGATCTTCAGCTCGATCTCGCTCACTTCCTCGTTCACCTTGCGTGCGCCGATGTTGAACTGCACGTCCAGTTGCGGCTGCTCGTTCCACTGGAAGCTTTCCGGAGCCTTGGGGTTTTCGACCGACAGGTCCTTCACGTACTGCGACAGCAGGCCGGCCACGGGCTGGTTGTCCGCGCCGTTGCCGTTGCCGCCGGGGGCGGGATTGAGGTTGGTGAGGACGTCGCCTTCGTCGGCCATGGTCTGTATCGTCTTTCGGTCTGGGGGGCGTCATGCGCCGGATGATCGGTTGCGGCGCGTAGCATCGCCATTGCGCCGCCGCAACGCTTGGGAAAAAAGCGCCTTCTGGAGGAGCCTCGGCGTCGCACAGGCGTTGTTCATTTGTAATCGGCGCCTATTTCAGGCACCATTGGTTACCGAACCGGCGCCTTTCGGCCGCGCCGGGCAGAATGCGAGACAGTTCACGTGATCGTCGAAATCGTCATCCTCGCCATGATCGCCGCTTTTCTGGGGCTCAGGCTCTATTCGGTGCTCGGCCGCCGCGCGGAGCACGAGGAGGAGGCGGTGCCGACGCGGTTCGAACGGGCCGAGGCCGACAAGGCGCGCCGCGCGCCGCCGCCGCAGGTGGCCGAAATGCCCGCGCCGGCGCGCGATGCTCCCGGCCTTTCCCCGGCGGTCGAGCGCGGCTTGCGCGAGATCGCCGCGGCGGACCGGCGGTTCGAGCTGATGGCTTTCGTCGAAGGCGCGAAGGCGGCTTACGAGATGGTGCTGGAGGCGTTCTGGCGCGGCGACCGGGAAGACCTGCGGCAACTGTGCGACGATGACGTGTACCAGAGCTTCGCCGCCGCGATCGACGCGCGCGAGGAAGCCGGCGAAACGCTTGAGAACAGGCTGGTGCGGATAGAGGAAACCAGCATTCACAGCGCCTCGCTCGACGGACGCATCGCCCGGATCGCGGTGCGCTTCACGGCCGATATTGCCGCCGTCACGCGCGACAGGGACGGCAACATGATCGCCGGCTCGCTCGACGATGCGATCGAGAGCACCGACGTGTGGACCTTCTCGCGCGACGTGACCTCGGCCGAACCCGACTGGCTGCTCGACGAAACCGACGAAGGCTGAGGCCGCGTGCGGAACGGGCTCGCCGGCCTCGCTGCGCTGGGCCTGCTCGCGAGTTGCGCCCCCGTTCCCCATCCCGGCGATGTCGCGGCCCCGCCGCCGACGAGCGCGCTTCTGGCCGGCGTGCGCCCCGGCCCCGCCATCGCATCGCTGAACTTCGCCTCCGATGACGCCGGCGCGGCGCTGGCCTCGTTCATCGAAAGCTGTCCGCCGCTGCTGCGCCGGACCGACGCCAGCGGGCTCACCCGCGCCGAAGACTGGAGCGCCGCCTGCGCTGCTGCGCCCGGCTGGCCGCGTGAGGAGGCCGCGCGGTTCTTCGTCGACCATTTCGAAGCGGCGGTGGTCGGCGACGGAACCGGTTTCGCCACCGGCTACTACGAACCCGAAATCGCCGGCTCGCGCGCGCGCCGTCCCGGCTTCGAGACGCCGGTCTACGCCCTGCCGTCCGATCTCGTGCGCGAATGGCCGACGGACATGCCGGAAGCCGAACGCACCGGCCGCGCGCCGCTCGTCCGCCGTGACGAAAGCGGCGCGTTCGTCCCCTACTTCGAGCGCGCGGAGATAGAGGCGGGCGCTCTCGCCGGACGCGGGCTGGAAATCGCCTGGGCGGCCGATCCGATCGAGCTGTTCTTCCTCCAGATCCAGGGCTCGGGCCGGCTGCGCACGCCCGAAGGCGAGGTGATCCGCATCGGCTATGCCGGGCAGAACGGGCGCGAATACGTCGGCATCGGCTCGGTGATGCGCGAACGGGGGCTGCTCGGCGACGGGCCGGGGCAATACGAAGCCTCGATGCAGGGCATCATGCGCTACTTGCGCGACCATCCGGCCGAAGGGGCCGATCTGATGCGGCTCAACAAGAGCTGGGTGTTCTTCCGCGAGCTGACCGGAGACGGGCCGCTCGGCGCGCTGGAGGTGCCGGTGCGGCCGTACAGCTCCCTCGCCGCCGATCCCGCCTTCGTCCCGCTCGGCGCGCCGGTGTTCCTCGATCTCGACCGGCCCGAGGCCGATGGCCTGTGGATCGCGCAGGACACCGGCGGCGCGATTAAGGGCCCCAACCGCTTCGATACCTTCTGGGGCGCCGGAGAGTCCGCGCGGGAAATCGCCGGCGGCATGAGCGCGCGCGGGAATGCGCTGCTGTTCCTCCCCAAGGGCACGCTCGCGCGCCTCGGCCGGCAATGAAGCCGCCGCGCGGGCTGAACCCGGACGAGGCGGCGCTAGGGCGGAAGGTGACGGATACGGTGCGGCCGCTAAATCCCCCCCGGTACGGGGAGGGGGACCACCCGCAGGGTGGTGGAGGGGCACCCTCCGCCAGTCCCGACGCGGCAGTCTCGCGTAAACCGAAGGTGCCACTCCCCCATGCTGCGCATGGGTCCCCTCTCCCCAAGGGAGAGGATCGGGGAAAAACTCCACCCTTGTCCTCCGATCGCGGCCTCGACACCTCGTGGGAACGCAAGCTCGCCCGCGCCGCGATCGCGCCGGATTTCACGCTCGACCTGCACGGCCACTCGCTCGAACAGGCGCATGCGCGGCTCGACATGGGGCTCGGGCAGGCGAAGGCGATGGGCGCGCGGCTGGTGCTGCTGGTCACCGGCAAGCCGCGCCCGGTCCACGCGGCCGACCGGGGCGAGCGGCGCGGCGCGATCCGCGCCAAGGTGCTGGACTGGCTCGCCGCCGGCCCTCACGCCGCCGACATCGCCGCCATCCGCAAGGCCCACCGCCGCCACGGCGGCGAGGGCGCGCTCTATCTGGTGCTGAAGCGCAGGCGCTGAGAAATTGCCCCAACCAGATTCGTCATCCCCGCGAATGCGGGGACCCAAGGCGGTTGAGCGCTACGCGCCCGTCCTTGTTCGTTGGGTTCCCGCTTGCGCCGGAATGACGCAGGAGTGGGCGAGCAAAGGCGTCAGGCCGCCTCCGCCACGTCCTCCGCCGGCGCGTTGCGGATGATGTAGTCGAACGCGCTCAGCGCCGCCTTCGAACCTTCGCCCATCGCGATCACGATCTGCTTGTAGGGCACGGTCGTGCAATCGCCGGCGGCGAACACGCCCGGCAGGTTGGTAGCGGCCTTGTGGTCGATCTCGATCTCGCCGTGCTTCGACAGGGCCAGCCCGCAATCCTTCAGCCACTCGGTGTTGGGCGTCAGCCCGATCTGGACGAACACGCCCTCCAGCTCGACCGTATGCTCCTGCCCGGAGGCGCGGTTCTTGTAGACGAGGCCGCTCACCCGCTCGCCGTCGCCGACGATCTCGGTGGTCTGGGCGGAAATGCGGATGTCGACATTGGGCATGCTGCGCAGCTTGTCCTGCAACACCTGGTCGGCGCGCAGCTGCGCATCGAACTCGATCAGCGTCACGTGGCCGACGATATTGGCAAGGTCGATCGCCGCCTCGACGCCCGAGTTGCCGCCGCCGATCACCGCCACGCGCTTGCCCTTGAACAGCGGCCCGTCGCAGTGCGGGCAATAGGCGACGCCGCGGTTGCGGTATTCGAACTCGCCCGGCACGCCCAGGTTGCGCCAGCGCGCGCCGGTGGCGAGCACCACCGTCCGCGCCGACAGCGTCGCGCCGTTCTTGAGCACGACGGAGTGATACCCGCCGATCCTGTCGGCCGGGATCAGCCGCTCTGCTTCGGCCAGGTTCATCACGTCGATGCCGTTCTCGCGCACGTGCTCCTCGAGCTGGCGGGCGAGCTTCGGGCCTTCGGTGTAGGGGACCGAGATGAAGTTCTCGATGCCCATCGTGTCGAGCACCTGCCCGCCGAAGCGTTCGGCCGCGATGCCGGTGGCGAAGCCCTTGCGCGCGGCATAGATGCCGGCCGCCGCGCCCGCCGGGCCGCCGCCCACGATCAGCACGTCGAACGGCTCCTTCTCGCCCATCTTCGCCGCCGCGCGGGCCACGGCATCGGTGTCGAGCTTGGCCAGAAACTCTTCCACGCCCATCTTGCCGCTGGCGAACATCTCGCCGTTGAGGAACGTCGCCGGCACCGCCATCACGCCCCGGCGGTCCACTTCCTCCTGGAACGCGCCGCCTTCGATCAGCGTGGCGGTAATGCGCGGGTTGTAAAGCGCCAGCAGCGTCAGCGCCTGCACCACGTCGGGGCAGTTGTGGCACGACAGCGAGAAATACATCTCGAACGCGAAATCGCCTTCCAGATCCTCGATCTGCTTCAGCACCTCGTCGGATACCTTGGGCGGATGCCCGCCGGCCCACAGCAGCGCCAGCACCAGGCTGGTGAACTCGTGCCCCATCGGCAGGCCCGCGAAGCGCACCCACTTGGCGGCTTCGGACGCGCGGCGGATGACGAAGCTGGGCTTGCGCTCGTTGTCGCCGTCGAAGCTGGCGGAAACCTTGTCGCTTATCGCGGCGATCTCTTGCAGCAGCTCGCGCGTCTGCGCGGATTTGGCGTCGTCGCCCAGCGAGGCGACCAGCTCGACCGGCTCGCGCAGCATGGCGAGGTACTGCCGCAGCTGTTCCTTCATATTCGCGTCGAGCACGTCGATTCTCCTGAGTCCTCCCCGCAAACGGGGGAATGGTGGAAGCCCGGAGCAGCGGGGTGGGGGGAGGGGTGCCGCTCCGGGCTTCGCTGCGGCCGTCCCCGTGAAGACGGCCGCAGATCGTGTCGCGTCAGATCTTGCCGACGAGATCGAGCGAGGGCGCCAGCGTCTCGGCGCCTTCCTCCCACGCCGCCGGGCACACTTCGCCCGGATGCGCGCGGACGTACTGCGCGGCGCGGATCTTGCGCACCAGCTCGTTGGCGTTGCGGCCCACGCCCTCGCAGGTGATCTCCATGATCTGGATCACGCCGTCGGGGTCGACCACGAAGGTCGCGCGGTCGGCCAGCCCGGCTTCCTCGCGCAGCACGCCGAAGTTGTTCGACAGCGTGTGCAGCTGGTCGCCCAGGAAAGCGTACTTCAGCTTGCCGATCTTGTCGGAGGTGTCATGCCAGGCCTTGTGGCTGAAATGCGTGTCGGTCGACACGGCATAGACGTCCACGCCCAGCTTTTGCAGCGTCTCGTAATGCTCGCCCAGGTCTTCCAGCTCGGTCGGGCAGACGAAAGTGAAGTCCGCCGGATAGAAGAAGAACACCGCCCACTTGCCGGCCAGATCCTTCTCGGACACATCGAAGAAGTCCTTGCCCGTCTGGAACGCGGTCGCCTTGAACGGCTTGATGGTGCTGCCGATGATTCCCATGGGTTGTCTCTGCCTTTCGGTTGGTTTGTTTCCGGGTATGAAATCCACGGCGCAGATAGCCCTTGATGGCGCGCAAAAAAGCGATTTGTTGCGATTGCGAACATCGGAATAATCGATCACCCTCGCGACACTTTCAAAAAGTGCAACAGCCGTTGAGTTTTTCTCATCAAACGTGATAGCCCGTTGGCCGGGAGGGGCCTCGTCATGACCGTATCGGCCACGCACGTTGGGCCCGCGCCCGCCCGCCGGTTCCGGCCGACATTCTCCTTCTGGATGGTCCTGGCGATGTGCCTGTTCGTCTTCGGCGGCTTCGGAATGCACTCTTTCGTGCCGGCGCTCCGCGGCGAGTTCCCGCCGGCGCCGCCGGTGGTGCACCTGCACGGCGTGGTGTTCGTCGCCTGGATGCTTCTGCTGCTGGTCCAGTCGGCGCTGGTCAGCGCCGGCAACGTCCGGCTGCACCGCGCGCTCGGCACCTGGGGCATCGCCCAGGGCGCCGCGACCATCCTCATCGGCCTGATGATGCAACTCGTCGCCTCGGGCGCCGGCCATGCCGCCGGGCGGCCGGCGGGAACCGACGGGCTCTACCTCGGCCTGCTCGCCTTCCTCGGCTTCGCGGTGATGTTCGCCCTGGCGATCGCCAACCGCACGCGGTCGGACATCCACCGGCCGATGATCCTCTTCGCCATGCTCCCGGTCATCCCGCCCGGCGTGAACCGCTTCTGGTCCAACGCGCTCGGGCTCGCCGATCCGATACCGACGTTCTGGCTCTACCTCACCCTATGGTCGATGGCCGCAGCGATCCTGCTCAACGAGTGGCGCGGCACGGGCCGGATCAATCGCTACCTGGCGTTCGGGGCGGGGTGGATTGTGGTGCAGGGCGTGGCGCACGAGGCAGTGGTCGGTTCGGAGCCGTTCGAGCAGTTCTCCCGTGCACTGCTAGGATTGGTCCACTACCGCTAGGGCCGTCTCGCCACCCGCACTGCGCGCGCTTTTGTCGCGCTATCGGCTCCCTACTTGGGCCCGGTGCAGCAGCTTGTGGTCCGCCAGCACCAGCGCCATCATCGCCTCCACCACCGGCGTGCCGCGAATGCCGACGCACGGATCGTGCCGCCCCTTGGTGGCAAGCTCGGTTGCTTCGCCTTCGCGCGTCACGGTCTCCTGTGGGATCAGGATCGAACTGGTCGGCTTGAACGCCACGCGCACGACCACCGGCTGCCCGGTGGAGATACCCCCGGCGATGCCGCCCGCGTGGTTGGCGGCGAACTCCGGCGCGCCCTCTGCGCCCGGCCGCATCGGATCGGCGTTCTCCTCCCCGCGCAGCGCGGCGGCGGCGAACCCGTCGCCGATCTCCACGCCCTTGACCGCGTTGATCCCCATCATCGCCGCCGCCAGATCCGCGTCCAGCTTGCCGTAAATCGGCGCGCCCCAACCGGCGGGAACGCCGGTCGCCACGCATTCGACCACCGCGCCCAGCGACGAACCGGCCAGCCGCGCCTCGTCCACCAGCTTCTCCCAGCGCTTCGCCGCCGCCGCATCGGGGCAGAAGAACGGGTTGCGGCCGATCTCGTCCGCATCGAACGCTGCATGGTCGATCGCATCGCCGCCGATCTCGCTGACATACCCGGTGATCGTCACTTCGGGGATCGCCAGCCGCGCCACCGCGCCCGCCGCCACCCGTGCGGCCGTCTCGCGCGCGCTGGAGCGCCCGCCGCCGCGATAGTCGCGGAACCCGTACTTGGCGTCATAGGCATAGTCCGCATGGCCGGGGCGGTATGCCTTGGCCACTTCGGAATAGTCCTTGCTGCGTTGGTCGGTGTTCTCGATCAGTAGCGAAATCGGCGTGCCGGTGGTCCGGCCCTCGAACACGCCCGACAGGATCTTCACCAGATCGGCCTCGCGCCGCTGGGTGGTGAACTTGCTCGTTCCCGGCTTGCGCGCATCCAGGAACGGCTGGATCGCCTCCTCGCTCAGCGTGAGCCCCGGCGGGCATCCGTCCACCACCGCGCCCAGCGCCGGCCCATGGCTTTCGCCCCAGGTCGTGAACCGGAATACGCGGCCGAAGGTGTTGACGCTCATGGGCCGCAGGCATTGGCCGAACTCGCGCCCCCTGTCCATATTCGCGGGGCCTTCGCAAGGGGCTCGAAGCAACCACACCTCTTTCGTCATTCCCGCGAACGCGGGAACCCAGTCGACTCTGCCGCCCAAGACGCCCTGGGTCCCCGCGTTCGCGGGAATGACGAAGTTTGGGCGAGGATCTTCGCGCCTTCGTGATTCGCCCCACCCTTCGCGCGAGAAGATTTTCCTACACGCCCCCGATCTGCCATGCTCCTCCGCATGATCCGCCTGACGCCGCCAAAGCAACCCGGCCAAAGCGACACTCCGGCCCGCAAGGCGACGGTTCCGGCGAAAAGGCGACGCGTTCAAGGCGACGGTTTCGCCCGCAAGGCGACACTTCTGGCCGCCAAGGTAACGCTTTTTGCGCCCAAGGTGACGCAATACGGTCGAAATGGGCCCGGACCGTGTCAAGCGTGTCAACTTCGGCCGGGGACACGCCATCGCCGTCCCTTCCCAAACGCTCTGCGAAGCAGCAGGAACAAACCATGATTGCACGGCTCAAGGGACGGCTGGAGGAAACCGGGGCGGACTGGGCGGTTATCGACGTCCAGGGCGTCGGCTACCTCGTCCACTGCTCCAGCAGGACGCTCGCCGCGCTGGGCGATGCGGGCGAAGCCTGCACCGTGTTCACCGACCTTCAGGTGTCCGAAAACGACATGCGCCTGCTCGGCTTCGCGCAAAGCGCCGAGCGCGACTGGTTCCGCTTGCTGACCACGGTGCAGGGCGTGGGCGGCAAGGTCGCCCTTGCCATCCTCTCCGCGCTGACGGTGGAAGACCTGCAACGCGCCTGCTCCGCCGGAGACGCGGCGCAAGTGGCGCGGGCGCAAGGCGTCGGCCCGAAGCTGGCAGGCCGCATTGTCAACGAACTCAAGGACAAGGCGGGCGCGCTGCCCGGCGGCCCGGCGGGCGCGCCATTGGCGGCCGTCTCCCAAGCCGGAACCGCCAGCGCCGACGCCGTCTCCGCCCTCCAGAACCTCGGTTTCAAGCCTGCCGTCGCCGCCAGCGCCGTCGCCCACGCGCAGGCCGAACTGGGGGAGGGGGCCGGGCTGAACGATCTGGTGCGCGTTGCGCTGAAGAGGGCGGCGGGATGATGCGCCCGCCCCCCCAACCTCGTCATCCTGAACTCGTTTCAGGATCCATCGCGCCGCCCGGGCGGAGCCATCGGCTCAAGCCCCAACCCCACCGCAAGGTCGCGCCACTCCGGGTTCTCCGCGTTGATCAGGTTGATCTTCCACTGCCGACGCCAGCTCTTGAGCTGCTTTTCCCGCGCGATCGCCCGCTCCATGTCGCCGAACATCTCGAAGTGGACCAACCGGTAAACGCTATACCGCGATGTGAAACCCGGCAGCACGCTCTCCCGGTGCTGCCACAACCGCTTCATCAGGTCCGACGTAACGCCGATGTAAAGCGTGCCGTAGTGCCCGCTGGCGAGGATATAGACGCACGGATTGCGCTCGACCGGCATGCTCCGGGACGTGCCGATAGATGGACCCTGAAACAAGTTCAGGGTGACGAAGATGGGCCGGGAATGGTTGTAGTTCGCCATGCCGAACTTGTTTCGGCATCCATCGTGCCGCAAGCCCTGCCGGCATGACCGCCAATCCCGCCCTCTCCCCCCAGCGCCAGCCGGAGGATCCGGACGCGGCGCTGCGCCCCAAGTCCCTCGGCGAGTTCGTCGGGCAGGAGGCGGCGCGGGAGAACCTCAGGGTGTTCATCGAGGCGGCGCGCTCGCGCGGGGAGGCGATGGACCATGTGCTGTTCTTCGGCCCGCCCGGCCTCGGCAAGACCACGCTGGCGCAGATCGTGGCGAAAGAGCTGGGCGTCGGCTTTCGCGCCACCAGCGGCCCGGTGATCGGCAAGGCGGGCGACCTCGCCGCGCTGCTGACCAACCTCGAACCGCACGATGTCCTGTTCATCGACGAGATCCACCGCCTCAATCCGGTGGTGGAGGAAGTGCTCTACCCGGCGATGGAGGACCGTGCGCTCGACCTCATCATCGGCGAGGGGCCTTCGGCGCGTTCCGTGCGCATCGACCTGCCGCCGTTCACCCTGATCGGCGCGACTACCCGGCAGGGGCTGCTGACCACGCCGCTGCGCGACCGGTTCGGCATCCCGGTGCGGTTGAACTTCTATACGGAGCCGGAGCTGGAGCGGGTAGTGAAACGCGGCGCCGGGCTGCTCGGGGTCGCGATAGAGCCGGGCGGCGCGCGCGAAATCGCCCGCCGTTCGCGCGGCACGCCCCGCGTCGCCGGGCGGCTGCTGCGGCGGGTGCGGGATTTCGCCCATGTCGGGGGCAGCGACACGGTCACCGCCCAGGTCGCCGATGCGGCGCTGACCCGGCTGGAGGTGGACAGCCTCGGCCTCGATGCGATGGATCGGCGCTATCTGACGATGATCGCGGAGACCTACAAGGGCGGCCCGGTGGGCGTCGAAACGCTCGCCGCGGGTCTGGCCGAGCCGCGCGACACGATCGAGGACGTGGTCGAACCGTTCCTGATCCAGCTCGGCCTCGTCGCCCGCACGGCGCGCGGACGCTGCCTCAACGACGGCGGCTGGCGGCACCTGGGAATCGCTCCGCCCGCGAACCCGCAGAGCGGCCTGTTCGATTCAGGCAAGTAGTCGCCGGCGCGGCGGCCGGCGTTCGGAATCGCCGCCGGTTCGGTTCCACAACGGGACAAAGGCACCGAAAGCCGCGGATTTCCGCCGGTTTGTTGCCGTTCGGACCCGCGATTCGTGGTTAATTCGATTGCCGGTCCGCTCCTTTGGGTCTGTTCGTGACGGCAACGGGAAGTGCCCACGCGCTTCGTTCGCTGCTGAGAGAAACAGGCATGTCGATAAGAACAGCCCTCGCGAAACTGGCCGCCGCCGCGGCTGGCGGCGCGCTTGTCGGCGGCGCGGTCCATGTCGCCGAGCCCCAGGCAACGGAAACGACTTACAAGGCCGGCAAGCAGGTCAAGGCCGCGAAGCCCGTGAAATACGTCAAGCAGGCGCGCACCGCCCCCAAGGCTCCGCCGCCCCCACCCCCCCTTCCGGAACTGCCCGAGGAAGAGGAATACGCCTGGGCGCCGGCGCCCGTGCCGCTTCCCCCGCTGCCGCAAGCTCCGGTGGTCGCCACCGGCGGCGGACAGCCGGTGGTGATCGGCGGACCGGGCGGCTTCGGCGGCGGTTTCGGAGGGTTTTTCGGCGGCTTCTTCGGCGGCGGCGGGGGTGGGAGCTACAACTTCTCCACCACCACGACCACCTCGGGCGGCGGCGACATCGATATCGACATCGACAACAACAATTCCAGCACCGGCGGTTCGACCTCGACCTCCACTTCCAGCGGCGGCTCCTCCACGTCGACGGGCGGCAGCTCGACCTCGACTTCGACCGGCGGCAGTTCGACTTCCACCTCGACCGGCGGCTCGTCCACTTCGACCAGCACCGGCGGCATCACCAGCACGACGACCACCAGCTCCGGCAACGTGACCAGTACCTCGTCCAGCTCGGGCAATGTTTCCACCAGCACGTCGACTTCGGGCAACATCACCTCGAGCACATCGACATCGAGCAGCACCTCGAGCTCGACCAGCTCGTCGACTTCCAGCTCCACCTCGAGCAGCACCAGCTCGTCCACCAGCACCGGCAGCTCGACCAGCTCCAGTTCCGGCAGCACCGGCAGCACGACTTCCGGCACACAGGTGCCCGAACCGTCGATGGTGCTGCTGTTCGGCGCCGGAGCGGCCGCGGCCTTCGCCCGCCGGCGCAGGAAGACGGCCCCGGCGGACTGAAGGGGCAGTCCCCGATCGGGGCGAAGGGCGGTTCGGGGGGACCGCCCTTCTTTCGTGAACGGCTTTGGCTAAGCCGCCAGCTTCCGCAACACGTAGTGCAGGATGCCGCCGTTGCGGTAGTATTCCATCTCGTTGGCGGTATCGATCCGGCAGCGGGCGGCGAAGGTGAAGCGTTCGCCGTCGGGCCGGGTTACTTCCACCTCGATGTCCTGCCCCGGCGTCAGGTCGGCAAGGCCGCGGATGGTGAAGCGGTCGTCGCCCGTCAGGCCGAGCGACTGGCGCGTGTCGCCGTCCTTGAACTGTACCGGCAGCACGCCCATCCCGACGAGGTTGGAGCGGTGGATGCGCTCGAAGCTCTCCACGATCACCGCCCGCACGCCCAGCAGGTTGGTGCCCTTGGCCGCCCAGTCGCGGCTCGAACCGGTGCCGTACTCCTTGCCGGCGATCACCACCAGCGGCGCGCCGTCGGCCTTGTGCTTCATCGCCGCGTCGTAGATCGCCATGGTCTCGCCGCCGTAGCGGGTCATGCCGCCTTCGACGCCGGGCACCATTTCGTTGCGGATGCGGATATTGGCGAAAGTGCCGCGCATCATCACGTCGTGGTTGCCCCGGCGGCTGCCGTAGGAGTTGAAGTCCCGCTGCTCCACCTGGTGTTCGAGCAGGTAGCGGCCCGCCGGGCTGTCGGCCTTGATCGAGCCCGCCGGGCTGATGTGGTCGGTGGTGACCGAATCGCCGAGGATCGCCAGCGGCAACGCGCCTTCGATGTCGGTGACCGGGGCCGGGGTCATCGTCATGCCTTCGAAATAGGGCGGGTTGGCGACATAGGTGCTTCCGGGCCGCCACTGGTAGGTGTCCGATCCGGTGACGTCGATCGCCTGCCAGTGGGCATCGCCCTTGTACACATCGGCATAGCGCGCCTCGAACATCGAACGGTCGATGTTGCCCGAGCGGATCCGGGCGATCTCGTCGTTGGTCGGCCAGATGTCCTTCAGGAACACGTCGCTGCCGTCGCTCGCCTGGCCGATCGGGGTGGTGACGATGTCCTCGGTCACCGTGCCCTTCAGCGCATAGGCGACCACCAGCGGCGGGCTGGCGAGGAAGTTGGCGCGCACGTCGGGGCTGACGCGGCCTTCGAAGTTGCGGTTGCCCGACAGCACCGAGGCGGCGACGATGTCGTTGCCGTTGATCGCCTTGCTGATCGGCGGGGCCAGCGGGCCGGAGTTGCCGATGCAGGTCGTGCAGCCATAGCCGACGAGGTCGAAGCCGATTGCGTCGAGATGGTCTTGCAGGCCCGCCTTCTCCAGATAGTCGGTGACCACCTGCGAACCGGGGGCGAGGCTGGTCTTGACCCAGGGCTTGGGCCTGAGGCCCTTCTCGTTGGCCTTCTTGGCCACCAGCCCGGCGGCGATCAGCACATCGGGATTGCTGGTGTTGGTGCAGCTCGTGATCGCGGCGATGACCACGTCGCCGTCGCCGATGTCGTGATCCTTGCTTTCGACCGGCACCCGCGCCGGGGCCTTCTTGCCGTAGGTCGTTTCGAGGTCGGTGTTGAACAGGTCGTCCACCTCGGGCAGCGCGACCTTGTCCTGCGGACGCTTGGGCCCGGCGAGCGAGGGCACGACGCTGGCGAGATCGAGTTCGAGCGTGTCGGTGAACACCGGCTCGGGCGCGTTCGGATCGAGCCAGAAGCCCTGTTCCTTCGCATAGGCTTCGACCAGCGCGATCTGGTCTTCGCTCCGCCCGGTCAGGCGCAGGTAGTCGAGCGTCTTGTCGTCGATGCCGAAGAAGCCGCAGGTGGCGCCGTATTCGGGCGCCATGTTGGCCAGCGTGGCGCGGTCGGCGAGGCTGAGGGTGGCGAGGCCGGGGCCGAAATACTCGACGAACCGCCCGACCACGCCGCGCGCGCGCAGCATCTGGGTGCAGGTCAGCACGAGGTCGGTTGCGGTCACGCCTTCCTTGAGGCGCCCGGTCATCTTGAAGCCGACGACTTCGGGAATCAGCATCGAGACCGGCTGGCCGAGCATCGCCGCCTCGGCCTCGATCCCGCCGACGCCCCAGCCGAGCACGCCGAGCCCGTTGACCATCGTCGTGTGGCTGTCGGTGCCGACGCAGGTGTCGGGATAGGCGACAAGCTCGCCGTCCTGGTCCTCGCTGGTCCACACGCACTGGGCGATGTGTTCCAGGTTCACCTGGTGGCAGATGCCGGTGCCCGGAGGCACCGCCTTGAAGTTGGCCAGGCTCTTCGATCCCCATTTGAGGAAGTCGTAGCGTTCGAGATTACGTTCGTACTCCAGCGCGACGTTCTTTTCGAACGCCCTGGGGTGGCCGAACTCGTCGACCATCACCGAGTGGTCGATGACGAGATGCACCGGGACCAGCGGATTGATCTTGCCGGTATCGCCGCCGAGCTTGGCGATCGCGTCGCGCATCGCGGCAAGGTCCACCACGCAGGGTACGCCGGTGAAATCCTGCATCAGCACGCGCGCCGGGCGATACTGGATCTCCTGCCCGGTGACGGGGTTCTTCTGCCAGTCGGCGATCGCCTGGATGTCGCCCACGGAAACGGTGAAGCCGGCATCCTCGAACCGCAGCAGGTTCTCGAGCAGCACTTTCATGCTGAACGGCAGGCGCGAGATGTCGCCGATCTTCTCGGCTGCCCTGGCGAGCGAGTAATAGGCGTAGCGCTTTCCGCCGACGTCGATCGTACTGCGGGTGTCGAGCGAGTTCTTGCCGACCTGGGTCATGGGGCGGGGGATCCTCCTGCGTGGCTGTGCGGCGGTAGAAAACGGGGGCGCCGCATTTGCGGTGGCGCTTGCGCGTTCGCCGCCGCAAGGTCAAGAAGGAGGCGGCATGGCATTGGGTTCACCGTCCCGGCGGCAAGAGCCGCTCTACGTCTTTCCGATGGCGCTGGCGCTCGCGCTGGCGGCGTTTCTCGGCGGGGCGCTGGGCCTGGTCTGGCACGCCTCGGGCCTTGCCGACGATGAGGAAGAGGCGGCTGAGGCCGAGCCTGCCGAATAGTTCGCTGCCGTCACCGTGGCCGGCAATCCACGGTCGGACGGCGATTCACCCCACAGTCAGCCGCACCGGTTGATAGCGGTGCGCGAAACGGGCAGAATCCCGCCGACAGGACCAGGTTTCACATGACCGCTAGATTTCGCACATTCCTGCTTTCCGGACTTGCGCTGCTCATCGCCGGGCCGGTCGTCGCGCAGGACGCGGGCGCGCAATCCGCGCTCGACCCGGATGCGATCGAGACGACGGCCATTCCGGTGGTGCAGCCGTTCACGCTCCCGCCGGTAGTCCATTACCCGGCGATCATGCAGTGGCCGGCCGCGCATGCCCGGTCGCTGCTGGCGGTAATCGAGGGAATCGGGGCCGAGGGCCTCGTCCCGGCCGACTACCGGCCCGACGAGTTGCGCGCCGCGATCGACGCCGGCGAAGGCCCGGCGCTGGACGATCTGGCGAGCCGCGCCTTCACCTGGCTGGTCGAGGATTTGCGCGACGGCCGCACGCCGATGGAGGCGCGGCGGCAATGGTTCGTCGTCGATCCGGATCCCGATCTCTTCCCGACCGGCGAAGTGATGACCGCGGCGCTGGCGACCGGCAATGTCGCCGCGGCGCTGTTCGCGCTCAACCCGACCCATCCGGACTATGCCGCGCTGCGCGAGGAACTGGCGCTGACGCCGCCCGAGCAGGAGAAGCGGCGGGCGCTGATCCGCGCCAACATGGACCGCTGGCGCTGGCTCCAGCGCGATCTCGGCGGCCAGTACCTGCTGACCAACGTGCCCGAGTACCAGTTGCGGCTGACCGTCAACAACAGGATCGTCCGCACCTACCGGACGGTGGTCGGCAAGCCGGGGCGCACGGCTACGCCGCAGCTCGTCGAGACGGTCGAAGGGGTGATCTTCAATCCGACCTGGACGGTGCCGCAATCGATAGTGAAGGGTGAAGGACTGGGCGCGCGAGTGCTCAACAATCCCGGCTGGGCCAGGGCGCAGGGCTATACCGCCACGCGCGGGGCCAACGGCTATGTCAGCGTCGTTCAGCAGCCGGGGCCGACCAATTCGCTCGGGCTGATGAAGCTCGACATGCCCAACCCGCATGCGATCTTCCTTCACGACACCCCTTCGCGCCACCTGTTCAACGCCGACAAGCGCGCGCTCAGCCACGGCTGTATCCGCACCGAACGCGCGCTCGAGCTGGCGATGACGATCGCGATCCTCGGCCAGGGCGCCACGCGCGACGAGGCGGTGGCGATCTCCACGTCGGGCAAATACACCCGTGTCCCGGTGGTGAAGTCGATGCCGGTCTACATCACCTACTTCACGATGGCGCGCGACATCGAAGGCGAGCTCAACGCGTTCGAGGACATCTACGGCCGCGACGCGCCGGTGCTGGCCAGCTTCGAGGCCCCCCGCGTCGGCAACCGCTCGCGCGTGACCGACGAAGCGGTGGTGCCGATCGTCGACGACCTGCAAACCTCCTGACAAACAATCCTCCCCCATTCACGGGGGAGATGGCAGCCGCGCAGCGGCCGACGGAGGGGGCCAGTCATGCCCGGCCTCAAACGCGGCGGAGAAGCGCCGCCGCGCGGCCGCTCACGAATCGGGGCTGTGCTTCCTGTCGCGCGTCGATTCGACCATGCCTTCGTGGATGAAGCCGATCGGCCGCACTTCCATCGCGCGCTTCTTCAGCTCGCCGCGCATGCGCAGGTATTCCAGCTCCATCTGCTCGGTCACCGTCGGGCGGCTGTCCTCGAGCGCTTCGGCGAAGTCGGTGCTGGTGACGACCTGGGCGTCCATGCCCTTGCGCCGGATGGCGATCAGGCCGGCGCGGCGGACCACGTCTTCCAGGTCGGCCCCGGTATAGCGCGGAGTCTGCGCGGCCAGCGCATCGAGGTCGACGTCCGGCGACAGCGGCATGTTGCGGGTGTGGATCTTGAGGATGTGCAGCCGCCCCGGCTCGTCGGGCGCGCCGACATAGACCAGCTCGTCGAACCGGCCCGGCCGCAGCAGCGCCGGATCGACCAGCGCCGGCCGGTTGGTGGCCCCGATGACGACGATCGATTGCAGCTCCTCCATCCCGTCCATTTCGGCGAGGATGGTGTTGACCACGCGGGCCGTCACCTGCGGCTCGTTGCCGCTGGTGCCGCGCGCGGGCACCAGGCTGTCGATCTCGTCGATGAAGATCACGCACGGCGCTACCTGCCGCGCGCGGGCGAACATGCGGCTGATCTGTTGCTCGCTCTCGCCGTACCATTTCGACAGCAGGTCGGAACTCTTCATCGAGATGAAGTTCGCTTCCGCCTCCTTGGCCACGGCCTTGGCCAACAGCGTCTTGCCGGTGCCGGGCGGGCCGTAGAGCAGGAAGCCCTTGGCTGGACGGATGCCGATGCGCTCGAACGCCGCCGGGTTCTTCAGCGGCAGTTCGACCCCTTCCTTGAGCCGTTCCTCCGCCTCGTCCAGCCCGCCGATGTCGGCCCAGCCGATGGTCGGCGCCTGGACCATGACCTCGCGCATCGCGCTCGGCTGCACGCGCTTCAGCGCGGCGCGGAAATCGTCCCTCTCGACTTGCAGGTTCTCGAGCACTTCGGGCGGGATCGTGCGCGCGTCGAGATCGAGCTTGGGCATGATCCGGCGCACCGCCTCGATGGCCGCCTCGCGCGCCAGCGCGGCGATGTCCGCGCCGACGAAGCCGTGCGTGGAGCGGGCCAGTTCCTTCAGGTCCACCCCTTCGCCCAGCGGCATGCCGCGGGTGTGGATGCCGAGTATCTCGCGCCGCCCCTGTTCGTCGGGCACGCCGATCACGATCTCGCGATCGAACCGGCCCGGTCGGCGCAGCGCTTCGTCGACCGCGTCGGGCCGGTTGGTGGCGGCGATCACCACCAGGTTGGTCCGCGCCTGAAGTCCGTCCATCAGCGTCAGCAACTGGGCGACAAGGCGCTTCTCCGCCTCGCCGGTGACGTTCTGCCGTTTGGGCGCGATCGAATCGATCTCGTCGATGAACACGATGGCCGGCTGCGAGCGTTCGGCCTCCTCGAACACCTCGCGCAGCCGCCGCTCGCTCTCGCCGTAGGCGGAGCCCATGATCTCCGGCCCGTTGATGGTGAAGAATTCGGCTTCGCTTTCGTTGGCCACCGCCTGCGCCAGCCGGGTCTTGCCGGTGCCGGGCGGGCCATGGAGCAGCACGCCCTTGGGCGGATCGACGCCCAGCCGGGTGAACAGCTCGGGATAGCGCAGCGGCAGTTCGACCATCTCGCGCAGGGCCTTGATGGTCTCGTCCATCCCGCCGACGTCGTCGTAGTTGATGATCCCGCGGTTATCGCGCGGCTCCTCGAACTCGGCGCGCAGCTCGACTTCGGTATCCTCGTCAATGTGGACCACGCCCTTGGGCACGGTGGAGACCACCTGCAACCGGATCTGGGTCAGCGCATAGGCGGGGGCATTGAACATCCGCCGCACCTCGGGGGGCACGTTCTGCACCGGCTGCTGGCCGTGGGTGGCGACGAGGTCGCCCTGGGTCAGCGGGCGGCGGAAGAACACGCGCTTCAGCGCCTCGGTCGGGCCCTGCAACCGCATCTCGCGCTGCGCCGGGGCAAAGACCACGCGCGTTGCCGGGCGCGATTCGGCGCGGCGGACGACGACGTGTTCGCCGGACGAGGTTTCGGCATTGGCGCGCTGGAGCCCGTCGAGCCGCACCACCTCGAGCGACTGGTCCTCGTCATAGGCGGGAAAGGCGAGCGCGGCGGTGACCCGCTTGCCTTCGATTTCGACCATGTCCCCTTCGGTGAGGCCGAGGGCCTGGAATGCGGTGTGCGGCATACGCGCAATCCCGCGTCCGCTTTCCTCCTGCCGCGCCGCCGCGACTTGCAGGCGAACGGTGTCCTTGTCCAATACGGCGGCTTCGGCGTCGGCCATCGTGCCCCTCGTCCATCGTTGTTCTTGCGTTCGAAGGCGAAGCTAGGGACGCCCCGGCGCTATTGCAAACGGGGCGGGGCCGCAAAAGTGCCCCAGCCGCGCAGCCGGATGGCAGGCAAAAAAAGGCCCGACCGTTGCCGGCCGGGCCTTGGAAGTTTTGGGAGAGGATGCCTGAAAGGCCTGCTCCATATGCGGGGACGGCCGATTCTTCGCAAGTGCGAAAAGCGCAACTGAGATTGCATAATATGCAACTAAGTTGATAAACCCTTGCGAATGCGTGGGTGGCGCAATGCGTCTGGAACGGCTGCAATACTTGCATCAGCCGTTTCGCGCGTCGGAATTGTGCAATGCACAATGGCCCTTGATGATGACAGCGTGGGCCTGATGGCATAGAGCCTGGGCGGCAAGAGGAGTCCATTTCGATGAACAAGCTCTATCCCGATGCCGCCGGCGCGCTCGACGGCCTGTTGCGCGACGGCATGCTGATCGCCGCCGGCGGGTTCGGTCTGTGCGGATTGCCCGAGCGATTGCTGGAGGCGATCCAGGCGAGCGGCGTGAAGGACCTGACGTTCGCCAGCAACAACGCCGGGATCGACAACGAAGGCATCGGCAAGCTGCTGCGCACGCGGCAGGTGAAGAAGATGATTTCCTCCTACGTCGGCGAGAACAAGGAGTTCGAGCGGCAATACCTCGCCGGCGAACTGGAGGTCGAATTCTGTCCCCAGGGCACGCTCGCCGAACGCATGCGCGCGGGCGGCGCGGGCATTCCGGGGTTCTACACGAAGACCGGCGTCGGCACCCAGGTCGCCGAAGGCAAGGAGGTCAAGGTGTTCGACGGAGAGGAATATATCCTCGAACGCGGCATCTTCGCCGACCTTGCCGTCGTCAAGGCATGGAAGGCGGACGAAACCGGCAACCTCGTATTCCGCAAGACCGCGCGCAACTTCAACCTGCCGGCGGCAACCTGCGGCAAGGTCTGCGTGGTCGAAGTGGAAGAGGTTGTGCCCACCGGCGCGCTCGATCCGGACGGCATCCATCTGCCCGGCGTCTACGTCCAGCGGATGATCGTCGGCGCACCCTACGGCAAGAAGATCGAGTTCACGACCACACGCGAAAGGGAGGCGGCCTGATGCCGTGGGACCGCAACCAGATGGCCGCCCGCGCGGCGCAGGAATTGCAGGACGGGTTCTACGTCAATCTCGGCATCGGTATCCCGACGCTGGTGGCGAACCATATCCCGGCGGGCATGGACGTCACGCTCCAGTCCGAAAACGGCATGCTCGGCATCGGTCCGTTCCCTTACCCTGACGAGGTCGACGCCGACCTGATCAACGCCGGCAAGCAGACGGTCAGCGAACTGCCGCGCACCGCCTATTTCGACAGCGCCGCCAGTTTTGCGATGATCCGCGGAGGGCACATCGACCTTGCCGTGCTCGGCTCGATGGAGGTTTCGGAGAACGGCGACATCGCCAACTGGATGATCCCCGGCAAGATGATCAAAGGCATGGGCGGTGCGATGGACCTCGTCGCCGGGGTCAAGAAGATCATCGTGGTCATGGAGCACGTGTCCAAGAACGGCGACCCCAAGTTCATCCCCGAATGCACGCTGCCGCTGACAGGGCGCAATGTGGTCGACATGATCGTGACCGACCTCGCTGTGTTCCAGCGCTCCGATCATGCGAGCCCGTTCCGCCTGGTCGAGCTCGCGCCCGGCGTGACGGCGGAAGAGGTCGCGGAAAAGACCACGGCGCGGTACGAGAGCTGACTCCTTCCTCCGCGATGGGGGAAGGAGTAGAGGCCGCTTCATGGCCTACACCCTCATCACCGCCAACCGGAACTATTCGAGCTGGTCGTTGCGGCCGTGGCTGCTGATGAAGGCGCTCGGCATCGCTTTCGAGGACCGGATCGAGCCGTTCACGAGCCCCGACAATTACGAGGACTTCCGCAAGTTCTCGCCCACCGGACAGGTGCCGCTGTTGATCGCCAAAAAAGCGGGGGGCGAGCGCAAGGTGTGGGATTCGCTCGGCATCGCGCTCCATCTCGCAGAACGGCATCCGGGCGTGTGGCCGGAGGACGACGAGGCGCGCGCATTCGCCCAATGCGTGGTGGCGGAAATGCACGGTGGCTTCGGCGCGCTGCGCAACGATTGCACGATGAATGTCGGGGTGCGCGTGGCGCCCAAGCCGATGTCGCCGGCGCTGGAACGCAACGTCGCGCGGGTGCGGGAGATCTTCGAGGAAGGTCTATCCCGCTTCGGCGGGCCATGGCTGGCGGGCCCGGCCTTCACCGCCGCCGATGCCTTCTACGCCCCCGTCGCTTTCCGCATCCGCACCTATGGCCTCGACGTGGGCGAAGGCGCGGCGTGGGTCGAGCATGTGCTGGCGCACCCGGCCATGCGCGAATGGGAAGCCGCCGCATTGGCCGAAAGCTGGCGCGAGGAAAGCCACGAGGCCGAGCTGGCGGCGGCCGGGACGGTCACGGCGGACTATCGCCAGAACTGAATCCTCCCCGGCACGGGGAGGGGGACCACCCGCAGGGTGGTGGAGGGGCACATGCGGTGAACCGTGCGCCCGTGAGGTCGGGATCGCTTGCCTGTGCCCCTCCACCATGCTTCGCATGGTCCCCTCCCCCCTTGGGGGAGGATCTTGTCTAGCCAAGCCGCTTTCGTCTCGCCATGCTCGCCCTTCGGGACCGGAGAGGAATATCTGCATGGCTGTGACGATGCGCCGCGATTCGCCGTGGCTGGCGCTGGTGCTGCTGACCGCGATCAGCACGGTCGGTTTCATCGACCGCATCGTGATGAACGTGCTGGCGGTGCCGATCCAGGCGGAGTTCAAGCTGAGCGACACGCAGGTCGGCCTGCTGACGGGACTGGCCTTCGCGGTGCTCAACGTGGCGCTGGGGATAGTCGTCGCGCGTTATGCGGAGCGCGGGAACCGGCTGTCGCTGATCGCGGTGGGCACGTTCCTGTGGTCGCTGGCGACAGCGGCCTGCGGCATGGCGACGACCTGGATCAACCTGCTGCTGGCGCGGATCGGCGTGGGCGTGGGCGAGGCGGTCGGGCTGCCGGCGACGCAGTCGGTCATCTCCGACTATTTCCCGCCGGAACGGCGCGCGACGGCGCTGGGCATCTTCCTGCTCGCGCCGCCGATCGGCGCTTTCCTCGGCTCGGCCGGCGGTTCGTGGATCGGGCAGGAATACGGCTGGCGCGAGGCGTTCTTCATCGCCACGATTCCCGGCATATTGCTGGCGTTCGCTGCGTGGATGCTGATCGCCGAGCCGCCGCGCGGCCGCTACGATCCCGGCGCGGGCGACGAGGTTCCCTCGCTCGGCGAAGTGTTCCGCCGGCTCGTCGGCCTCAAGAGCGCGCGGCAGTTGCTGGCCGGTTCCACGCTCGCCTCGATGGTCGGGTTCGGGCTCAACAGCTTCATGGCCTTCCTGCTGGTGAGGAAGTTCGAATTCTCGCTGGCCGAGGCGGGGCTGTTCGCCGGCCTGCTCGCCAGCCTGCCGGGCGCGATCTCGGTCGTCGCCGGCGGGCGATTGGCCGACTGGCTGGGGGCGAGCAATCCGGCCGCCTATGCGCGCATTCCGGGGGTGTGCCTGCTCATCGCCGCGCCGATCTACATGTTTGCGATCACGCAGGACAATGTGGTCCTGCTGCTCCTGCTCGTGTTCGTCGCCGCGCTGTTCCAGTACACCTATCTCGGGATCACCTTCGGCGTGTTCCAGAACCTGCTCCACCCGCGCATGCGCGCGACGGGCTCCGCGCTGCTCAACACGGTCTACGGCCTGATCGGACAGGGCCTCGGCCCGCTGCTGGTCGGCTGGCTGAGCGACCGGCTGGCGACGCAGTACGGCGCGGGCGACGGCCTCGCCTGGGCGATGGCGGCGGTGGCCGCGATCTACTTGTGGTCGGGCACGCACTACCTGCTCGCCGGGCGGCACTTGCGCGGAGACCTGGCGGGGGTGCGTGAGGGCTGACCATCGCCATCAGTCCTGCACTGCCCAACGGATTTCGACGCCGTCGGGGACATACAGCACCGGCGGCTCTTCGCCCGCGACGACTAGCGTCTGATCGAGCGGGATCGCATCGTAGGCCTCGCCCGCGACGAACGCCTGCACGAGACGGCGGCCGGTGGCCGGAAGGAGATCGGCAGGAATGGGCACCGCGCGGCGACCCGTGTCGCGGAGCCAGTCGGGGCGGCCATCGACGCTGGTGACCACGGGATGAACCACTTGCAGGTCGGTCGCGTCGCCGAGTCGACCGGCGGCGAGCGGAGCACCGTTCTTCATGAAAATGGCCGGGCCTGTCAGTCGGGCGGCCAGTTCGCGGTGGAGCGCGCGCCCCTCGGGCCTGTACGCCACCTCGCTGACTTCGGTCTGATCGATCGTCAGGGGATCAAGCCCGGTAAGCCGCGCAAGCCGCGCGGCCATCCATTCGCTCGCCCCCGGCGGTGGGCGTTCGGCGGCATGGCCGTAGCCGACGTGGATCAGGAACTTCGCGTCGGGGCCGGCTGCGGCGATTGCGTGGGCGAGGTTCTCCGCCTGCGCTTGCTCGCGTACTACGATGCTCTCTTGCGGCGGGGTGGCGATGAACTCCGGCGTGAAGGGAATCTCATACGATACCGGCTTGTAACCTAGCGTCATCGCCCGCCGCACGAGGAAACCGAACACGGGGTCTCTGGTGTAGGTCCCGGTGGAGCTGACCGGATAACCCTCCCTAGCCAGTCGGCTCATCGCGACCGAGGCCATCTCGGTCGTCTGGTTGACGAAAGTCTCGGCCGCGTAGTGGGTAAAGCCAAGCGGCTTGAGCGCCTCGGCCACCTTCAGAATGAAGGCCCGGTCGCGCGGGCTGTCGTGCGCCTCGTTTACGATGACGACACGCCGGTCGCGGGCGCGCTCGACGATAGCGCGGATCGCCTCCTCGGCCACTGCTCCGTCATAGGCGGCGAGCTCCGCAAGGTCGGGGGGCGGCAGAGGCGGTGCGGTGGGATCCTTGTAGAAAAACCCGTCGAGCGCAGGACGCTGCTGGCGGTAGGACGAGCGCAAGTTGTCGCTGATTTCGCTAGGGTCCGCCGATTCGATCTGCTCGAAAGCGTCGAGATAGCGTCCATTCATCAGCAGCGTCGGGAAGCGCTGTTCGAGCGGCAGCGCGGCGATGGTTTCGTCGCTGGGGACCGACGCGCTGGAGCCCGCTTGCGCCGGCAGCGCGGCTGGAAGGGCCGTCGCGAGTACCATGCCTGCTGCGACGATCCACGTCTTCATCAGCCCGCCCTCCTGTCTGACAGATGATATGTCATTTTGTCTTGCAGGAAAGGCAAAAGGCCCCGCCTTGCGGCGAGGCCTTCACGTATTGCCGTAAAGAGTGAGTTCAGCCCAGCGCCGCCTTCAGGTCGTCCACCAGGTCGGTCTTCTCCCACGGGAAGAAGTCGCCTTCGGCCTTGCGGCCGAAGTGGCCGTACGCGGCGGTCTTCCTGTAGATCGGCTTGTTGAGGCCGAGGTGCGTGCGGATGCCGCGCGGGGTCAGGCCGCCGAGCTTGGCGATGCCCTTGATCGCCTCTTCGATCTCGTCGTCGCCCACCGTGCCCGTACCGTGGGTGTCGACGTAGAGCGACAGCGGCTTCGACACGCCGATCGCGTAGGCGAGCTGGATCGTGCAGCGCTGGGCAAGGCCGGCGGCGACGATGTTCTTGGCCAGATAGCGGCTGATGTAGGCGGCCGAGCGGTCGACCTTGGTCGGGTCCTTGCCGCTGAACGCGCCGCCGCCGTGAGGGGCCGCGCCGCCGTAGGTGTCGACGATGATCTTGCGCCCCGTCAGCCCGGCGTCGCCGTCGGGCCCGCCGATCTCGAAGCTGCCGGTGGGGTTGATGTGGTATTCGGTTTCGTCCGACAGCAACTCGGCCGGAATCACGTCGGCCACCACCTGCTTCACGTAGGCGTGCAGTTCCGCCTCCTTCTCGCCCGCGTCGTAGCCTGGCGCGTGCTGAGTGGAGACGACGATGGCGGTGGCGGCCACGGCCTTGCTGCCTTCGTAGCGCAGCGTGACCTGGCTTTTGGCGTCGGGCTCCAGGAACGGCGCTGCGCCGGAATGGCGGTCGGCGGCCATGCGTTGCAGGATCTTGTGGCTGTAATCGAGCGTCGCGGGCATCAGGTCGGGCGTGTCGTTGGCGGCATAGCCGAACATGATTCCCTGATCGCCCGCGCCTTCGTCCTTGTTGCCGCTGGCGTCCACGCCCTGCGCGATATGGGCCGACTGGCCGTGCAGGTTGTTGTAGAACTTCAGCGTCTGCCAGTGGAAGCCGTCCTGCTCGTAGCCGATTTCGCGCACCGTGTTGCGGACGGCCTGCTCGATCTCCTCCAGCGCGCCGGGAGCCCAGCCGCCGTTCTCGTAGATGCCCTTGCAGCGGATTTCTCCGGCCAGCACCACGAGCTGCGTGGTCGTCAGCGTCTCGCATGCGACGCGCGCCTCGGGGTCCTTGGACAGGAACAGGTCGACGACGGCGTCGGAAATCTGGTCGGACACCTTGTCCGGATGGCCTTCGGAAACACTCTCGGACGTAAACAGGTAACTCTGGCGCATGCGGCTCGATCCCTTCTGGAGCGATGGTTCCGGAACAGTGGCGGGGTCTAGCGGCGCGCCCGGCGCAAGGCAATCGCACCGCCGGCGAGGAAAATTGTGGCCCACAACAGGCCAAGTACATTGCCCATCCGCGCAAACAACGTCGGCGGCGCGGCGGGAGGCGCCACGGTGTCGATCCGTCCGGCGACATGCATCGGCAGATGCTCGCGGACCACGCCGCGCGCGTCGATCACCGCGCTGATCCCGGTGGTCGTGGCGCGCAGCACCGGCAGCCCTTCCTCGATCGCGCGCATCCGCGCCTGCGCCAGGTGCTGTGGCGGGCCGAACATGCCGAACCAGCCGTCGTTCGATGGGTTGAAGATGTATTCGGGGCGATTACCCGGTTCCGCCACTTCGCCCGAAAACACGATCTCGTAGCAGATCTGCACTCCGGCGCGGCCGTGCGCGCCGAGGTCGAGCGTGCGTGGCCCCGGTCCGGGCAGGAAGTCGATCGTTCCCGCCACCAGCCGCGTCAGCCCCAGCGGTTCGAGCAGCGGCCGCATCGGCAGGTATTCGCCGTAAGGCACCAGATGCGCCTTGGCGTAGCCGCCCACGATCTCGCCTTCGTCGTCCAGCGCGGTGACGGCGTTGTGCGCGCCGCGGGCGAAGCCGTCCTCTATCAGCAGGTCGACCGCGCCGGTCAGCAGCAGCGATCCCGGCCCCATCGTCCGCCCGATCCGCCGGCGCGCGAAATCCGGATCGCCGAGCGCGGTCATGCGGTCGTAGTAGCGCTGCGGATAGCCGGGCCTCAGATAGTCGGCGAGGCCCGATTCGGGCCACAGCAGCAGCCGCGTCTCGCCCGGCGCGCCGGGTGGCGAGAGGCGGGCGAGGCGGGCGAAGTGCGCTTCGTAGAACAGCGGATCGCTCAGTTGCGCCTGTTCGATATTGGGCTGGACGATGGTGACCGGCAGATGCCCTTCGCGCGCTTCTCCGGCGGGCAGGTACATGCCCACGGCCAGCAGCGCCGCCACCAGTCCGGCCACCGCCGCCCGCCGCTCGTGCACCAGAAGCGCCAGCGTGGCGGCTGCGAACACGGCCGCTCCCGACAGTGCATAGGTGCCCATCCATGGCGTCAGCGCGGCAAGACCGGGCCGGTCGAACGGACCGAGCAGGACCATGGCGAAGGGGTTCCAGGCGTAGCCGGTGAACACCGTGGCGCGCAGCAGTTCCGACACGGTCCAGCAACCGGCGAAGGCGAACGCCAGCGGCCAGCGCAGCCCCCTGCCGGCAAAGGCCCGCGCACCGAGCGCCGCCAGTGCCGGATAGAGCGCGAGATAAAGCGACAGCAGCGGCACCGCCACCCAGCCGAGCGCCGCCGGCATTTCCGCCTGATGGGTGAAGGCGGTGGCGATCCAGTTGTTGCCGAATGTGAAATGCCCGACGCCGAAGGTCCAGCCGAGCCATGCGGCGCGCTTCGCATCGGGCGCGTCGGCGAGCAGCGCTGCGAATGCAGCCATCGCCGCCAACGCCAGCGGCCACCACCCGAGAGGCGCGAAGCCGGTCGCGGCCAGCACCCCGAGGACCAGCGCCGCGAGGCCCGGATACGAAGCGATCAGTCGCCGGAACCGGTCGAGACGCGTCATCGCGGCTCCGTGCCGCGCATCGCGTCGCCGCGCAAGCGCTCAGAGCTTCGGGTCAGCTTGCTTCTTCGAGCGCTTCCTGATCGCCGTTATCGGCTGGGCGCGGACGCCGTGCGCGGGTCCGGGGCGTGCGCGGGGGTTCTTCCTCGCGCGCTATGGAGGGTGGCAGGACGGCGGCATCGAAAGCGGCTTCGCTGTCCTCGCCCGGCTCGTCGTCGCGCGATGCGCTGCTCTTCGCTTCGCCGTTCGCGGGATTGCGGCTGCGCGTGCGCGGGCGGCGCGCGCGCGTATCGCGGACGAAGGGATTGTCCCCGGCGTCGGCCTCTTCGCCTTCGACGCCGGGCGCGCCTTCGCCGGCGCGCGCTTCGCCGTCATCGCCGCGTTCGCGTCGGCGCGATTGCTGATACTGACGGCCTGCGCCCGATTCGGCCTCGTTGTCGAACTCGTCGTCGTCCGCCGCGTTGTCGCGCTCGCGGTCGTCGCGCTGGGGGCGCTGTTCCTCGCGCTGGGCGCGGCTGTCGGCGACGACACGGAAATAGTGATCGGCAAACTGGAGGTAGTACTCGGTCTGCACCCGGTCGCCGTTGAGCGAGGCGTCGTGCGCCAGCTTCTTGTACTTTTCGAGGAGCTGGGGCGCATTGCCGCGCGCGCGGCTGTCGATCCGGTTGCCCTGGTTGCCGCCGCCCTGGCCGCGATTGCCGCCACGGCCGCGCCGGCGATTGTTGTTGCGATTCTGGTTCAAAGGAAATCCGTTTCCTCAATTGGGACCGGCCGCGCCGGTCGCATGGCCCCCGCCACCGCGCCTAACACGCCATGTGCAAGGCCGCGTCGTGGTTCCCCATCTACACAACCGGCGGTTCCCGTCCGCCGCACGTCAAATGATGGAGCTAAGGCCCGGTCCCTGCCGTCTTGGCCGGACCGCTGGCCTAGTCCTTGAGTTAATAGCTCGATCCCGGTTTGCCAAGTCCTAATCGCAGGACCAGCGCGCGCGGGCGGCCGCCGAGGTCGCGCCGCATTTTCACGCCGAAACCCGCAGCCTGCGCGATGGCCGATACCGCATCGGCCTGCGTGGCGCCGATTTCGAGAACCGCCACGCCATCGTCCGCAAGCAAAGCCGGAATCTGCGGTATCAGTACCCGATAGTCGTCCAGCCCCTCGGGCCCGGCGAACAGCGCGCCTTCAGGCTCCCACCGGCGCACATCGGGCGCGATCGGCGCGTCGTTTTCGACATAGGGCGGATTGGCGAGGATCAGGTCGAAGCGGCCGAGTCCGTCGGTCCAGACGGGGTGGGTCCAGTCTCGCGACAGAAGCTCCACCCGCCCTTCGCCCGCATGCCGCGCGGCGTTTTGGGCGGCGATCCGCAACGCATCTTCGGACCGGTCGATGCCCACGCCCGCGGCTTGCGGGGCTTCGGCCAGCACGGTCAGCAGCAGCGCGCCCGATCCGACACCGCAATCGAGCACCCGGCGCGGGGCTGGAAGCGCTTCCAACGCCGCCGCCACTGTCGTCTCGCTATCCATGCGCGGGATCAGCACGCCCGGCCCGACGGCGAATTCCCGACCGTAGAACTCCTTGCTGCCGACGATGTAGGCCACCGGTTCATGCGCGGCGCGACGTTCGACCAGTGCGGCGAAAGCTTCGGGGGCGGGGTCGCGCATATGCCGCAGCAACACTTCCGAACGGCCCGTGCCCAGCGCATGCGCCATCAGCAGCTCGGCATCGAGGCGGGCGGTGTCCGAAATGGGGGCAAGGCGTTCCGCCGCCTCGCGCAATGCCTGGGCGACCGTCATGCGCCGTTTCTCCGTTGGTCGCGACCCTTAGGGCGAGTTCGTTTGCACGGGCAAGCGGGAGCTTGCAGCCCGCCGATTCCCCCTTTCGTTCGCGTCGCGCATGCGGCAGGCTTGCATCGACGTGAGCGGTGCGCCCTTGAACACCGTGTCTTGCCCACCTAATACAGTTACGAGAAGGGAAGGGAGCAGCAGTGGCGACCACCAACCAGACCGCGACCAAGACCGCTACGGACCTCGAACTGACGCCGCCCGATCCGGTGCCGGTGGTCGCGCCCGACAAGGCCGCCGGGCTCGTACCCGTGAGCGAGGAGAAGAAGAGCAAGCTGGAGGAAAAGGTCGATGCCTTCGTGGCGGACCTTGTCGCGCAGGAGGCCAATTCGCCCGAATTCGGCAAGAAGGTTGACCAGCTCACCAACATGGGCCGTAAGGAAATCATGGCGGCGGCGGGCCATTCCAACCGCTTCCTCGACCGGCCGGTGCGGGCGATGGACAAGGACGAAGGCGTCGGCGCCAACCTCGCCGAACTGCGCCGGGTGGTGGAGGATCTCGATCCCGGCAAGCGTGGCAAGCTGTCGGGCACCCGCAAGTTCCTCGGCATCATCCCGTTCGGCAACAAGCTGACCAACTACTTCCGCAGCTACCAGAGCGCGCAGACGCATATCCAGGGCATCCTGACCAATCTCGGCAGCGGCAAGGACGAGCTGCTGATGGACAACGCCGCCATCGACGTCGAGCGGGCCAAGCTGTGGGAAGCCATGGGCAACCTGGAACAGATGATCCACATCTCAAAAAGCCTCGACGAGAAGCTGGAGGACAAGGCGGCCGAACTCGACGCGACGGATCCGGCCAAGGCCAAGGCGATCCGCGAAACCGCGCTGTTCTACGTCCGCCAGCGCACGCAGGACCTGCTGACGCAGATGGCGGTGTCGGTGCAGGGCTATCTCGCGCTGGACCTCGTCAAGAAGAACAACGTCGAACTGGTGAAGGGCGTCGATCGCGCCAGCACTACGACGGTCGGCGCGCTGCGCACGGCGGTAACGGTGGCCGAGGCGATGACCAACCAGCGGCTGGTGCTGGGCCAGATCACCGCGCTCAACGAAACCACCGCCGGAATCATCGATTCGACCAGCACCCTGCTGCGCGACCAGACCGGCAAGATTCATGAACAGGCCGCCGCCAGCACTATCCCGCTCGAAACGCTCCAGCGCGCGTTCCAGAACATCTACGACACGATGGATAACATCGACACCTTCAAGCTGCGCGCGCTCGATTCGATGAAGCAGACGGTCGATTCGCTGTCGAAGGAAGTCGAAAAGTCGAAAGGCTACATCGCCCGCGCAGAAGGCCAGTCCCAGGCGCAGATCGCGGCGAGCGAGCCTTCGCTGCTGTCGCTGGAGAGCTGATGGCCGATTCCACCCGCCAATCGGACGCCATCCTGCGCGAAGCGAAGCAATCGCTGGCGACGCAGCAGGCCGGCGGCCATCATCGGCGCGCGCGGTCGATCGGGCGCGGCTCGGCCGATCTCAGGCGCCGGAACCTGATGACCCGGATCAAGCTGATCGGGGCTGCGTTGATCGGCATCGTGCTGACCGCGATGATTGCCGGGGTGGTGCTGAACGGGGTCGGCTTTACCGGCATCATGGTGGCGTTCCTCGCGGTGGTCGCGGCGACATTTATCTTCTCCAACTTCCCCAAGGTGAAAGTGCCGAAGCGCGCCGACCTCAACACCGGCGACGTGCGTCAGCTAGTCTCGCGCACGGAGCTGTGGCTCGAACATCAGCGCCCGGCGCTGCCGCCCCCGGCGGTGACCTTGGTGGACAAGATCGGCGTCCAGCTCGACGCGCTCGGCCTCCAGCTAGAAACCGTCGATCAGGGGCATCCGTCGGCGCGCGAAGTGCGCAAGCTGGTCGGCGAGCACCTGCCGGAGATGGTCGACAGCTACCGCAGGATTCCCGCTCATCTGCGCAAGGAGCAGCGCGCCGGGCGCACGCCCGACGAGCAACTGGTGGACAGCCTCGGCAAGATCAGCACGGAGATCGATTCGGTCACTCGCCAGCTCGCCGACGGGGCGCTCGACGATCTGGCGATCAAGACCCGCTATCTCGATTACCGCTACGGTGCCGACGGCGAACCGGCGGCGCTGCCCGACGACCGGGCGGGAAGGACCGTCTGATGGAAGTCGCCATTCCCCATGCGCTCGGCCGCGAGGAAGCCCGCCGCCGGTTGAGCGACAACAGCCACAAGATGGCCGACAGCTTCCCCGGCGGCATGGCGCAGGTATCGACGAGCTGGTCGGGCGATGACCGGATGGAGATGGCGATTTCGGCCATGGGCCAGTCGCTCACGGGCCATATCGACGTCGGCGAAACGCAAGTCGTGCTGTCGATAGAGCTGCCGCCGGCGCTCTCGTTCATCCAGCCGATCGTCGAGAACGCCGTACGCCAGCAGGGCCAGAAGCTGCTCGCGCCGCCAACGGCCTGATACCGCCCTTGCATCCTCCTCCGTTCACGGGGGAGGTGGCGGCGCAAAGCGCTGACGGAGGGGCTCTGCGAAATCCGGCCCTCGTCAGATTTCGCGGTGCGCTTCGAGGTATTCCTCGGGAATCCGCAGGGCGGCGGTCGCCTCGCGCGTTTCGCGCATGAACAGCGTCAGCGCCCACATCAGCAGGCTGATCGCCAGCATGAAGGCCGCCGCCGCGACCTGTTGCAAGGCGACGTTGAACAGTTCCTCCAGGAACAGCAGCGCCACCACCAGCCCGATAGTCAACCCGCTGATGACCAGCAGCATGATCGCCTTGCTGATCAGCGCGATGCGCCGGTCCACCAGCCGGATCTCGCGCACGATCAGGTCGTGTTCGTCCCCCTCGGTCGTCCGGTGCTTCTCCTGCAACACGCGCGAGCGATCCACGATCCGGCCCAGCCGGGTGGACATGATGTTCATGATATTGCCGATCGCGACCAGCACGAAGACCGGCGCCAGCGCCAGCTGGATGGTCTGCGCGATCAGGCCTTCGGATGACAGAACTTCCCCCACTGTCGTCTCCTCACCGGTGCTACTGGGCCGGCGCTACTGGTTGGCCGCCCCGTCCAGCTTGCCGACCTTCTGCGCCCCGGCCATCGTCGTCACCAGCACTTCGTCGCCGTCGACAATTACCGCCACGTCCTCCAGCCCGATCACCGAAATGCGCGGACCGTCGCTGTCGGCCAGTACGCCCCGACAATCGACCAGTTCCACCGGGCCGCTGGTGCGGTTGCCGTGTTCGTCGGCGGGTCGGGCGTCGCGCAGCGCCTGCCAGTTGCCAATGTCGGACCAGCCCATCGCCACCGGCACCATCGCCGCGCGGTCGGTTTCCTCCATCACCGCATAGTCGACCGATTCCGCCTCGATCCGTGCAAAAGCCTCCGCGTCGGGATGGAACGCGCCGCCCTCCTCCCGCCCGTCGGCGACCGCTTGTTCGACCGCGTCGGCCAGCGCCGGGCGATGGCGACGCAGTTCGTCCATGAACGCGCCCGCGCCGAACACGAAGATGCCGCCGTTCCAGCTATAGCCGCCATCGGCGAGGAACCGCTCGGCTGTTTCGCGATCGGGCTTCTCGACGAACTTCTCCACCGCGAACCCGCCGTCGAGCGGCGCGCCCCGGCGGATATAGCCAAACCCGGTTTCCGGCGCGTCGGGCGTTATGCCGAAGGCGACCAGCCACCCCTCGGCCGCCAGCTTCGCCGCCGCGCTCGCCGCCGCGCGGAAGGCAGGCGCGTCGGCGATGTGGTGATCGCTCGGGCAGACCAGCATGATCGCATCTTCCGGCAGCCGCGCGGCGGCGAGCGCGATCGCGGCGGCGGTATTCTTGGCTTCCGGCTCGACGATCACGCTCGTCCCGCCATGCGCGGCGGATTGCGCCTCGACATGCGGCCGGTGCGCCGCACCTGTAACCACGATCGGCGCGGCGAAGGCGGCCGCATCGCCGCAGCGGTGCAGCGTTGCCTCGAACAGCGTGCTGTCCCCCACCAGCGGCAGGAACGGCTTGGGCCGATGCTTGCGGCTGCGGGGCCAAAGGCGCGTGCCGCTGCCGCCGCACAGCACGACCGGGTGAATCGCTGACATTCCTGCAAATCCTTTCCCGTCCGAATGTAGGGGCGGCGCGCGGCCCTGTCATCAGAGCCAGCCCATCAGAACCAGTCCATCAGAACCAACGTTGCCGCCAACCATATTGCGCCGGAACCGGATTGCCGGCCGCATCGCGCGCCGGGCGGAATCGGAACCGCTCTTCGGCCAGACGGCAGGTTATGCGGTCCGCCTCGGGATCGGGGCTCGGCGCGATCACCCGACATTCGCGCGCCCGTCCGTCCACACCCACGGTCATCTGCACGATCACCTCGTGCCCGCGCCGCAATTGCCGGCCGCCGGGTGGGATGGGGTAGTCGCGCGCGTCGTTTATGTCCCCGGCGATCTTTTCCGGCCGCGTCGCCGCCATGCCGCCCTGTCCGCTGCCCGAACGCCCGCTGCCGGCGCCGAAGCTAGTGCCCCCGCCGCCGCTTCCTGCGCCCTCGGCGCTGGCGCCGGAAGCAACGGCCGCGCCGGTCGCGGCCGCGGGCGGGATCGGGGCCGGGCGGGGCAGCGGCGCTTCGGGCGCGGCGATCTCGCGCGGTGTCGCCTCGCGCCCGCTTTCTGCGGCCGCGCCCTCGTCCTCGCGCGGGGAGGGTTCGGTCGGCGGGTCAGGGAGCGGCTCGGAAAGATCGACCGCCACCAGCGATGTCGCCGCCGAAACCACGCTGGCGGCGAAATCGGGCGCGAACACGCGCACCAGCCCGGCCAGCGCGGCAATGTGCAGCAACACCGCCAGCGTCAGTACGGTCCAGCGCGGCCGCTTCCTGTTGCGTTCCGTCATGCTCCGACAATGCTCCAGCACGCCAAAGGATCGCGCGACCGATTCGACACCTTCCGGCTTCCGCACAATCCGTTAATTCCTAAACCATTGAAAATAAACAATGGTAGCGCTCCCTTATTGACCGCTACGAATCACCGAGGCACTGTCCGCACCAAGGAGATCGGCGGCCCGTCCGGCAGCCGGCAGAGGAGAGGGAAATTGCCATGAGAATCCGTCCCGCGCGACTCGCCGCGCCCGTCATCCTGGCGCTGAGCGCGCTCGCCGCCCCCGCCGCACTGGCGCAGGACGCCGCCGCCCCGCCGGGAGAACTGGCAAAACCGGGCGCGGCGCTGCCCTATCTCGACACTTCGCTCGATTTCGAAACCCGCGCCCGCGATCTCGTCGCGCGCATGACGCTGGAAGAAAAGGCGCACCAGGCCGGGCATACCGCGCCCGCCATCCCGCGCCTCAACGTGCCGGCCTACAACTGGTGGAACGAAGGGCTGCACGGTGTCGCCCGCGCCGGTATCGCCACCGTGTTTCCGCAGGCGATCGGCCTCGCCGCGACCTTCGACACCGACCGGATGCACAAGAGCGCTACGGTCATCTCCGATGAATTCCGCGCCAAGTATCTCGATACGCTCCAGCCTGACGGGTCGAGCGGGTTCTATCAGGGCCTCACCGTGTGGTCGCCCAACATCAACATCTTCCGCGATCCGCGCTGGGGCCGCGGGCAGGAGACCTATGGCGAGGATCCGCACCTGACGGGCGAGATCGCCAACGCCTTCATTACCGGCCTTCAGGGCGATGACCCGAAGTATTACAAGACGGTCGCCACGTCGAAGCACTTCGCGGTTCACTCCGGGCCCGAACAGGGCCGCCACCAGCAGGATTTCTACCCTACGCCGAAGGACCTGGAAGAAACCTACCTCCCGGCCTTCCGCACCACCGTGCTCGACGCCAGGGTCGGCTCGCTGATGTGCGCCTATAACGCGCTCTACGGCGTGCCCGCCTGCGCCAGCCAGTACCTGATGGAAGAAAAGCTCCGCAACCAATGGGGCTTCGAAGGCTACATCGTCACCGATTGCGGCAGCGCGGCCAACACCTATCGCGAAGATGCGCTGGCCTATGAGACCGATCGGGTGAACGGCGTCGCGCTCGGCTTCATTGCCGGGATGGACGTGATCTGCGGCGATTACCGCAACAACCTGACCACGGAGCCGGAGCAGATCGTCGAAGGCGTGCAGAAGGGCATCCTGCCGGCCGAAGTGCTCGACAGGGCGCTGGTGCGTCTGTTCACCGCGCGGATGCGGCTGGGCCAGTTCGATCCTTACGAAACCCTGCCGTGGGCGGGCATCACGAAAGAAGACTTCGACACGCCCGAACACCACGCCGCCTCGCTCGAAATGGCCAAGGCCAGCATGGTGCTGCTGAAGAACGAGGACAATCTTTTGCCGCTCAAGTCTGCGCCGAGCCGGATAGCGGTGGTCGGGCCCAACGCCGACAGCTTCGATACGCTGGTCGGCAACTATTACGGCACCCCGTCCGATCCGGTCACCGTGCTCGACGGGCTGCGCGCGCGCTTTCCAGACAGCCAGATCGACTACGTGCAGGGCATCGGCCTGATCGGGCAGGCGGAAGAAGCGGTGCCGGGCGCGGCGCTGTGCGTCGATGCCGCATGCACGCAGGCGGGTCTCACTGCCGAACACTTCGCCGGCCGAGAACTCGAAGGCACACCCACGTCGCGCGCGGTGGAGGAACGGCCCTATGTCCAGTGGCGCAGCGACGGGCGGCTCAGTTCGATCCGCTGGACCGGGTTCATCAAGGCCCCCGAAAGCGGCAGCTACAATTTCCGCTTCGCCACCGAGAACGGCTACCGCGTGTTCGTCGACGGCCAGCCGGTGGTGGAGGAATGGGGCGTCGGCGATGCGCCGTCGATCCTTTCCGGATCGACCGTGCTGGAGGCGGGCAAGGTCTATCCGATCACTGTCGAGGCATGGCAGCGCGGCCAGCGCGGGGAACAGTGGCTGGTGTGGAGCCGCCCGTCGGACAACGGCGACAACGCCGTCGCCGCCGCGCGCAATGCCGATCTCGTCGTATTCGTCGGCGGGCTTTCGGCGCGGATCGAGGGCGAGGAAATGCGGGTGGAGGCGGAAGGCTTCCACGGCGGCGACCGCACCAATATCGACCTGCCGAAGCCCCAACTCGACCTGCTCCAGCGCGTCCACGCCACCGGCAAGCCGACCGTGCTGGTGCTGATGAACGGCAGCGCGCTGGCGGTGAACTGGGCGGACGAAAACATCCCGGCGATCGTCGAGGCATGGTATCCGGGCGGTGAGGGCGGCCATGCCGTGGCTCAGCTCCTCGCCGGGGACTACAGCCCCGCCGGGCGCTTGCCGGTGACCTTCTATCGCGGGGTGGAGGGTCTGCCGGACTTCCTCGATTATTCGATGGAGAACCGCACCTACAAGTACCACCAGGACGAGGTGCTGTACCCGTTCGGCTATGGGCTCAGCTACACCAGCTTCGCCTATTCGCGTCCGCAGGCCACGGTGAATGCCGACGGCACCATGACGGTCACCGCCCAAGTCGCCAACACCGGGGGGATGGACAGCGACGAGGTGGTGCAGCTCTATCTCTCGCGGCCCGATCTGCCGGGCCAGCCGCTCCGCTCGCTGGCGGCGTTCGACCGCATCCATCTTGCGCAGGGCGAGCAGCGCACCGTCAGCTTCACGCTCGACGAGCGGGCGCTGAGCACGGTCGACGATGCCGGCGTGCGCGCGGTGCGGCCCGGCAAGGTCGATCTGTGGATCGGCGGCGGCCAGCCGGTTTCGCGCTCGGGCCTCGCCGCCGCGCCGGGTGTCTCTGCCAGCGTCACCCTGACGGGCGAGGCGCGGGCGCTGGCAAAGTAGGATGAATGCCGGCGGGGGCCGCTACCAGTGGTTCCCCGCCGCCACCGCCGCCACTTCCGCCGGGCTCGACTTGCGACCGAGCGTTTCGTTGCGATGCGGATAGCGCCCGAAGCGCGCGATCATCCGATAGTGCGACCGCGCGAACGGCGCGCCGAAGCGCCGGCCCAGCCGGGTAAAGTAGGCCAGACTCCACATCTGGTCGGAAATGTCCTCGCTGTGCATCAGCGGCATGGCGAGGAACTGCCGTTCCGCGCCGCTCAGGCCCTCGTCGAATCCTCGCGCCAGCGCCGCGCGGGCAATGTCACGGGCCAGCGCATCGTAGGCGAAGGCCCGCGCCGTTCCGCGATAGATATTGCGCGGGACCTGGTCGAACAACAGCACAGCCGCGCGCGCGGTCTGCGAATCGGTCAGGAATTCGCCTGCCGGTCGCGCGCCCAGCATATGCAATTCGCGCTCGAACCGGTCACGCAGCAGCGCATCCACGTCGGGACCGGGGCGAAACCAGTCTCGCGGCCGCAGCCGGTGGAACCAGACGTGAAGAATCTCGGCCGCCCAGCGGCGTTGCGGGGCGGCCAAGACTGTTCAGCCCTTCTTGGTGTAGGGCACGAAGTCCTTGAGGAAGACGACGCCGCTGACATGGCCGGTATGGCGATCGACCGTCTTGGTCAGGTCGGTCTTGCACAGCTGGCTGCCGAATCGTTCGATTACCGGCACGTCCCAGCTGCTCAGCGTCGCCGGATTTTCCGGACGGGCGACATAGATGGTGTCGCCACCATCGTAGACCACGCCGACGTGTTCGATAATGGTCAGCCGGTTGCCGCGCATCGCGCTGATGCAGCTCACGGGTTCGCCGGCCGAGCGGCCTTCGATCATCTTGGCTAGCCGCGCTTCGCCCTTTTCGGCGCGCGTTTCAGCGGTCGCGATGCCGGTTCCGGAGACAGCCAGCGCCGCGCCGGCGAGAATAATCGCTAGAGGCTTCATCGGTCTTTCTCCCATATTGCGGGGAAGCATAGGCCCGATGTGGTGAATGTCGTCTGACCGTCAAGGGTTCGCGGTCAGGCTTCCGCCCCCGCCGTGTCCGGTTCGTCTTCGGGCAAGTCGCCGGGCGAAACCTCGTGCAGCCCGCGTTCGGCCGGGCCGCCCTCGAGAACAAAACGCCGGTCGCAATAGCCGCAATCGACGTAGCCCTGCTCGTCGATCTGCATGTAGACGCGCGGATGCCCGAGCGCCGCCGGACGGAACCTGGCGCCGCCGCGAATGTCGCCGGCGCCGTCGCACCACACGCGCGGGGACTCGACATAGGTGATTTCGGGAACGTCCTGCATCGCCACCGCGCTTAACTCGCCGCCGCGCGTTCCGCAACGGGGTGCGAGGGCGGGAATGCCGCTACGCAAACCAATAACACGTCCCGCGCATCTCCAGGCTCACGCGCGCCGGCGCATCGGGGCCGGCCAGCGGATTGTCGAACGCGCCGTGCGGCATCAGTTGCGCGCGGTCGGGATCGCTTTCGCTGGTCTTGAACACGATCGCCTCGTCGGGGGTCATGTCGGAATAATAATACCAGCGGTGGTCGGGGTTCTCCGCCAGCAGGTAGTTGCCGAAGCTCCATTCGGGCGCGCCGTCCGGCGGATCGAAGATCGCGCGGCAATCGATTAGATCCTCCGGCGCGACGCTGGGCCAGGCGCACAGCGCCAGCGGTACGTCCTGCGGCGCGCCGGTCAGCGCGCGCCAGACGTTGTACTGAGCGCTGCGGATGACGGTTTCCCCCTCGGGCGCGCCCTTGGCCCGCATGTCCGCCGCGTCCTCGCGCGCAATGTCGACATGGACGAACCGCGCCGGGTGCGAATTGTCGTGCGCTTCGTTTTCGCCCAGCTTCTCCGAAAAGCGCAGGATGCCCATTGGCGTCATCGCCACGTGATCGCAGCCGGTAATCCGTTGCAGCAACTCGGCGATTTCGCCGCGATGCGCCTCCGCCACCGCCTTGAGATCGGTCAGGTCTTCGACCGCGCTGGCGTGCTCCACCAGCGTGAAGCCCTCGCGGTCGAGCGCGCAACCGAGCCCGCGCGCGTCGCGGATGGTCACTTCGGCGGGCGCCAGCGGCACGAAGTCCTTCTCGTGCGCGTTGGCGTAGAAATAGGGCGTGCGTCCGGTGCGCCGCGAATAGCCGATGCTGGCGCGCACCTCGTTCACGCCGGTTCGAACTCCTCGGTGTCGATCGTCGGTCGGATCGCGTCGTGATAGCGGTGCCCGGCGACGGTGCGCTGGTTGATCAGCGCATCCGCCCTATCGAGCACATCCTGCGGCACGTCCAGCGAGGCCGCGCGATGGTTGTCTTCCAGGTGCGCGATGCTGGTCGTGCCGGGGATGACGTGGACATGGTCTCCGCGCGACAGCACCCAGGCGAGCGCGAGCTGCGCCGGCGTCATTCCCGCATCCCGCGCCAGCGCGGCGAAGCGTTCGATCAGCGCCAGGTTGTGCGGCCAGTTCTGGGCATTGAAACGCGGCATCTTGGTCCGGAGGTCCGCCTCATCCAGCGCCGAAGGATCGGTCAGCTCGCCTCCCAGCGCGCCGCGTCCGACCGGGGAGAAGGCGACCAGCGCGATGCCCAGCTCGCGGCATGTCTCCAGCACGCCCAGTTCGACGTTGCGCGTCCACAGCGAATATTCGGTCTGCACGGCCGCCACCGGATGCACGCCATGCGCCTCGCGGATATGCGCCGAGCTCCATTCCGATACGCCATAGGCGCCGATCTTGCCCGCCTCGATCGCCCGCGCCAGCGCACCGACCGATTCGGCGATCGGCGTCTTCGGGTCGAACCGGTGCATGTAGTAGAGGTCGATTCGGTCCGTCCGGAGCAGCCGCAGGCTCTCGTCGATGTCGCCGGCGATCTTCTCCGCCGAGCAATCCACGCCGCGCTTCGGCCCGTCGACCACGATCCCGCACTTCGAGGCGAGGAAGAATTCGTTCCGCCGCCCCTTCAGCGTCTCGCCGATCAGCGCCTCGTTCTTGCCCCCGCCATAGATCCGCGCAGTATCGAGGTGATTGCAGCCGATGTCGAGCGCGCGGTCGAGCAGCCGCGCGCCTTCCTCGGGCGAAGGCGGGGAGCCATAGGCCCACGACAGGTTCATGCAGCCGAGCCCCACGGGGTGGAGCGCGGTTCCGGCGATGGTGCGGGTTGTCTCGGTCATGCCCGCCATGTGCAGAGACAGGCGGCAAGTCGCAACCCCCTTGGAGCCCTGCCCCTACAATCCGGCGAGGGTGTTCTTCGCCCAGGTGTAGAATTCGTCCTGCTTGCGGCCCATTTCGTCGGTCGCACGGCGGTATCCGGCTGAATCCTCGTCGATATTGGCGCTGCGCCATTTGGCCTGGTGCTGCGCCAGCGCCTGCCGCATTTCGAAGAACCGGCTTTCGAAATCGCGGGCGAGTTCGGGCCGCGCCTTGAGCCGTTCGTCGGCCTTGATCGCGCCCATCATCTCGGCGACGAGCGTAGCGAACCGCGTTCGCAGCCGCACGATGTCGCGCACCGCCCTGTCGCCCGCGGTCTTGACCGCTTCCTGCATCAGCCGGTGCGTTTCCTGGGCCTCGCCCAGGATCCGGTCCAGTTCAGCCATGTCTCTCCCCTTATGGCCTTGTTGTTTGCACTCCCTACCTTTCCAACTTCTCAAGATGGGTTAACGCGCGATTACGACCACCCGTCCTGCGCCTCGAGGCTCGCCGCCAGTTCGCCGATCACGCGATAGCAGTCGAGCACTTGCGCCACCGAACTGTTCGGCTCGCGCCCTTCGCGGATCGCGGCCACGAACTCGCGGTCCTGCAATTCGATGCCGTTGTTGGACACCGTCACGCCGGTCAGGTCGATCGGTTCTTCCTTGCCGGTAACGAGGTCGTCGTAGCGGGCGATATAGGTCGCGGTGTCGCCGATATAGCGGAAGAAGGTGCCCAGCGGCCCGTCGTTATTGAAGCTCAGCGACAGGGTGCAGATCGCCCCGCTTTCGCTCTTCATCTGGATCGACATGTCCATCGCGATGCCCAGTTCCGGGTGCTTCGGCCCCTGGATCGCGTTGGCGGTGACGATCTTCCCGGCCTGATAGGCGAACAGGTCGATGGTGTGCGCGGCGTGGTGCCACAGCAGATGGTCGGTCCACGAACGCGGCTCGCCCTTGGCGTTCATGTTCTTGCGGCGGAAGAAATAGGTCTGCACGTCCATCTGCTGGACGGCGAATTCGCCCGCCACGATCCGGTTATGCACGTACTGGTGGCTCGGGTTGAACCGCCGGGTGTGCCCGACCATGCAGACGAGACCGGTTTCCTGCTGCTTCCTCAGCACCGCCTCGGCGTCGGGCCACGAATCGGACAGCGGGATTTCCACCTGCACGTGCTTGCCCGCATCCATGCAGGCGATCGCCTGCTCGGCATGCATCTGCGTCGGCGTGCACAGGATCACCGCATCGACATCGGGCAGCGCCAGCGCTTCGGACAGCTCGGCGCCATGATGCGGCGCGCCATACTTCGCGGCCACTTCCGCCGCCTGCTCTACCCGGCGGCTGATGACCGAGGCGATCTCCACGCCGTCGATGTTCTTCAGGCCGTCGAGGTGCTTTTCGCCGAAGGCGCCGGCGCCGATCAGGGCAATACGCATAAACATTCTCCCTCTCCCCTTCAGGGGAGAGGGCCGGGGAGAGGGGCAGTCTCTCGATCCGGCCCATACCAGGAAGTTTGGAGGACGGCCCCCTCTCCCAACCCTCTCCCCTGAAGGGGAGAGGGCTTCGATTGGTTCAGGCCGCTTCCAGGCTGTGGCCGCTCATCACCTTGCGCGGCGTCAGCGGTTCGCCCGCAGTGTCCTCCGGCTGGAGGATCAGCGCGCCGAGCGCGGTGTTGGAGGCCGGGATGTGATAGAAGGTGTAAAGGTCTTTCACCTTCTGCCCCAGCGCGCCGCGCATGATCAGCCACATCACCAGCTCGATGCCTTCGGAACCCGATTCGCGCAGGTATTCGATGTGCGGCTTCAGGCTCAGCGTCTCGGGATCGTTGATGAGCTGGTCGATGAAGGCCAGGTCGAACTCCTTGTTGATCAGGCCCGCGCGGGGGCCCTGCAACTGGTGGCTCATCCCGCCGGTGCCCCAGACGTGGACGTTCAGTTCTTCGGGGAAGCTCTCCACCGCCGCCTTGATGCTGTCGCCAAGGTTAAAGCAGCGGCGGCCGCTGGGCGGCGGATAAGTCACCACGTTGACCGGGAACGGAATCACCTTGCACGGCCATTCCTCCGGCTCGCCGAAGATCATGCTCAGCGGCACCGTGCAGCCGTGGTCCACGTCCATCTGGTTCATGATGGTCATGTCGAAATCGTCGAGGATCAGGCTCTGGGCGATATGCCAGGCGAGATCCGGATGGCCGATCACATCGGGCACCGGGCGCGGGCCCCAGCCTTCGTCGGCCGGCTTGAAGCTTTCGCCGCAGCCGATGGCGAAAGTCGGGATGATGTTCATGTCGAACGCCGATGCGTGGTCGTTGTACACCAGCACCACCACGTCGGGCATGTTGCCGGGTTGCCTGATCCACTCGCGGATCGGCTCGTAGCCCTGGAATACCGGGCCCCAGTAATCGTTGCCGGCATTGCCGGTCTGCATCGCGGCGCCGAGCGCGGGAATGTGGCTCGACGTGATGCCGGTGGTTACTCTCGCCATGTCAGTAGCCTCCCTTCTTGGAGCGCACGCCTTCGGGCGAACGGCCGCCCTTCAGCATCATTTCGGCGTATTCTTCCTGCGTCATCCCGGTCATCGAACCGGCCGCGAACTGGAAGCTCTTGCCGTCGGTGGAAAACAGCTTCGACAGGAAATAGACGTTCCCGCCTTCGTCGATCATCGCGTTGTAGTTGCGGTCAAGCACGGCCTGCTTGGCGGCCGGGGTCAGCTTCCATTCGTCGAGATAGGCGGCCTCGTCGGCCAGGAACCGCTTGCGGTTGTCCTCTTTCATCAGGCTCATCGCGAACTGGTTGAGCCAGTATCCCTTGCGCGCCCGCTGGGCGGTGAACACCCTGGTGCCGGGAATATCCTCGAATTCCGCCAGGTATTCGTGGATGTCGATCCTCTGCTTCTTGTCGCTCATTGCTCTTTCCATTCGTAAGTCAGCGGCGCTTCGCGGAAAGCAAAGCGGTCGAGATGACGCTCGATCACGCCGCGCATGTGCTCGTTCCGCTCGCGGTCCCCGGTAGTCAGGGTGATGGCGATGCCGCCCGCGCGGGCGGTCATCACCGCATTCTCGTGCTCGGAGAACGGGAACACCCCCATGCCGTCGCCCTCGTCGTAGCTGGTGGCCATCTTGTGACCCCAGTGCTTGACGAGCTGCTGGATATAGCGCTCCGGCTTTTCGCACGGGGCGAAGCCGGTCGCGGTCACGGGGGCGTCTTCCTGGCTCACAATCCTTTTGCCTTCAGTTTTGTATCGAGGCGTGGAAACACCTTGCGCGCATTGCCTTCGAAGATGGCGTGCTTCTCTGCATCAGAGATAGCGAGTGCATCGATATAGCGCTTGGTGTCGTCGAAATAATGGCCGGTCGTGGGATCGATCCCGCGCACCGCACCCACCATTTCGCTGCCGAACAGGATGTTCTTCGTCTCGATCACGTCGGCCAGCAGGTCGATGCCCGGCTGGTGATAGACGCAGGTGTCGAAATAGACGTTGTTCATCAGGTGCTTGTCCAGGCTCGGCTGCTTCAGCATATCCGCGAGGCCGCGATAGCGGCCCCAGTGGAATGGCACCGCGCCGCCCCCGTGGGGTATGATGAATCTCAAACTCGGGAAGCGGCCGAACAGATCGCCCTGCAAAAGCTGCATGAAGGCCACGGTATCGGCGGCGAGGTAGAACCCGCCGGTGGCGTGCATCGCCGGGTTGCAGCTTCCCGAAACGTGGATCATCGCCGGGACGTCCAGCTCGCACAGCACCTCGTAGATCGGGAACCAGAACTCGTCGGTCAGCGGCGGATGGTCGAAATGCCCGCCGCCCGGATCGGGGTTCAGGTTGCAGCCGACGAAGCCCAGTTCCTCCACGCAGCGGCGCAGTTCGCGGATGCTGGCGGAAAGGTCGGCCTTCGGGCTCTGCGGCAGCATGCACACGCCAGTGAACCATTCGGGGAACAGCTGCGTCACCCGATAGATCAGGTCGTTGCAGGCGATGGACCACGCCTCGCTCACCTGCTGGTCGCCCACGTGGTGTGCCATGGCGCTGGCGCGGGGGGAAAAGATCGTGTGGTCCGCGCCGCGTTCCTTGATCAGCTTGAGCTGGTTCGTCTCGATCGTCTCGCGGATCTCGTCGTCGGAGATCTGCGGATAGGGCGGGGCGGCCTTGCCTTCCTTGAAGGCGGTCTTCTGCGCCTCGCGCCACTGGTTATGCGGCTCGGGGGCGGTGGTGTAGTGCCCGTGACAATCGATGATCAGCGTCATGCCGTTGCGGCCTCCCTGTTCTTCGCCTTCGCGCCCGCGTCGCGCTGGCGCCTGACGGTGGAGCGGGTCATCACCGGCTCCACGCCCAGCCCTTCCAGCGTGCGGGCGGATTCCTCCATCTCGGCCGCGCGGCGCAAGCCGTGCAGGTCCATGCGGCCAAGGTTGTATTCGATGCGCGCCGCCCACCCGGCGTGCGTGTCCGATGCGTCGAGCGATGCCACGACTTCGTCATAGACCCCGGCGGCCTGGGCGGCGGCCGCGCATTCGTGGCTCAGCGCCTCGATGCCCTTGACCATGACCGAGCGGATCAGCTTGATCGCCGCCGCCCTGCCCACGTCGTTGCCGACCGCGCGCACGTTGGAAAAACCGATCGTGCGCAGCATGTCGCACGCTGCTTCCGCATGCGGCCCGGCGACCAGCAACGGCACCGCCAGTTCGGCGTCAACCGGGGCCATCACCGCCACGTCGACATAGCGCCCGCCCGCCGCCTCGACCAGCGCGGCGGCTTCGCGCTTGGTGTCCGGCGCGACCGAGTTCATGTCGCACCACAGCGCCCCTTCGGGCAGCAGCGCGGCATATTGCTTCGCCGCCGTCACTGCCGCATCGGCCGTCACCAGCGAAATCGCGATGTCCGCGCCTTGCAGCGCCTCCTCAGGCGTGGCGCCAGTCTCGATGCCGTATTCGCGCATTGTCTCGCGCCGTTCCGGCAGGATGTCCCAGCCCCGCGTATAGCCGCGCCAGTCGCGCGCACGGGCGAATCGTTCCCCTGCTTCGCCGAAGCCGATCATCGCCACCTGGGGGGCGCTTTCGAGGGTCACAGTGTCAGCCATCTCTCAGGGTCCGCCGTTACCGAATGTATGTATTGCTTACAAGTTTGCCAGAGCGCGCCGGGCACCCTATCGGACCCCTTGACGCAAGAGCCTGCGCGGGTCCACCGGACATGCGCAGAACCAGCATGGGAGTAGCGCTGAAATGAGCGGTGTCGTCGTCCAGAACATCGAACGGGCCCCACTCGACGTGGTCGATGGGCTCGGGGCCTGCGGTGTCGCCACGGTCCACGAATCGCAGGGCCGCACCGGCCTGCTCGCCAGCTACATGCGCCCGATCTATTCCGGCGCGCGCATTGGCGCCACCGCCGTCACCATCAGCGTGCCGCCGGGCGACAACTACATGGTTCACGCCGCGATCGAGCAGTGCCGCGAAGGCGACGTGCTGGTGATCGCGCCGACCTCCCCGTGCGAGGACGGCTATTTCGGCGACTTGCTCGCCACCAGCGCGCAGGCGCGCGGCGTGCGCGGCCTCATCATCGACGCCGGCATTCGCGACGTGCGCGACCTCACGGAAATGAACTTCCCCGTCTGGGCCAAGCGCATTTTCGCGCAAGGCACGATCAAGGCGTCCTTGGGCAGCGTCAACGTGCCGGTGGTCTGCGCCGGGGCCTATATCGAACCGGGCGATGTGATCGTGGCTGACGACGACGGCGTCTGCGTGGTGAAACGCGCCGATGCCGCCAGGGTGCTTGAAGCGGCGCGCAAGCGCGAAGCCAACGAAGGCGACAAGCGCCAGCGCCTCGCCAGCGGCGAACTCGGTCTCGACATGTACGGCTTCCGCCAGAAGCTCACCGACATGGGGCTGAAGTGGATTTGAGCATGAACTCCGCCCCCGTCATGTGGATGCGCGGCGGCACCTCGAAGGGCGGCTACTTCCTCGCCTCGGATCTGCCCGCCGACACCGCCGAACGCGATGCTTTCCTGCTGGGCGTGATGGGCAGCCCCGACCCGCGCCAGATCGACGGCATGGGCGGTGCGGATCCGCTGACCAGCAAGGTCGCAGTGGTGAAGAAGAGCGAGCGCGAGGGGATCGACGTCGATTACCTGTTCCTCCAGGTCTTCGTCGATCAGGCGATCGTCACCGACGCGCAGAACTGCGGCAACATCCTCGCCGGAATCGGCCCCTTCGCCATTGAGCGCGGGCTGGTCGCGGCCACGGGGGACGAAACGCAAGTCGCCATCTTCATGGAGAACACCGGCCAGGTCGCCGTCGCCACCGTGCGCACGCCGGGCGGCGTGGTGACTTATGCGGGCGATGCGAAGATAGACGGAGTTCCGGGAACTCATGCGCCGATCCCGCTGGAGTTTCGCGATACCGCAGGCTCCACCTGCGGCGCGCTGCTGCCAACCGGCAACGCCGTCGATGTGGTGGAGGGCGTGCGCTGCACGCTGATCGACAACGGCATGCCCTGCATCGTGATTAAGGCCGCCGACCTCGGCGCCACCGGCTACGAGACCCGCGAAGAGCTGGAGAGCGACGGCTTCGCCGCCATCCGCCAGCGGATTGAAAGCATCCGCCTCGCCGCCGGCCCGCTGATGAACCTAGGCGACGTAAAGCAAAAGTCGGTCCCCAAGATGTTCCTCGTCGCTCCGCCAAAGGCAGGCGGCGCTATCTGCACCCGCAGCTTCATTCCCCACCGCGCCCACGCCACGATTGGCGTGCTGGCGGCGGTCAGCGTCGCCACCGCCAGCCTGCTCGAAGGCTCGCCCGCGAACCAAGTGGCGACGATACCCGAAGGCAAGCGCAAGACGCTCAGCGTCGAACACCCGACCGGCGAGATGAGCTGCCTGCTCGAAGTCGACGAGGCGGGCGAAGTGGTCAGCTCGGCGCTTCTGCGCACTGCGCGCAAACTGATGGATGGAACCGTATTCGCATGACCGCCAAAGAACACGAACGCATCGTAAGCTGGCATCCGAACCCGTCGAAGCCCCGCTACACCCCGCCGCCCGGCGCGGTGGATGCGCATTGCCACGTGTTCGGTCCGATGGCGCAGTTCCCGTTCAGCCCGAAGGCCAAGTATATCCCCGAGGATGCCGGAGCGGAGCAGCTTTTCGCCCTGCGCGACTATCTCGGGTTCACGAAGAACGTGATCGTGCAGGCGAGCTGCCACGGCACCGACAACGCCGCCACGCTCGACGCGATAGCGAAGGCCGGTGCGATCGACGGCGTTCCCATGGCGCGGGGCGTCGCGGTGGTCGATCCGGCGATTTCCGACGCCGAGCTCGAACGGCTCCACGCCGGCGGCATCCGCGGCATTCGCTTCAACTTCCTCAAGCGCCTGGTCGAGCATGCGCCGAAGGACAAGTTTCTCGAAGTGTCGCGGCGTCTGCCCGCCGGCTGGCACATCGTGGTCTATTTGGAAGCCGATATTCTCGAAGAGCTGCGGCCGTTCTTCGACGCGATCCCTGTTCCGATCGTCGTCGACCACATGGGGCGGCCCGACGTGCGGCAAGGGCCGGACGGCGCGGATATGACGGCGTTCCGCGCGTTTCTCGATTCACGCCCCGACATCTGGTTCAAGCCGACTTGTCCGGACCGGCTCGAATTTCCCGATGGGCCGCCTTGGGACCATTTCGCGCGCTCGGTCGCGCCGCTGGTGGCCGATTATCCCGACCGCTGCATCTGGGGCACCGACTGGCCGCATCCGACGATGGAGCACGCCGTCCCCGACGACGGGCCGATTGTCGACATAATCCCGCGCATCGCCCCGACCGAGGAACTGCAACGCAAGCTATTGGTTTCAAATCCGGAGCGTCTGTATTGGGCAGACTAGGGATTTGACCTCAGGCTCCGTCGACAGGGAGCATTTTCTGCGCCGTTCCACGCTGCTTTGCGGTCTCGCCGCCGCCGGCCTCGCCATCCCTGCCGCCGCGCAGGAGGCAGAGCCCTACCGCTATCGCGTCACCCTCGGCGCGCACGCCTATCCCAGCTATCCCGGTTCGGACAGCTTCGACATCGGGCCGCTGGTCAACGTGGATCGCGAACGCGGCGACCAGCCGTTCGAGTTCGAGGGGGCGGATGACAGTTTCGGGCTGACGCTGGTCCGCAGCGGCGGCTTCTCGTTCGGTCCGGTCGGCAACTTCGAAGGCAAACGCACGTCGGCCATGGTCGGCACGACGCTCCCGACGGTGAAGTTCACGCTCGAGGCCGGAGCCTTCGCCGCGCTCGACCTGGGCGAAAACTTCCGCCTGCGGGCAGAAGCGCGCAAGGGTATCAACGGCCACAAGGGCTGGATCGGCCTCGCGGGCGCGGACTTCGTCCTGCGCGACCGTGACGAATGGCTGTTCTCCATCGGGCCGCGCGTGACCTGGAGCGACAACCGCTATCACGACGCCTGGTTCAGCGTCGCCCCTGCCGATGCGCCCGCCGCGGGCCTGCCCGCCTATGACGCGGGCGGCGGCATTCAGGCCTATGGCGCCACGGCCAGCTTCGCGACCCAGCTTTCTCCGCGCTGGGGCATCTACACTTACGCCAAGTACGACCGGCTGACGGGCGATGCCGCGGCTTCGCCGCTCGTGCGCGTTTACGGCTCGCGCGACCAGTTCTCGGGCGGCCTCGCGCTGAGCTACACGTTCGGCCGGGGAGTCGACTGACCCATCGCGTAAGCCGCCGAGAGTTGCCGATACTGGCGTGAATTGAACGCCAGCAAAGTCATCGCCACGCCGAACACGCCGGTCAGGCTGAACACCAGCGCCATGCCCCGTTCGGGACCCACGCCGTACCAGTCGCCGATCGCTTCCGCGCCCGCGCCGGTGGTCATGAACGGAATCGCCACGAACTGCGTCAGCGGGCCGATCAGAAACGCCGTCAGCGGCGAGGCCGACTGTTCGACCGACTGGGCGAAACCGAATACCCGCCCCTGCCGCTCGTAAGGCACGACCTTCTGCAACGTGGTCTGTTCGCTGGCTTCGGCATAAGGGCCGAGGAACAGCCAGATCACGCAGCCCGTCGCCAGCAGCAGGATCGAGGACTGGATGGTGAAGACACTCGCCACCGCCCACACGATCAGGTTCACCAGCAGCAGCGTGCGTAGCGGATTCCGGCCGAGGCCGAACCGGGCGATCGTGAGGCCGCTGACGATGAACGAGCACGAGGCAAGCGCCCACAGCAGGCCCCATTCCTGCACTTCCATCAGCGACAGCCCGTATCCGTCCATCAGGGCCATGAACACGCCGCCCAGGAAGTTGTTGAAGGTGGAGAACAGGATCAGCGCGAACAGACCCGGCACCGCGCCGACCACGGCTATCGTACCCTTGAGATCGATCTCCCTGCGCCCATCCGGTGCGGAGGAGGCCGGATCCGGTTCATCGACGCGCACCAGCAGGAGGTGCCCGAACGCCAGCGCGGTCATGCCCAGCGCCAGCGCCAGCGGGCCGCGAATGCCGTCCCAGGCGACAAGGAACCCGCTGATGCCGGACGTCAGCAGGAAGCCGATTCCGGTCACCATGCCGACCAGCCCGTTGGCCTTGTCGCGCTTGTCCTCCTCGATCAGCGCAGTCACCAGCGTCGGCAGCGCGATCATGCGGATGTTGCCGCAGATTACCGCCAGCATCACCAGCAGGATGAACAGCCACAGCTCCGCGCCTTCCACGCGCGCCAGCGCATCTTCCGGCACGAGCGCATAGGCGGCGAGCGAAGCGGCGTAGAACACGAACGACGCCGCGCTCGATGCCAGCATGATCCGCTTCTTGCGGTGGTGGTCCACCAGGCTGCCGAACCAGATTGCGAACCCGGCGGTAAACACCAGGTAGATGCCGCCGATCATGCCGGTCACGAATACCGACCGCGTCTCGAGAAAGGCCCAGAACACCAGCGCGAACCAGACCGTGAAGTTGGTCACGTTCTGGATCAGGTTGTTGGCCAGGATTTGGTGAAAAGAGGTCATCGTGGAAGACGTTCGCTGGGCGGGCGGGAATGACGGGAATCTGCAGCCAGGGCAAGCGCGGCTGTCTGCCGCCAGGCCGCCATCCGCGTCTGTTACGCAAACGCCACAAGTTCGTTTGTTCCAAATCTGGCTCAGGAACTTGCTGTGCGCCACCACCGTTGATTGCCGTGAAGGAGTCCTGCGCACCGATTGTGCGGGAAGCATGAACAGCATGGAAAACGAAGATGTCGTGGCGATTGGCTTGCTGACCCAAACGCACCTGACGATGCTCGGGAGCAGCCTCAAAATCGTCTTTCACGTGGACGACGACGCGGCGCAGTTCGAGGAGTTGCTCAGCGCGCTGGACCAGGTCGACCAGAAGCGCGGCGGCCGCGCCTGAGCCGCTCGGGCGCGCCGCCTCAGGCCGTCGGAACGGTCCCGCCGTCGATCACGAATTCGGCGCCATGGACCGCCGATGCCCGATCGGAGGCGAGAAACGCGATCATTTCGGCCACTTCCTCCGGCCACGCCGGGCGGCCCAGTGGAATGCCACCGAGCGCGTCGAGGATGCTCTGGCGCGCCTCATCCTCGCTGGTTCCCGAACTGGCGGCGATCCGTCGCACCATCGCCTCGGCGGCGCTGGTGTAGATCCATCCCGGCGAAACCACATTGACCCTGACACCCTTCGGCCCAACCTCCTTCGACAGCGCCTTGCTGTAGGTCGCCAGCGCGGCCTTTGCGGCGGCATAGGCTGTGGTCGAGGGCAGCGGCAAGCGATGCTGGATCGACGCCGTATGGACCACCGCGCCCTTGCCGCGCGCGATCATCGACGGCAGCAGCGCGCGGTCGAGCCGGACAGCGCTCAACAGGTTGAGGTTGAGTTCATTCGCCCAGATCTCGTTGGTCAGGGCCGCAAAGCCGCCGCCTGGCGCGCTCGAACCGCCAAGGACGTGAATCAGGATATCGACATGGCCGAGCCGCTCCAGCGCGGCCTGAGCGAATGTCTCGACACCCTCCGCACTGGTCAGGTCGGCGCGGACGAACGCATGGTCGGGCATATCGTCGGGCCGCTCTGACCGAGCGGCAGTGACCACTCGCGCGCCAGCCGCGACGAACCGCCGGAACGCCGCCGCGCCCGCGCCTTTCGTGCCGGCGGTCAGCACCACGGTCTTGCCTGCAAACTCGACGGGATCGGCCAGGCCCATCAGGCAATCTCCAGCCGGGCGATGCGATCGCCGTCGAGTTCGAAGCGGAACGTCAGCGTCACCGGCGATCCGGGGAAGTCGCCCGCCACGCGCGCATCGACGGTCCATGCTCCGTCGGCTTCGCCGACGGTTACAGGCGTCGCCACCGCCCGCGCGCCAACGGTGGCCCGCTCTATCCATGTACGGATTTCCGGGAGGCCAGTGTGAGTCTCGCGTTCGTCGACTACGATCGCGTCCGGTGCGAACGGGGCCAGCATGGCGTTGACGTTGAACGCGGGATTGGCGGCGAAGTAGGCGTTCACCGGCGAGGGAAGCTGTGCAGGCATCGAACGCTCCTGATCGGTCGAGGGTTGCGCCGCCGATCTGGCAGTCCTAGAAAAAATGGCAAGAACCTACTAAAAAGTAAGGAACATACCTTTGGGTAAGCGACCCGACTATACGCCGGTGCTGGCCTCGCAGGGCGTGCAGAATGTGCTGCGGATTCTCGAAGGGCGGTGGAAACTGGTGATCCTGTTCCAGCTCTTTGGCGGCAGATTGCTGCGTTTCTCGCAACTGGAACGGGCCATTCCCGGCATATCGCAGAAAATGCTGATCCAGCAGCTCAGGCAGATGGAGCGCGACGGCGTGATCGCGCGCATCGTCCACCACGAGGTGCCGCCGCGCGTGGAATACCGCCTCACCGAATGGGGGCAGGAGCTGTGCCCCGCGCTCGACGCGCTGCTGTTATGGGCCGAGGGCGCGCCGGCGGAGATCCGCGAGCGCCTGCTGAGCGAAACGGCGGACGCCGAAGGCGGCTGAGCCTCCGGCGTCGTTCCCGGACTCAGCTTTCCAGCGTCATCCGCACGAAGTCCACCGTCTGCCGGGTGGCGGCGGCGAACTCCGTTTCGGTCGCCTTGAAGGCGCCGAAGTGGGCAAACTGGTCGGGGGTCATGCCGTCGAACTCATAGGCCGCGCGGAAGCTCGGCAGCTTGAGCAGCTTTTCGATGCTGGCCTTGTTCGGCTCGCGGTCGATGGCTTTGGGGTCGAGTGGTTCCAGCCCGGCGGTCATCAGCCCGGCGATGTAGCCCGGCGGGCAGGTGTAGACCATGTCGCTGCCGGCGAAATCCTCGATATGGCGGCTTACGGTCTTGCCGGTGCGCTCGTCCTTTTCGACGCGCATCGAGCATTGCAGCATCTTGGACGGGTGCCCCACGCTTTTGCCGTAGTGATAGGCGCGCTTGAGAACGGCTTCCTCGCCGTCGCGGATTTCAGGCAGGGTCAGTTCGATCCCGCGCGCCTTGGCCTCGGTCTTCCAGTCGCTGAGTTCGCCCAGGCGCGCCGACATATGGGTGATGACCGACCGCCATTTCGACAGGTCCACGCCCGCCGCCTTGGCGCGATAGAGGCCCGCGCTGACGGCGGCCATGCAGCGCATATACTGCGGCACGGTGAAGCTGGTGGTGTTGTTGGTGCTGATGCCGCGCGCGGTCAGTTCCTCCAGCACTTCGTAGCCTTCCTTGGAGCCGGGCAGCTTGACCATCACGTTCGGCCCCTGCGCCGCGATGGTAAGGCCCTGCGCCAGCATCTTGTCGCCGTCGCGCACGAAGCGGGGATCGACCTGCCCCGAGAGGAAGCCGTACTTGCCGTCCGACTTGTCGAATACCGGCCGGATCGCCTCCGCGCCTTTCTTCACTAGGTCGAGGTACATCGCCCAGTACACGCCTTCGACATCGCGGCCGGGGTTCTCCGCCGCGATCTTGCGGATTTCGGCCGACCACAGCTCCGGCGCAAGCTTGATCGCCTGCAAGGACAGCGGCGGATTGGTGGTCACCCCCCGGAACCCCATCGTGCCCTGCGACCGGATGGTCGCATCGTCGTAGAACCGGGTAAGCTGCGCGTCCCAGTCCGCGCGTTCGCCATCCGGCGCCTTGGCCAGCGTTTCCTCTTTCCAGCTCGGGTAGATCAGCGGGCTCGAATCCCACCAGATTTCCGCTTCCGGATTGGTGGCGGCGAGCTGTTCGAGAACGTGCTGGGTCATGTGCATCTTCTCCGTAAGGGGACGGGCGCGGCTTGGCCCCGCGCATTGGAGTCGGCAGGCCCCTAGCGAATATCGCGCGCTTGATTAAGCCCCCGCGCATCGGCGCGCGCAACTGGCGGGAATCCCTCGCGGCTGCTACGGGACGGGCAATAGCCCCCGAAAGCACAACCTCATGCGTACCCGCCTCTATTCGCTCGAAGAACTCAAGGACATTCCCGGCACCAAGGTGTTCAACGCGCTTGCGAGCCGGCAGGCCTATCACCTGCACAAGTTCTGCATGTCGCTGATGCAGGAAGAAAACCGCACGGCGTTCAAGGCGGACGAACGCGCCTATCTCGACCGCTTCCGGATGAGCGACGAACAGAAGCAGGCAGTGCTCGATCGCGACTTCACCAAGCTGATCGACCTTGGCGGCAACATCTATTTCCTCGTCAAGCTGTCCAACACCGACGGCTGGTCCACACAGAAGGCCGTTAGTTCGATGACCGGGATGACGCCCGACGAATACGCCGCGATGATGCGCGCCGGCGGCCGCTCGCCGCAGGGTAACCGCTCGATCCGGGGGAAGAACTGATGGCCCGGATCACGGCAGGCATCGCCACCAGCCACGTTCCCGCCATCGGCGCGGCGTTCGATCAGGGGCGTAACCGGGACGAATACTGGAAGCCGGTTTTCGACGGCTACGAATGGGTCAAGCGGTTCGAGGAGCAGGAGGACCCGGACCTCGTCATCCTGTGTTACAACGATCACGCCAGCTCGATGATGCTCGACGTCGTGCCGACGTTTGCGCTGGGCATGGCGGAAGAGTTCGAGCCGGCCGACGAAGGCTGGGGCAAGCGGCCGGTGCCCACCGTCATGGGCGATCCGGTGTTCGCCGCGCACCTTGCCGAACAGCTGGTGATCGACAACTTCGACATGACGCTGATGAACACGCTCGACGTGGATCACGGACTGACCGTCCCGCTGTCGTTGATGTTCGGCAAGCGCGAGGAGTGGCCGGTGCGGGTGATCCCGCTGGCGGTCAACGTCACCCAGTTCCCGACTCCGTCGGCCGAACGCTGCTGGCAGCTGGGCGAGGCGATCCGCGATGCGGTGGAAAGCTACCCGGCCGGGCTCAACGTACAGATCTGGGGCACCGGGGGCATGAGCCACCAGTTGCAGGGCGAGCGCGCGGGCCTGATCAACCCGGAATACGACCAGTCCTTCATTGACCGGCTGACGTCCGATCCGCAATCGCTGCGCAGGATCACGCGGCTGGAACTGATCCGCGAAACCGGCACCGAGGGGATCGAGCTGATCATGTGGATGATCATGCGCGGCGCGCTGGGACCGGATGTGGAGGAACTCCACCGCTTCTACCATGTCCCGGCGTCGAACACCGCCGTGGGACACGTCGTGTTGCGGCCGGTCGGCTAAAGCACTTCGAATGACAGCACTGTCAACGAGGCGGGCGCGGTGGCGAAGACTCCGTGGCCGCGTCCGCCGCGTTCGGTGCCGAGCGTGAATCCGACCCGTGCGGTTCGCGCCAGCGCATCGCGGAAGCCCTGAGGCTTCCGGTCGGGCGTCTTGCCGTAGACCGAGATCCAGTCGTCATCGAGATCGATCGAAACCGTGTGCTCGCCGGGCGTCAACGGCACGACCGCGTCCGCGGGCGAATACCAGCGATAGGTTTCGTACTTCCCCTTGGCGGTCCACCTGTCGCCACGCTGCTGGAAGTAGAGCGACAGCACCGCTGGGCGGTCAGGAAACTCCTGCGGCACGAAGCGTGCGTCCGGCGCGGCGTCGATACGGTAGCGCATCACGATCCGCCGCTTTCCTGCGAGCGGGCCGTGCGGGAAGGTGACGTAGTGCACGTGCCCGGCGTCGCGGTCCGGATAAGGGAAATCGATCCGCACTCCGTCGCGCGCCGGCACGGGGCGCAGCGGCATGTTCTGCGAATAGTTGCGGCCCTTTATCAGCGGGCCGATCTGCCATGCCGCCGCAGGCGGAAGCTCCGCCGCCGCCGGAATGGCCAACGCGAGGGCCAGCGCGGCCGCTATCGTCGCTCTCATCATCGCCGGAACGTGCACCGTTGAGCTTTGCGTTGCGCTGAACGGCAATTTTCTTGTTGTCCGGCCATTCCGCCGCTAGGGCGCGCGCGCCTTTTTCTACAAGAGACCGCTTCGCATGAGCCTTCGCAACGTGGCGATCATCGCCCACGTCGATCACGGCAAGACCACGCTTGTCGACCAGTTGTTCCGCCAGTCCGGCACCTTCCGCGAGAACCAGCGCGTGGAGGAGCGGGCGATGGATTCGAACGACCTCGAGAAAGAGCGAGGGATCACCATCCTAGCCAAGTGTACGTCGGTGGAATGGCACGGGCACCGGATCAATGTGGTCGATACGCCCGGCCACGCCGATTTCGGTGCGGAAGTCGAACGCATCCTGTCGATGGTCGATGGCGTTATCCTGCTGGTCGATTCGGCCGAGGGGCCGATGCCGCAGACCAAGTTCGTCACCGGCAAGGCGCTGGGCCTTGGCCTTCGGCCGATCGTGGTGGTCAACAAGATCGATCGGCCCGACGGCCGACCCGACGAGGTATTGAACGAGGTGTTCGATCTGTTCGTCAACCTCGACGCCAGCGATGAGCAGCTCGATTTTCCCGTGCTCTACGCCTCCGGCCGTGCGGGCTATGCCAGCGAGGATCCTTCGGTCCGCGAAGGGGACCTGACGCCGCTGTTCCGCACCATCGTCAACCACGTTCCCGCGCCCGATCTCGATCCGGACGGCGAATTCGCCATGCTTGCGACCTTGCTCGACCGCGACCCGTTCCTCGGCCGCATCCTCACCGGCCGCATCGAAAGCGGACGGCTGGAAGTCGGCATGCAGATCAAGGCGCTCGATCTGGCAGGCAACCAGGTGGAAGCCGGCCGGGCAACCAAGATCTTCGCTTTCGAGGGCCTCGAACGTGTCCCCGTGCTTCACGCGCAGGCGGGCGATATCGTCGCCATCGCCGGGCTGACCACGGCTACCGTTTCCAACACGTTGTGCAGCCTCAACGTCAGCGCTCCGGTGCCCGCGCAGGAGATCGATCCGCCGACTCTCTCGATGACATTCGGCGTCAACGACAGCCCCTATGCCGGGCGCGAGGGCGACAAGGTGCAGAGCCGCGTGATCCGCGATCGGCTGGAGCGCGAGGCGGAAACCAATGTCGCCATCCGCGTCACCGAAAGCACCGGCAAGGATGCCTTCGAAGTCGCCGGCCGGGGCGAGCTGCAACTGGGCGTGCTGATCGAGAACATGCGCCGCGAGGGGTTCGAGCTGTCGATCAGCCGCCCGCGCGTGCTCTACCGCGACGGGCCGGAGGGCCGCGAGGAGCCTTACGAAACCGTCGTTATCGACGTGGACGATGAGTTCTCCGGCACGGTGGTCGAAAAGGTCGCCCAGCGCAAAGGCGAGATGACCGACATGCGCCCGAGCGGCGTGGGCAAGACCCGCATCACCTTCTCGGCCCCGAGCCGCGGGTTGATCGGCTATCACGGCGAATTCCTGTCCGACACGCGCGGCACCGGGATCATGAACCGGCTGTTCGAGAAGTACGGCCCCTACAAGGGCCCGATCAGCGGCCGCCAGAACGGCGTGCTGATCTCCATGGAGCAGGGCGAGGCCGTGGCTTACGCGCTCAATGCGCTGGAGGACCGCGGCGTCTTGTTCGTCAGCCCCGGCGAGAAGCTCTACGAAGGCATGGTGATCGGCGAGAACGCCAAGCCGCAGGATCTGGAGGTTAACCCGCTCAAATCCAAGCAACTGACCAACTTCCGCGCCAGCGGCAAGGACGAAGGCATCCGCCTGACCCCGCCGCGCAAGATGACGCTGGAGCAGGCCATCGCCTACATCCAGGACGACGAGCTGGTGGAAGTGACGCCGCAGAGCATCAGGCTGCGCAAGCGGCATCTCGATCCGCATGAGCGGAAAAGACAAGCTCGCAAGGAGGGTTGAGCGGCGCGCCTTGTCGAGGCAGCCGCAAGCTCCCGCTTCAACGCATGGACCGCAAGCAGCCGTTTCCGGCCGCGGTCGGCTGATTTGGACCCATGAACCGCAGGCAGGTTATTCGAAGCGGGAACGCTTTCGCTGACCCGTGCCGAACTCATCCCTTGGGCCTGCTTCCAGGCCCGGTTACACGCAAAGACGCGAGAGCCGTTACAATCGGTTACAACTTGGTTTGCCAAAGACCCGGATAGCGACTTGGCAAATCGGCCCATCCGCTGCAAACTTGCGCAAGAAAAAACAGGGGGCTCATGGCCCCGACCGAGGGGATCGACACCATGCGCATGCACTCACGCCTGCTGCTTTTTTCTTCGCTTCTTCCTGTTTCGCTGTTGCTTGGCGCGGGGACTGCCGTTCACGCTCACGAGGGGCACGCGGACGGGGGCGCGCACGCACCTTCTCCGGCGGTTGGGGAAACGCTCTGGTCGGACCCTGCTTCGTGGCCGGGCGGGAAGGTGCCGGGCGAGGGCGACGAGGTTGCGATCGGCCGGGACAGGAACATCGTCCTCGACGTCAGCCCGCCGGCGCTTCGCAGCCTGACGATCCAGGGGAAGCTGAGCTTTTCGGACGAGCGGGATGTCGAGCTGGCAACCGAGTGGATCTATTTGCAGGGTGGCGAACTGGAGATCGGCACGGAGGCGCGCCCGCACACGCGCAAGGCCACGATCACGCTGACCGACAACGTCCCCGGCGAAGACATCAACACCATGGGCGATCGCGGGATCATGCTCATGCGCGGCACGCTGAACCTGCATGGGGACCGCGAGCATACCTGGACCAAGCTTGCGGCGACGGCGGCGGCCGGCGGCGCCGCGATCGAAGTGCTCGACGCCAGCGGCTGGCGTGCAGGGGACGAAATCGTGCTGGCCTCGACCGACTTCGACCCCCGGCAGGCGGAGAAGCGCACGATTGTGGCCGTTGACGGGAATACGATCACGCTCGACCGGCCGCTGGAATACATGCACTTCGGCGAAGTGACGTTCGGCGTCGATGAGCGCGGGGAAGTCGGGCTGCTGACGCGCAATATCCGCATCCAGGCATCCGAGGATGCGGAGGAGACCTGGTTCGGCGGGCACATCATGGCGATGGCCGGGTCGCAGATGTACGTCTCCGGCATCGAACTGAACCGTATGGGGCAGCACCTGACACTGGCGCGCTATCCGATCCATTGGCACCTTATCGGCGAAGGCCAGGGGCAATACATCCGCAACGCGGCGATCCACGACACCTACAGCCGCTGCGTGACAGTGCATGGCACCAACAACCTGCTGGTCGAGAACAACGTCACCTACAACTCGGTGGGTCACTGCTTCTTCCTCGAGGACGGCATCGAGACCGGCAACCAGTTCGTCCGCAACCTCGGCATCCAGACCAAGTGTCACCCAACCATGCCGTGCGAACCGACGAACCTTGTTCTGGCTCATCAGTCTCCGCGCGGGCAGGCCTCCGAACACATTCTGATCCCTTCGGACAATACGGCTTCCACTTTCTGGGCCACCAACCCCGACAACATCTACCGCGACAACGTGGCGGCGGGTTCCGATCAGATCGGCTTCTGGATCGCCTTGCCGCAACATCCGACCGGGGAGTTCGAGGGCACGGAGATCAGCAAGAACACGTGGCCCCGCCGGACCAAGCTGCGCGAGTTCAGCGGCAACGTCGCCCACTCCAACTTCGACGGCCTGATGTTCGACCGCGGCCCTGGGCCCGACGGTAAGTTCAGCGTTGGCGGCGCCGCCCATATCAGCCTGGCCGATCCGGCCGATCAGGACAGCGAGGCGGTGGTTTCGGTGGTCGACAACTACACGGCCTACAAAAACCGCAACGGCGCGATCTGGGGCCGCGGCGAGTACCACCTGTTCACCAATCTGAAGCTGGCCGACAACGCGATCGGCTTCACCCATGCGGCGGGCGCCCCCGGCCGCGCGCCTTATACCTCACGCGTCGTCGATTCGCTGTTCGTGGGCGAGAGCGACAATATCGGCAATCCGAGAAGGCCCGAGGAAGTGGCTTACGGCCGCAGCCTGCCGAGCGAAGCTGCGGATTTCCCGATCCGCGGCTACGAGTATTACGATTATCTGCACGAAGTGGAGAACGTCACCTTCGTGAATTACGAGCCCAACGATCTCCGCGACGCGGGCGCGCTCTCCTACCTGCTGTTCACCAGCTTCGGTATGAGCACGCACAACTCGGTCGAGGGCGCGAAGTTCGTCAATGCCAAGCCGGTCAGTTTCCCTCCGGTTCAGCGTCGCTGGGCGTCCGATTTCGGAGGGCGCGCCGCTTACAGGAGCGCGGCGTTCCATGACCGGGACGGATCGGTCAGCGGAACTCCGGGCGCCTACATCGTCATCGACAACGGCATCGCTTCCCATGAGGAAGCCTGCGAAATCAGGGCGAGTTGGGGAGCAGCCGTCTGCCAGGGCGACATGGGCCGCCTCAGCATCGGCGACACCCGCCAGTTCCCTGAATTCGTGAGTGGACCCATTGTCGATCCGATCGTCCTCGATCGCAATGGCAAGCGGTTCGAATACAACGGGGAAACCACGATCGGCGCGGGCGCCGAGCTGAGAGTCGAGACAAGCAGGGACAACCTGTCGCTTCACCTGCGCGAAATGGATCGGGGTTCCTTCGTGCTCCTCGAATTCCCCGGCTTCACCACCGCCGCCCAGGGCGCCGAGTTGGGCAGCCTGGCCGCGCTGCGCGAGGCGAGCGAGACCGCCTATTTCAAGGACGGGGACTCGCTTTGGGTCAAGCTCGTGGTCGAAGACGAAGCGGCCGACGGCCCCGTCGTGGTGCAGGTCGGCGCTCTTCGTTCCCAGGCCACCGTCGAAGTCAGCAAGGATGCGCATCCAAATATCGCTTCGCTGGACTAGGGTCCGTGCGGACCCTAGGCCGGGAGCCCGGCGCACCAGGTTGTATCGACATTTCAGCCTGATGCGCCGGAAACGATTGCTGTTGCGGCTGCGCGAATTGGTCAATCCGATGCGGAAGCAAAGCTGATAAGATGCGGGGCCGCTGGTCCGGGGTATGGGAGACTGACACCATGCGCATGCACTCACGCCTGCTGCTTTTTTCTTCGCTTCTTCCTGTTT
>JBIQKC010000052.1:0-16731 GCA_044506885.1 Sphingomonadales bacterium
CTGGCGTCGGATACCCCCACCCAACCCTCCCCCGATCGGGGGAGGGCTTCTTCGGATCAATCCGGACAGGACAAGATCTAGAAGCCTCCCTCAAGGGGAGGGGAGATCGTGTTCGAGCAGCGCTTCGTAATATGCCGCCAGCGCCGCCGCGCTGGCTTCCCAACTGAACCGCGCGGCGCAAGCGGCCACGGCCTCGCGCTGCGGCGGATCGGCGAGCAGATCGCGCACCGCCGCCGCGATCGCATCGGCGTCGCGCTCCACGATGCGGCCCGCCGCAGGCGAAGTCACCACCTCCCGCGCCCCGCCGGCGTCGGTGATGACCAGCGGGCATCCACAGGCCAGCGCCTCGACCCAGGCATTGGCAAGGCCTTCACTGGCCGAAGGCAGGACCATCGCATCCGCAGCCGACAGCACCACCGGCAGCGCGGCATGGTCGAGCGGGCCGAGGAAATGCACCCGCTCCGCCACGCCGCCGGCGCGGGCGAAGGATTCGAGCGAGGCCCGGTCCGGCCCCGCGCCCACAAGCGCCAGATGCGCGTGCGGCAGGCGCGCCAGCGCGCGGATAGCGATCCGCTGGCCCTTGCGCGGAATCAACGCCCCCACGCTCGCCAGCAGCGGCGCACTGTCCGGCAGGGCGAGGCCGTGCTCCCGTTCGAGCCGGATGCGGCTGTCCATCCGGTCGAGCGGGCGGAACAGTGCCCGGTCGAGCCCGGTATAGTGAACCGTAATCTTCTCGCGCGGAAAACCCAGCGCCGCCATGTCGCCGGCCAGCGCCTCGCTCACCGCCAGCAGCCCCGCCGCCTGCTCCGCCGCCCGCAGCATCCTGCGCCGCGCATAGGCGCGCTCGCCCCATAGCGAAATGTCGGCCCCGCGCGCCTTGATGGAGAGCGGCAGGTCCAGCGCACGGGCCAGGTTCGCCGCCGCCGGCCCGTCGGGATAGAAGAACTGCGCATCGACCATGTCGAACGGGGCCAGAGCGTGCAGCCGCCGCGCCAGCGGCGCAACCGCGCGGGCGATCATCGCCGGGTTGATCCGTCCGCCGATCGCCGGAAGCAGCGTGAAGCGCGGGCGGTGGACGGTGACGCCGTTCTCGACCCCGGTCACCGCCGCGGCGGCCAGCGGCCGGTATCGCCCCAGCGGGGCCGGCGGCGCGCCGATCGGATTGATGACCGTCACATCCCACTCGCCGCGCGCGGCGAGCGCTTCCAGGCCGCGCGCCACGAATGCGCCGAAGCGCGGCTGGTGCGCATTCGGCCACAACGTCGCGATCGACAGCAGCCGTTTCACAATTTGCGGACCAGCATCTCCGCCACCGCGATCCACGCCGGATTGTCGACCACGATCTGCCGCTGACCCGTTCCCGGCGGCAGGATTCCGATTTTCGTTCCCTGCCGGTCGATCAGCCGCCCGAAGGCGAAGCGCCCGCCGGACCGGGGCACCAGCACATCGCGGTTGATGAGCCTGGGCGCATCGTCCGGCTCGTGCTGGCGCATCCACAACTGGTCGCCGCTGCGGTATTCGCCCTGCGGCGCTTCGACCGCCAGGCACACCAGCGCGCCGTCGCCGCCAAGTTCGGTCGGCAGGATGGCGTCGCGCGGGGAGGGCAGGGCTTCCGCGCCGCTTTCGACCAGCCGGGCGACGATCATGACCTGCTCGTCGTCCTCACCCTTCACCAGCAGCTCCGGATCGACGCCCAGCGCGGCGGCGATGCGGTTCATCCACACCAGCGACAGGTTGCGCATCCCCGTTTCGAGCCGCCCGATCGTCTGCGCGGTCGTCGGCGGATCGCAGGCGGCGGCGACTTCTGCGAGAGTCATCTGCTTCTGTTTGCGGATGTCGCGAATGCGATTGATCATGGCGATCTCCTGTAACCATTTTGGTTTTTCGTCTTTCCTACAACCATTCTCTTTTGGCAAGTGCGTAGTTCACCGAAAAAAGGAGATCGGCCCGATGCGCGGAAACTTGTCGAACGCGAACTGACTGCGGAGGGGCCGCGCCGGCGCGCAGGGGTCGGGCGACGGCGCCGCAGCGTCACCGTCAACCTCGCCGAATCGCCGCTCGGCTGGCTGCGCGCCCACGGGCATCTCGACGAACGCCTGTTCGAAGCCGGTGAGCGCCTGCGGGCGGATTACGAGAAGGCGCAGCTCTCGCCCGGCGTGACCATGCGGTGGGAGCCGGTGCGGCTTCGCGGCAATGCGCCGGGCCTCGCGCCGGCAGAACGCCAGATCGCCGCGCGCCGGCGATTCGACGGCGCCGTCGCCGCCGCGGGCAAGGGGCTGGAAGACATCCTCTGGCGCGTCGTCTGCGCCTGCGAGACGCTCCCCGTCGCCGAAGCCGCGCTCGAATGGCCCAAGCGCAGCGGCAAGCTGGTGCTCAGGCTGGCGCTCGACCGGGTGGCGGATTTCTACCGCATCGCATGACGGATTTTTTTCTTCCGTCCTGGGGAAGGGTGTCAATTGTGTCACCCTCGCGCGGGGCGCGTCAGCCTGCCTCGCCATGCCCTTCGGCGAGGTATTCTGCGCTCTGCATTTCCATGAGCCGGCTGACCGTGCGGGCGAACTCGAAGCTGCCGTCGCCGGCCGGATAGAGGTCTTCCGGCGCGGCGGCGGCGGTGGCGAAGAGCTTGACCTTGTGTTCGTACAGCGTGTCGATCAGCGTCACGAAGCGCGCCGCTTCGTTGCGCATGTCGGGCCCCATCACCGGGATGCCGACCACGATCACCGTGTGATAGGCGCGCGCGATGGCGAGGTAATCCGCCGCCCCGCGCGCCTCGCCGCACAGCCGCCGGAAGCTGAACACCGCCACGCCTTTCAGGCTCTTGGGCACGTGCAGGGTCCGCCCGCCGCCGAGGTCGAGATCGACCGAGGGGACATTCCCGGCGTCCTCGGGCGGATAGTCGGTCAGGCGATAGAACGCCTCGCGCACTTGCGCGGTCGCCGCATCGCCCAGCGGCGTATGCCAGGTATCCATCCCCGCCAGCCGTTCCAGTCGGTAATCGACCGGGCCGTTCAGCTCCATCACGTCGAGGTCGCTCTCGATCAGGGCGATGAAGGGCAGGAAATGCTCCCGGTTGAGCCCGTCCTTGTACAGGTCGCGCGGCGCGCGATTGGAAGTGGTGACGACCGTCATGCCGCGATCGCGGATCAGCGTGCGGAACAGCCGGCTCATGATCATCGCGTCGGCGCTGTTGTTGACCACCATTTCGTCGAACGCGAGGCAGCGGACACCCTCCGCCAGCCCGGCGGCGACTGGCGGAATCGGGTCGCCTTGCTCTTCCTCGCGCGCCTCGCGCAACCGCCGGTGCACCTCCAGCATGAAGGCGTGGAAATGGACCCGGCGCTTCTCCCGGATGGCCAGCGTCTCGTGGAACAGGTCCATCAGCATCGACTTGCCGCGCCCGACGCCGCCCCACAGGTACACGCCGCGCACCGGTTCGGGCTTGCGGAACAGGCGGCGCAACCCACGCGGCGCTTCGGCTTCCAGCGCCCGTTGCAGCGCATTGAGCCGCTCGGCGGCGGCGGCCTGTTCAGGATCGGTGCGCAGTTCGCCGGCCGCGACGAGCGCGCGGTAACGGCCGAGAAGTCCGCTCAGCCCTCGCGCTCCGCCAGCATGATCTTGGTTTCGGCGATCGCCTTGGCCGGGTTCAGCCCCTTGGGGCAGACATTGGCGCAGTTCATGATCGTATGGCAGCGGTAGAGCCGGAACGGGTCCTCGAGCTGGTCGAGCCGTTCGCCGGTCATCTCGTCGCGGCTGTCGGCCAGCCAGCGATAGGCCTGGAGCAGGATCGCCGGGCCGAGGAACTTGTCGGAATTCCACCAGTAGCTCGGGCAGGCGGTCGAGCAACAGGCGCAGAGGATGCACTCGTAGAGCCCGTCGAGCTTCTCGCGCTGTTCGGGCGATTGCAGCCGCTCCTTGCCGCTCGGGGTGGTGGAAACGGTTTGCAGCCACGGGCGGATGGAGGCGTACTGAGCGTAGAAGTGGGTGAAGTCGGGCACCAGGTCCTTGACCACTTCCATGTGCGGCAGCGGCGTGATGCGGATTTCACCGTTCAGGTCTTCCATCGCGGTGGTGCAGGCGAGCCCGTTGCGCCCGTTCATGTTCATCGAGCACGAACCGCAGATGCCCTCGCGGCAGGAACGGCGGAAGGTCAGCGTCGGATCGATCTCGTTCTTGATCCTGATCAGCGCGTCGAGCACCATCGGCCCGGTCTGGTCGAGATCGAGCTCGAAGGTGTCGTAGCGCGGGTTCTCGCCGCTCTCCGGGTCCCAGCGATAGATCCTGAACTTCCGCACCCGCGCCGCGCCTTGCGCGGTATGCGCCCGGCCTTTCCCGGTAATCCTGCTGTTCTTCGGAAGCGTGAAAGTGGCCATGAACGGTTCCTCGCTGACGCGGCCTATCTAACGATTGCGCGGGGCGGGGCAAGCCGGGCGGCGGGCCCGCGCCATTCCTGGCGCGGACCCTGCCGGAGGCCGGAAGCGTCAGTCGCCGAACGTGCGCTGCCACCAGCCGGCGCGGCGCGGGGCCGGCTCGGCTTCCTCCGCGCCGTTCGCGTCATTGGCGGGTTCCGGAGAAGCGGCGGTTTCTTCCGCCGCCGGTTCCTCGGCCTTCTTGCGCCGCGTACGCTTCGGCTTCTCGGCGGCCGGCTCGGGCTCGGGCTCGGGCTCCGGCGCGACCTCGGCGACTTCGGCCGGCACGGCCTCCTGTTCGGCCTTCCTGCGCCGGGTGCGCTTCGGCTTCTCGGCCACTTCTTCAGCCGGAGCTTCGGGAGCGGGAGCTTCCGCTTCGTCCGCCGGCTCGGCCTTCTTGCGCCGCGAACGAGTCTTCTTCGGAGCCGGCTCGGCGGAGACGTCTTCGGCCGCTTCGGCCTGTTCCGCGATTTCGGGTTCGTCGGCGACTTCCGCGCCCTCCGCCGCCGCTTCGCTCACGCCTTCCGCTTCGCTATCGTCCTCGCTCCGGCGCCGCCGGCGGCGGCCGCCACGGCGGCGGCGCTTCTTCGGCCGCTCCTCGCCATCCTCGACGTCGTGCTCGGGGGAGTCGGCTTCGGACGCGTCATCCGCCGCCTCGTCGCGCTCCTCGGACTCATCCCGCTCGTCGCCATCCTGGCGGCTGCGGCCGCGGCCTCCGCGCCGCCGCCGGCGACGCTTGCCGCCGCGCTCCTCGCGCTCCTCGCGGCTCTCGGCCTCGAAATCCTCTTCATCCTCGTCCTCTTCGGGCAGGTCGTCCTCGACCTCCTCGACGATGGCTTCGAACCGCGGCGTCGTGGTCGGCCTCGGACCGGTGCTGACAACGCGCATCTTCGCGCCCTCGTCCTCGCCTTCGGGCAGGACTTCGACGGCGACGCCGTAGCGCTCCTCGATCTCGGCGAGGTCGGCGCGCTTGGCGTTGAGCAGGTACACCGCCGCTTCGGTCGAAGCGTAGAGTGTGATGACCGTGCCCTTGCCTTTGGCCGCCTCGTCCTCGATCAACCGCAGCGCCGACAGCCCGGCGCTGGAGGCCGTGCGGACGAGCCCGGTGCCGTCGCAGTGCGGGCACGAGCGGGTGGTGGCCTCGAGCACGCCGGTGCGCAGCCGCTGGCGGCTCATCTCCATCAGCCCGAAGCCGGAGATCCGTCCGACCTGGATGCGCGCGCGGTCGTTCTTGAGCGCGTCCTTCATCGCCTTCTCGACCTTGCGGACGTTCGATCCGTATTCCATGTCGATGAAGTCGATCACCACCAGTCCGGCCATGTCGCGCAGGCGGAGCTGACGGGCGATCTCTCGCGCCGCTTCGAGATTGGTGCTGAGCGCGGTCGCCTCGATCCCGTGTTCGCGGGTCGAGCGGCCGGAGTTGATGTCGATGGAAACCAGCGCTTCGGTCGGGTTGATGACCAGGTAGCCGCCGCTCTTGAGCTGCACCACCGGGTCGTACATCGCCGAAAGCTGGTCTTCCGCGCCGTAGCGCTGGAACAGCGGCACCGGGTCGGCATACTGCTTCACCCGCCGCGCGTGGCTCGGCATCAGCAGCTTCATGAATTCCTTGGCCGCCTTGTACCCTTCCGGCCCCTCGACCACGACTTCCTCTATGTCGCGGTTGTAGATGTCGCGGATCGCCCGCTTCACCAGGTCGGAATCCGAATGGATCATCGCCGGGGCGCTCGATGCCAGCGTCTTCTCGCGAATCTCGTCCCACAGGCGGGCGAGGTAGTCGAAATCGCGTTTGATCTCGGTCTTGTTGCGCTGGAGCCCGGCAGTGCGCACGATCAGGCCCATCGACCGGGGCAGGGTAAGCTCGGACACGATCTGCTTGAGCCGCTTGCGGTCGCCCGACGAGCTGATCTTGCGGCTGATGCCGCCGCCGTGGCTCGAATTGGGCATCAGCACGCAATAGCGGCCGGCGAGGCTGAGATAGGTGGTCAGCGCCGCGCCCTTGTTGCCGCGTTCTTCCTTCACGACCTGCACCAGCAGCACCTGGCGGCGCTGGATCACGTCCTGGATCTTGTAGCGGCGGCGGAGAGCCTGGCGCTTGGCCTTGAGCTCGTCGATTTCCTTGGCGCGCGCCTGGCCGCGCCCCTGACGGCGGCCGCGTCCGCGCCGGCCGCGACGGCCGTTGCGCTCGCCGTCGTCCTCGGTGCCGGCTTCTTCGTCCTCGTCGTCGGCGGCGTCGGCATCGTCTTCGTCACCGGCGTCGGATTCGTCGTTCTGGACTTCGCCGCCCTCGATCGTGGCGACATCGTCCTTCTCGCTGGTGTCGATCTCCTCGACACTCGACAGCTCGTCGTCGCCGTCGTCCTCGTCGTCGAGTTCGGCGACCCCGTCCTCTTCGTCTTCCTCGGCGGCGCGCAGCGCGGCTTCTTCCTCGGCGTGAGCCTGCTCCTCGGCAATCAGCGCCTCGCGGTCGGCCTGCGGAATCTGGTAGTAGTCGGGGTGGATCTCGCCGAACGCCAGGAAGCCGTGGCGATTGCCGCCGAAATCGACGAACGCCGCCTGCAACGACGGTTCGACCCTGGTTACCTTGGCGAGATAGATATTGCCCTTGATCTGCTTGTGTTCGGCAGATTCGAAATCGAATTCCTCAATCCGATTGCCCTTGAGCACCGCCACCCGCGTTTCTTCCGGGTGGCGCGCATCGATCAGCATGCGCGTTGCCATTTAATAGTCTCCAGGCGCGCGGGCGGCTGGCCCGGTCGCGCCGATCTGTGTGAATTCCGCCGCGAACGCGGACGGAGAAAGGATGAGCGTCGCCGGCCGCATGGCCGGGCGCGCTGCGGAATGTGTCCGCCGGAATGGGAAGGCGCAGGGGTACGCGCTGCGCGAGAGCCGCCGCCGCGACGCAACCGCCTGGTTGCGTGATGGCGGAAAGGCTCGGGCTTCTCATTATGGCGTCAACCTGTAAGCAAATCCGGACGGCCAAGGGAATAAGGGCGTCCGGGCGGCGGGTGCTAGCATCGGGGGAAAGACACGGCAACCTTATTGCGCGCGCTCGCAAAATTCCCTTGGTGAAGGATTGCGCGGATGGCCGCGGCCGGGAGGAAAATGCCCCATCGCCTGCTGATTGCGCTGGTCTTCCTCGCGCCGGTGGCATTGCTGGCGGCGCTCTATGCCGTCGGCCTGTCGCTGCCGGTGCCGGCGCTCGGACGCAGCTACGTGGTCAGGATCGAACTGCCGGAGGCGGGGCGGACCGTGGACCTGCCGCAAGTCGAAGGCCCGCGCGATCCGGACCGGCCGCTGGTCGTGATCGACGCCGGCCACGGCGGTCACGATCCCGGCGCCAGCGGCGAAGCGGCGCGCGAAAAGACGCTGACGCTGGGGCTGGCGCGGGCGCTGCGCGACGAGTTGTTGCGCGAAGGCGGCGTGCGCGTGGCGCTGACCCGCGACGAGGACCGCTTCCTGGTGCTGGAGGAACGCTCGGCAATCGCCCGCGCACTGGGCGCCGACCTGTTCCTGTCGATCCACGCGGACTCGGCCGGCGACAAGGAAGGCGTGACCGGCGCCAGCGTCTATACCCTCTCCGCCACGGCATCGAGCGAGGCGGCCGCGCGTTTCGCCGCGCGCGAGAACAGCGCGGACGTGGTCAACGGCGTGCCGCTGCTCAATCAGGACGAGGGCATCAACGCGATCCTGGTCGAGCTTTCGCAGCGCCGCGCGCAGGCGCAATCGGCCGAATTCGCCGGGCTGATCCTGCGCGAGGGCGAAGGCGTGATCCCTTTTCACCCGCAGGCGCGCCGCTCGGCGGCGCTCGTCGTGCTGCGCGCGCCCGACGTGCCCTCGGCGTTGTTCGAGGCGGGCTTCGTCTCCAATCCCGAAGAGGCGCGCCGGCTGGCCTCGCCCGAGGGGCAGCAGCGGTTCGCCGAGTTCATGGCCCGCGCGATTCGCATCTATTTCGCCCGGCAGGACGGCTGATCGCATCGCAGTGGCGCGAAGCAGAAAGCCCGTGCTAAGGCGCAGGATGACATGAGCGACACCGATCAGACGGCCGAACCGCTGCACTTCCGCATCCGCCGCGAAGCCTCTGGCGTGGCGAACTGGTTCCGCGAATCCTGGAAGGCGAAGCGCTGGTTCCGCTGGGGCGCGATCGCCGCGCTGGCGCTCGCGGTGCTGTGGCTGCTGGTCTGGACCCTGCTGACCCGCGGCCTGCCCGATGCGAAGACGCTGCTCGACTATCAGCCGCCGCTGCCGAGCGTGGTGCGCGGCGTCGATGGGGAGATCGTCCACACCTATGCCCGCGAACGGCGGGTGCAGTTGCAGTACAAGGATTTCCCGGCGCAACTGATGAACGCCTACACCTCTGCGGAGGACAAGACCTTCTGGTCCCACGGCGGCATCGACATCACCGGCACGCTCAACGCGGTGCTCGACTACGCGCGCAAATACGGCTCCGGAAGCCGCGCGGTTGGCGGTTCGACCATCACCCAGCAGGTCGCCAAGAACATCCTTCTCGGCAACGAATACTCGGTCACCCGCAAGCTCAAGGAAATGATTCTCGCCCGCCGGATCGAGAGCGTGCTCACCAAGCGCGAGATCATGGAGCTTTACCTCAACGAGATTCCCCTCGGCCGCCGCAGCTTCGGCGTCCAGGCGGCGAGCCGCGCCTATTTCGACAAGGACGTCGACGATCTCGACCTGCACGAGATGGCGTTCCTCGCCATCCTGCCGAAAGCGCCAGAGCGCTATGGGCGCGAGCGCTTCCGTGACGACGCGCTTGCCCGCCGCAACTTCGTGCTCGATGCGATGGAGAGCAACGGCCACATCACCGCCGCGCAGGCGGCGGCGGCCAAGGCCACGCCGCTCGGCCTGATAAGCCAGCGGCCGGAGGCGCGCTCCGCCGATGCCGGATATTTTCTCGAGGAAGTGCGCCGCGAACTGATCGACAAGTACGGCGAGCAGGCCGAGGACGGGCCCAACAGCGTCTACGCCGGCGGTCTCTGGGTGCGAACCTCGCTCGACACGGATTTGCAGGCGGCGGCGCAGAAGGCGCTGCGTGCGGGGCTGATGCGTTTCGGCGGCGGCCGCGCCTGGCACGGTCCTATCGCCACCATAGATCCCGGCAACGGCGATCTGAAACAGCAGTTGGCCTCCGCCAATATCGGCATCAGCTACGAGAACTGGCGCGTAGGCGTGATCACCGGCCGCGAGGGTTCGTCGGCGCGGATCGGTTTTTCCAACGGAGAGGAAGGCGCGCTCGTCAATCCGCCCGCCGCGATCAAGGTCGGCGATGTCACGGCGGTGGCCCCCAGCGGCGGCGGCTGGGCGGTGCGCACGGTGCCCGAGGTTTCGGGCGGCTTCGTGGCGCAGGATCCCAACACCGGCCGCATTCTCGCCATGCAGGGCGGGTTCGATCCGCGGCTCGGCGCGTTCAACCGCGCCAGCCAGGCGCAGCGCCAGCCGGGATCGACGATCAAGCCGTTCGTCTACGCCACCGGCCTCGACCACGGCATGACCCCGGCGACGATGGTGCCCGACAGCACCTTCTGCGTCTATCAGGGCGCGAACCTCGGCGAAAAGTGCTTCCGCAACTTCGGCGGCGGCGGCGGCGGCGAGCATACGATGCGCTGGGGGCTGGAGCAGTCGCGCAACCTGATGACCGTCCATATCGCCGCCGACGCGGGGATGGAGAACGTCAACAGCACCTTCAGGCGCGTCGGCATCGGCAGCTATGAAAACTACCTCTCGTTCGCGCTCGGCGCGGGAGAGACGACCGTGACGAAAATGGTCAACGCCTACTCGGCAATGGTCAACCACGGCTTGCAGCACGACGCGACGGTGATCGACTACGTGCAGGACCGCAACGGCAAGGTCATCTGGCGCGCCGACGATCGCGAATGCGCCGGCTGCAACATGGATCGCTGGGACGGCGAGCCGATGCCGCGCCTGTCGCAAGCGGGGCGCCAGGTGATGGACGCGCGCACCGCCTATCAGGTGGTGCACATGCTCGAAGGCGTGGTCCAGCGCGGCACGGCGGTCACGCTGCGCGATCTGGGAATGCCGCTGTTCGGCAAGACCGGCACCACCACGGGGCCCACGGACGTATGGTTCGTCGGCGGCTCGCCGGACATCGTCGCCGGGGTCTACCTCGGCTACGACCAGCCGCGCAGTCTTGGCGGATGGGCTCAGGGCGGGCGGGTCGCCGCGCCGATCTTCAAGCAGTTCGTGCAGGAAACGCGCGATCACTGGACCGGCCGCCCGTTCCTTGCTCCCGAAGGCGTGCGGATGGTGCGGATCGATCGCCGCAGCGGCCAGCGCGTATTCGAAGGCTGGCCGACCGAAGAGCCGCTCGCGGCGGTAATCTGGGAAGCGTTCAAGCCCGATACGGAGCCGCGTCGCTCCGGCCGGCAGAACGAGGTCGACCGCCTGCGCGAACTCATCCTGGCGCAATTGCGGCGCAGCGAAGACGGCGGGGCCGGGGCAGCGCGCGACGACGCGGGACCGTCGAACTTCGTCGAGGAGCAGGGCGGCCTGTATTAGGGTCAGGACCCTAAGGCGACGCACGATGACCGGCCGGCGATGGATTCTTCGCCGGCGATAAAGGAACGCTTGTTTGGCTTCACTCCGCGCGGGAGTCACAATCGCGGGAGAAGGAGGTTCGGCATGTCGATTCAACTAGGTCAGATTGCGCCCGATTTCGAACAGGACAGCACCCACGGGCCTATCCGTTTTCACGACTGGCTCGGTTCGTCCTGGGGTCTGTTTTTCAGCCATCCCAAGGATTTCACGCCGGTCTGCACCACCGAGCTGGGCGAAGTGGCGCGGCTGCGTCCCGAATGGGACAAGCGCGGGGTCAAGACGATCGGGCTTTCGGTCGACCCGGTCGATTCCCATCACGACTGGGAAAAGGACATCGAATCCACCCAAGGGCAGAAGCTCGATTATCCGATGCTCGCCGACGCCGACAAGAAGGTCGCCACGCTCTACGGCATGATCCACCCGGATTCGGACCCGACGGTGACCGTACGCGCCGTCTATGTCATCGATCCCGACAAGAAAGTGCGCCTGACGCTCACCTATCCGCCCAGCACCGGGCGTAATTTCGCCGAGATCGTTCGCGCGATCGACAGCCTTCAGCTTACCGACGCACAGGCGATCGCGACTCCAGTGAACTGGAATCCGGGCGACGAAGTCATTGTTTCGCCGAAGCTGTCCGACGACGACGCCCGGAGCCGTTTTCCGCAGGGTTTCCGCACGCTCAAGCCCTATCTGCGCTACGTGCAGCTTCCATAGGCGGCGCGCTCAACCGGTGGCGAGCGGCGGCATATTGACTCTGTCCGAACGAGGTTCATAACGTCGGTATGATCAAGCTCGCTCCGCTCGTCGCCGCCGCGGCCGCCACGTTGCTCGCGGCCGCTCCCGCATCGGCCGCCCTGCAAAAGGGCGCCAAGGCTCCGGCGCTTTCCACGCAAGGCGCGCTTGCGGGCAAGACCTTTGCGTTCGACTTGCAGGAACAGCTGAAGAAAGGGCCGGTCGTGCTCTACTTCTTCCCCAAGGCGTTCACGCAAGGCTGCACGCTCGAAGCCAACGCCTTTGCCGAGGCGATGGGCGAGTTTCGTGCGGCGGGCGCGCAAGTGGTGGGACTTTCGGCGGACGACATCGACACGCTGAAGAAGTTTTCGACCGAGGAATGCCGCGACGCGTTTCCGGTCGCGATCGCCAGCCCGGCGACGATCAAGGCGTTCGACGTCGCGCTGGTGATGAACGGCAGTGCGACCGGCGTGTCCGATCGCACGTCCTACGTCATCGGTCAGGATGGGCGGATCGCGATGGTCCATTCGGACCTCGACTGGCGCGAGCATGTCAACCAGACGCTCGCGGCGGTGAAGGCGCTCAAGAGCTAGCTCTCCGCCACTTCCCGAACGCGCGCGCCTGCGCTAGGCGCACTCCTTCGTTTTGACGGAGACCTTTCATGCGTGCCGAAGGGCAGGCTCATATCGAGCGGATCGAAGCCGCGCTGGCGCTGGTCCGGCGCTCGCTCGATTGGGATCGCGCGGTGCGCCGCCTCGACGAACTCAACGCCCGCGTCGAGGACCCCAGGCTGTGGGACGATCCCAGGCAAGCCGAGGAAGTCATGCGCGAACGCCGCCGGCTGGAGGCGGCGATCGGCACGGTCAACCAGATCGGCAGCGAGATGGCCGACGCGATCGAATTCGTCGAACTGGGCGAGGCCGAGGGCGACGAAGCGACCGTCGAGGAAGGTCTCGATACGCTGGAAAAGCTGGCCGGCCGCGCCGATGCCGACAAGGTCCAGGCGCTGCTCGGCGGCGAGGCCGACGCCAACGATACGTATCTTGAAATCCACGCCGGCGCTGGCGGCACCGAAAGCCAAGACTGGGCCGAGATGCTGCTGCGGATGTATGCCCGTTGGGCGGAGCGCAAGGGCTACAAGGTCGAAACGGTCGAATACCAGGCCGGCGAACAGGCCGGCATCAAGTCGGCCACGCTGCTCATCAAGGGCGAGAACGCCTACGGCTACGCCAAGACGGAATCCGGCGTTCATCGCCTCGTGCGCATCAGCCCCTACGACAGCTCGGCCAGGCGTCACACCAGCTTCAGCTCGGTCTGGGTCTACCCGGTGATAGACGACAGCATCGATATCGAGATCGTCGACAGCGACCTGCGCATCGACACCTATCGCGCCAGCGGCGCGGGCGGACAGCACATCAACACCACCGACAGCGCAGTGCGCATCACGCACATTCCTACCGGCATCGTCGTCGCCAGCCAGAACGACCGCAGCCAGCACAAGAACCGCGCCACGGCGATGAGCATGCTCAAGGCGCGCCTCTACGAAGCCGAGCTGGCCAAGCGCGAGGCCGAGGCGCTGGGGCAATACCAGGAAAAGACCGAGATCGGCTGGGGCCATCAGATCCGCAGCTATGTCCTCCAGCCGTACCAGATGGTGAAGGACCTGCGCACCGGCACGGTTTCGACCAGCCCCGACGACGTCCTCGACGGCGAGATCGACGACTTCATCGCCGCTGCCCTGGCGCAGCGCGTGACCGGCGAGGCGGTCGAGGTGGAGGATGTGGAGTAGGGGCTGTCGGCATCGGTTTTGCCACCGAACCGAACACCAGCTAATGCGCCCGTGACGATGCGCTCTCTCGCTCTCCTCCTTACGCTGGCCTCCGGCGTTCTGCTCTCGGGGTGCGAACGCGCGCCCGATCCGGATGCCGGCCGTCTGGAGACCGCGCGCGAGTTCCCGCGGCCGTACCGCCCGGTGTCCGAACTGGGCAAGAACACCGTCGCCACCGAGCAGGCGCGCGACGATCGCAACGAAGCCATTACCGTGATGGATCTCGCCAACATCCGTCGGGGGATGACGGTCGCGGACATCGGCGCGGGAGAAGGGTACTACACCGTGCGGCTCGCCGAGCGCGTCGGGCTCGACGGCAGGGTGCTGGCGCAGGACATCGATCAGGATGCGCTGCGCCGGCTCGGAAGCCGGGTGGAGGACGATCGGCTCGACAACGTTTCGATCAAGCTCGGCGCCGCGGACGATCCGCGCCTGCCCGAAAGCAGCTTCGATCGCATCTTCCTCGTGCACATGTATCACGAGGTCACCGAACCTTATCCGTTCCTCTGGCGGCTGCGGCCGGCTCTCCGGCCGGACGGACAGGTGATCGTGGTCGATGTCGACCGGCCGACCGACCAGCACGGAATCGATCCGCAGCTCCTGTTCTGCGAGTTCCAGCAGGTTGGCTTTCGCTTGGTGGAATTTGTTCGCAAGCCCGAGCTTGCCGGCTATTATGCGCAATTCGAACCCGTGGGGCCGCGTCCGTCGCCCGGCGAAATCCGCCCTTGCGTGGAGCAGGACGCGGGCAACTGAAAGATGCGCCCGTCGGGCGCGAATGAGGCAGGGAAATGGAATTCAAGGGGCTGAAGCCCATCATGTACGGCGGGCGCGAGGTCTGGCCGCTTATAGAAGGCGGCAAGGGCGTGTCCGCGACCAATCACATGAGTTCCGGCGCCTGGGCTGCGGCCGGCGGCATCGGCACCGTGAGCGCGGTCAATGCGGACAGCTACGACGCCGAAGGCCGGATCATCCCGCAGATCTACGACCAGCTCACACGGCGTGAACGGCACGAGCAACTGATCCGCTATGCAATCGACGGGGCGGTGGAGCAGGTGCGCCGCGCTTACGACGTCGCCGGCGGCAAGGGTGCGATCAACATCAACGTGCTGTGGGAAATGGGCGGCGCGCAGCAAGTGCTCGAAGGGGTGCTGGAAAAGACCCGCGGCATGGTGGCGGGCGTCACCTGCGGCGCGGGCATGCCCTACAAGCTGAGCGAGATCGCCGCGCGCTACAACGTCAACTACCTGCCGATCATCAGCTCGGCGCGCGCCTTCCGCGCGTTGTGGAAGCGCGCCTATCACAAGTTCAACGAGCTGATGGCGGCTGTTGTCTACGAGGACCCGTGGCTGGCGGGCGGGCACAACGGGCTGTCGAATGCGGAAGACCCCTTGAAACCGGAAAATCCCTATCCGCGCGTGAAAGCCGTGCGCGACACGATGCGCGCCGAAGGCATTCCCGACGACGTGCCGATCGTCATGGCGGGCGGCGTGTGGTTCCTGCGCGAATGGAACGACTGGATCGATAATCCCGAGCTCGGCCAGATCGCCTTCCAGTTCGGCACCCGGCCGCTGCTGACCGAGGAAAGCCCGATACCGCAAGGCTGGAAGGACCGGCTGCGCGAGCTCGACGAGGGCGACGTGCTGCTGCACCGCTTCTCGCCGACGGGCTTCTACAGCTCGGCGGTGCGCAATCCGTTCCTGCGCAATCTCGAGGCGCGCAGCGAGCGCCAGGTGCCCTATTCGCGCGTCGAGGCTGGCGAACACACCGTTCAGCTCGACGTGGGGGTGAAGGGCAAGAACTTCTGGGTCACGCCGAAGGACCGCGAACGCGCCCGCTCGTGGGTGGCGCAAGGCCATACCGAAGCGCTGAAGACGCCCGACGACACTGTGGTGTTCGTCAGCCCGGAAGAGCGCGCGACGATCCGTGAGGATCAGGCAGCCTGTATGGGCTGCCTGTCGCATTGCGGTTTCTCGTCGTGGAAGGACCACGACGATTACACCACCGGCCGTCTTGCCGATCCGCGCAGCTTCTGCATCCAGAAGACATTGCAGGACATCGCTCACGGCGCTCCGGTGGACGAGAACCTAATGTTCGCCGGCCACGCCGCCTATCGCTTCAAGCAGGACCCGTTCTACTCGAACAACTTCACCCCCACGGTGAAGCAACTGGTGGACCGGATTCTGACCGGCGATTGATCGGACCGGGCGCTCCCGAATGCGCGCATCGCTCGGCATCCTGCTCGCAGTACTCCTCGCCTGCTTCTCGGCCCCCGCGGCCGCGCAGGATCGCGAAGTGCCCTATTGGGCCACGCTGCGCTCGACCGAAGTCAACATGCGCGTCGGGCCGAGCGAAGCCTATCCGATCGAGTGGGTCTATCGCCGGCAGGGGCTGCCGGTGAAGGTGGTGCGCATCAACCAGGGCTGGCGGCTGGTCGAGGATCCGGACGGCGAGCGGGGCTGGATCGTCGCGCGGCTGCTCAATCCGGCGCGCGGCGCGATCGTGACCGGCGAGGATCCAGTGGACGTCCGGCAGAACCCCACGCCTGACGGACGCCTGCTATGGCGCGCGGAACCGGGCGTCGTCGGCGCGCTCGGCCGCTGCGAGGACGGCTGGTGCCGGCTCGACATCGGCGGTCGCAGGGGCTGGGTCCGCGCCGATCGCTTGTGGGGCGCGGGCGCGCCTTAGGGTCAGATTTCGGCTGCGTCGGTAAAACGCTCGACCGGACGGACGGTGGCCACTTCGCCGTCGTCACCGGTCACTTCCATGCTGCCGTCCGCCGCCGGCGCGCCGCCGGTGAAGCAGCGGTGGCCCTCGACGCCTTCGGTGACGAAGCAGTTCTTGCCGTCCTGGGCGAAGATCGTCCCGCCCGACGCGGTTCCATCGGACGCGACCATCGACCATGTCAGGCCGGGATGGACGGTCAGTTCGTCGATCGAGCCGTTCCCCCTGACGATTTCGTAGTTTCCGGGCGCAACCGCCTCGAACCCCGCCTGCTCCCCGGCAGCGGCGGCCGTGGTCGACTCAGTTTGCGATTCGGTGGTTTCGGGGGCGGGTTCGGACTGGTTGCAGGCGGCGAGCGACAGTATCGCCGCCAAGGCAATTGTCTTCTTCATTGCGGGTCTCCTTAGGGAGCCGGCCTCTCGCGGGCCGGGTCTCCGTCAGGAAAACAAACGCGGGGCGAAACCGGTTCCG
>JBIQKC010000007.1:0-81812 GCA_044506885.1 Sphingomonadales bacterium
TGTCCACGCAGCACACGCTGTGCCCGAAATCCGAAAAACACGCGCCCGACACCAATCCTACATAACCAGTGCCGATCATCACTATGCGCATAATTCACCCAACATTTTCAGAAAGAGCTCGACCGATGAGCCTGGACTATCAGTGCGGCAATTTTAGATTTTTGCCGCTTCGTCATTGCTTGGCGTGATACACTCCTGAGCGCCGCAACGCCGCGCGACTGAACTGGCGACAATAACGGAAAAACCGCGCTGTCCCGAGGCGACGAGGCCCGATGCCATCCGCGTTCGTTCCCTGCAAGCTCAACATGAGTGCACCTGCTCGGGCTGTCGCATTCCCGGCTCCGGTCACCCTCCCTATCGCCAGCTTCGGTCCGTGTTCCACCCCTTGTAATCCCCCCGCAACATCGCCATTGGGGGCGCGCACCCCAACGCTTCGGATTGAATGACCCTGACTCACCCTTTGCTTGACGCGGATGGCGACAAGCTGCGCGAGGAGTGCGGCATCTTCGGCGTGATCGGCGCGCCTGAGGCGGCCGCTGCTTGCGCGCTCGGGCTTCATGCTCTCCAGCACCGGGGGCAGGAAGCTGTGGGCATCACCAGCTTCGACGGGGCGGAGTTCTTCACGCGCCGCGGGCTGGGACATGTGGCGGAGAACTTTTCCACCGGGGAATCCATCGCGGAACTGCCCGGCTCGATGGCCGCGGGGCATGTGCGCTATTCGACCACCGGGGGCGCGGGCCTGCGCAACGTGCAGCCGCTCTATGCCGATCTTGCCAGCGGCGGGTTCGCGGTGGCGCACAACGGCAACATTTCCAATGCGCTGCACCTGAAGCGCGACCTGGTGCAGAAGGGCGCGATCTTCCAGTCGACCTCCGACACCGAAGTCATCATCCACCTCGTCGCGACGAGCCGGTTCCGGACCATGCTCGACCGGCTGGTGGATGCCCTGCGCCTGGTCGAAGGCGCCTATGCGTTAATCGTGATGACTCCGCGCGGGATGGCGGCCGTGCGCGATCCGCTTGGCATCAGGCCGCTGGTCATGGGCAAGCTGGGCGATGCGACGGTGTTCGCGAGCGAAACCGTGGCGCTCGACGTCGTGGGCGCAGAGTTCGTCCGTCAGATCGAGCCGGGCGAGCTGGTCGAGGTGGACATCGACGGCGCGGTCCGCAGCCACCGCCCGTTCGGCGACATCGCCCCCCGCCCCTGCATCTTTGAGCATGTCTACTTCAGCCGTCCGGATTCGGTGCTCGACGATCGCTCGGTCTATGAATCGCGCAAACAGATCGGTGTGGAGCTGGCGCGGGAAGCGCCCGTAGAGGCCGACCTGGTGGTGCCGGTGCCCGACAGCGGCGTGCCGGCGGCGATCGGTTACTCGCAGCAATCGGGCATTCCTTTCGAACTCGGCATCATCCGCTCGCACTATGTCGGGCGGACCTTCATCCAGCCTTCCGACGGCGCGCGGCATGCCGGAGTGAAGCGCAAGCACAACGCCAACCGCAAGCTGGTCGAAGGCAAGCGCATCGTGCTGATCGACGATTCGATCGTACGCGGCACCACCTCGATGAAGATCGTGCAGATGATGCGCGACGCCGGCGCCCGCGAGGTGCATTTCCGCGTCGCCAGCCCGCCGACCGGGCATGGCTGCTATTACGGCGTCGACACGCCCGAACGCTCGAAGCTGCTGGCCGGGCGGATGGATGTCGATGCGATGTGCGAATTCATTCATGCGGATACGCTCGCGTTCGTATCGATCGATGGCCTCTATCGCGCCGTGGGGCTCGACGCGCGCGACAACGCCCGGCCGCAGTATTGCGACGCCTGTTTTACCGGCGACTACCCCACCACCCTCACCGACCTTGCCGATCGCCATCACGCCGAGGCGCAACTGGCCCTGCCGGTCAACAAGGTCGCCTGATGACGGAAACAAGGCCGCTGGACGGGCGCACCGCGCTCGTCACCGGAGCCAGTCGCGGCATCGGCGCCGCCACCGCAAAGGCTCTGGCGGCGGCGGGCGCGCATGTCGTGCTTACCGCGCGCACGGCCCCCGATCTCGAAGCGGTCGAGGAAGACATCCACCAGGCCGGCGGTACCGCCACGATCGCGCCGATGGACCTTACGGACAGCGATTCGATCGGTCGCCTTGCGGCGGCAGTCGCCGAACGGTGGGGCATGCTCGATGTGCTGATAATCAACGCCGCCATGCTCCCTTCGCTGACACCGGTGGCGCAGATCGAATCGAAGGAATTCAACAAGGCGCTGACGCTGAACGTCCTCGCGACACAGGCCCTGCTCGCCGCGTTCGATCCGCTGCTCAAGCGCAGTTCCAGCGGGCGCGTGGTCGGCCTGACCAGCAGCGTCGGCGCAGCGCCAAGGGCGTACTGGGGCGCTTACGGCGCAAGCAAGGCGGCGTTCGACACGTTGCTGTCCTGCTACGCGCAGGAAGTGGAGCGGATTTCGGAAACGCGGGTGGCCATTGTCGACCCCGGAGCCACGCGAACCCAGATGCGCGCCCGCGCCTATCCGGGCGAGGATCCGCGGTCGGTAAAGCAGCCCGAAGAGGTCGCCGGGCGGATTGTCGCCTTGCTCTCGGCCGGTTTTGAGACCGGGCATCGGGAAAGGATCGAGGGGTAAGCCCTGCTGTGCGGGCGGAGCCTTGCGTTCCCCCGCCGTCCTATCGTCAGAACGCGTTGCGGTGCACCAGCACCCTGAACGTCGCCAGGATGATGGCGATGTCCCGCCAGATCGACCAGCCTTCGAGATACTCCAGGTCGGCCTGCAAGCGGCTGGTGAACTGGGCTTCATGTTCCGTGGCGCCCCTGAGGCCCCGGACTTGCGCAAGCCCCGTAATTCCCGGCTTCACCGCGTGGCGGTGCCAGTAGGCAACGTCGATGTCCCAGAACAGGCGGTCCTCGGCTTTGCAGAGGATCGGATGGGGGCGCGGCCCGACAATGCTCATATCGCCGCGTAAAACATTGAATACCTGTGGTAATTCGTCCAGGCTCGTGGCTCGGATGAACCGCCCTACGCGGGTCACGCGATCGTCTGAACGCGCCGTGGAAACGCTGCCCATCGCATCGCCCTGCTCGGCGCGCATGCTGCGAAACTTGTACATCTCGAAGATGCGGTTCCCCAGCCCCAACCGAGGCTGCCGAAACAGGATGGGGCCAGGGGAATCGAGCCGCACCGCCATCGCCACGATGAACATGACCGGCAGCAGGACCGGCAGCGCGAGGATCGTCAGACCCAGGTCCAGCCCGCGCTTGAGCACGCGATCGAAGCCGCCCAGAGGGCTCTTGGCGACGACGAGGGTGCTGGTCTGGTCAAAGTGCTTGTGCCCGATCGCGCCGAGGTCATCGAGCTCCGGCGCCACGACTTCGCCATCGACATCGGCGCCCTTGAGGGCAAGCGACCACATCTTTCTCCGTTCCGGAGGGCATGCGACGATGACGCGGTCCGCGAACCGGAGGTAACGGCCGAGCCGATCCATCAAGTCCGGATCGTCGAACTGCAAGTCGAGGCCGTGCTCCACGGCATCGATGACAAGCGTCCCCGGCGGACACGATGCAGCGAGCCCATCCCTGATCACGACTTCGTTGTTGCCCATCAACCACTCCGTCCGCTGCCCCATCTTCGCAAGCGAGGCCCGGAACAGCGTCAGAAGGGCAATCGCTACTACCGCGCTGAGTCCGAAAACAGCGCGGGACAGATTTTCGGACGCACTGAAGAAGAATGTCGCAAGGCCGACGAGCCCGAGGGTGAGCGCGAACGCATAGATGGTCCGTCGCGAACCGACTGCGGATGATCCGATCGCCTCAGCGTCGTAGCAGTGGCGATTCAGAGCGACCACGGCATAGACCGGCAAAACGAATCCCAGCAGATTAAGGACGACTGGCGCGAAAGGATCGCCGAAACGGACCGCGCCCATCGCGAGGATCGCGATGGCGATCATCAGCAGATCGCCGAAAAACGCTATCGTCCGAACCACATGACGCTTGCGACTGCGTTCGCCCAAAACGCTTAGCGCGCGCAGAAATTCCGCCCCGCTCGCCGCTGCCGGCGGCTGGCCATCCCCGGTCATCTCGAAAGATTCGCGAGCAAGCCGTGCCCTGGTCGCGCGGTTCGATGTCAGCATTGAACGTTAACTCCTCGGTACCGGATAGCGCCCCCAGCTGCACTCAAAACGGTATCGCCCCCACGAAAGCCCTCTTCTCAATGCTGATATTGGCGTATTCTTGCGCCGAAACGGCTCTATGTTCCGCGGTTTCATATTGCAATGCAGTATGATGGCGTAAGTTCCCCGCCCGATGTGTCGCGATGGATCGGTCCGGCTTGCCCTGGCATCGTGCGTGCATTCCGTACCGTGGGCGGGTAACCATTGCGGGTAACTTCCTGGTAAGCATTCGCGATCATTCTGCCGAAAGCATGGCAGAATCCCCTGCTGCCACCGGGAAGTTTCGAATGAGCTTGCAGAACACCCTAGGCCGGTATGACGTTGCCGCGCAGGAGGATCGCTCTGCGCCGAGGACGAAGCTGGCGATCCCCGCGCAACTGCGCGCGTCGGGTTCTCGCGCCTTCCAGACGGTGGTCAACGACCTTTCCCTGTCCGGATTTTCGGCCACCGCGATTTCGCGCATGCACGCCGGCTCGGTGTGCTGGTTGACCCTGCCGGGCCTCGGATCGCTTCAGGCCGAAGTGGTGTGGTGGGAAAACAACACCGTGGGCTGCGCGTTCGCCAGCCTGCTGAGCCCCATCGTGCATGACAACATCCTCGCCCGCTATCGCGGCGAAACGACCTACCGCGGCTGACTATCGCCCCTTCCAAGCGAACAGATGCCGGGTTGCACGCAGGCCCTCCTCCCCACCGGGGAGGGGGGTCTGTAGTTTTTCGCGTCAGGCCTTGACCAGCGTCACCTGGCTGACGGTGATCCCGCCGCCGCGGAACCCGCCTTCGCAATACATCAGGTAGAACCGCCACAAGTCGCGAAAGCGCCTGTCGAAGCCGGCGGGAAGCGTGCCGTGCGCGACGGCTTCGTCGAAGCGCGCGCGCCACGCTTTCAGCGTCTCCGCATAGTCGAGGCCGAAGTCCTCCTGCTCCTCCCACGAAAGCCCGCGCGATTCCGCCAGATCCCGGAACTCTGCCGTCCTGATCAGCAGCCCGCCCGGAAAGACGTAGGCCTGGATGAAGTCCGCGCTGCGCGCATAGCCGTCGAACAGGTCGTCGCGCATGGCGATGAACTGGATCGCGGCCCTGCCGCCCGGTTTCAGATTGCGCGCGATGCAGTCCATGAACGCGGGCCAGTATTCGCGCCCCAGCGCCTCCACCATCTCGACGCTGACGATGGCGTCGAACCGGCCGTGCGTGTCGCGGTAGTCCTGCTTGCGGAACGCGACATCGGGTTCTCGCTCCCGCGCCCATTCGAGCTGTTCTTCGGACAAGCTGATCGCGGTCACCGCGCTGCCGCGGGCCGCGAAATGGCCGGCCAGCGCGCCCCAGCCGCAGCCGATCTCCAGCAGCGTGGCGGGATTGCCGAGCCGCTCCGCCAGCCGATCCCATTTGCGCTTCTGCGCCGCCTCGAGCCCGTCGGCTGCGAGGCGGTAACCGCTCGAATAGCTCATCGTCGGATCGAGCCAGGCGCCGTAGAAATCGTTGCCGAGATCGTAGTGCGCGTGGATGTTGCGTTCCGCCTGCAAGCGGCTGTTGCGGTTGAGCCAGTGAAGCGCCCGGCTGGCGAGCCGCCAGGGGCCTTTCGCGCGGCCCGTATTGCCAAGAGAGGCGCCGTTGGCGGCGAAGACGGCGAACAGGGGCACGGGATCGGGACTGCTCCATTCGCCCGCTTCCCACGCCTGATACCATCCGATGGATCCGCCACTGGCGAGACGCAACAGGGCGCGCCAGTCCTTGATTTCGACTTCCGCTTCGAAGCCCTTCCGACGGCCGCCCAGCCGGCGGACGGCGCCATCGGGCAGGTGCGCGAAGATCGCGCCCGTTTCGAGTCCCGCGTCGATTCGGTCGAGCAGCTTGTGGAACCCCGGCGCGAACAGGCGCGCGAGCATGCCGGGCGAAAACCCGAACCGCTGCCCCGCATCGAGCAGCACATGACCCCTGTGCGCGCTCTCCCCTTTCATGCCGGCTATATGGACCCGGCGGTCATGGAACCGCAAGCCATCGCAGACGCGACAGCGACGCGCGGAGGCGGTACGGCGGCGCAATGTCGGAAGCACTGGTCTCTCGTCGAGCGGCATTGTGGGCGGCGGCCCTGTGCTGGGTCGGGTTCGCGGCGGTGGCCGCTCTGGTCGTGGCCGGACGCGGCGGCGGCTTCGACGAGGCGGGCGCGACGATCTGGCGAACCGCCGAGGTGGTTTCGCCGGGCGTGACGGTCGCGGTGCGGGACATCAGCGCGCTTGGCGGCGCGGTGGTGCGCAACCTGATCGCGATCGCGGTGATGACCGTGCTGCTGTTCCTGCGCCTGCGGCGGGAAGCGGCGTTCCTCGTCTTCACCGTCGTCACCGGCACGGCGGCCGCAGCCCTGCTCAAGCTGGCGTTCGATCGCCCGCGCCCCGATTTCCTGCCGCATCTGGTCGAAGTCAGCGACACCAGCTTTCCCAGCGGGCACAGCTTCAATGCGGCTGTCACGTACATCGCCATCGCGGTGGCCCTTTCCGCGCTGGCGAGAACGAGGGGCGCGCGCACGACGTTGATCCTCGGCGCGCTCGCCATTTCGCTGGCGGTCGCGTGGAGCCGGGTGTGGCTCGGCGTCCACTATCCGACCGATGTCATCGCCGGGTGGCTCGGCGGGGCCGGCTGGGCCCTGCTGCTGACGGCACTGATCCGCCGCCCGCTCACTCGCTGACGCAGGTCGTCGCCGGCAAGGCCACCGCGAAGCTGCCCCCGCCGCCGGGCCGAGCGGTGAAGCGCGCGTCGCTCAGCACCCACCCGCCATCGGTTCCACGCGCGACATAAGGCGCGCGGGACCAGAACAGGAAGGCGGCGACGCGCGGGTCGTTCCGGCGGGCGGCTTCGAGGTCGCACGATGCAAGCGGCACGGCGTCGAGAGCGGAGCCACCGACGCTCCAGCGCCCCTCCCCGTCCCCGACGATAACTTCTCGCCGCCAGAAGGCGAGCGGCGTGGGATTGGCGATCGCTATCGCCGGATAGGGCTCGCTCATGCGTGCGCGTTCCTCTGTCAGGAACGTGAGCGCCTTGTTGCCGCCGAGGTATGCGAGCAGCGCGCCGAGCGCGATCCACGCGGGCCGTCGCCATTGGCCGCCGCGCCTTTCGCGCCGAAGCGAGAGCCATGTCGCAAAGCCGAGCCCGACCCATAGCCACACGTCGATGATGAACAGCACGTCGCCATAGAACCAGCGGCTGGAGAATGGCTCCAGCAAGCGGATGCCGTAGCTGTTCATCCAGTCCATCAGCGGATGCGTGAGGCAGCCGATCAGGCCGAGGGCATAGAGCCAGCCGAAGCGCACCGGCAGCCGCCCTTCTGGCCGCCTGCCGCGCTTTGCCTGCCATCGGTCCCAGCCGTAAAGGATTGCCGCCAGCGCCAGCGGCAGCAGCGCCCAGGCAATCGGCCCGTGCGTCAGCCCGCGGCGCATGGCGAGGCCTTCCGTGCCGTAAACCATGCAGACCCCGTCGATGTCGGGGATATTCGCCCCGATCACCAGCGCGGCCATGCCGAGCCCGGTCTTCTTCTTGAGCCCCGCCTGCCCGATCAGCGCGCCGACGAGGCTGTGGGTCAGGTTATCCATGCCGCGTCACCCCGTGCCGGGTTGCCGGCGCGGCGGGGCCGGTCGAGGGTGACACAAGCGACATATCCTATCTTGCCCGTCACCCGCCAGAAAGCGCGGATTTGCGCGCGTTTGCGAGAGGAGATGCGACGGCGCCGCGCGCGGGGAAAATAAAAATATTCTTGCTCGCGGGCGACGCAATCGTACGCGGATGCGGTTTTCCGCCGTTTTCCCGTCCGGACCCATGATCCGTGGATGGCACAGCCCCGCGCCTGTAGGACAGTCTTTTCTTGCCCGAAACGGTCAGGCGGGATCGGCGGCCGCGCCCGATACCGTCCAGGTCTGCCCCTTGGCCAGCAGCTTCGCCAGATTGTTGTCCTTGCCCGCCACGACCTGCGCGGTCTGTTCGACCACCGCTTCCTCGAAGCTGGGGCGCGGATCGTCGTAGAGGACGCCGAGGGCCATCGGGAACGGGCCGAAGGGCATTTCCACCAGCATGTGGGCGATGGCGCGGTTCTTCACGTTGTGGACGATGACGCCCGCTGCCTGCCAATCGCCATCCGCCACATCGACGACTTGCAGGGACAGCGTCTCGAGATCGAGCGTTATCCCCCTGGCTCCGCCCGCGAACAGCATGGGTTCGCCGTCCTTGAGCCAGAGCTGGCGATCTTCCGCCCCCTTGGGCGCGGCGAAATCGTTGAACACGTCCTTGTTGTAGACGATGCAGTTCTGGAAAATCTCGACGAAAGCCGCGCCCTTGTGGGCATGGGCCGCCGTCAGCACCTCGGGCAGGAACTTCGACACGTCGAACCCGCGCCCGACGAACCGCGCCCCCGCCCCGAGCGCGAAGGCGCAGGGGTTGGCCGGGCGATCCACCGAGCCGACCGGCGTGGTCGGGCTTTTCGTCCCGACGCGGCTGGTGGGCGAATACTGACCCTTGGTGAGGCCGTAGATCTCGTTGTTGAACAGCATGATCTGCATGTTCACGTTGCGCCGCAGCACGTGCATCAGGTGATTGCCGCCGATAGACAGGCCATCGCCGTCGCCGGTGACCAGCCACACGTCCAGTTCCGGGTTGGCCAGCTTGATGCCGGTGGCGAAGGCCGGCGCGCGGCCGTGGATGGTGTGGAAGCCGTAGCTTTCCATGTAATACGGAAAGCGGCTGGAGCAGCCGATGCCGCTGACGAACACCGTCTTCGCCGGATTGGCGCCGAGCTGCGGCAGAGTGCGCTGCACCGCCTTGAGGATCGCATAATCGCCGCAGCCGGGGCACCAGCGGACTTCCTGATCGGTTTCCCAGTCTTTCAGCGTGGTCTGGATGGGGGTCATATCATTCATTTTTCGACTCCCACCGGATTGGGAAGCTGCGTCGGGTTCGCGTCCACTTCCCCGCCCTCGTTGGCCGGAATGCCGTCGAAGTACTTGCCGATGGCCTCTTCCAGCTCGCCGATGGAGAACGGCTGGCCGCTGGTCTTGGTCAGGCTTTCGGCGTCGATCAACAACTGGTCGCGCAGCACGGTCTTGAACTGGCCGGTGTTCATTTCCGGGATCAGCACGCGCTCGAACCCGCCGAGCAGATCGCCGAGGTTGCCCGGCAGCGGCCAGATGTTGCGCACGTGGATGTGGCTGACCGACAGGCCCTGCCTGCGCGCGCGGCGCACGGCCTGATGGATCGGGCCGAAGGTGCTGCCCCAGCCAACCACCGCGAGGCGGCCGGTGGCGTCGCCCAGAGTGACCTGCTGGTCGGGCACGGCGATATTGTCGATCTTGGCCTTGCGGGCGTCGGTCATCGCCTGATGGTTGGCGGGCGAATAGTCGATGTGGCCGGTATCGGCCGATTTCTCGATCCCGCCGATGCGGTGCATCAGGCCCGGCGTGCCCGGCTTGATCCACGGCCGCGCGCCCTTGTTGTCGCGCTTGTAGGGCAGCAGTGTCTCGCCCCCTTCCGCATTTTTGGCGTTCTTCTCTTCGAGGAACTTGACCGGGAACGGCTCGTAGCTGGCCGGATCGGGCACCTTCCACGGTTCGGCCGCGTTGGCGATATAGCCGTCGGTTAGCAGCATGACCGGCGTCATGTACTGCACCGCGATGCGGCAGGCCTCTATCGCCACGTCGAACACGTCCGCCGGGCTGCGCGCGGCGATGACCGGCATCGGCGCGTCGCCGTTGCGGCCGTAGACCGCCTGGTAGAGGTCGCTCTGCTCGGTCTTGGTCGGCAAGCCGGTGCTGGGGCCGCCGCGCTGGCTGTTGACGATGACCAGCGGCAGCTCGGTCATGATGGCAAGACCCATCGCTTCCGTCTTGAGCGCGATGCCGGGGCCGGAGGAGCTGGTGACGCCCAGTTGCCCGGCATAGCTGGCGCCGATGGCGGCGCAGATCGCGGCAATTTCGTCCTCCGCCTGGAAGGTGGTGACGCCGAATTCCTTCATCCGCGCCAGATAGTGCAGGATCGAGCTGGCGGGCGTGATCGGATAGCCGCCGAAGAACATCGGCAGGCTGGCGAGCTGCGCGCCGGCAACGAGGCCAAGCGCGACCGATTCCGCGCCGGTGATGGTGCGGTAGAGGCCGGGTTCGCTTTCGACCGGGGCGATGGTCAGCTTCTTCAGCGGGCCGGAGATTTCCGCCGTTTCGCCATAGGCGTGCCCGGCGTTGAGCGCGGCGACGTTGGCGGCGGCGATGTCGGGCTTGTTCTTGAACTTGGCGTTGAGCCAGTCGATCAGCGGCTGCCGGTCGCGATCGAACATCCACAGCGCCAGCCCCAGCGTCCACATGTTCTTGCAGCGCAGGGCGTCCTTGTTGCCGAGGCCGTATTCCTTCACCGCCTCCACCGTCAGGGCGGAAATGTCGAACGCCAGCACGTCCCACTTCGCGAGGCTGCCGTCTTCGAGCGGGTTGCTGTCGTACTTCGCCTTGTCGAGATTGCGCTTCGAGAATTCGCCGGTGTCGGCGACGATGAGGCCGCCGGGCTTCAACGCGCCGAGGTTCACCTTCAGCGCCGCCGGATTCATCGCCACCAGCACGTCGGGCGCATCGCCCGCGGTTTCGATCTGGGTGGAGCCGAAGTTGATCTGGAACGCCGAGACGCCGAACAGCGTGCCTTGCGGCGCGCGGATCTCGGCCGGAAAGTCCGGGAACGTGGCGAGATCGTTGCCGGCGAGCGCGGTGGAGAGCGTGAACTGCCCGCCGGTGAGCTGCATGCCGTCGCCGCTGTCGCCGGCGAAGCGGACGACAACCGCTTCGGGCGCTTGAGTTTCAACCGGCCGTTCGGCCGCGAGGGTTGCCATCGTCGAGTTCCTGCCGGCGCTTCGCGCGCCCTATACCTGCGAATATGTCGCAGCTAGGTTTCCCCATCCGCGCCCGCAATCAAGTTTTTCTGTCTTTCGGGCAATGCGCCGGATGGCATTACCCACCGCCATTCTCTACCGAAAAGCGATGAACGAACGCGATCCGATGCAATATCGCCCCTGTGTGGGGGCCATGGTGGTCAATGCCGGCGGCAGGGCGTTCGTCGGCAAGCGGATCGACAACCGCGAAGGCGACTGGTGGCAGATGCCCCAGGGCGGGGTCGATGCGGGCGAGGAATTCGAGGCCGCGATGCGGCGCGAGATTGCCGAGGAAACAGGCATTTCCGGCCGGTTGCTGGAAATCGTGGCGCGCCTGCCGCAAGAGCTGTTCTACGACCTGCCCGACACCCTGCGCGGCAAGCTGTGGGGCGGCAGGTTCATCGGCCAGCGCCAGACCTGGTTCCTCGCGCGCTTCACCGGGGCCGATGCCGACATCGACCTGTGCGCGCACGAGCCGCCCGAGTTCTGCGAGTGGAAATGGGTCGATCCCGAGCTGCTGCCCGAGCTGATCGTGCCGTTCAAGCGCGAGGTTTATCAGGCGATCGTGGACGGGTTCAGAGGAAAGCTCTGAACACGGGCCAACGTCAGTTCTGCGTCACCACCGGGACCGGCGCGATCGCCTCGGCGGTCATTACCGAGGCGCGCTCGCCCTGTTCGAGCGCCGCAGCGAGCTCGCGGGTTTCGCGGCAATCGTCGCCGCACATCGATTCGAGCTGCGCGAGATTGCGGCGGGCCTTTTCCACCGCGCCCTTTTCCAGCAGCGCCTCCCCCTCGCCCGAGATCGCGGCGAGATTGCCGGGCTCGCGCTCCAGCGCTTCGCGGTAGTAGTGGATGGCCTTGCCTTGCAGCCCTTCGCGGCGCGCGGCTTCGGCAAGATCGAGATAGATCGCGGTGTGGCCCGGATCGATCGCCAGCGCCGCTTCGAAGCTGTCGATCGCCGCCTGCACTTCGCCCGTTGCAAGCGCGCCGCGGCCTTCGGCGAGGAGCGTGGCCGCGCGCGGATCGGGCTGCCGCTCGCTGCCGTAGCTCACGCTGGCGGTAACCGCCGCGAGGAGCGACAGGGCAAGGGCGGCAGGGGTAAAGCGCATCACGAACTCCTTGAGCGCGGGCCGGTCAAAGCTGGCGGGTTCGACCATCGCGGGCAATGCTAGCACGGCTTTTCCAGGCGCGCGATCAGGAATCCGTCCGTGCCGTCATGGTGCGGCGAAAGGCGGATTCCCGGCCCGCGCGGGCTGCCGAGCGGCAGGTGCGGCGGTGTCGCGCGCCAGCCGGACGCGCGATCGAGGAACGCGGCGGCTTGGCCGCTTCCCTCCTCGTCGAGCAGCGAGCAGACGACGTAGACCAGCCTTCCGCCGGGACGGACAAGCCCGGCGCCCAGATCCAGCAGCCGCGCCTGAAGCGCGGCCAGCCGGGCGAGTTCGGCCTCGTCGAGCCGCCAGCGCGCTTCCGGATTGCGCCGCCAGGTGCCCGTTCCCGAGCACGGCGCATCGACCAGCACGGCATCGACCTTGCCGCGCCATTCGCCGAGCGCCTCGATCTCGCGGCCGGGGTCGAGCAGCACCGTATGCGCGACGCGCGCGCCGGCCCGCCCGGCGCGCGGCGCAAGGCGCGAAAGCCGTCCGCGATCGGTATCGGCGGCGACCAGCACGCCCTCGTTGGCCATGGCGGCGGCGAGCGCCAGTGTCTTGCCCCCGGCCCCGGCGCACAAGTCTATCACCGTCTCTCCGGGCCGCGCATCGACCGCTTCGCAGGCGAGCTGGCTGCCGCAATCCTGCACTTCGATCAGGCCTTCGCGGAAGGCGTCCCATTGTTCCACCGGCGTCCCCGACGCAAACCGCAGCCCTTGCGCCGACGGCAGCGGTTCGCCGGCGACGGGCAACGCCACGGTCGCGCGATCGGCCTTGAGCGCGTTGATGCGAATGTCGAGCGGAGCGCGGCCCAGCAGCGCCTCCGCCGCGGGCCCGGCGACGTCCGATCCGGCCAGCCGTTCGACCAGCCAGGCCGGGGCGACGCCGCCTTCGGCGACAAGCTCGCCTTCCCCGACCGGCGCGGGGCCGTAGGGCGAGCCGTCGAACAGCAGCAGCAGAGAGGGATCGCTTTCGGCCAGGAGCAGCATCGCCGCGCGGCCGGTCTGCGGGATCGGCCCGCAGGCGCGGATTGCGCCGTAGACCAGTTCGCGGATGGCGCGGCGATCCTTCGATCCGGCGAAGCGGCTGGCCTTGAACCAGTCGGCGAGGATGCGGTCGGCCGGCGCGCCTTTCGCCAGCGCCGAGGCGATGACGGCGTCGAGCAGCCCGATCGCAGCCTGGACGCGCGCGGCGGGAGTCATGTCTCCGCTCCCGCGCGCGGGAGGGTGCGGTGGTGGGCCGGTAGAGGAATCATACGGAGCCGGGCATGCCCACCCCTAACCTCTCCCGCAAGCGGGAGGGGGATTACCGCGTCGGATAGTTCGGCGCTTCGCGGGTGATCGACACGTCGTGGACGTGGCTTTCGCTGAGGCCCGCGTTGGTGATGCGGATGAACTTGCCGCGCGTGCGCAGCTCCTCGATCGTGGCCGCTCCGGTGTAGCCCATCGCCGCCTTGATGCCGCCGACGAGCTGGTGGACCACGTCGCGCGCCGCGCCCTTGTAGGGCACCTGCCCCTCGATCCCCTCGGGCACCAGCTTCATCTGGTCCTTGATGTCCTGCTGGAAATAACGGTCCGCGCTGCCGCGCGCCATCGCGCCCACGCTGCCCATGCCGCGATAGGCCTTGTAGGCGCGGCCCTGATACAGGAACGTTTCGCCCGGCGCTTCCTCGGTGCCGGCGAGCAGGCTGCCGATCATCACGGTGGACGCCCCCGCGGCGAGCGCCTTGGCCGCATCGCCCGAAGTGCGCAGGCCGCCGTCGCCGATCACGGGCACGTCGCCCGCCGCGCCGGCGGCTTCCATGATCGCGGTCAGCTGAGGCACGCCCACGCCGGCAACGATGCGCGTGGTGCAGATGGAGCCCGGCCCGATGCCGACCTTCACCGCATCGGCCCCCGCCCCGACAAGCGCACGGGTCGCTTCGGCAGTGGCGACGTTGCCGGCCACGACCTGCACCGAATTGGACAGCCGCTTGACCCGCTCCACCGCCTTGGCGACATCACGGTTGTGTCCGTGCGCGGTGTCGATGACGATCACGTCGCATTCGGCGTCGACCAGCGCTTCGGTCCGCTCGAAGCCCTTGTCGCCCACGGTCGTCGCCGCCGCCACGCGCAGGCGGCCGCCGGCATCCTTGGTGGCGTCGGGATTGAGCACCGCCTTTTCGATGTCCTTCACCGTGATGAGGCCGATGCACCGGTAGTCGTCGTCCACCACCAGCAGCTTCTCGATCCGCCGCTGATGCAGCTGGCGGCGCGCTTCCTCCTGGCTCACGCCTTCGCTCACCGTGGCGAGGTTCTCGTGCGTCATCAGCTCGCGCACCGGCTGCTGCGGATTGTCGGCGAAGCGCACGTCGCGGTTGGTGAGGATGCCGACCAGCTTGCCGCCGGCATCGACAACGGGAATGCCGCTGATGCGGTTCTGCGCCATGATCGCCTGCGCCTCGCCCAGCGTGGCGTCGGGCGTGATCGTGATCGGGTTGACCACCATGCCGCTTTCGAAGCGCTTCACGCGGCGCACCGCGTCGCACTGTTCCTCGATGGTGAGGTTCCGGTGCAGCACGCCAATCCCGCCGAGCTGGGCCATGACGATGGCCATCTCGGCCTCGGTCACCGTATCCATCGCCGCCGAAATGACCGGAATATTGAGCGCGATCTCGCGCGTGAAGCGGGTCTTCGTGATGGCCTGCGAAGGAACGATGTCGCTTTCGGCCGGCCTCAGCAGGACGTCGTCGAAAGTGAGGCCGGTTTCGATTTCCATGATTGCCACTTTGCCTTGCGCAGGAACGATTCGTGGCGGCCCATGTAAACGCGGATCGTGGCAACCGCTAGGGGGTGTCCGGCAGCGAACGCCACGGGTAGACTGCTTCGCGAGAGGAGGCATGCCATGGCAAAGCGCGACATCGGCAAGCTGATATTCGGCAAGGTCTATCCGATGCTGGTGCAGAAGGCCGAACGGAAGGGCCGCACGAAGCAGGAGGTGGACGAGATCACGCTGTGGCTCACCGGCTACGACGCCGCCGGGCTCGAAGCGCAGATCGAAGGCGGGGCCGACTATCGCAGGTTCTTTGCCGAAGCGCCGCGCATCAACCCGAACGCGGCGAAGATCACCGGCACGATCTGCGGCTATCGGGTCGAGGACATCGAGGATCCGCTGGAGCAGCAGGCGCGCTGGCTGGACAAGCTGGTGGACGAACTGGCCAAGGGCAAGGCGATGGAGAAGATCAAGCGCGCCTGAACGCTTGCCCGGTCAGGCGTCGCCCTCCCCCCTGCCGGGCGGCAGCGCCCGCAAAGCCTCGATCTCGCGCGCGGTGCGTTCCGCCGGATCGGTGGCGATCGTCTCCAGAGTCGCGACCCGGTCTTGCAGCCTCGTCACCAGGCTGCGCAGCCGCTCGTTCTCCTCGTCGATCGACTTGAGCGTCTTGACCGGCCTGGCCTGCGTATCGACGTAGAATTCCACGAAGCCGCATTCCCCGCAGCGGCGCGACGCCAGGTCGACCGATTTCCCCGCCATTCCCAGCACCGCCTTCCAGCCCGGTTCGCCATCGCGCCATTTGACCCGGCCGCCCGTGTCCGGGAGGTAGACATACCCTTGCGTCATGCGCCCGCGGCACTTTGGACAATCCGCCATTTCGGTCCTCCACCGATATGTGTGTCATATGGGCAATACAGTAGCCGCTTCTACTCCGCAGTCCAGCCGCCATCGATGCTGTAGTTCGATCCGTTGATGTTCTGCGCCTCGTCGCGGCACAGGAACAGCGCCAGCGCCGCCACGTCTTCCGGCTGGACGAACTTCCTGGTCGGCTGCTTGGCCAGCAGCACGTCGCGCATCACTTCCTCGCGCGTCATGCCCCGCGCGGCCATGGTGTCGGGGATCTGGTTTTCGACCAGCGGGGTCCAGACGTAGCCGGGGCTGATGCAGTTGGCGGTAATGCCATGCTCGGCCAGTTCCAGCGCCAGCGTCTTGGTCAGGCCCGCAAGGCCGTGCTTGGCGGAAACGTAGGCCGACTTGAACGGACTGGCGACGAGCGAGTGAGCGCTGGCGGTGTTGACGATGCGCCCCCACCCCTGCGCCTTCATGTGCGGAATTGCGAGGCGCGCGGTGTGGAACGCGGCCGACAGGTTGAGGGCGATGATCGTGTCCCAGGTATCGGGCGGAAAATCCTCCACCGGGGCGACGTGCTGCATGCCGGCGTTGTTGACCAGCACATCGACCGGGCCGGCAGCGCCCATCAGCTCTTCGACGCCCTGTCGCACGCTGAGGTCGGCGCCGACGAAATCGGCGTCCAGGTCCGCTTGCAGGCGCGCGATCTCCGCGGGATCGCCGAAGCCGTTGAGCACCACTTTCGCGCCTTGCGCCGCCAGGGCGCGGGCGATCGCCAGCCCGATGCCGGAAGTCGAACCCGTGACCAGCGCTCGCTTGCCCTGAAGGAACATTCTCGACTCCATGCGGTTGCCTTGCCAGACTTGGGGGGCCAGAATTGGGGGGCGAGACAGCCTGGGTCCAGTGCTTTCTTCGCAAGCGCACAAAACAGGGGGCTTCATGAGGCTCAATCCGTTCGATCCGAACAGAATCAGGGTGGAAGACCAGCGCGGCCGCTTTCCCGGCGGAGGCGGCGGCAAGCTGGGCTGCGGCGCGATCGCCATCGCGCTGATCGGCGCGCTCGTGTTCGGGATCGATCCGGCGCAGATGCTCGGGACCATGGAACAGATGCAGGGGCCCGCGCAGATCGACAGCGGGCAAGGCGGCATGACGGCCGAGGAGAGCTGTTCGGTCAACGCCTACAGCCAGGAAAGCTGCGCCGCGCTCGCCTCGCTGGATGAAACCTGGGCCCCGCTGTTCCGCCAGGCGGGAATCCCGTTCCGGCAGCCCAAGCTGGTGTTCTATTCGCAGGCCGGCCAGTCCGGCTGCGGCGCGGCGCAAAGCGCGATGGGGCCATTCTACTGCCCGGCCGACGAAGGCATCTACATCGACACCACGTTCTACGATCAGCTCGACCGGCAGATGGGCGCGGGCCCTGGGGATTTCGCGCGCTACTATGTCATCGCGCACGAATACGGCCACCACATCCAGGCGCTGACCGGCATCGCCGGCCAGATCCGCAGCGCGCAGCAGCAGAACCCCCGCGCCGCCAACCGATTGCAGGTGCTGATGGAATTGCAGGCCGACTGCTACGCCGGCGTGTGGGCGGGCAAGAACCGCAACGCGATCGAGCCAGGCGACTTCGAGGAAGGGATGCAAGCCGCCGCCGCCATCGGGGACGACACGCTGATGCGCCGCGCAGGCCAGGCGGTGAGCCCGGAAAGCTTCACCCACGGCACCAGCGAGCAGCGCATGCAGGCGCTGCGGCTGGGGCTGGAAACCGGCGACGACACCCAGTGCGACAGGATCGTCCAGGCGGGGTAGCGCGCGCCCGCGCGGCGGCGGTCAATTTCCGCCGCGCTCGATCCGCGCTATCTCCTCGTCGAGCTCGGCGAGGATTCCACGCTGGACGTCCGCCCCGATCTGGCCGTTGTGGGCGATCGAGGCGCGCGCTCCGCGCAGGCTCGCCAGGGCGCCGGCTTCCGCGCGGGCCCGGATCTCGCGCTCGCAGATCACCACGCGCGGGCGGCCGTCGGCGGTCGTGGCCCGGCGCCGTTCGGCCGGATCGCAGCTCTCTATCACCTCGGGCGCGTTACGGGCGACTTCCGCGGCGGCAAGCGCATGGGCCTCCATCCGGGCGGCGTATTGCTCGCCCCACTTCTCACCCCAATCCTCCATCCTGCGCGACCATTGCTCCATGTCGCGCTCGAAGCGCTCCATGCTGGCTTCGAAAGCGGGATCGGACGGGTCGAAGTCGGGGAAATCGAAGGCCGGTATCGGCGGCGCGGCAGGAGCCGGGGGCGCGGGCGGCGTCGGGGGAACCGGCGGAAGGTCGCCGCGCTGCAAGGCAAAGCGACGGACTTCGCCCGGCTCTGCTGCATCGGATCCGTCCTGCCGGACGACGATGGCGCGGATCTCCCGCCCGTCCGCGTTCGGCGCGGCAGCCGCGTGCGCTTCCGGCGAATCAGGCGCGGCGGCGACAGCCGGGGCCTCGACCGCCTGCACCGCCGCGTAGGATATAGAGGCGGTGAGCGGCAGGGCCAGCGCTCCGGCGCCGACGAGGGCGCGGCCCAGATTGCGGCGGCGGCGGGACTTTTCGGACATCGACAGACTCCTCAGACGGTGAACGATGGACCGCTCTCCGAGGACCGGGCAGGCCATCGGCGCGGCAAGCGCGAGTCGCGGTCCCGTCGCGACTCCGGCAATGAGGGAAGCGTAGCGCAGGCGGTCTTCATGGCTGCGCCCGGCGATCACCCGCGCATCGCAGGCGGCTTCCTGGTCGCGACGCATCGCCCGCCAACCGAGCCACGCCAGCGGATTGAACCAGTGCAGCGCCAGCAGCGCCTGTGCGGCGAAGTTGGCAAGCAGGTCGCGCCCGTTGTGATGGCCCAGCTCGTGCTCGATCGCGAGATCGCGTGCGACGAGGTCGGGTTGCGCCATGAACCGCGGCGGCAGCGCGATGACCTTGTCGAGCACACCGAACGCGACCGGCGCGGTGAGCGCGGGCGTTTCGATCAGGCGGATCCGGCTGATTTCGCCCACGGGGCGCGCGTCCTGAAGGAGGTCGCGGCGCATCCGCCGATACGTGACCACGCGCCAGGCGAGGAACGCGATGGCGACGCCGGCCCAGATCGACACGACGGGCGCGGCGAGATCGCTCCATGCCCAGGCAGGAGCGGACGAGAACGCGGCATCCGGCAGGGTGGCGACGGATTCGATGGGAAACCCGGTCGCCGGCGGGGCCGGCGCAGTGGCGGGCATTTCGGCAAGGGGGGCCGCATCGAGCGTCGCCGGTTCCGGGGCGAGGCTCGCCGGCAGGACGATCGGCGGCAGCAGCAGGCGCAGGAACGGCAACGCCCACAGCGCATAGGCGACCTGCGGCCCGAACCAACGCCCGAACGGGCGGCGCAGCGCGAGCACGAGGCCGATCAGCAGTCCGGTGTAGACGAGCGTGTCGAGCAACCAAGCGATCATTTGCGCATCCCCTTCAGCAGACGCTCGATCTCGGCGAGGTCGTCGTCCGACAGCGCCTCCGCTTCGGCGAGGTGGGCGAAGAGCGGCGCGGCGCGGCCGCCGAACAGGCGATCGACCAGCCGGCGCGATTCGCCGCCGACATAGTCCGCGCGTTCGAGCAGGGGGGTGTAGAGGAACCGGCGGCCGTCGGGCTCGGTCGCCACCGCGCCTTTGGCGACGAGGCGCGAAAGCAGGGTCTTGACGGTCGGCATCGACCAGCCGCGTTCCTCGCACACCGCTTCGCACACTTCGGCGGCGGTTTGCGGGCTGCGCGCCCACAGCGCTTCCATCACTGCGTGTTCGGCTTCGCTGATCCGTTCGACCTGTGGTTCGCCGGCTTCGGCCACGTCGTCCTCCCTTGGCGACTACACCTGTAGATCAAACGACTACGTCTGTAAACATGAAGCACGAATGAACGACTTGCAAGGTCCGCCAGCCGTTCTACGGTCCGGCCATGGACCGCCTGAAACCCCGCGTGAACCGCCTTTCTGACTGCCACAACATCGCCGATTTCCGCGCGCTGGCGAAGCGGCGGCTGCCCTTCCCCGTGTTCCACTACATCGACGGCGCGGCCGACGACGAGCGGACGAAGGACCGCAACACCGCCGCCTTCGACGAGATCGATCTGGTTCCGGACGTGCTGGCGGGTGTGGAAACGATCGACCCCTCGGTGACCGTGCTCGGCAAGATGACGCCGCTGCCGCTGATGCTGTCGCCGACCGCGCTCCAGCGCCTGTTCCACTGGCAGGGCGAACGCGCGGTGGCGGCGGCGGCGGAAAAGTTCGGGCTGTGGTTCGGCATTTCCAGCCTCGCCAGCGTCGGCATCGAGGAGATCGGCAGCCGCTTCTCCGGCCCGAAGATGCTCCAGTACTATTACCACAAGGACAAGGGACTGAACGCCGCGCTGCTGGAACGCGCGCAGGCGGCGCGCTTCGATGCGGTGGCGCTGACGGTGGACACCATCGTCAGCGGCAACCGCGAACGATGCCGGCGCACCGGCTTCACCACCCCGCCCCGCATCACCCCGGCGAGCGCGCTGTCCTACGCCGCGAAGCCGCGGTGGGCGCTCGATTACCTGTTCCGGGAAAAGTTCGAACTCGCCAACCTGAAAGACCATGTGCGGGAAGGCAGCAACTTCGCCCTGTCGATCGCGGACTACTTCAACACCATGCTCGACCCGTCGATGGACTGGAAAGCGGCGGAAAAGCTGCGCGACGACTGGGGCGGCAAGTTCGTGCTCAAGGGCGTGATGTCGGTCGGCGACGCGAAACGCGCGGCGGCGATGGGGTGCGATGCGATCATGATTTCCAACCACGGCGGCCGCCAGCTCGACGGCAGCCGCGCGCCGTTCGATCAGCTTGCAGAGATCGTCGACGCGGTGGGCGACAAGCTGGAGGTGATCCTCGACGGCGGCGTGCGGCGCGGCACCCATGTGCTGAAGGCGCTGAGCCTGGGGGCGAAGGCCGTTTCCGGCGGCCGGCTGTACCTCTACGCCCTTGCCGCCGCCGGGCAGCCGGGGGTCGAGCGCGCGTTGGCCCTGCTGGAAGCCGAAATCGTGCGCGGGATGAAGCTGATGGGGGCGAAGACCACGGCCGACCTGACGCGCGACAACCTGCGTCAGCGGTAGAACGTCACCGAAAGCGAGAACGGCCCATCGGTTTCGAGATGGTGAAACACTTCGGGCGGTATGACCATGCTGGCGGGAGCGGAAAGATCGTGCCGCCCGCCCTCCTCGTCGTCCCAGCAGAACGCCAGGCTTCCTTCATGGAGCTGGAGGACACCCCACACGGTGGGCTTCAGGCTGTGCGCGCCGCGCAGCCCCGCGGGCAGGCTGGCCGATCCGAACGGGCCGATCGTGCGATAGGGTTCGGCCCTGTCGGGCAATCTGCCGCGCGGCGAGAAGCGTGCGGACCGCGTCACGGCACGAAAACGATCCGCAACGCCAGGAACACGAAGCCGAGCACGACGAAGGCGATCGGCACGGTCAGCACCTGCGCCGCCACTTCGTTGAAGGTCAACGGGCCGTCGGCCGTCTGAAGAACGCCGCCGGGCCGCTCCAGCGGGCTGGCCGGCTGCGGATTGGGCTGCCGCATCATCACATAGACGCTGCCGAACAGGACCGTCATGTAGACCGCCGAGATCACCGCCATCAGCCGCGCGTTCACGCCGCGCGCGGTGGCGGCGACAAGGGCCGCCAGGAACACGCCGTAACAGGCGAGCATGGTCCGCCAGATGGAGCGCGGGAACTCGAACCAGCGCCGCTCCCCCTCGCGCGCCGGCGCGGCGGCTTCGTTGTCGTTGTCGTTGTCGTTACCGACGCCGGCGGGCAGTTCCGGCGCCGGCTCCGCCACAACGGTGGGCGGAAGCGGTCGGGGCAGCGGCTCAGACATAAGGAAGGTCCTTTCCTGCCCTCCCCCCGGTGAGACCGTCACGGTGCATGGCGATTCCGGTGAGGAGGCTGTCGGCGATCATGCGCGCGCGGGCGCCGACCAGCTCGGTCGCCTCCGCCGAGCCTTCCAGCTTGCGCAAGGTGGCGTAGAACAGGTTCAGCCAGTGCGAGAAATGGGTGATGTCGAGCCCCGGGATCGCCAGGTGCTTGACCATCGGATTGCCCGAAAATTCGCCGCTGTTGTGCAGGATGGAGCGCCAGAACGCTTTCATCCGCGCGAGATGTTCCGGCCAGTTGGCGATGCGCGCGTCGAAGATCGGGCCAAGCACCTCGTCATCGCGCACGGCGGCGTAGAAATCCTCGACGAAGCGGTCGACGTAGGCCGCGTCGATGCCGATCGCTTCCGCCGCCCGCTTCTTCTCCGCGCGGGCGCGCAGCGCATGTTCGCGGGCTTCGTCCTCTGTTGCGACTGTCACGCGATGCTCCGACTCATAAGAGGTATCTTGAATACCCGTTTAAGCGGGTTGCGTCTAAAATCAATATCCAATATACCTCTTTTATGCAGTTGAGCCTTCACAGCGACTATGCCCTGCGCACACTGATGGCGCTGTCATCGGCGGATGCCCTGCTGTCGGTGGACGAGATCGCGCGCCGCCATGGCGTGTCGCGCAACCACCTCGCCAAAGTGGCGCAACGGCTCCAGGCCGAAGGATTCATCAGCACGTTTCGCGGGCGGAGCGGCGGCATGCGGCTGGCGCGGCCCGCCGACGAGATCGTGATAGGCGATGTGGTGCGGCGGTTCGAGCGGCTGGAGAGCTTCGTCGCCTGCTTTCCCGAAGGCCAGGGCTGCGCGATAACCGGCGTGTGCGGCCTTCAGCCGGCGCTGGCGGGCGCGCTGGAGGCATTTCTGGCCCATCTCGACACTTTCCGTCTTACCGACCTGCTGCCGGATCATTCGGCATTCGAGCGGCGGATGCGCGAACTCGCCGCCTAGGGTCAGGACCCTAGTACGGACCCCAACGCATCTGGCGATATGCCGCGCGCTGTCGCAACATCGGGCGATGCTGAAACGATTCGCCTTTCGCGCCGCCCTTTCGGTCCTCGCCCTGTCCCCCGCCGCCGCGTGGTCCCAGCAGACGACCGACGTGGTGCTGACCACCGAGATGGGCGACATCGTCATCGCCCTCGAAACCGAGCGCGCGCCTGTCACCGCAGCCAATTTCCTGCGCTACGTGGAGGAAAAGCGGCTCGACGGCACAGTGTTCTACCGCGCGATGCGGCTCGATTGGGGCGAGCAGCCGAACGGGCTCATCCAGGGCGGGACGCAGTACGATCCCGATCGCATCCTGCCCCCGATCGCGCACGAGCCGACCGACCTGACCGGCGTGACGCACACCACCGGCGCGATCTCCATGGCGCGCAACGAACCGGGGAGCGCCACCGGCGATTTCTCGATCATGCTGGCGCCCCAGCCCGGACTCGACGCGGACCCGGACAACGAGGACGAAAGCCTGCGCCCCGGCTACGCCGCGTTCGGCCGCGTGACGCAGGGAATGGAAGTGGTGCGGGCGATCTTCGACGCTCCGGTCGATCCGGAAAAAGGCGAAGGCTGGATGAAGGGCCAGATGCTGGCGCAGCCGGTGAAGATCCTCAGCGCGCGGCGAGCGGAGAACTGATCGGACGGGCGCAGACGTATTGACCCACATAACAGCGGCCGGGTCTATCGGTTCACCATGCGCGCCAAGCTATCGTTGAGGTGATTACCAAATCGTGGTAACATCTACTGCATGGCCACGAAAAACACCTCGATCGCCCTCAACGACCGGCACCTTGCATACGCGCACCGCAAGGTCGAATCTGGCGAGTTCAGCTCGGTGAGCGAAGTCGTCCGCGATGCCCTGCGTCGCGCGGAGGAGCGCGATGCACGGATCGAACATCTGCGCCAACTTGTCCGGGAAGGGGAGGAAAGCGGGCCGCCCCGTCCGTTCGATTGGGATGCCTTTTTCGCTGAACAATTCCCGAATGCTTGAGGTCGTCCTGCGACCACAGGTTGAAATCGAACTGCTGGAAATCAGCCGGTACACCAAGGCCCAATGGGGTGAAGCCCAGGCGAAACGCTACCTCGAAGACCTGCGCCGCCAGATCGACTTTGCAGCGGAGTTTCCCGGTATCGGCAGCCAAACTGCGGGATTGCCGAACGAATACCGCAAGATCCGATCAGGCGCGCATCGCGCAATCTACCGCTGTACCGAAACCGAACTGATCGTTGTCCGTATCATCCACGAGCGGGAGGACATCTCGAACAAGATCGAGCATTCCTGATAGCGTTCGAGCAGATGGAATAACGGCAAGGCGGAAACCGGCAGGCGGCGATTGCCGTGCTTTGCGCTCTCAATACACCCGCTTCTTCGGCTTGATGTACTCCACATCGTCGGTGAGCGTGTATTCGTGCACCGGGCGGTAATCGAGGCGCACGTCGCCGCCCTTGCCGCCCCAGCCGCCGAACCAGCTTGCGGTGTGCTTCATCCAGTTCTTGTCGTCGCGATCGGGGAAGTCCTCGTGCGCGTGCGCGCCGCGGCTTTCCTTGCGGGCGTGGGCGCCGTGCAGCGTCACCGTGGCCTGCGAGATCAGGTTGTCGAGTTCCAGCGTTTCGATCAGGTCGCTGTTCCAGATCAGCGAGCGGTCGGCGACCGAGATGTCCTGCATCGAGGCGTAGATTTCGGCCAATTTGGCCTTGCCTTCGGCCATGACCTCGTCGGTGCGGAACACTGCTGCGTGGGCGGACATGCAGCGCTGCATGTCGGTGCGGATCGAAGCGGTCGGGCGGCCGCCGGCAGCGTTGCGGAAATGGTCGAGCCTGCCAAGCGCGAAATCGGCGCTGTCTTTCGGCAGTTCCTCCTGCGCGGCGTTGGGCTTGAGCAATTCCTTGAGCCGGTGGCCCGTGGCGCGGCCGAACACCACGAGGTCGATCAGCGAGTTCGAGCCGAGCCGGTTGGCGCCGTGGACGGAGACGCACGCCGCCTCGCCCACCGCGAACAGGCCGGGCACGACCGCTTCCGGATTGCCGTCCGCGCCGATGGTGACGACTTCGCCGTGATAATTCGTCGGGATGCCGCCCATGTTGTAGTGCACCGTGGGCACCACCGGCAGCGGCTGGCGCGTCAGGTCCACGCCGGCGAAAATCTTGCCGCTTTCGGTAATGCCCGGCAGCCGTTCGGCCAGCACTTTCGGATCGATATGGTCGAGGTGCAGGTAGATGTGGTCCTTGTGCGGGCCCACGCCGCGTCCCTCGCGGATTTCCATCGCCATCGAACGGCTGACCACGTCGCGGCTGGCGAGATCCTTCGCGGACGGCGCATAGCGCTCCATGAACCGCTCGCCCTCGCTGTTGGTCAGATATCCGCCCTCGCCCCGCGCGCCTTCGGTGATGAGCACGCCGGCGCCGTAGATGCCGGTCGGGTGGAACTGGACGAATTCCATGTCCTGCAACGCCAGCCCGGCGCGCAGCACCATGCCACCGCCGTCGCCGGTGCAGGTATGCGCGCTGGTGCAGGTGAAATAGGTGCGGCCGTATCCGCCGGTCGCCAGCACGACGGCCTGCGCGCGGAAGCGATGGATGGAGCCATCGTCGAGGCACAGTGCGATCACGCCGACGCATTTGCCGCCGCTCATGATGAGGTCGATGGCGAAATATTCTATGAAGAAGTCCGCGTCGTACTTCAGGCTCTGCTGGTAGAGCGCATGAAGCATCGCGTGGCCGGTGCGGTCGGCGGCGGCCGCCGTTCTCTGCACGGGGGGCCCTTCACCCATGTTCTGCATGTGCCCGCCGAACGGGCGCTGGTAGATCGTGCCGTTGGCGTTGCGGCTGAACGGCATCCCCGCGTGCTCAAGCTCGTAGACCGCGTTCGGCGCTTCGCGCACCATGTATTCGATCGCGTCCTGGTCCCCCAACCAGTCCGACCCCTTGACGGTGTCGTACATGTGCCAGGTCCAGTGATCGGGCGAGTTGTTGCCCAGCGAAGCCGCAATGCCGCCCTGCGCCGCGACGGTGTGGCTGCGCGTGGGGAACACCTTGGTCACGCAGGCGGTCTTCAGCCCGGCCTCGGCCGCGCCCATCGTCGCGCGCAGGCCCGAACCGCCGGCGCCGACGACGACGACGTCGTAGGTATGGTCGATGATCTTGTAGGCGGGAGTGGCGCCGGACATTACGCAGCCCCTCCCGTCAGAACCGGGCCCGCGACCACGCGAAGGAGCGAAAGCAGGCCGAAGCCAGCGCCGGCGAACGCGGCGAGGTTGAGCGCCAGGATCGCGGCGAACCGCGGAGCCGGCCGATGCAGGTAATCCTCTATCAAAACCTGAAGCCCGAGCCGGGCGTGCCAGAACACGCTGACGACCATCAGCGCCAGCGCCAACGCCACCAGAGGCTGGCGTATCCAGGCGGACATCGTCTCGTGCGAGAGGTCGGGCAGCAGCAGGAACGAAATGACGAGGAACGAGACAGTGATCAGGTTGCCCGCGGCGGTGAAGCGTTGCAGCAGCCAGTGATGCGCCCCCTGATGCGCCGCGCCGAGCCCGCGAACGCGTCCGATAGAGGTTCCGTTACCCATCGTCGCCTCCCTCAGCGCAGCAGGATGGCGGCCCAGAATGCCGCGGTGAGAACGATTCCGCCCGCGGTGGTGACCACCGACCAGCGGTTGTTGGCGTCGACCTCGTAGCCGGCGCCGATGTCGAGAACGAAGTGGCGCACGCCCGAGCAGAAATGGTTGAAGAACGCCCAGCTCAACCCGACCAGCACGATATAGCCGGGAACCGAGGTCGCGACTGCGGCGAACAGGTCGTAAGCCTCCGGCCCGCTCGCCAGCGCGCCGAGCCACCACAGCAGCACCGGCAATCCGACGAAAGCCATGCCGTCGCCGCTGACCCGGTGAAGGATCGAGACGAGCATCGCCGGTCCCCATCTCCAGATCGACAGGTGCGGCGAAAGCGGGCGGTTTGCCATGGCGTGTCCCGAGAGTTGCGGATGTGGGGCTCCCTTAGCGAATGCGCCGGGCCGTGCAAGCTGTGCGACCCCTCCACGGCCCCGCTGCGCCTTCGCTCGACAGGAACGGGCGACATGAGCGATAGGGGCGCATGCCCACGGTTCTCGTCACCGGCTCCAGCCGCGGAATCGGCCGGGACATCGCCGGCGCGCTGCGCGAGCGCGGCGCGACGGTGATCGGCCATGCGACGCGCGCGGCCGACGCGCAGACGATCGCGGCCGACTTCGCCGAGCCGGCCGGTCCGCAAATGCTGTGGCAGGAAGCGCTCGAACGGTCCGGCGGACGGATCGACGCGCTGGTCAGCAATGCCGGCATTTTCGCCGCCAATCCGATAGCGTCCTCCGACATCGCCTGGCTCGACGCGTGGGAGGACACCTTGCGCGTCAATCTCACCGCAGCGGCCCAGCTCTGCCGGTTCGCGGTGCGCCACTGGCTCGACAGCGGGCGAAGCGGCCGCATCGTCCATATCGCCAGCCGCGCGGGCCATCGCGGCGATTCGCCCGATCACTGGCACTATGCGGCATCGAAGGGCGGGATGCTGGCGCTGCACAAGACGATCGCCCGCGCCTACGCCGCGCAAGGCATCCTGAGCTTCGCCATCGCGCCGGGCTTCACCGACACCGCGCCGCAAGACTCCGCGGCCGACGACTATCTCGCCAGCCGCGGCGGGCCGGCGCTCCTTGCCGACATCCCCCTCGGCCGCGTGGCCACGCCAGCGGAAATCGCGGCCATCGCGGCATTCTGCGCGCTCGACGCCCCACCGAGCATGACGGGCGCGGTGATCGATGCCAATGGAGCCAGCTATGTTCGCTAGAATCGCCGCCATCTCGCTTCTCTGCGCCTCGTGCGCCCTGCCGACCACGGCCGCGCCCCTGCCCGAAGGCTCGCCGGTCGAGGATCTGCTCGCCCAGTGCGAAGACAAGGACGGCTGGAGCGATCCCGCGCCGCCGGTGCGCCTGTTCGGGAACATCTACGACGTCGGCACGTGCGGAATCGTGGTCTTGTTGGTGATCGGGAGCGAGGGCAACATCCTGCTCGATACCGGTCCGGCCGACGCTGCGCCCCTCGTGGCCGCCAACATCGAACGGCTGGGCTTGCGTCCCGATTCGGTGAAGTGGATCGTCACCAGCCATCCGCACAGCGACCATGTCGGCGGATTAGCCGAACTGCTGCGGCTGACCGGCGCCGGACTGGCTGCGAGCGAGGCGGCGCGGCCGGCGCTCGAAAGCGGCGGCACGGGCGAACCCGCCGATCCGCAAGCCGGCCTCGGCGACGAGTTCGAGCCGGTGACGGTGACGCGAATACTCGCCGACGGCGACACACTCGAACTCGGCGATCTCGCGCTCACGCTGCATGCAACGCCCGGCCACACGCCGGGCTCGACAAGCTGGACATGGCGCGCGTGCGAGGGTGAAACCTGTCACGACGCGGCCTTTGTCGACAGCGTCACCGCGATTTCCGCCGACGACTACCGCTTCTCCGATCGCCCCGACTACGTCGCAGCCTTTTCCGCTTCGTTCGATCGCATTGCCGCGCTCGATTGCGACCTGCTGTTCACGCCGCACCCTTCGGCCAGTACGCTGTTCGAGCGGCTTGCCGGCGACGCGCCGCTCGCGGCGCCCGGCGCCTGTCGCTACTACGCGGACCGGGGGCGCGAAGGCCTCGAAGCGCGGCTGGAGCGCGAACGGTGAGCTGGAAGCTGGTCGCGCGCGGTTCCAAGGCAGCGGTGCAGTCCGCGCTGGCGGCGCACGAAACGATCGAGGACTGGGATCACGCCATCGTCCTCACCGGCAGCGAAACGGCCGCGGATCGGCCGAACGAGTGGGTGCTCGAAGCCTACATCGAACGCAAGCCGACCGCTGCCGACCGCAAGGCGGTGGCGGTGCTGTTCAGCGGCGCCACGCCCGATCTGACCGTGGAGAAATTGCCCGACACCGACTGGGTGGCCGAGACGCAGCGGTTGGCCGCGCCGATCCGCGCAGGCCGGTTCCATGTCCGCACGCCGGATTTCCCGCCCGATCCGGACGCCGTGGACCTGATCGTCCCGGCGAGCCAGGCGTTCGGTACGGGCCAGCACGCCACCACTGCCGGTTGCCTGACGATGCTCGATGCGATGAAGCGGCGCGGCGTTGTGGCGCGCAATCTGGCCGACATCGGCGCCGGCACGGGCCTGCTGGCGTTCGCCGCGCTGGCGCTGTGGCCCGGCGCCCGCGCGGTCGCCAGCGACATCGACGCGGTGTGCGAGCCGGTGGTGATCGAGAACGCGCTGCTCAATGGAGTTGCGCTCGGCACACGGCAGGGCGAACTGGCGATGGTGATCGCCGAAGGGCTGGATCACGCCGTTCTCGCCGGCCGTGCGCCTTACGATCTCATCGTCGCGAATATCCTCGCCGGGCCGCTGGTGGCGCTCGCGGGGGATTTTGCCGATGCGGTGGAGCCGGGCGGCAGCGTGCTCCTTGCCGGATTGCTCGAAACGCAAGAACCGGCGGTACGCGCCGCCTATCGCACCGCGGGCTTCCGGCTGGCCGGGCGGCTGGCAAGCGGGGACTGGTCGATCCTGTGGCTGCGACGGCGCTCCACAAGCTGAGCCGGATCCTCGGCGCGGCCGCCGCCGGGATCGCGCTGGCGGTCGCCCTGTTCGCTTTGACGGCCTGGATCGGCAGCAGCATTCCGCGCAATTCCGATTGGCGCGAACCGGACAGCGGGATCGAGATCATGCTCGAAACCAATGGCGTCCACACCGCGCTGATCCTGCCGCTGACGACACCGGAGAAGGACTGGCGCGCGGAGTTTCCGGCCGGCGACGTAACGGCATCGCATCTGCCCTTTACGCACGTTTCGGTAAGCTGGGGCGAGAAGGAGGTCTTTCTCGAAACCGAGACCTGGGCCGACCTGTCGCCGCGCACGGTGGTGCGCATTCTCGGTTTCGGCGGCGAAGGGCTGCTGCACGTCGCCCACTACGTGCGGCCCCGCCCGTCCGCCACGGCTCGTCCGCTGCGCCTGACGCGCGCGGAGTATCGCCGCCTTGTCGCGGCGATCGAACGGATGCTGCCGAACGGGCCCAAGGTAGGCTACCCCGGCTATGGCGCGCATGACGTGTTCTACGACGCGCCCGGCCGCTACACCGCGCGCAATACCTGCAACCAGTGGACCAGCGACATGCTGGCGGCCGCCGGCGTGCGCACCGGATGGTGGACGCCGTTCGCGGGCGGCGTGATGAAATGGGCGGACGAACCGCCGGAGTCGTGACTCGCCGCGTTTTTCATGCATGGTAGCGCTATCGGGAGCGCGGACTCCCGGACGGGAGAGCGCCATGACCGATTCCAGCGACACCGATCTCGTTCGCCGCCGGCTGCTGATGGCCGCCGGCCTCGCGCCGCTTGCCCTGGGCGCGACGCGGGCTTTCGGACAGGCTGAGCGCAGGATGGGCTGGGCCATCGTCGGCCTGGGCGGATTTGCGCAAGGGCAGGTGATTCCGATGTTCGACGGGACGCGGCATTCGCGGCTGGCGGCCTTCGTTTCCGGCGATCCGGTCAAGGCCGCGCGGCTGGGCGAGGAATACGGCGTCTTGCGCTTCTACGATTACGGGAACTTCGACAGCATCGCCGACAATCCGGAGATCGACTGCGTCTACATCGTCCTGCCGGTGGGGATGCACGCCGAATATACGATTCGCGCACTGAAGGCGGGCAAGCACGTACTGTGCGAAAAGCCGATGGCCAGCACCTCCGCCGAATGTGAGGCGATGGTCGAGGCCGCGAAAGCCGCCGGCCGGCAGCTCGGCGTCGCCTATCGCGTGCATTTCGAGCCGACCAACATAGAGGCGCTGAGCCGGCTGAAAGCGGGCGAGATCGGCGCGATCCGCCATGTCCAGTGCGATCACGGCTTCAACGCCAATCCCGAATTCCCGCCGCACAAGTGGCGGCTGGAAAAGGCGCTCGCGGGCGGCGGATCGATGTTCGACATCGGCGTTTACGGGCTCAACACCTCGCTGATGATGCTGGAGCGCGATACGCCGGTCTCGGTGAGCGCAGCCTACGCCTATCCGCGCGACGACGCGCGCTTCGCCGAAGTCGAAGGCGGCGTCGACTGGCGCATGACCATGGCCAGCGGCATCAACGTGCAGGGTTCCAGCTCTTACTGCTACAGCCCTTACGCTTCGCGCCAGCGCTACTTCGGGGCCACGGCTTCGCTGACGATGGAGCCGGCGACCACCTACGACAACAACCGCATTGCGATCGAGGGCGGCGGCCAGCCGCGCCGGGACGTGGAGGCCGCAAGCCCCCTCGCCCAGTTCGCGGCGCAGATCGACGGCTTCTCGCAAGCCGCGAAGGCCAACACTCCGCATCGCACGCCGGGTGAAATGGGACTGCGGGACTTGCGCATCATCGAGGCGATATACGAAAGCGCGGACAACGGCGGAAAGGTCGTCGGCCTGTGAAACGTCTTGCGTATGCGGCGGCGCTGGCCCTGCTCGCCGCCCTGCCCTCGGTCGCGCAGCAGCAGCCGGACCCCGGCCCGGTCCACGATTTCGAGCGCATGCGCCACGGTTTCGGCGAGTTGCGCCCGCCGCGCGACAGCGACCAGTCGAGCCCCCGCGCGGCCAATTTCGACGAGGCGAAGGTAGGCGATCTCGCCCCTCCGCCGCTGTTCGCCTCGCCCGCCGATGCCACGCCCGAAGGCTGGGCCGGACGCCGCGCCGATCTCGTCCGGCTGGTCGAGGACAACTGGACCGGCCGCATCCCCGAAGCGGCGCAGGACTTGCGCATCGTGTGGAGCAAGAGCTCCGCTGCGTCCGATCGCCGCTACGATGTCGAGCAATGGGTGGGCCAGGTCTTCGCGCCCGACGGCCGCGGCGGGCCGACGATCGACGCCACAATCACGCTGCCCGCAGGCAAGCGCAACGTGCCGGTGGTGATCGACTACACCTATGTCTGGCCGCCCGGCTTCCGTTTTCCCGGCCCGACGCCGCCCGACCCGAAGGCGATGGCGCTGGAACGCGGCTGGGGCCATGTCGCCTACCGCGTCCAGATGCTCCAGGCGGATACCGCCGCGCTCATGGAACAAGGCTTGATCGGCCTCGTCCGCTGGCCGCGCGAGAAGCGCGACTGGGGCGCCCTGCACGCCTGGGGCTGGGGCGCGAGCAGGTTGCGCGAACAGCTCGCCGCCGATCCGCGCATCGACGGCGAGCGCATCGGTCTCGCCGGCCATTCGCGCTTCGGCAAGGCAGTGCTGGTCGCCAGCGCCTTCGACCATGCCTTCGCCGATGCGCTGGTCTCCAGCTCCGGCGCGGGCGGGGCCAAGCTGATGCGGCGCGATTTCGGCGAGCACTGGAACAACATGGCCGGTTCCTACGCCTACCACTGGTACACGCCCAACGTGATGGAATACGCCGGCAACAGGCCGCTGGCGGACCTGCCGGTGGACGCGCACATGCTGATCGCGCTGCGCGCCCCGCGTCCGCTGTTCGTGTCCAGCGGCCTTGCCGAAAAGGGCGACGACTGGGTGGACCCGCGCGGCATGTGGATTGCCACCAGCCTTGCCGAACCGGCATGGGGCCTGCACGGGCTTCCCGTGCCGCCGGGCGACGAGATGCCCGAAGTCATGCAGGGCTATCGCGACTTTCCGCTGGCCTTTTTCCAGCACGATCAGGGCCACGTGATGTGGCCGGCGTTCGAAGCGTTCCTCGATCATGCGCAGCGGTTCACCGGGCCGTCGCCCTAGGCGGCAGGGGTCGCGCCGGCTCCCCCGCTCGCGCCCACATCGACACCGGCACGCCCTGGCTTGCCTCGCGGCCGGTTCCTCCCCACCTCGCGTCCGGGAGGAGGGTTGCTTGAGTGATCGAATGGCTTCTCGCTTTCGCCATCGTGCTCGCGGTCGTGGCCGCTCTGCCGGGCCTGCTGCGGCGAGCGAAGCGCAAGCGGCGCAAGGCCGGCGGCGGATCGGGCGCGATGATCGCTATCGGCATCGCCTTCTCTATGATTTTCGACGCCAAGGCGTCACAGGCGATGGAGACGATCGACCGGAAAACCGACATCGGCGACAGTGACGAGGGCGAAAGCGGCGCTCCGCCCGCCTGACGCCGAAGCCAGGATTTGACGCGCGGGGTCAATCCTCGCCGCCGCCCTTCTTCTTGCCCATCAGGCCGAACGCGAGCCCGATGGCGATGCCGATGCCGATACCCACGCCGATGTTGTCCATCGCCACGCCGAACGCCACGCCGATGGCGATGCCGATCGCCAGGTTCATGCCCTTGAAGCCGTTCATCCCGCTTCCTTCACGATTGCCGCCCAGCCTGCTTCGTCGATCACCTCGATCCCGAGTTCGGCCGCCTTCTTGAGCTTGCTTCCCGCGCCCGGCCCGGCGACCACGAGGTCGGTCTGCGCGCTGACCGAGCCCGCCGCCCGCGCGCCCAGCCGTTCGGCCTGCGCCTTGGCCTCGTCACGGCTCATGGTTTCGAGCTTGCCGGTGAACACCACGGTCTTGCCCGACACCGGGCTGGCCAGCGTTTCGACCACGTATTCGGGCGGATCGACTTCGCCGAGCAGATCGGCCCAGACTTGGCGATTGTGCTCCTCGTGGAAGAAGTCGCCCAGCGCTTCGACCACCACCGGGCCGACGCCCTCGATGCCGGTCAATTCGGCGCTCGCCCCCTCATCGCCCGCACGCGCGCGCTCGGCGGCTTCGCGCAGCGCGGGGAGCGTGTGGAAACGCTTCATCAGATCGCGCGCGGTGACCGCGCCGACATGGCGAATGCCGAGCCCGAACAGCAGCCGCGCCGCATCGGGGCGGCGCTTGGCTTCGATAGAAGCCAACAGGTTATCCACAGACTTGTCCTGCCAGCCTTCGCGCCCGACCAGGTCGCCGCGACGGCGGTGGAGGCGAAAGATGTCGCCCGGCCCCTTGGCCAGCCAGCCCAGTTCCAGGAACTCTGCGATGGACTTCTCGCCCAGCCCTTCGATGTCGAGCGCGCCGCGGCTGGCGAAGTGGCGCAGCCGCTCGAACTGCTGCGCCTTGCACACGAGGCCGCCGGTGCAGCGCACATCGACCTCGCCCTCTGCCGCTACCGCCTCGCTTCCGCACACCGGGCAATGATCGGGGAACACAAACGGCTCGCGCGGCTCCTCGCGGGTGAGGTTCTCGACTACCTGCGGGATCACGTCGCCTGCGCGCTGCAACACCACCCGGTCGCCCACGCGCACGCCGAGGCGGGCGATCTCGTCGCGGTTGTGCAGCGTGACGTTGGTCACCGTCACGCCGCCGACCAGCACCGGCTTCAGGCGCCCGACCGGCGTCAGTTTGCCGGTGCGCCCGACCTGGATGTCGATCGCCAGCAATTCCGTCTCGGCGCGCTCGGCGGGGAACTTGTGCGCCATTCCCCAGCGCGGCGCCTTGGCCACGAACCCGAGCCGGGCCTGCCAGTCGAGCCGGTCCACCTTATAGACCACGCCGTCGATGTCGTAGGGCAGGTCCGCGCGCCGAGCCGCGATCTTCGCATATTGCCGCAACATGTCGTCAAGCGACTGGCAGCACACGAGATCGGGCGAAACCGCAAAGCCCCATTCGCCAAGCCGCCCCATCACGCCGAACTGCGTGTCCGCCGGCAGTTCGCTGGCCGCGCCCCAGCCATGCGCGAAGAAACGCAACGGGCGCTGTGCGGTCACCGCCGCATCCTTCTGCCGCAGCGATCCCGCCGCCGCGTTGCGCGGGTTGGCGAACTGGCGCACGCCCGCCGGATCAAACGCCTCGCCCCTCGCTTCCGCCCGCGCACGCCCTTCTTCCATCAGGCGCGAATTGAGCGCGGTAAATGCCTGTTTCTCCATGTAGACTTCGCCGCGAACTTCGAACACGGCGGGTATCTTCCCCGCTCCCTTCAAGCGCTGCGGAATGTCGGCGATATGCCGCACATTCGCGGTCACGTCCTCGCCGACCAGCCCGTCGCCGCGGGTCGCCGCGCGCACCAGCACGCCGTCTTCGTAGCGCAGCGAGCATGAGAGCCCGTCGATCTTGTCCTCGGCGGTAAACGCGATCGGCTCGTCCTCGGGCAAGTTCAGATAGCGCCGCACGCGCGCCACGAACTCCGCTACCTCCTCGTCAGCAAACGCGTTGTCGAGGCTCATCATCCGAACCTCGTGAGTCACTTTGCCCAGCGGCGAGGCGGCAATCTCATGCCCCACCTTGCGCGACGGCGAATCCTTGCGCACGAGATGCGGAAACGCCGCCTCCAACTCGGCATTGCGCCGCACCAGCGCGTCGTACTCCGCGTCCGAAATTTCCGGCGAATCCTCGGCGTGATAGAGCCGGTCGTGCCGTGCGACGGCCTTCGCCAGCCGCATCAGTTCGTTGGCGGCTTCGGCTTCGGAAATGTCCGCTGTCACCTGCCCCACCCGATCGGCCGCGTTTCGGCCCGCGCGCCGAAGCCGGCGATGATCGGCCGCGCCTTCTCGATCGCCTGCCGCACGGCGGGCAGCTTCAGGCTGTTCGCATGATCGGTCCTGGTCCGCCATATCTCGGTAATCCAGATCGCGTCGGGATCCGCGAGATCCTCGGCCACGACATAGGCCAGGTTGCCGGGCATGTCGGCAGCGCCTTCCAGCAGGTAGGTCAACAGCTCTTCCCGCCTGCCTGGCATGGCTTTCACTTCGCCCACCAACCCGAACATCTCTTCCATCGAAGCAGCCTTTCCGGAAACGTCCGTGAAACCCGTCAGCAACATCGCTGTCGCTCCGCAGGCGAACTGACGGCGCGTCGATCCCAACCCGAACGCAATCCCGCTCACTCCGCGATGACCCGCATGTCGCCGTCGAAGCGCCACGCGCCATCCACGAACCGCATCGCGTAGCGCATCGCTGGCGCGCCCGGTCGCGTGGCCCAGCCGCCGCACAGCGCGTCGCTCGCGCAGGCGAAGCCGTAAACCCGCACTGCCGCATCGCCTTCGCCGCATTGCGAAGCCGGTGAAAGGCGCGCGAACCGCTCGATCAGCGCCTTCTCCTGTGCGGCTGTCAGCGGTTCAGGCTCCAGCCTGGCGCACGTCGCCGGACCGCTTGCTCCGGCGCCGGCGAAGTGCGCGGTCAGCACATGCTCGAACAGCGCCAACACCGGCTGCTCGGGGTCGTGCGCCAGCTTCGGCAACGGGCCGTTGCCGCCTGAAACGCAGGCGGCGAGGGCGAGCATGATCGAAGGAACCAGCAGCTTTGTCATACGCCCTCCAGCAAGCGGTCGGCCTGCGCGCGCGCTTCGGTGGTGATTTCCGCTCCGCTCAGCATCCGCGCGATTTCTTCCTGCCGGCCAGCCGCGTCGAGCAACGCCACCGACGTACGCGTCACCGTGCCCTCGCTCGATTTCTCGATCAGATAGTGCGTTCCGCCGCGCGCCGCGACCTGGGGGCTGTGAGTCACAGCCAGCAACTGGCCCCCGCCGCCGGCCAGCCGCGCCAGCCGTTCGCCAATCGCGCTCGCCACCGCGCCGCCAACGCCGCGGTCGATCTCGTCGAAGATCACCGTCGCCGCCCCGCCCTGCTCGGCCAGCGCGACTTTCAGCGCGAGGATGAAGCGCGACAGCTCGCCGCCGCTGGCGATCTTGGTGAGCGGGGCGAAGTCGGCGCCGGGATTGGTCGCGATCAGAAACTCCACCGCATCGATGCCCTGCGCGCCCCAGCGCTCCTCGGGCAGTTCGGTCACCGCAGTGCGGAAGCGCGCCGCATCGAGCTTGAGCGGCGCCAGTTCCGCCGCCACGGCCTGGTCCAGTCGCGCCCCCGCCGCGATGCGCGCGGCATGGAGCGCCTCCGCCCGCGCGCGATAATCCTGCCTCGCCTTCGCCGCCGCGCTTTTCAGTTCGTTCACGTGCGCGTCCCCGGCCTCGATCGCATCGAGCCGCGCCCGCAGCGCGCGCATCGTCGCCGGCAGCTCGTCGGGCTGGCATCCGTGCTTGCGAGCCAGGGCGCGCAGCTCGAACAGCCGGGTTTCGATGCGGTCGAGTTCGGCCGGGTCGAAAGTCAGCGCTTCGGCCGCCTTCTCCAGCTTCTCTTCGGCCTCGCCAGCTTCGATCGTCGCGCGATCGAGCGCCGCCAGCGCTTCGGCCAACAGCGCGTATTCGCCGGCGATCCGGTCGAGCCGCCGCGCCGCGCCGCGCAATTGCGCCAGCGCCGAATCCGACCCGTCCCACACCAGCCGCAACGCTTCGAGGTCGCCCGCCAGCTTCTCGCCCTTCTGCATGTCGGCGCGCGCCAGCGCGAGCCGCTCCTCCTCGCCTTCCTCGGGCGCGATCGCGGTCAGTTCGGCGAGATGCGCCAGCAAAAGCTCCTGATCGGCTTTGGCTTGGGCGACGCCGGCCCGCGCCGCATCGAGCGTCGCCTCCGCCGCACGCCACCTGGCCCAGGCGTCTTCCATCCCGGCGAGGTCCGCGACAGCGTAGCGATCGAGCAGCGCCCGATGGCCGCGCGGGTTCGCCAGCCCGCGATCGTCGTGCTGACCGTGCAGTTCCACCAGCGCCGGTGCGATCTCGCGCAGCAAGGCGACGCCGACCGGCTGATCGTTGACGAAGGCCTTGCTGCCCCCATCGGCCTTGACCCGCCGCTTCAGGATCAGCGGTTCGCCGGGTTCGAGATCGACTTCTGCTTCGGCGAGCGCGGCGCGGATCGGTTCGGGCAAGGCGGAAAATTCGAACGTCGCGACGACGCTCGCCTGCTCTTCCCCCGCACGCACCAGCGCGGTTTCCGCGCGGCTGCCGAGCGCCAGCCCCAGCGCATCGAGCAGGATCGACTTGCCCGCGCCCGTCTCGCCGGTAAGCACCCCGAGGCCCGGCCCGAAGGTGAGGTCGAGCGCCTCAATCAGGACGACGTTGCGGATCGCGAGCGAGGTCAGCATGGCGCTGTCATGGGTCCTGACCCTAGCCTTACGAGCGCTCGGGGCGCGGCGCAACGCCGCGTCTCTCGTCGACCGCACGCAATCGAAGCCAATCCGTGAGAAGGATTTGTTAATGAAGATATGACGATATGGGTGTGGATAACTCAGGGGACAGAGGCGCCGGGGGTCGATGACGGTACTCACAATCCGCAGCCACAGACGATACGCCCTGCGCCAGCCCGTGCTGCTGGGCAAGCCGGGGCGACGCGCGGCCGAAGGCCTCCTCATCGAACTGTCCGCCGAAGGCTGCCGCATCAGCAACCTTGCCCGCGGCGAGTTCGTCACCGGCGAAACGGTGACGGTGGAACTCGACGACCTGCGCCTCGATGGCCGCGTGCGCTGGGCGCATGACGGCGTGGCCGGCATCCGCCTCGAACAGCCGCTGTTTTCCAGCCAGCTCGGCGAAATCGTGTCTCGGGGGCGCGATCAGAGTCCGGCCCCGCGCTACGGAACCTGACCGGGATCAGGCGGTCAACTCGCGCTCGTATTCGGCGCGTGCCGTTCCATCAGCGCATGAGCCCGCTGATACCACTTGCTTCCGGGATAGTTGGCGCCGAGCACCGCGGCGTACTTGCGCGCCTCGACCGGAATTCCCAGCGCCAGGCTGGTCTCGGTAAGCCGATAGAGCGCCTCGGCCGTATGGCTGGTGGTCTGGTAGTCCTCGACCACGTTCTGGAACCGCATCTGCGAGGCCAGCCACTGGCCGGTGCGCTGATAGAAGCGGCCGATCTCCATTTCCTTGCCCGCGAGGTGGTCGTTGACCAGGTCGATTTTCAGGCGCGCGTCCGCGGCATAGGGAGTGGTCGGATAGCGCCGCTGTACGTCGTTGAGCGCAGCCAGCGCCTGTTCGGTTATCTGCTGGTCGCGATCGACGTCGCTGATCTGCTCGTAATAGCTGAGCGCGATCAGGTAATAGGCGTAGGGCGCGTCCTTGTTGCCGGGATGGATGGTCAGGAAGCGCCGCGCGGTCTCTATCGCCTTGGTATAATCCTTGCGCGTGTAGTAGCTGAAGGCGCTCATCAGCTGCGCCCGTCGCGCCCACGGCGAATAGGGATGCTGCCGCTCGACCTCGTCGAACAACGCCGCCGCGATTTGCGTGTCGCCGCGGTCGAGCCGCGCCTTCGCCGCCGCGTAGAGCGATTCCGCGTCGCGCGCGATATATCCCGTTTCGCTCCGCGATCCCCCGCCGCCCAGCGCCGCGCAACCGGCAGTCAATGGAAGCAGAACCGCCACTGCGGCCAACGAAGCGATCCTGAGAGGAGAACGAGCGGTCATGCGCAGCCTATAGCCAGCCCGTGGGTGAACGCCAAGTGAAGTGAGAATGCGCGCGGGGCGCTCTCAATATCCCCGGTAAACCGCGAATTCGGCGGCTTCGGTCATCGCCCTCCGGGCGCGGCCGTCGGGGAATCGCGACAGGGCGTCGCGCGCGCGCTCGGCGAAATGGCGCGCACGCTCGCGCGTCGCCTCGATGGCGCCATGCCGGCGGATCAGCGACACGGCGTGCGCGAAATCCTCGTCTTCGGTGCGGAACCCGGCGATCGCCTCCTGCCAGAAGACGCGCTCCTCCGCATCGCCCCGCGCATAGGCGAGAATCGCCGGCAAGGTCATCTTGCCTTCGCGGAAATCGTCGCCGCGGTCCTTGCCCATGTCCTCGGTGCCGCCGTCATAGTCGATGGCATCGTCGACCAGCTGGAAAGCGATGCCGAGATTGCGCCCGTAGTCGTCGAGCGCCTGCTCTTCCGCATCGGTGCATTCGGCGACCACCGCGGCGATACGGCTGGCGGCGGCGAACAACGCCGCGGTCTTCGCGCCGATGATTTGCAGATAGCGTTCCTCGCTGGTTTCGATCCGGCGCTGCGCCGTCAGCTGGTCGACCTCGCCCTGGGCGATGATGGCGCTGGCCGAACTGAGGATTTTCAGCACCCGGAGGCTTCCATCCTCTACCATCAGCTCGAACGCCCGGCTGAACAGGAAATCGCCGACCAGGACCGTGGCCGGATTACCGAAGACGATATTGGCCGCATCCTTGCCCCGGCGGGTCTCCGAACCGTCGACCACGTCGTCGTGCAGCAGGGTCGCGGTGTGGATGAATTCGACCGCCGCGGCGAGCCGGTGATGGCGCGCGCCCTGATAGCCCACGAGTTCGGCGCCGGCGAGCGTCAGCATCGGCCGCATGCGCTTGCCGCCCCCGGCGATCAGATGGCCGGCGAGCGCGGGAATGAGCGGGATTTCGCTCTGCATCCGGTCGAGAATGATCGCGTTAACCGCGTTCATCGCGTTGGCCGTCAGCGACAGGATAGGAGTGAGCGTCGGCTCCTTTACCGGCAATGGGACGACCTCGGCGCTCATGGGGCCGCAGATGGCCGGTCGAAGCCGTATTGGCAAGCGTGGAATCCCTGCTAGCGTCCGCCGGCAATGGCCAGCAGACTTCCCGCGCAGCTTTCCGATGAGACGCTCTCGTCGTTCCGCAAGAGCATCGACAATATCGACGCAGCCCTGATCCACATGCTCGCCGAACGCTTCCGCATCACCCAGGCGGTCGGCGAATACAAGGCGCGCACGGGCCTGCCGGCCAGCGACCCGGCGCGAGAAGCGCGGCAGATCGAACGTTTGCGCACGCTCGCCATCGAAGCCGAGCTGGATCCCGAGTTCAGCGAGAAGTTCATTCGCTTCGTCATCGACGAAGTGATCCGGCACCACCGCCAGGCGGCCGCGAAGTAGGCTGCCCGGCGGCGAAGGTCGCGTTATCCGAGCGGATTGGTATCCTGACAGCTCTCGTAGACCTGCCCGATCGCCTCGCGCGCGCCGCTCACCTCGAACGTCGCCTCGACCCAGCGGGCGCGCTCCGGATTGAGGCGGATGCGGAACGTGGTCGCGTCGGCCATGCCGGGCAATAGCCTGGCGAGCTGGTTCTCGGTGCTCTGGTTCACGGCCGATGCGCTCTGTTCGTAGAAGCGCCAGCGATCGTCGATCGGCGCGCGGTCATCGAAACGCAATTCCACCGGGCGCATCTGGAAGCGCGTGTTGTTCGGCGGAACGAGTGGCGTGGGCGTGACCACGATGGCATAGACTTGGCCCCTTCCGGGCTTGTCGCATTTGACGAGAAGCTGCGCCCCGTCGCTCGCCTGGACGCCCACGCCGCTCGATCCGTCCTCGGCCGAGAAGGCTCCCCAGTTCGAAGTCTGCGCCTGCGCCGCCGCGGAAACGGTGACCAGCGCGGCTGCAACCAGCAGATACCGCATTTTTCTCTCCCTCATTGCTCTTGCAAGCACTTGCGGCGACCGTATCCAAACGGGTGCGAGGGCGCAACTTCGGCGGCTTATCCCGCGCGCGGCAAATGCAGCGTGACCAGCACGCCGCCCAGATCCTCGCTTTCTCCCAGTTCGACCGTTCCCCCGTATATCCCGACCACATCGCGCACGATGGCGAGGCCCAGCCCCGTTCCCGGCTTGCCCGTGTCCAGCCGCGCGCCGCGCGCGAACAGCTTGTGGCGATCGGCTTCGGAAATGCCCGGCCCGTCGTCCTCGATCCACACCGCGCACTTCTTTGCCGCCGGATCGGGATCGACGGTGACGAACACGCTGCCCCCGCCGTACTTGGCCGCGTTTTCGATCAGGTTTCCGAGGACTTCGTCGAAATCCTGACGTTCAATCGCCACGCGCGCCGCAGGCAAGCCAGCGGTATCGAAGCGGACGAGCGGATAGAGCCGACTCACCGCGCGGATCACGCCTTCAACCGTTTGCATGACGTCGGTCCGCGCGTGGCCCGCCGCGCGCCTGCCGACCGCCCTAGCGCGAGCCAGGTGATGATCGACCTGGCGGCGCATGACGGCAGATTCACGCAGGACAGTGGCGTCGAGATCGGGCGAATGCGCGCTCGCCGCGTTGGTCAGCACCGTCAGCGGAGTCTTGAGCGCGTGCGCCAGGTTGCCGGCATGGGTGCGCGCCTCTTCCGCCTGCTTTTCCGAGTGGGCGAGGAGCGCGTTGAGTTCGTCCACCATCGGCTGCACCTCCAGCGGCAGCGGATCGGTGACACGATTTGCGCCCGCCGTGCGTATGCGCGCGATGGCCTTGCGCACGCGACGCAGCGGACTGAGGCCGTACCAGGTCTGGAGCATGACCATCAGGAACAGGCCGAGGCCCAGGATCGCGAAGCTCCAGATCAGGATGGCCTGGATGTCGGCGAGCTGCTCGTCCAGCTCGGCGCGCGCGGCGGCGACGATGAACTGCCATTCGGTCTCGCTTCCGGGCAGGCTGATCGTGCGCTCCACCACGCGCAGCGGCTCGTCGGGAAACTGATCGGAATTGTAGTAGTAGGGCTCGTTCCTGGCCGTCTCGCCGCTGGGCTGGAGCGTGCGATCCCACAACGAGCGCGAGACCCACGGCTCGTACCCCTCGCCGCCGATCTGGTGGTAAAAGCCGCTATTGACCTCAATGAAGCGCTGATCGCCGAGCGGGCGGTTGAAGTAGACTTCACCGCCAGGCCCGATCTCCGACGACGCGATCATGGCGGTGAGGGTGTAGTTCAACTGTTCGTCGAACTGGCGCGTGACGAGCGATGTCAGCGTGCTGTTGAGCGCGTATCCGCCCACCAGCAGCAGGATGGAAATCCATCCCGCCGCGATGAACATCATCCGCCGCGCCAGGCTCCCGGTATGAGGCGGCGGCCCCTCCTCGGCCGACGCCGGTTCGCCACCCGACGGCCGCGCGGAGCGCGACGCGTCCGGCGGGCCGGCGTCACTCTCCGCGAGAGGGATCGTCGGGGTCGTCGAGGCTGTAACCGAGTCCACGGATCGTCGTTATGACATTGGCGCCGAGCTTTTTGCGGATGCGCGTGACGAAGACCTCGATCGTATTCGAATCGCGGTCGAAATCCTGATCGTAGATGTGCTCGATCAGTTCGGTGCGGCTGACCACCTTGCCCTTGTGGTGCATCAGGTAGCTGAGCAGCTTGTATTCCTGCGCGGTGAGCTTGACCGGCTCTCCGGCCAGCGTGACCCGGCCCGAGCGTGTATCGAGGCGGACGTTACCGGCGATCAGTTCCGAGCTGGCGTTGCCCGAGGCGCGGCGGATCAGCGCGCGCAGGCGGGCGATCAGTTCTTCGGTCTGGAACGGCTTGGCGAGATAGTCGTCCGCTCCGGCGTCCAGCCCGGCGACCTTGTCCGACCAGCTGTCGCGCGCGGTCAGCACCAGCACCGGGAACATCCGGCCTTCCTTGCGCCACATGCCGAGGACCGTCAGCCCGTCGATCTCCGGCAGACCGAGATCGAGGATTACCGCATCGTAATCTTCGGTCGAGCCGAGGAAATGCCCGTCCTCGCCATCGGTCGACAGATCGACCGCATAGCCGGTCTGCTCCAGCGTCGACTTGAGCTGCTGGCCGAGAGTGGGCTCGTCCTCGACGATCAGGATGCGCATCCGGGGTCCCCTGCTGTCACGCGGCCCACGATGTGGGGCTTTGCGGCAAACGCGTCAACGGTGCGGCCACTCCTGGCCGAACTACTTCGAGATTCGCAGCACGCGCCCGGTGCGCGCGTCCACGTCCACCCAGGTGACCTTGCCTTCCTTGATGAACTTGAAGCGATAGGCGCTGGCCCCGGAATCGTATTCGAAACCGAGGTAGTCGTTGCCGCGCATCTGCGGGACGATTCGGCGCTCGATTTCGCGCGGGGCCATCTCGCGCCCGGCGCGCAATTGCTGGCGAGCGGTCGCCTGATCGCCACGAGCGGCTTTCTCCCGGTCGTCACGCTGCGCGGCGGCCGGCGTGGCGAACCCTCCGGCAACCAGCGCGGCGGCGACAAGCGAGGCGAGGAGCGTACGCATTTCGCCTGCCTGCCTAGATGCAAGCCATTGAACAAGGTGTGAATGCTGGCGCCCGGCACTATTCAGCCGAGGTGTGGCTAGCGGGTCATCTCGTACTTGACCGTGATCGTGACGCCCGCTTCGACCAGACCCGGCTGAACCGGCGTCGCCGCGTCGGCCGCTTCGGCGCGCGCCATTTGCAGCATCGGCATCGGCGGCCGCACGGCGACCGTCTCGTTGATCTCCAGCAGCCGGACATCGGCGTATCCGGCCATCCGGGCGTATTCGCGCGCCCGCTCGTTGGCGGTTTCAAACGCCGCGCCCCGCGCCTGCGCGCGCGCAGCGGTATCGTCGTCGATCGACCAGTCGGGACCGGAAAGGTCGGTCGCCCCCGCTTCCACCAGCGCATCGAGCACTTCGCCGGTGCGCTGAATGTCGCGGAGCTTCACGCTGACGCGGTTCGACGCCTGATAGCCGCGGAACACCTGCCGGCGGCTCGCCTGGTCGTAATCGTACTGCGCGCCGAGATTGATTCCCGTGGTCTGGATGTCGCGTTCCGCCACGCCCAGCGCCTTTATCCGGGCGACCACCGCGCTCATCGCGGCAGCGTTGGCGCGCATCGCTTCCACCGCCGTTTGCGCCTGCGTGGTCACACCCGCGCCAACGGTGGCGACGTCCGGTTCGGCCTCGACGCTTTCGGTGACTGAGAGTTCGACGACGGGACCGGTCGCGGCAATCTGGATTTCCGCCGCCGTCGCGGGAACGGAGAGCGCGCCGATGGCGACGAGCGGAAGTGCGTAACGGTTCATGTCAAATCTCCACAACAATTGTTCGCGGGCTGCCTTCGCGGCCATTACGCACGGCTGAACCAGGCGGTTCCTTGCGGGCAAGGTTGCGAGCGGCTAGGCGGCGCGGCCTATGGCGGACGCTCCGATCCTTTCCTGGGAAGGCCTCGGCCTGCAACAAGGCGGGCGCTGGCTGTTCCGCGAACTCGACCTGCACATCGGCCCGCGCGACCGGCTGGCGCTGATTGGGCGCAACGGCGTGGGCAAGACCACGCTGTTCAGGCTGATCGCGGACTTGATCGAAGCGGATACCGGCAAGCGCTCGATCCAGCCCGGCACGCGCGTAGTGCTGCTCGAACAGGAGCCCTCGTTCGCCGGCTGCGAGACGCTGATGGACTTCGCCTTGCGCGGGGACACCAATGAGGGCGGAGCGCCGCAGCGGCACGAAGTCGAAGCGATCGCGGGCCAGCTCGGCATCGACATGGGCCGTTCGGCCGCCACCGCCAGCGGCGGCGAACGGCGCCGCGCGGGCATCGCCCGAGCGCTGGCGATGGAGCCCGACCTGCTGCTGATGGACGAACCGACCAACCACCTCGACCTTGCCGCCATCGACTGGCTGGAAGGCTGGCTGGGCCGCTACAAGGGCGCGTTCATCGCGATCAGCCACGACCGCACGTTCCTGAAGCGGCTCACACGAGCGACGCTGTGGCTCGACCGGGGGGCGCTGCGGCGCAAGGAAGTTGGCTTCGGCGGCTACGAGGCATGGGAAGAACAGGTCTATGCCGAAGAAGCGCGCGCGGCGGAAAAGCTCGATGCGAAGCTGAAGCTGGAAGCGCACTGGCTGGAACGCGGCGTGACCGCGCGGCGCAAGCGCAATCAGGGCCGCCTCGAAGCGCTGCACCGGATGCGGGCGCAGCGCGCCGCGATGATCGGCAAGGCGGGCACGTCGAAGCTGGCGCTGGCGAGCGACGACGAAGTGCGGACCAAGTCGGTGATCGTGGCCGAGGAGGTCACGAAACGCTTCCCCGGATCGGGGTCCGGGGCAGGCGGCGAGCGGACCATAATCCGCAATTTCAGCCTGCGCATCCAGCGCGGCGACCGGATCGGCGTGGTCGGGGCCAACGGCGCGGGCAAGACCACGCTGCTCAAGCTGCTGACCGGCGAACTGGCGCCCGACGAAGGCGCGGTGACTCTGGCGAAGACGCTGAGCGGCGTGATGATCGACCAGCAGCGCAGCCTGCTCGCCCCCGACAAGAAGGTGCGCGACATCCTTGCCGAGGGAGGTGACTGGCTCGACGTGCGCGGAGTGCGCAAACACGTGCAGGCCTACCTCAAGGACTTCCTGTTCGACCCCTCGCTGGTCGATGCGCCGATCGCCTCGCTCTCCGGCGGGGAGCGCAGCCGGTTGCTGCTGGCGCGCGAATTCGCCCGCAAGTCGAACCTGCTGGTGCTCGACGAGCCAACCAACGATCTCGATCTCGAAACGCTCGACCTGCTCCAGGAAGTCATCGCCGACTATGACGGCACCGTGCTGATCGTCAGCCATGACCGCGATTTCCTCGACCGCACGGTCACGATCACGCTCGGGCTCGATGGCAGCGGCACGGTGGACATCGTCGCCGGCGGCTACGACGACTGGGAAGCGAAGCGGCGGAAGGTTCCGACAACGCACAAGCGCAAGCCTCCCCTCCCGCCTGCGGGAGGGGTCGGGGGTGGGCCCGGATCGGACTCGCCCACCCCCCAGCCCTCTCCCGCAAGCGGGAGGGGGAGCAAGGTAAAGCTCACCTACAAGGACCAGCGCGATTACGATCTGCTGCCGGCGCGGATCGAGGAACTCGACACCGCCATCGCGGATCGCGAACGGCTGCTCGCCGACCCCGATCTCTACCGCCGCGATCCGGCGCGCTTCGATCAGGTGATGCGGGAACTGGAAGCCTTACGCCGCGAGAAGGACACGGCCGAGGAACGCTGGCTCGCGCTCGCCGAACTGGTCGAGGGCTGAGCGGTCAGGCGGCGGCGGTAGCGCCCACGCGCCGCTGCGCCCGCGTCAGCCGGCCCATGATCTTCAGATCGCTGTCCGAAAGCTGGAGCGCGGCGTCGGCCCACAGATCGACGATCCGCTTGAGTTCGCTGAGGCCGATGGGATGCGTCAGCTTCATCGCCCGCCGGGCGTTGACGAGTCCGGGGTGGCGGCGTTCCGACTTGCGGATGAAGTCCTCGCACGCGGCCATGCCCTCGCCATTCTCGGCCAGGTGGTGGACGATGCCGAGATCGTACATCTCCTGCGCCGTATAGGTGTGGTTGGAAACGATCAGCCGATCCGCCATCGCGCTCCCCAGCTTGCGCGAAAGCAGCGCATGCGCGCCCATGCCGGGGAACAGGCCGAACAGGATCTCCGGCAGGCCGAAGGTCGCATCGCGTTCGGCGACGATGTAGTCGAACGACAGCAGCGCCTCGAACCCGCCGCCGAGCGCCGCCCCCTGCACCAGTCCCACGGTCAGCATGGGCAGATCGAGCGAGTGCATGTTGCGATGAAGGATGCTCACGCAGCGATAGCCGTAGCGCGTCAGCCCGGCCCGGTCGTGCGAGCGGATGAGGCGCTCGAACAGCTCCAGATCGCCGCCGAAGCAGAACACGCCCGGCGTTCGGCTGCCGAGCACGAGGTAACGCAGCGGGGCCTGCCCCGAACCGAAGCTCTCCACGATCAGGCGCTGCCAGTCCTCGAAATCGTGGAGCATGGTCGGCGTGAAGCTGGGACGGCCCGAGGGGCGCATGAAGGTCCACAGCGTCGCTTCCGCGGCGCGGTATTCGACTTCCAGATCGCCGAGATCGAACAGGCCGGGATGAATTTCCACGCTTCGCGGTTCGACGACGAGATGTTCGTCACCGCTTCCGAAACCGATAGCGCCGGAGCCGATGGGCACGGCCTCTTCCTCGGCTTCCAGCGCCGGCTGTTCGAGATGGCCGGAGGGCCGGTCCATAGTCACCTCGCGCGCAACCCCTTGACCGCGCGGCGTTTCATGCCGGTGGTCAGGGCGATGCTAACACGCGCTGACTCGTTGGCAATGCAATATTTACCACAATTGTTAACGTTCGCCGTCGCTGTTTCCCGAACGGCACAATGAACCAAGGCGAATTCCTGCTAACTTAGCCCCAATTTCGCGAGCGAGCGGTTCAACATCAGCAATTGCCACAGCACCCGCGAATGATCGACGCGGCCCGCGATATGCGCTTTGGCCATTTCGCCCACGCGGCGGGAATCGAACCATCCGGTCCGGGCCAGCGGCGCGCTCGACGCGATTGCCCGCGCCTCCCCCGCGAGCGGACCGCGCAGCCAATGCGCAATCGGGGTGACGAAGCCCTGCTTTGCGCGAAAGAGGATGTCATCGGGCAGATAGCGGCGCATCGCGCTCTTCAGCAGCCATTTGCCCTGTCCCCGGCGGATGCGGAGCCGTTCGGGCAGCGCGGCGGCGAATTCGACGAGCCGATGGTCGAGCAGCGGTTCGCGCGCTTCGAGGCTCACCGCCATGCTGGTGCGGTCGACCTTGGTCAGGATGTCGCCGGGAAGCCAGAACGTAAGGTCCGCATATTGCGCGCGATCGAGGCCGGAGCGCGCGGGCGCGGCGCGCATCCGCTCGATCAGCGGCTGTTCGGCGCGGTAGTCGCCGATCTCGCGCAGCAAGGCGGGCGAATAGAGCGCGCCGCGCAGTTCGGGCGGAGCCACGCAGAGCCCCCGCGCGTAGCCCTCCGCCCCGTCGGCCGCGAGCGCAAGCAAGGTCGCCTTCGCACGCAGGGGGCGCGGCGCCCAGTCGGCCTTGGGCCAGACCTGCCCCAGCCGCCCGAACACCGGCTGGCGAACGGCGGCGGGCAGCGCCGCGCGCACCGCCTCCTCGCGCGCATGGAACATCTGGCGGCGATAGCCGGCGAATGCCTCGTCCGCCCCGTCGCCGGATAGCGCCACGGTCACCGTCTCGCGCGCGAGTTGGCATACCCGCCAGGTCGGCAGGGCCGAGGCGTCGGCGAAAGGTTCGTCGAACATCGCCGCCAGCGCGTCGATCTCGCCGAACTCATCCGCGCCCACTTGCCGCGTCCGGTGGTCGGCCCCGAACAGTTCGGCGACCTTCGCCGCGTGCGCCGTTTCGTCGAGCGCGGATACATCGAAGCCGATCGCGCAGGTCCGCACCGGCTCGCGGCTCGCTTCCGCCATCAGCGCGACGACCGTGGAGGAATCGACGCCGCCGGAAAGGAACGCGCCGAGCGGCACGTCGGCCACCATCCGGCTGGTGACCGCTTCGCGCAGGTGATGGAGCAGCTCGGCTTCGAGGTCGCGCGCAGATCCGCGGCGGCGCTCGGCGAAGGAGATGTCCCACCACCGCTGCGGCGCCGCAGGCGGCGCGTCGTGACGCAGCAGGCGATAATGCGCGGCGGGCAGCTTCTCGACGCCTTTCAGGATCGAGCGATGATCGGGCACGTAGCCCCACGCAAGATAATCCTCCACCGCCAGCGGATCGGCCTCGCGGCGCAGCAGCGGATGCGCCAGCAGTCCCTTGAGCTCAGACGCGAAGGCCAGGCTGCCGTCGGACAAGTGCGCCATGAACAGCGGCTTCACCCCGAAGCGGTCGCGGGCGAGCAACAGGGTGCGGTCCTTGCCGTCGTAGAGCGCGAAGGCGAACATGCCGTTCAGGCGGCGCAGAAGGTCGATCCCCCAGTGCTGCCATGCCGCCAGGATAACTTCGGTATCGCCCTGCGTGCGGAACCTCGCCCCCAACGCTTCCAGTTCCCGGCGCAGCTCGCGGTAATTGTAGATCTCGCCGTTGAACACGATCACCGCGCGCCCGTCGGCCGAATGCATCGGCTGGGGCGACCCCGCCACGTCGATGATCGACAGCCGCCGGTGGCCCAGCCCGACGCCGGGCCCAGTCCATACGCCCGCCCCGTCGGGCCCGCGATGCGCGAGCGCATCGGCCATCGTTTCGACCCGCGCCGGATTGACCGGCTTGATCGTGCCGCAGTGGAAGATGCCGGCTATCCCGCACATGGGATGCGCCGTTACGGAACTTGCGCGATGCCGTCCATCCACGGCCCGAGGGGGCCGGCGGCCGCCAGGAAAGCCTCGATGGCTTCGCGCGCCGGCATGCCCGGTCGCTCCTCGGCCGAAACGATCAGCATCACGGTCGGGCTGCCCTGCAAGGTCAGGCGATCGGCCATGTTGGCGAGCTTGAGGCGGAAATTGCTGCCGGTGACGACATCGCCGGTGCGGTACCACGTCATCGCCACGCGCCGGACCTTGCCTTCGACCTGCAACACGTCGCCCTTGCCGCCCGCGATCGACTGCGCCGGCTCTACCCAGCGCCATGCCGTGTCCGGCGCCAGCGCCCCCTCGCCCATCGCGCCGGCGTCGCGCCCTTCGCCCTGTGACGGATAAAGCGCGTAGAACACGTCCACCTCGCGTCCCGGCATGTCCACGAACCGGCCGAGCAACCGGCGCTCGGCCCCCGTGGCGCGCGGGACCCAGGGTTCCGGCGCTACATGGCACATCAGCGACCAGCCGGTCACCCAGGGGAACGATATGGTATCCGGCAGCGTGGCCTCTGTCCGCTGCGCGGCCGCGCTCCAGCCGCTCGAGAGCAGCGCGAGGGCCGCGATACCGCCGAGCGCCGCCTTGCCGCCGATCGAGCGCGTGGCGAGACGGCCGAGAAACGCCGATCGCTCGATGTGCGCGGAATCGATGAACGGATCGTCGGGCTGGCGGTCGAAGAACCGCCACGCCGCGCCGAACAGCACGGCCACCACGACCGCGAAGAACACCCAGCCATAGACGATATGATCGAACCCGGCGGCGAATTCGATGCCCTGCGACTGCGCAATGTAGATCGTCCCCCAGGCGCGCACACCGTTGGCGAGGATCGGGACCACTATCGAGGCCGCCATGAACAGCACGCGCCGCCGCCAGCTGCGAAAGCAGACATGCGCCACCAGCGCGCCGAGCGCGACCATCGCGACGAGGAACTTCACGCCGGAGCAGGCCTCGGCCACTTCGAACAGTCCGGCGGGGGTGTCGATGAACACGCCATCGACGACCGCCGGGACGCCGCTCATATGCGTCAGCGCGATGGTCAGCCGCGCGGTTATCATTTGCAGCGCGGGCACCAGTTCGTCGCCAAAGGGGACGAGGAACAGCATGTAGGCGAGCGGAAACAGCAGCGCCGCCGCCACGCGCGGCCCCAACAGCGTGAGCACGGCCGCTTGCAGGCACGCCACCGCGCCAAGCTGGCTCGCAAGGTTGAGGCCGGAGACCGTCCCCATCAGCCAGAGCAGCAATGCGCCGCCCAACGCAAGCAAGCCGGGCCACCAGGCTTGCGGACGCAGCACCGCCAGCTGTTCCGCCCGCAGGCGGACCAGCCAGAAGAGGATCGCCGGCGCCAGCAGGATGTGGTTGTAGGTCGACGAATCCCACCACAGCCGCGCCATCGCGGCCCAGTCGGCGAAAGTCAGCGCGACAAGTCCGATCGCGGCCAGCGCCAGCCGCAACGACGGTTCGCGCCATGCCTCGGGCAGGCGCGATGTCCACCGCGCGGGACGCAGCGCTACCGCATCATGCGGCATGGCGGCGCCCCTGTTGCCCCGCCTGTTGCCCGGATTTGCCCGCGACCAGTCCCGCCAGCGGCGCCAGCGCGGCCGGCCAGCTCATCGTGTCCAGCACCGCGCGCCGCGCGGCATGGCCCATGACCCGCGCCAGCGGGGGAGACGCGAGCAGCGCCAGCGCCCGTCCGACGAGCGCCTCGTCGCTCTCCGCGATCGCCAGGTTCACCCCGTCTTCGGCGGGGACGCCGGTGGCGGCTTGCGGCGTCAGCACTACGGGCCGCGCCATCGCCATGGCTTCGAGCACCTTGTTCTGCACGCCGCGCGCGATCGTCAGCGGAGCGAGCACGAGGTCGGCCCCGGCAAGAAATGGCCGGACATCGGCCACCGCGCCCCAGACGCGCGCGCCATTCGTCCCTTCGAGCGCACGCAATTCGGCAACCGGCGCGCGGCCGACGACATGGAAGCGCGCTTCGGGATGGCGCGCGCGAATGCCGGGCATCAAGCGGAGCACGGCGCGGCGCGCCGCTTCGACGTTGGGCGCGTAGTCCATCTGTCCGGTGAAAACGATATGCGGTCCGGCTATGGCGAGATCGGGATGGGGCCGGACTTTCGCCGGATCGAACAGCGCCGCATCCACGCCGTTGCCGAGCGCCGAAACGCGCCCTGCAAGCCGCCCCGGCAGGCGCGAGCGCATCAGGTCCGCTTCCGCTTCGCTGACCAGCAATGTGCGATCGGCCCGTTCGACGAGCCTCGTCTCCACATCGCGCAGCAGCCGTCCCTCGCGCGCATCGATCCAGCGGCGCGGCCACGCGCCCTCGGCCGCATAGGCTTCGAACTTGGCGGAATCGACGTCGACGAGGTCCACTATCACTCTGCCCGGCCATTCCCGCGGAACATATTGTCCCATCTGGCCGGAGAAGACGAAGATGAGGTTAACGGAATGCTTACGCAGCGTTTCCGCCACCCACCGGGCCAGCACGGGATGGCGGAAGGCGGCGAGGCTCACCGGCTCCCGCTTGCGCAGCGCTTCCAGGCCGGCAAGCCAGTCGGATTTCGTTCTCCGGGGCATGCAATAGCTTGCCGCCAGCGCCTGCAAGTCCCGCTCCGCCGCGACGTCGGTATTGGTTTCCGCCAGGCATCCCACATGCACGGGCGCAATCTTCGCCAGCGCCTGCAACAGGTGGTGCGAGCGGATCTTGTCGCCCCGGTCGGGCGGAAACGGGACACGGTGGGCGAGGAACAGGATGTCGCTCATCCCAGCCCCCGCGCAATCCACGGGCCGAGTCTGTTGGCGATGCTGAGCGGCAGCTTGCGCCACAGCGCGATGCGCGCCGCGTGGCGCGCGCTGGTGGGGTCGGCGTCGCGCGGCGCGGCGCCGGGCGCGGTCCAGCTCGAATACGCCAGCGCTTCCGGCTCGAAGCCCCAGTTCTTCTTGAACGCCCAGGCCCCCCCGCCGGTCTTGCTGCGGCCGAAATCGAACCGCTCGCAACCGCGCGCCCGCGCATGGCGCATCAGCTCGAAATACATCCGGTCATTGGCGCGCAAGGCGCGCGCCGCGCCGGTTCCCCCGCCCCAGTACGGCATGATCGCGCCGCCGTGATAGAACGACAGCACGCTCGCCACCGGCGCTTCGCCGCGCCAGACGGTCAGGATGTCGCCACCGAGCGCATCAAGGCAGGCATCGAACAGCGCGCGCGGGAACACCGGGGTGCCGAGGTTGCGCACGCTTTCGGCATAGACCGCGTAATGCGCCGCGCGATCCGTGGCAGCGGTACCGATCGTCACCCGCAACCCGTTGGCCAGTCCCTTGCGTACTTCGGCCCGCTGCTTGCGCGGAATGGCCGCCAGTTGCGCCTCGTCGTCGCCCGCCAGCGGGGCGACGAAGCCGCAATGGCTGCCACTGCGGCGGTCCCACTGCGCCGGAACCGCCCCCCCGCGCAGTTCGACCGTCGCGCAGCAAAGCCGGATCGCCAGCGCCTCCGCTTCCCGGCACAGCGCCATCGCCGTCGTCTCGCGCTCGGCCAGCGCGCCGCCGCCAACGGCGAATCCGCTCGACGCCAGCATGCGCCCGAAAATCGGCGAATGGATTTCGGTCAGCGGCAGCCATCCAACGATTGCGCCGGCTCTTTCGGCCACCAGGCCCAGCGCGCGCTGGCGCGCGCCGCGCTCGACCGCGCGCAGCCACGCCGGGCGATGGAACAGCGAGCCGCCCATCGCCGCCACAAAGCCTTCGATGCGCGCGGCTTCGCCGGCGTCTTGCAAGTCCGCCAAGCGCACTCGTTCGCCGAGCAAGGGGAACGGCGCATTCATGACACCGCCGTCTCCGGCTCCAGGTCGAGCCGCGCCGCCTCTCGATGCGCGATCAGGTCCATCCGCCCCCAGGCGAAATCGCGCACCAATTGGCGCAGCTTGGGGCCCATGCGTTCGAGGTTGGTATAGTGCCGCAGCCGCGACTTGAGCGGCACGCCGGCGACGCGCGGCTGGCCGGGATCGATTTCCCACGGATGGAAGTAGAACACCGCCGGCCGCGCTTCCTCGCGGTTCACCTGGCGGATCGCCCAGCGGCTGAAGGCATAAGGCAGCACGCGGAAGAACCCGCCGCCGCCGGCCGCCAGCCGCTTGCCGCCCAGCAGCGCCGTCGTCACCGGAATCTCGACCAGCGATGCCCACGGCAGCGGGTGGAAGGCGAAGCGCGGCGCGTCGGGCCAGCCGTAGTGGTCGTGCTGGATCGGGGCGACGCTGGAGGAATAGGCATAGCCCTGCTCCGCCAGTTCCATGAACGCCCACGGCGTGCGCCGGTCGATAGAAAAGCTCGGCGCGCGATAGCCGGTCACCGGCGCGCCGGCGGCGTCCTCGATCGTCTTGCGCGCCCTGGCGATGTCCGCCGCGAACTCCGCGCGGTCCATGCGGAACACCCGCTGGTGATCCCACCCGTGACTCGCCACCTCGTGACCCCTGGCAACGATTTCGCGCAACAGCGCCCCGTGGCGCTGCGCCACCCAGCCGAGCGTGAAGAACGTCGCCGTGGCCTCGGCTTCGTCGAACAGGTCGAGGATTTCCCGAACATTGCGATCGACGCGGTCGGCCAGTCCGCCCCAGTCGCCGCGATCGATCACGCTTTCGAACGCGCCGACCTGGAACCAGTCCTCCACGTCCACCGACAGGGCGTTGACGATGCGCCGTCGCGGTTCGCGTTCGGGGATCGAAATCGCATTCACGGCCCGGCTCCCGGCTGCCGTCAGGCGGCCCGCGACTGTCCCATTTCGCTCTCGACCCAGTCGATCAGCATTTGCAACGTCTGCCCGATCGAGCGCTCCTGCTCGATCATGCGCGCTTCGAACCGGGCGATCTCCGCCTGGAGCGCGACGATCTCGGGGTGCACGGCGGCCGAGATGGCGGCATCGTGCTGGTTGGCCAGTTCGACGACAGCCTGTTGCAGTTCCGCGATCTGCGCGTCGCGCCGGGTGAGCATGGCTTCGATGGCGCGCATGTCCGGCTGCGGCGGGGCGGCCGGCGCCGCCTGCGGCTCGGGCGCGGCGCGCTTCTGCGGCGCGGCGGCCGGGAACGCGCGCTCGCCCGCCATCTCGTCGAGCACCGCCTTGAGCATCGCCGAATCGATCCGGTTCCGCTCCTCGATTGCGCCGAGCAGCATCAGACGGTTGGCTATCTGGTTCACGCGCCGGGGAATGCCCCCGCTCGCCTCGTGCAGTTCGGCGAACACGCGCTGGTCGAACTGCGGGTTGCCGGTCCAGCCGACCTTGCGCAACCGGTGGACGATGTACGGCTCGATCTCGGCCTTCTCCATCGCCTCCAGATGGTGCGCCGCGATCACCCGCTGGCGCAATTGCTCCAGCGCCTCGTGCCCTTGCAGGGTCGCGCGAAACTCGGGCTGCCCCAGCAGCAATGTCTGGAGCAGAGGATGGTTGCCGAGCTGGAAGTTGGACAGCATCCGCAATTCTTCGAGCGCTTCCACGGAAAGGTTCTGCGCTTCGTCGACGATCAGCAGGCACCGCCGCCCGGCGCGCGCCTCCGTGTGCAGGAGGCCTTCGATGGCCCCCAGCGCAGTCGCCTTGTCGTGGCCGTCGATTTCCAGCCCGAAGCTCTGCGCGACGACGTGGACGATTTCCTCCTCGTCGAGCTTGCTGGTGACGACTTGCGCCAGGGTGAGCTGTTGCCGGTCCACGCTGCCCGTCAGATGTGCGACGAGCGTCGACTTGCCCGAACCCACCTCGCCGGTGATGACGACGAAGCCCTCGCCCTGAGCCAGCCCGTAGCCGAGATAGGACAGCGCCTTGCGATGGGTGACGCTGCGGAAATAGAACGCCGGGTCGGGCGTGAGCTGGAAGGGTTTTCCCGTCAGGCCATAGAAATCGTCGAACATCGCGAGTGGTCCTCAGAGGAAGGAATAGCGCAGACCGAGCAGCGCGGAGACGGACATCAGATCGGGCAGGTTCTCGCGGCTGATCCCGTCGAGGCCCACGGCCGCGGTGGCGCTCAGCCCGCGGATCAGGTCGCGCTGATAGGCGAGCGAGGCGGAGTAGCCGAGCGTGTCGTAGGCCGGGGCGAACCCGCTCTGGTGCCAGTTGGCGCCAAGATTGGCCGACAGGGTCGAACGCGCGTCGAGGCGCGAGCCGGCATAGGCGGCGAGCCACACGGTCTCGTCCACCACGCCGTCCGCCGCCGCCAGCACCGTTCCGGCCGCGGCGATGAACCTGCGCCGGTCGTAACCGACCCCGACACCGAACTGCGCCCGGCCGAGATCGGCGGAATAGGTCGCGCCGATGCCCCGGCTGCGGAACACCGCCGAGCGGATCGAGCCGAGCGCGCCAGCAATGCAGCTTCCGCCGTCGAGGCTGGCGACACAGCCGCCGATCTGGCCGCTGATCGGGTTGCGGAAGGCGTCGAACTGTGTCGGCAGCCCGGCCAGACGGTCGACCAGCACGCCGCCGAACGCGGTCACGCTGTCGTAAACGGCGAGATTATAGCTGCTGCGCGAATTAGACGCATAGGCGAACGCGCCGTAATAGGTCGTCGCTCCATAGCGCCGCCCCACATGCGCTTCGAGCGAGGTCCTCCGGCTGGGCCGCCACAGCACGCCGGCATCCCAGATCAGGCCGTCGGTCTGGTAGGCGATCCGTCGCGGCGCGGATCTGTCGGTAGCATAGCGCCCATCGGAACCGATCACCGGATTGCCGGAAACGTCGCGCAGGGCATCGCGGCTCGACACCTCGAGATCCTCGTACCCCACGCCGCCGACCAGCGCCACGGTCGGGCTGACGGGGACGGTCACATCGGCGCGGATGTGTGCATCGCGCACCCGCTGGTCGAGATTGGAGATGTCCTGCTGCGTCCAGTCGCCGCCGACGCCGAACCCGACCGGGGCCACCACGCCGGGCCGCACACCGGCGCGCGCGTAGGCGACGTGGGTGGTGCTGTCGTCGAAGAAATCGGCCGGCGCCGCGCCGGGCGAAACGAACACCGCGTCCGGCGCTTCGACACGGGTATAGCCAATCCGGTAGTGCCCTTCGACTTCGACATCGCCGGCCATCGTGCGCACCGAGGGCCCGGTATAGACCGAATAGATCTGGCTGGTGGAATCGTCGTTGCCGGCGAAACCGCCAAGCGACGCAGCGCCGTTGCCCTCCACGCGCGTGCGCGCCGCGAGGGCTCCGGCCTCCATCGTCACGCCGGACATGACCTGGACGCCGGCGCGGGCGATGCCGCTCAGCGTATCGCCGTCGAGCTGGTTCCTGCCCCATCCGAAGCGCCGTTCGTAGCGCAGCGAAACCGACGCCGCGCTGTTGCGGCCGGCCACGGTCGCATCGACCCCGGCCGCGAGCGAGGTGTAGGTGACGGTATCGTTTCCAGGCTCGAGTTCCTGCGTCAGCACTTGCGCGGCTTCGATGTACGGAATCACCGATGTCCGGTGGCGCGCCTCGTCCCCCGTTTGCGCAAGGGCCGCAGCCGGCGCGCCGAGCGCGGCCAGCGCCAACACAAGACGAAGCCCCGCCCGCCTCACTGTCCGTCGCCGTAGCCGTAAGCGCCGAAGCGGCGGCCGCTGGGGCTGAAATGCGCGGAATTGAGCAGCAGCTTGATGTCCGGGCAAGCCGATAGCAGCGAGAGAGCATCTTCCAGCGCGCTTTGCCCGGTGCGGTCGGCGCGGCAAATCACCAGTGTCTGGCCGACCCGATGCGCCAGTTCGGCCGCGGGGCTCGCCGCCAGGGCGGGCGGGGAATCGAAGATCACGATCCGGTTCGGCGCGCCGCGCGTCAGGCGCTCAAGCACTTCCGCAGTGCGCGCGCTGGCGAGATATTCGCTGTCCGCCGCCGTCCGGCTACCCGCGGGAAGGACGTGGAGCCCCGGCACATCGGTCGGGATGACCAGATCCTCCACTCGCATTTGCGGATCGGCCAGGGCATCGAGCAGTCCCCTGTCGCTCGACAGTCCGAGCAGCGACAGGACCGAAGGCCTGGCGAAATCGGCATCGACCAGCAGCACGTCGCAATCGCGCTCGCCGGCGATCGCCAGCGCCAGATTGGCGGCACAGAACGACTTGCCCTCGCCCGGCAGCGGCGATGTCACGAGCACGCGCTGGGCGGACACTCCGCCGCCGCCGCGGAGCGCATCGCGCGCGGCGAGCAGGACCTGCCGCTTCACGATGCGGAATTCCTCGAGCAGCGCCGTGACCGGGCCGTCGGGGACGATCAAGCCGCGCTCCGCCAGCCGGTCCCGATCGACCGCCTGCGCCGCCGATGCAAATCGCAGCGGCGTCTCGTCGATGGGCGCTGTCTTGTTGACAGCCGGGCTTTTCGCCACGGCTTTGGCCGGCTGCGGCTGCGGCAGCGCGGCGGGGACCGGAACGGACCTGAACCCCTCGAAGCCGAACGCGTCCCCGGCGCGCTCGATGAGCGACTGGTTCCGCGGGGTTCCGGGAAGCGGGATCTTGCTCTGCTCGGTCACGATCCGCTCCCCTCAGGCCACCATGCCGCGCTGGACGAACTCGACCCCCAGCAGCACCACGAACAGCGCGCCGAGCCCCCCTGCCCCGGCCGCGAACAGCTTCAGACGCCGTCTGGCGAGCGACCGGGCCGCGTCGGTCATGGTGTGCGAGATGGCGCCGATCACCGGGAGGTCGAAAGTCCGCTCGAGCGCGGCGGCGGTGGCGAACGTTCCCTGCATCTTGCCGATTCCGAACGCCGCGCCCACGCCCGCGCCCAGTCCCACGATCAGCACGGCCAGCAGCAGCAGCGGCCGGTTCGGCGCGGCGGGCACGCGCGGGGTGCTCGGCGGGTCGATGACTTCGAACTTGATCGCGCTGCGCTCCGTTTCCACCTGCCCACGCAGGCGCAGCTCCTCGCGGTCCTGGAGCAGCTTGTCATATTGCTGCCGCAGCACGTCGTAATCGCGGCTGATCCGTTGCGCTTCGGCTGCGGCACCCGGCTCCATCGCCTGGCTGGCACCGATCGACGAGACCTCGGACCGCAACGCGGCGGCGCGCGATTGCAGCGCCTGCACATTCGCCTGCCGTTCGACGCGCATCGACTGGAGCGACGACCACGCCGGATTCGGCGTCCCGCCCACATCGCCCGCCGCTTGCGCCTGCACGCCCAGACTGGCGATCTGCTTCCTGAGCGCCGCGACGTCGGGATGGTTTTCGGTAAGGCCCCGTGCTTCGAGCGCGGCAAGGTCCGCTTCGGCCTGCGCCAGCGCGGCGCGCGGCCCGCCCGATCCGGGGGTCGCCAGCGTGCGTGGCGTGCCGGCAAGCTGGCCGTCGAGCGCCGCCAGCGCACTTTGCGCCGCCGCGAGATCCGCCTCGACGCTGCGCAGTTCGGAGCGCGTGGCCGCCAGTTGCGCGGAAATCGCCTCCGCGCCGCCTGCAAGCTCGGGATGCTGCGCTTCGAACAGGAGCCGGCGCTGCTCGGCGTCCTCGAGCTGCTTCTGCCGCTCGGCCAGTTGCTGGTCGAGAAAGTCGATCGTCTCGCGCATCTCGCCCCGGCTTCCGCCAAGGTTCTCCTCACGGAAGATGTCGATCATCCGCTGGGCGATTTCCTGCGCCAGTTGCGCGTTCGCGGCGTCGGACAACTCGCGCCGCCCGCTGGCGGCGGTGATCTCGAACACGTTCTTCTCGTCGCCGATGACGACGATGTCCTTCGCCAGCCCCTCGATCGTGCGTTCCATCTGTCCCGGCGTCGTCACCGCGTCGCCGATCCGGGTCGAGCGGACGACCTTTTCCAGGTTGACCGCGCTGGTCAGCGTCTGGCGCACCCGCTCGATGTCCTTCTGGCGGCTGCCGGGACCGATGCCGATCTGCTGCGCCAGCACGTCGTCGAGTTGCACGAACAGCCGGGTGCGCGATTCATAGCTGTTGGGGATCATCGCCACCGCCAGCCAGCCGAGCAGGCACACGCCCCAGGCCACCGCCAGCGCCAGCCAGCGGCGGTTCCACACGCTCCACAGCGCCGAGCGCAGCTCTTCGAGAAGCAGGTTCAAGGGGCGCGGCCTGTCAGAACATGCTTTCGGGGATGATGATCACATCGCCAGGCATCAGCATGACGTTGGCCTTGCTGCGGCCTTCCTTGAGCAGATCGCCGAGGCGCAGCGCATATTCCTTCTGCGCGCCGGTGGACCGGTCGAAGCGGATCAGCTTGGCGCGGTTTCCGGCGGCGTATTCGCTCATCCCGCCAACCGCGATCATCGCGTCCAGCAGGGTCATGTTGGCGCGATAGGGCAGCGATGCGGGCTTTTCTGTCGCGCCGACGATGCGCACCTGCTGGCTGAAGGTGCCGGAAAATTCGTTGACGATCACCGTCACCAGCGGTTCTTCGATGTACTGCGACAATTGCAGGCGGATGTCCTCGGCCAGCATGGTCGGCGTCTTGCCCACGGCGGGCATGTCGGCAATCAGCGGCGTGGTGATCCGGCCGTCGGGGCGGACCTGGACTTTCGCCCCCAATTCGTCGTTGCGCCAGACATGGATCGTCAGTTCGTCGAGCGGGCCGATCACGTACTCCTCGCCCGGCCCTTCCTGCATCGCGACGAAGCTGGCCGGGGGCAGTTGCGGCCCGCTGGCGGTGGCGCAGCCGGTCAGCGAAAGCGTGGCGGCGATAGCGGCCGCGAGCGCGCGGGAAGCGAACCTGGTGTGCATGGAATCCATCCTCGCAAGTCGTGGCAGGCGGCCGCCCGTGACGCGGCCTTCCGATCCGGGGGCCGCTTGTCGTCCGAAAGGGTGAACATTGCGTTAGTCCTGCGAGCGAAAACCGCGCAAAATCGCGGGTTTCGAGCCTCGTGTCCCGATGCGGGACAGCGGGCGGCGCAATCCTAAATCAGCACCTCGCGGGCAGGCCCCTGGCCGAGGAAATTCGCCGGGCTGGCGCTGGCGCCATAGGCTCCGGCGCAGAAGATCGCCACCAGATCGCCAACGTCGGCGCGCGGCAACGGCGCCTGATCGGCCAAGCGATCGAGCGGCGTACACAGGCAGCCGACGATGCTCGCCTCCTCCTCCGGTTCGGCCCCGAAGCGCGTGGCGATCGCGGCCGGGTAGTTGCGCCGGACCACGGTCCCGAAATTGCCCGAGGCCGCAAGCTGGTGGTGCAGACCGCCGTCGGTGACGAGGAACACCTGCCCGTGGCTCTCCTTCCGGTCGACGATCCGCGTCAGGTAAACCCCTGCTTCTCCAACGAGATAGCGCCCAAGCTCGATGGCGAATTCGGTTCCGGCCAGTTCGGCGGGAAGCTCCTCGAAACGCGCCGCCAGCGCCGCGCCCACTGCTGCGATGTCGAGCGGCTCGTCGCCGTGGAAATAGGGGATGCCGAACCCTCCGCCCATGTTGAGGTGCGGCAGTTGCTCGCCAATTTCGGCTGTCAGCCGCGCGGCGAGGTCGAGCACGTTGCCCTGCGTCTCGACGATCGCCTCGGAGTCGAGCGCCTGGCTGCCGGCGAAGACGTGCAGCCCGCGCCATTCGGCCCCGGCTGCGACGATCTTGCGCGCCAGAGCCGGAACGTTTTCGGCATCGACACCGAAAGGCTTGGCCCCGCCCCCCATCTTCATGCCGGAACCGCGCAGCTCGAAATCCGGATTGACCCGCACAGCCAGCCTGGGCGTGACGCCAAGCTCGGCCGCGATGCACAGCGCGCGCCGCGCCTCGTTGGCGGATTCGAGGTTCAGCGTGACCCCGGCCGCGATCGCCGCGCGCAGTTCGGCATCGCGCTTGCCCGGCCCGGCGAAGCTGATGCGCGCCGCATCCTGCCCGGCCGCGAGCGCCATCTCCAGTTCGCCGCCGGAAGCAATGTCGAACCCGCCGGTCAGATCTCGCATCAGTTCGAGAACAGGCCTATAGGGATTTGCTTTTACAGCATAATGTATTTTCAAGCGCGACGGCATGACGTCACGCAGGCTGGCCATGCGCCGGCGTATCAGTTCGGCCGAATAGACGAACAGCGGCGTGCCCGCGTGGGCCTCGTCGGTCCACGACCTGTCGCCGGCGATAGCCAGCTCGCCGTCGATCGCCGCGAAGCCCGGCGGGATGGGCCCGAGCGGCTTCATTCCGCCCCGCCCTTCAGCGCGGCGCGGTCGACCTTGCCGTTGGCGTTGAGCGGCATGACCTCCACCCAGCGGATCGTCCTCGGCTGCATGAAGTTCGGCAGGTCGCGGCGCAATGCCGCCCGCAAGCCGTCCTCGTCGCCGCCGCCCCGCACCACCAGATGCACGGCCTGGCCCAGCTTCTCGTCCGCCACGCCGAACGCCGCCGCCTCGGCGACGAATCCGCTCGCCAGCGCCGCTTCCTCGATCTCCTGCGGGCTGATGCGGTTGCCGGCGCTTTTGATCGTCTCATCCCGCCGCCCGGCGAAATAGAGCAGTCCGTCCGCTTCGCGCCGCACCCGGTCGCCCGACCACACCGCCACGCCGCCATAGCGCGACACCGCCGGCGCCGGACGGAACCGTTCCGCCGTCCGCTCCGGATCGCGCCAGTACCCTTGCGCCACCAGCGGCCCGCAATGCACCAGTTCGCCCTCCTCGCCGTCCGCCGTCACTTCGCCATCGTCGCCGATCACCAGTATCTCCGCCAGCGGGATCGCCTTGCCCATCGAGGTCGGATGCAAATCCACCAGCGAGGGGTCGAGATAGGTCGACCGGAACGCTTCGGTCAGTCCATACATCGGATAGAGCCGCGCCGCGGGGAAAATCGCGCGCAGCTTGCGCACCAGGTCCACCGTCAGCGCGCCGCCGCTGTTGGTCAGCCGCCGCATTGGCGTCACCGCGTCGCTGGGCCAGTCCATCTCCGTCAGTTGCACCCACAGCGGCGGCACGCCGGCGAGCGTCGTCACCCCATGCCGCGCGCATGCCTTGATGACGTCACGCGGCGTCAGGTAGTCGAGCGGGACGACGCTCGCCCCCGCATACCATGTGGAGAACAACTGGTTCTGCCCATAATCGAAGCTGAGCGGCAACACCCCGAGCACGACGTCATCCGCCGCCAAGCGCAGATAGTGCGCCACGCTGGCGGCCCCGAGCCACAGGTTCGCATGGCTCAGCATCACCCCTTTGGGCCTGCCGGTCGAGCCGCTGGTATAGAGCAGCGCCGCCAGCGCAGCGGGATCGACATCCGACGGGCCCAGCGGCAGGTTCGCCGCTTCCGCCTGCTTCAGCGCCTCGTCCTCGCCGATCGCGGCGCAATCCGGCGGCGCGTCGCCGCTTTCGAGCGTCAGCAGCCGCGCCGCAGTGGCGATCAGCAGCGATGCGCCGCTGTCGGCAAGGATATGCGCCACTTGCGCGCGCTTCAGCAGCGGGTTGATCGGCACATGGACCAGCCCGGCCCGCGCCGCCGCCAGCGGCAGCAGGCAAGTCAGCTCGCCCTTCGCCGCCCAGCTCGCCACCCGCACGCCCTTCTCGGGCGTCTCCCGCGCCAGCCAACCCGCCAGCAGCGCGACACGGGTTCTTAAGTCCTTCCAGCTAAGCGTGGCGGAGCGCAGCGCCAGCGCCGGCGCGGCGTCGCGCCCACGTTCGGTGAGGTGGTCGAGCGGCCGGGGCGCGGGATCGGGCGCTGGAACGGAAATCCGATGTCTCCAGGGGACGCGACGAGTGACGGCGGTCAGCTATCACGGCACGGTTAACGATCTGCAAGGTCTCGATTTCACCGCCAGCGGCCCGTTCGGCCGCCGCGAATGGTTCGCCTTGCTCGAACGGGCGGGCGCAAAGCCGTTCGTCGCCCTCGCGCGCAACGGCGCGGAGGCCATGGCGCTGCCGTTGGCGCGGGCAAACAGACGATTGGAGCCGCTGACGAACTGGTACGCCTTCACCTGGGGCCCGCTCGCCACCGTGGGGGCGGACGACGCATTGTTGGCCACGCTCGCCCGCGATCTCGCCGGCAAGACCGGCTACGTCGCGTTCACCAAGCTGCCCGAGGACGAAGCGCGCCGCCTCCGCCACGCCTTTGCCGCTGCCGGATGGTTCGTCCGCGCCGAACCCTGCGACGTCAACCACGTGCTCGAAGTCGGCGGCCGATCCTACGCTGCCTATCTCGCCGCCCGCCCCGGCCCGCTCAGGACCACGTTGAAGCGCAAGGCGGCGAAAGTGAAAGTTGAGATATTGCCTCTATTTCAAGCCGATGTCTGGCAATCATACGAAACGGTCTATTCCGAAAGCTGGAAGCCCGAAGAGGGCGATCCGGCCCTGCTCCGCCGCTTCGCCGAGGCAGAGGGCGCGGCCGGCCGGCTGAGGCTCGGCCTCGCCCGGCATGAAGGCCGCGTCGTCGCCGCGCAGATGTGGACGGTGGAACGCGGCGTCGCCTGGATTCACAAGCTCGCCCACCTCGAAAGCGCCAAGGCGCTCTCGCCCGGCACCACGCTCACCGCCGCGCTGATGGAGCAAGCTATCGACCGCGACCGTGTCGATCTGGTCGATTTCGGCACTGGCGACGATCGCTACAAGCGCGACTGGATGGAGCAGGTCCGCACTCGCTATCGGCTCGATTGCTGGCGTCCGGCGGACCCGCGCAACTGGCCCGCGATAGCGAAAGCGACGCTGCGCAATCTTGTTTCACGGCCACTCACTCGCTAGGGCGCGCCGCGAAGGGGTATGGACATGACCGGGATACCCGTGGCCGTCGACGATTCTTCCGAAAGCGAGCGCCTGTTGCGCGAAGTGCTGGGCGACGTGCTCGGACTGTCACTGGCGCGCATGGCCGAAATCGGGCCGGAGACCGGCCTGTTCGGCCATATGCCCGAACTCGATTCGATGGCCGTGGCCGGCCTCCTGACCGAGATCGAGGACCGGCTTGGCATCGTCATCGAGGACGACGAGGTCGATGGCGAGATGCTCGAAACCTTCGGCGCCCTGCTGGACTTCGTCGAGGCGAAGCGCGGCGAAAGCTGAAAGCCCGGCATGATCGCCGCGCACACGTCCTCGGGCTCCGGCGGCGAAGGCTACGCGCTCGCATTCGACCGCGGCCGCCCTGCCCGCCTGCTGGTCCTGCCCGCGCTGTTCGACGAGGCCAACAAGCTGCGCCGGTTCACTGTCGAGGTCATGCGCCGGCTCGATCGCGCGGGCATCGATTGCTTCCTGCCGGACTTGCCGGGATGCAACGAAAGCCTCGCCCCGCTCGAAGCGCAGACGCTGGCTGGTTGGCGCGACGCGGCCGGAAAGGCGGCGAGCCGCTTCGCCGCCACCCATGCGCTGACCGTGCGCGGCGGCGCTCTCTGCGCCCCTGCCGGCCTGCCGGTCGTCTCCTATGCCCCCGTCACAGGGACGACGCTGCTGCGCGGCCTGCTGCGCGCCCGCGTTATCGCCGACCGCGAGGCCGGAATCGACACGACGCAGGAAGCGCTCGCCGGGCGCGGCCGCGAGGACGGGATCGAACTGGCCGGCTACCGCATCGGCCCCGCGATGTTCCGCGAACTCGAAGCGGCCGAGCCCGGCGGACCGGCACATCCGAACATCGCCCAACCCGATCTCGGCGGCCCCGGCCTGTGGCTGCGCGCGGAGCCCGGCCACAACCCGGAACAGGCAGACGCGCTGGCGGCAAGGATCGCGCAAATCATCGCCCCTCAAGGGCCCTCTCTCCTTAAGGGGAAGAGGTTGGGAAAGGGGAATGTCGCGACCGCCGCGAGCAGCCCTCGTGAAGGGGAGACACGCCGCCACATCACCTTCCCTTGCGAGAACGACACCCTCGTTGGCACTCTCGACTCCGCCTCCGGCACGACTGGCCTGCTGGTCGTCACCGGCGGCAACGAGATTCGCAGCGGGGCCTTTTCAGGCCAGGCCCGCCTCGCCTCGGCCATTGCGACCGCCGGCTATCCCGTGTTCCGCTTCGACCGTCGCGGCATCGGCGACAGCGAAGGCGACAATCGCGGTTACCGCGACAGCGGGCCCGACATCGCGGCCGCGCTCGCCGCATTCCGCGAGGCCGCGCCGCATATTCGCAGCGTAGTCGCATACGGCAATTGCGACGCCGCCAGCGCCCTGATGCTCGGCAATGCGGATTTTTCGGCGCTGGTGGTGTCCAATCCCTGGACTTACGACGAAGAGCAGCCCGACACCGCCCCGCCACCCGAAGCGCTTCGCAGTCGCTACGCCGGCAAGCTCAGGAACCCGCGCGAAGTCTGGCGCCTGCTGAAAGGCGAAGTCTCGCTCGTGAAGCTCGCCAGAGGGCTTGCCGCCGCGTCGCGCGCCCGGCCGAAAGCTTCCGACCTGGCCGAGAACCTGCGGCGCGCCATAGAGAGCAACCGCCCGCCCGTCCGCATCCTTCTCGCCGGGCGCGACCGCACCGCGCAGGCCTTCCTCGCCCGATGGGACCCGGCGGACCTGCGCCTGCGGCATTGCGCCACGGCTAGCCACGCTTTCGCCGAACCGGAAGCAACGGTATTTCTATTCAATGAGTTAACCTCCGTCCTTCACGAACAGACTCGCCAGCTCGACATGCGTTGACCAGCGGAACTGCCCCACCGGGCGAAGTTCCTTAAGCCGATAACCGGCATCCGCCAGCATCCGTCCGTCGCGCGCCCAGCTCGACGGATTGCAGCTGACATAGGCGATGCGCGGCACGCCGCTCGCCGCCAGTTGCGCCACCTGCTCGCGCGCGCCCGCCCTCGGCGGATCGAGCACGACCGCGTCGAACCCCCGCAATTCCTCGGCCCTCAGCGGATTACGGAACAGGTCGCGGTGCAGCGCTTCCACCGGCAGCCGCGCACGCCCCGCCGCCGCGCGGCAGGCGAGATGGACATCCCGCGCCGCTTCGGCCGCGATCACGCGCGCCGGCCCCGCCAGCGCGAAGGCGAAAGTCCCCAGACCGGAGAACAGGTCCGCCATCCGGCCGCACCCGTCCAGCCATTCGCGCACCGCGCCGGTCAGCGCTGCTTCGCCATCGCGGGTCGCCTGGAGGAATGCGCCCGCCGGCGCTTCGACCGCCACGCCGGAAAGTGCGACGGTCACCGGCTCGGGTTCCCAGAACGTCTCGCCGCCGAACCCCTGGTCGAGCGTCAGCCGCGCGAGACCCCGATCCCGGCAGAAATCGAGCATGGCTTCGGTCTGTTCGAGACCTTCGAGTTCCAGCCCCCGGATCGCGCAATCCACGCCCTGGTCCGTCAGCGCCAGCTCGATCTCTAGCGCGTAGCGTTCGCGTCGTGGCGACAGCAGGCGGCGCAGCGGCTCGACCAGCGCGAACAGCTCGGGCGCCAGCACGTGGCATTCGCGCATGTCGATCACCCGATGGCTGCCGCCTTCGTTGAACCCGATCAGCGGCCGCCCGCCCCCGTTGACCGCGCGCAGGGTGGCGCGACGACGGGTTTTTGGCGGCGAAAGATGGACTGGCGTCACGCTGTCGGGCGTCAGCCCCTGTCCTTCCGCCGCATTGGCCACGCGGTCGCGGACGAAGCCCGCCAGCGCCGCTTCGTCGAGATGCTGTAACTGGCATCCGCCGCAGCGGCCGAAGTGACGGCACGGAGGCGTGGCGTGGTGCGGCCCCGGCTCCACGCTGCCGTCTGGCCGGATGACGTCACCCGGCGCTGCCCGCGCGACGTGGCGGCCCGATGCCGTGACGCCATCGCCCTTGGCGGCGATGCGGACGATTTCCTCCGCCTCTGTCACAAGGCTGCGGCATAAGCGACTGAAACCTTGCGAACAAGATCGGATGCAGTGAAACTCGCACCCGCCTGCCGGGCAGCCTCTCCATGCAGCCAGACCGCTTCGCACGCGGCGGCGAAGGCGTCCCGGCCCGATGCAAGGCGGCCCGCCGCTATTCCCGCCAGCACGTCGCCGGATCCGCCGGTCGAAAGCCAGGGCGTGGCCGGCGGGGCTATGGCGATGCGGCCGTCCGGCGCGGCGATCACGGTATCGGGGCCTTTCGCGACGACCGCCGCGCCGCTCGCGCGGGCCAGCGCCCGCGCCTGCTCGACCTTGCCGTCCGCGTCGATTCCGAAAGCGCGAACGAGCGCATTCATCTCGCCCTGGTGCGGCGTCAGGATCAGCGGCGCCGCGAACGCTGCGACACTGTCCGGCGCAAGCAGCCGCAGCGCATCTGCGTCCACCACCGCCGGCGCCCCGGCCGCGAGAACCTCGCCGAGACGCCGGCGCGCCGCTCCGTCCCGGCCGAGGCCGGGGCCCACGACCACCGCCCCCGCCCGCTCATCGGCCAGCAAGTCGGCAAGCGGCTCCTCGCGCAAAATCAGATCGGGAGGCGTCGCCGGGTGAACCCGATCCGCCGCCAGCCGCAGCGCGCCCGCCCCCGAACGCAAGGCCGCCTGGCTCGCCAGCAGCGCCGCGCCGGGCATGGCCCCCGCCACGACCAGCACCAGTCCCCGGCTGTACTTGTGCGCATCGGGCGCGGGAGGATTCAGGCGCGGGCGTTGCAGGACACGCGCGGCCATGTCCGGCGCGCTCGCGCCGATGGGGACCATCCGCCGCTCCCCCATCGCCGGGGCGGCGGGCATCAGCCAGTGCGCGAACTTCCACGCCCCGAGCGCCAGCGTCAGATCGTATCGCGGCAGGCCCTCGTTCAGCGCCACGCCCCGGTCGCTGTCGATTCCGCTCGGGAGATCGATCGCGATGCGGAAATCGTGGCGACGGGCCAGATCGGCGAGCAGCGCTGCAAGCTCCGGCGAAAGCGGCCGCGTCAGCCCGCTGCCGAACAGGCAATCGACCAGCACGCCGCGATGCCCGCCGGTATCGAAGGGGCCGGCCCATCCCGCACGGGCGGCGCGCGCCGCCTCGGTGGCCGGTTCGAGCGGCGCTACCGCGGTAACGTCCAACCCGCTTGCCGACAATTCGCGTGCGATAACATAGCCGTCGCCACCGTTGTTGCCGGGACCACACAATACCGTCACCGCTCGTCCGGCCGCCATGCGCCGCACCCATTGGGCCGCGCCCTTGCCTGCCGTCTCCATCAGCGTGGAAACGGTCTCGCCGCCGTCGATCAGCGCCTGTTCCGCCGCGCGCATCTGCGCGACGGACAGGATCGGGTCACCGTCCGTCATCGCCGGTAACCGTTGCCGGAAGGCGATAGCGGTCGCGATCGACCGCCACTTCGATACCGCCGTCCGCCAGGTCCACTTGCGCCACGTCCGCCCCATCGGCCGTCGCCACGCCGCGTCCATCGGCCAGGATTTCGAACCGGCGGAATCCGCCGTCGGGATGGCGCACGACCAGCACCGGGGCATCGCCGGCCGAAACCCGCTCTATCGCGCACGCGCGCCCGAACGTGGTCGAATCTATCGCGCATTCGATCATATGTTCCGGATCGGCCGTCGGGGCGGTGGCGTCCTGCGAGCAAGCGCCCGCCAGCAGGACCAGCGCCGCTCCCGCAGCCCTGCGCATCAGCGGCGCGCCTGTATCTGGCTCACATCGCGCACGGCTCCGCGCGCTGCGCTGGTCGCCATCGCGGCATAGGCTTGCAGCGCCGCCGAAACCTTGCGCGGGCGCGGTTTTGCCGGTTGCCAGGCGGCGGCCTCCTTCGCCTCCATCGCCGCACGCCGCGCCGCCAGCACTTCGTCGGAAACGGCAAGATTGATCGTGCGGTTCGGGATGTCGATTGCGATCAGGTCGCCGTCCTCGACCAGCCCGATCGCGCCGCCTTCCGCCGCTTCGGGCGATACGTGCCCGATCGAAAGCCCCGAGGTGCCGCCCGAAAAGCGTCCGTCGGTAATCAGCGCGCACGCCGCGCCGAGTCCCTTCGATTTCAGGTAGCTCGTCGGATAGAGCATTTCCTGCATGCCGGGCCCACCCTTCGGCCCTTCGTAGCGGATCACCACCACGTCGCCCTCGCCGATCTGGCCGGTGAGGATCCCGGTGACCGCATCGTCCTGGCTTTCGACCACCCGCGCCGGGCCGCTGAACTTCAGAATGCTCTCGTCGACACCCGCCGTCTTCACGATGCAGCCGTCGAGCGCGATGTTGCCATAGAGCACCGCCAGCCCGCCGTCCTTGCTGAAGGCGTGCTCGGCGCTGCGGATCACCCCGTTCCGGCGGTCCGTGTCGAGATCGTCCCAGCGGCGGCTCTGGCTGAAGGCCGTCTGGGTCGGCACGCCGCCGGGCGCCGCCTTGTAGAATTCGCGCACCATCGGGTTGTTGGTCAGGCGAATGTCCCAGTCCGCCAGCGCATCGCCCATCGTCGGGCTGTGCACCGTGGGCAGCGCGGTATGCAGCAGCCCCGCCCGGTCGAGTTCGCCGAGAATGGCCATGATTCCGCCCGCGCGGTGGACGTCCTCCATATGCACGTCGCTCTTGGCCGGGGCGACTTTCGACAGGCACGGCACCTTGCGGCTCAGCCGGTCGATGTCCTTCATCGTGAAATCGACCCCCGCCTCCTGCGCTGCGGCGAGCAGGTGCAGCACGGTGTTGGTCGATCCGCCCATGGCGATGTCGAGGCTCATCGCGTTCTCGAACGCCTCGAAACCGGCGATCGAGCGCGGCAGGACGGTTTCGTCCTCCTCTTCGTAATAGCGGCGGGCCAGCGTCACGATCAGCCGCCCGGCCCGCTCGAACAACTGCCTACGGTCGGAATGGGTGGCGAGCTGCGAACCGTTGCCGGGCAGCGACAGGCCCAGCGCCTCGGTCAGGCAGTTCATCGAATTGGCGGTGAACATGCCGGAACACGATCCGCAAGTTGGGCAGGCCGCGCGTTCGATGTCGGCCACTTCCTCGTCGCTGTAATGTTCGTCGGCGGCGGCGACCATGGCGTCGACCAGGTCGAGCGCCACTTCCTTGCCCTTCAGCACCACCTTGCCGGCCTCCATCGGACCGCCCGAAACGAACACCGTCGGCACGTTGAGCCGCAGGGTCGCCATCAGCATGCCGGGGGTGATCTTGTCGCAGTTGGAAATGCACACCATCGCATCGGCGCAATGGGCGTTGACCATGTATTCGACGCTGTCGGCGATCAGGTCGCGGCTCGGCAGGCTGTAGAGCATCCCGTCATGCCCCATGGCAATGCCATCGTCGACCGCTATCGTATTGAATTCCTTGGCCACGCCGCCTGCCGCTTCGATCTCTCGCGCGACCAGTTGTCCCAGGTCCTTCAAGTGTACGTGCCCCGGCACGAACTGGGTGAAACTGTTGACCACGGCGATGATCGGCTTGCCGAAATCGCCGTCCTTCATTCCCGTCGCGCGCCACAGCCCCCGCGCGCCGGCCATGTTGCGGCCATGGGTGGAAGTGCGGGAACGATAGGCGGGCATGGTCAGGCTTTCCGGAATGTGCGTGAGACAGGATCGGCGCGCACTATATCAGATGAACCGAACGGCGAAGAACAAAAGGCTGTCGGGGCGCGAGCGCCATCCTCTCCCGCAGGCGGGGAAGGATGCGTTCATTCCATCAGCTCCATCGCTACGGCATTGGCAATCCGCGCCAGCCGCGCCGCCCATTCGGCCTGGCCCGCTTCCGCGCCGACGAGATCCTGCCGCATTTCGATCCCGAGGTAGGGCCGGCCTTCCGCCTCGCCATGGCGGTTCATCGTCGCGTTGAGCAGCTTGCCCGAATAGGGCTGCTGGTCGCCAACGACGAGCCCGTCCGCCGCGAGCATCGGAATGGCCAGCCGCGCGGCGCGATCATCCGCGTTATAGAGCACGCCGATATGCCATGGGCGCTTCTCCTCCGGGCGGCTCCTGAGACTCGGTGTGAAGCTGTGCAGCGATACGATCAGCGCCGGCGGCGTGCGTTCGAGCAAGTCCGCCAGCGCCGTGTGGTAGGGCCGGTGGAACCGCGCCAGCCGCTCCTCGCGTCCCGCCCCTTCCGGCCCCGCAAGGTCGAACAGGTTACCGGGAATATCGTGCCCGTCGCTGGCATGCGGTACGACGGCGGGGCTGTCTTCCTCGCGGTTCAGGTCACACACGAGCCGGCTGACATTGGCGAGGAACGCGGCGATTCCCGGCTCGGCCGCCATCCTTTCCGCCACTTCGGCCACGCCGATGTCGATCGCCACATGCTCGTCGAGCAGCGCCGGGTCGATGCCGAGGTCGATACCATCGGGAATGCGGTTGGAGGCATGATCGCCCACCACCAGAATGCCGCCGAAGCGCGGCTCGCCGACCAACCGCCAGGCTTCCTCGCTCATCGCAGGCTCCCTTGCATCGTCCACCATTCCGGCCGGCGCGCGGCCAGCTCTTCCGCGGCCGCGCGCATGGCGTCATGACTGCGATAAAGCGCAAAGCAGGTGGCCCCCGAACCGCTCATCCGCACCGTTCGGACCTCGACGCGGCCCAGTTCCTCGAGGACTTCGCCCACTTGCGGACACAACGAGATCGCCGCCGTCTCCAGATCGTTGCGCCCTTCGGCGGCTATTCGCGACGCCGGACCTTCGGGCAAGGGTCCGCGACCCACGCCATCCCATGCGGCGAACACCGCCCCGGTCGCGAGCGCCACGCGTGGGTTCGCCAGCAGCACCGCCATTCCCGCCAGGTCGTTCTCGACCGGCTCCAGGTCCGTTCCGGTGCCCCGGCCGATACACGCCACGCTTTCGACGCACGCGGGCACGTCCGCGCCCAGCCGCGCCGCCCGCTCGCGCCAGTCATCGGGCAGCCCGTGGGCTTCGCGCACCAACCGGAACACGGCCCCCGCGTCGGCCGATCCGCCACCAAGACCGGCGGCCACGGGGAGGTTCTTTTCAAGCGTGATCGCGATCCCTCCCGACCGGGACAGCACGCCTAGCGCGCGCGCCGCCAGGTTGCCGAACGGGTCGGGCAACTCATGCGCGAACTCGCCGGTCACCTTGACGCTGTCGCGATCGGCGGGCCGCGCCGTCAGCCTGTCGCCGCCATCGACGAAGGCGAACAGCGTCTCCAGCTCGTGATACCCGTCCGCCCGCCGGCGGCGGACATGCAGCGCGAGGTTGATCTTGGCGTAAGCGATTTCACCGGGCATCGGCAGCGCCTTAGGGTCAGGACCCATTAAATGCACGCTCGAGGTTTGAAGCGATTTTGTTCAGGGAAAGGAGGCAGGGTGCGGGAATATGTCGATATTTCAAACCCTGCCGACGCTGCCCTGGGCAAAATCGGTCAAATCCCGCAGGGACGTCGAAATGGCTTCGATCTCGTGTCCGGACGGCCTTGCAGGTAGCGATGCTACCCGCGGCGGCCGCCCGAACCCGATCTCTTCGCCATTTCGACGCCTCGGGCGTGCATTTAATGGGTCCTGACCCTGGATCAGCCGCGCAAAAAGGCGAACCCTGTCAATCGCGATAGACAGCGAGGAACGGCTCCAGGAACTGCCGATAGGGTGCGGCCGAACCGATCGCGCCACGATTGATCGGCTTGCGCACCTGCATCACGCTGGACGTGATCACCGCGCGGCGGTTTTCGTGCGGCGCGAACACGCCGGGCTCTTCGTCCAGCCCGCAATGACGGAGGATACGGCGGATCCACGCAACCGGGTCGTCGACCAGCGACTCATAGGGCACCACCAGCAGACGCCTCCCCAGGATTTCGCGCCATTGCTCCAGCAGCCGGTCCTCGAGCCGGAAATGAAAGGCGATGTCCTCCAGATCGTAGCTCCACGGGAGCAGGCCCAGGAAATAGGTGCGGAAGCACGACCATGCGCAATCGAGCGGATCGCGCCGCATCCAGATCAGCGGCGCTTCGGGCAGAAGCGCCGCAGCGAGGCCGAGCATCCGGGTGGAGTTGACCGTCTTGTCGACGATCCGCCCCTGTCCGGGGAACCGTTCGTCTAGCCAGTGACGCCACAGGCGCGCGGTCGCCGGCGCGCCCGTTTCGTCGATATGGCGACAGAGCGCCTCGTACGACACGCCGCGCACATCCTTCACCAGCAGTCCGAGGCGATTGAGTTCGCCGCCGTCGGACACCGCGCTGTGACCGGTCAGGATTTGCTCGACGAGCGTGGTTCCCGACCGCGGCAGGCCGGTGACGAAGATCGTCCGGCCCGTCGGCTCGCTCTGCCGCCCCGCGATTGCCGCGATCCGGTCGGCGTCGTAACCCTTGACTGCCTCGCCGGCGATCCTGCTGTCGCGTTCGCCGCTGTAAGGACGGGTCGCGCGGATGTCGCGCGCGCCCTTGGCAAAGGCGTCGAACGCCAGGGCATGCTCTCCGCGATCGGCATGGGCCTTGCCCAGGGCGTAATGGAACACCCCGCGTTCGGCGGGCGCGGCGGCCTCCATCGTCGTCGTCGCCGCGTCGATCCGTTCCGCAAGTTCGGGTTCGCGGGCGAAATCGACCAGCGTCGCCAACGATTGCCAGGTCAGGCCCGATCGCGGCCGCAGCCGCAGCGCCTCCTCCAGCCGGGCTCGCGCCTCCTCGACATCGCCGAGGAAAAGCGCCGCCGTGCCCAGGCTGTGCGCCTGGGATGCCGGATCGGGCTCGTCAGCCGGCAAGGCGCGCATGACCGCCCGCGCTTCCGCCCATGCGCCGATGTGCGCCAGCAAGCCGGCTTTCTGGTACAGGGCTTCGGGGGCGTCGCCGGTGCTGGCGACGAACAGATCCATCGCTCGCCGCGCCAGGCCGATCTCGCCGTTGTCCGCCGCGATCCGCGCCAGCGCCGGCCACTGACCGGCCATCGGCGCGGCGAGGTCCACCAGCCGTTGCAGGATAGCGACGATGCCCGCGCGATCGTCTTCCCGGAGTGCGGGTTGCAGTCGCTGGAGCAGGCCGAGCGCAGCGGACCGGTCGCGATCAACCGCGCGTTCCTCGCTTGGTGTTCCGGTCATGTCGTGGAAGCCATGATTTCAAACGACTGTGCGAGGCACGAGAGGGGATGCGGCCCATGCTCGCAACCGGCAATGTGTAGTAAATTGTCTCATCTGTGCGGGAGTTGTCGCAACTTGTGATAAATGCCGCTTGAAGTCGTTAGCAAAGCAAGCATACTCGGCTCAGGGAGAGGCTGCCGAATCACACCGGGCAAACCGGCGGATACGGCAAACAGAGGGATTGGGTTGCCATGGCTACCCGAATATCCGTAGACGAAGGGGACAAGGCCCCATTCCGGATCAAGGCCGGGTTTTTGAGCGATCGGCAGGTTTTCGCATCCGGTCCGATGTCCGGCTTCATGGCGACCGGGGAAGACCTTCCAGACGATCGCGTGGAACAGGACAGGCGCGATTGGCGCGAACAGGACCTCAAACGGGCCATAGGCGTGGCCGAGGAGGCGGGTCTCACTTCCTATCGCGTGGAGATAGCCCCCGACGGAGCCATTTCCATCATCGTCGGCGAACCGGAGGGCGATGCCGGCGATATGCCGGACTTCGCTCCGTAGCTGCCCCCCTCGCAAGAGGAGCGCCGCCTCACATGTTCGGGTAGTTCGGCCCCCCGCCCCCTTCGGGCGTGACCCATTCGATATTCTGCGGCGGATCCTTGATGTCGCAGGTCTTGCAGTGGACACAGTTCTGGGCGTTGATGACCAGCTTCGGCGCGCCTGCCTCGATACCGACCCATTCATAGACCGCCGCGGGGCAATAGAGCCGCTCCGGTCCCGCGTAGAGCGGCCAGTTGATGATTTCCGGCACTGCCGGATCTTTGAGCAGCAGGTGGCAGGGCTGGTCTTCTTCGTGGTTGGTCCCCGAAAGGAACACCGAGGAAAGGCGATCGAAGCTCACCACCCCGTCGGGTTTGGGATAGGCGATGGGGCGATAGAGATCGGCCCGCCGCGTCGCCTCCGCATCGGTATGGTGACCCATCGTGAACGGCAGGCCGAGCTTCAGCGTGCGCAGCCACATGTCGGCCCCGGCCAGCGCCGTCCCCAGCGCATCGCCGAACTTCGCCACCAGCGGCTGGGCGTTGCGCACCAGCTTCAGTTCGTCCGCTATCCAGCTCGAACGGACCGCGCTATCGTATTCGGAAAGCTCATCTTTTTCCCGCCCGACAGCGATCGCTGCGGCCACCGCCTCGGCCGCCAGCATGCCGCTTTTCATCGCAGTGTGCGTGCCCTTGATGCGCGGCACGTTGACGAACCCCGCCGCGCAGCCGACCAGCGCCCCGCCGGGGAACGCCAACTTCGGCACGCTCTGCCACCCGCCTTCGTTGATCGCCCGCGCGCCATAGGCCACACGCCGTCCGCCTTCGATGATCGCGCGGATCGCCGGATGCCGCTTCCAGCGCTGGAACTCCTCGAACGGGCTGATGTACGGGTTGGCGTAATCGAGCGCGGTGACGAACCCCAGCGCCACCTGCCCGTTGGCCTGGTGATAGAGGAACCCGCCGCCCCAGGCGTCATACTCCGACAAGGGCCAGCCCTGGGTGTGGACTACCCGTCCCGGCTCATGCTGGTCGGCGGGAATGTCCCACAATTCCTTGATTCCTAATCCATAAATCTGCGGCTCGCAATCCGCGTCGAGCGCGAAGCGCGCTTTCAGCCGCTTGGTCAGGTGTCCGCGCGCGCCTTCCGCGAACAGCGTGTACTTCGCATGCAGCTCCATGCCCGGCTGGTAATCCGCCTTGCGCGAACCGTCGGCGGCGACGCCCATATCCTGCGTCGCCACGCCCGCTACGACACCCTGCTGGTCGAACAGCGCTTCGGCGGCCGGAAAGCCGGGGAAGACCTGTACGCCCAGCGCCTCCGCCCGCTCCGCCAGCCAGCGGCATAGGCTGCCGAGCGAACCGGTGTAGTTGCCCGCGTTCGACATCAGCGGCGGCAGCAACAGATGCGGCATGCCCCACTTGCCGCCTCGCGTGAGCAGCCAGTGCTGGTTGTCCGTCACCGGCGTCGCGGCCAGCGGACAGGTCTCGCGCCAGTCGGGCAGCAGTTCGTCGAGCGCGCGCGGATCGATCACCGCGCCGGAGAGAATATGCGCCCCGACCTCGGAGCCTTTCTCCAGCACGACGACTTCGAGCGCCTCGTTCAACTGCTTGAGCCGGATCGCGGCGGCGAGGCCCGCAGGCCCGGCGCCGACGATAACCACGTCCACCGGCATCGATTCGCGCTCGCTCATCGCGCCGTGTCCTGCTTACGTGACAGCATCCGACAGGGCTTGATAGGTCCGTCCCGGCAGGTCAAGACCCGCCAATGGCCGACCGGACCCAGCCCGTTGCCGCGATAGAGGACGGCATTGCCGCCGCGCAGGCGTGGTGGCGCGAAGCAGGAGTGGACTTCGCATTCGGGGACGAGCCGCGAGCGTGGCTGGTCGAGCCGGAGGACGCCGCCGCCCCGCAACCCCGCCAGGCATCCGCCGAAGCGCCCCCGTCCCCGCCCCAGCTGCCCCCGATCGGCGGCAACCGGACGACATGGCCGCGCGATCTGGCCGCGTTCCGGCAGTGGTGGCTCGATGAGCCGACATTGGACGGCGGCGGCCTTTCCCCGCGCGTGGCCCCTGCGGGAGAGCCCGGCGGCGCGCTGATGGTGCTCGTCCCGATGCCGGAGGCGGAAGACCGCGAGCGCCTGCTTGCCAGCGTGCAGGGCCGCCTCATCGCCGGGTTCATCGAGGCGACCGGGCTCGGCACCGCTTCGGTCTATCTCGCCAGCGCCCTGCCGCGCCATACGCCGCTGCCCAACTGGGCCGGGCTCGATGCCGGCGGCCTCGGAGAGGTGCTGGCGCACCACATCGCCCTCGCCGCCCCGCGCAGGCTGCTCGTGCTCGGCAGGAGCATCCTGCCGCTGCTGGGGCACGATCCGGCGCAAGGCTCTCCCGTCCCGAGTCAAATCGCGATTCAAGGCCGGGAGTTGCCGATGTTGGCGAGCTTCGGGCCGGATCGCCTGCTGCAAAGCGCGAAGCTGCGCGCCGGACTGTGGCGGCGCTGGCTCGACTGGACGGATGACGACAGCGAATGAGACCCTGGCTTCCCGCGCTCGCGGCCCTGCTCTACACCACGCTGGCCAGTCCGGCGGCCGCCGCAACGGCGCGCGAGTATTTTTCCGCCCGCATCGCGCAGAACCCGATGCCCCCGCAGCTTGAGCGGCAGGACCGCGACTATTACGCGGCCGTCTTCGCCGCCATCGAGCGGCAGGACTGGGCCGGCGCGGCATCGCTGCTGGCGCAGCGGGGCGATGGACTGCTGCATCCCGTGGCGCGGGCGGAACTCTATCTCGCCGCCAATTCCCCGCGTGTCGAGCTGGGGCAGATCCAGGCCTGGCTGGAGCGCGGCCGCAGCCTGCCGCAGGCCGAGCGGCTCGGCCGGCTCGGGCTGCGTCGTGGCGCAACGGCGATGCCGGATCTGCCCGGCGTCCGGCAGTTCCGCTCGACCGGCGGCATCACCAAGCGGGTCCGCCCCCGCTCGGTGGACGACGGCACGATGCCCGCCTCGATCGGTTCCGCGATTCTCGAACGCATCACCAACGACGATCCCGACGGCGCGCGCCAGCTTCTCGACGGCATCGACGCTTCGCTCAGCCCCGAGGCGCGCGCCGAATGGCGCCAGCGGGTGGCGTGGAGCTACTACATCGAAAACCGCGATCTCGAAGCAATGGCGATGGCGCAATCGGTCGGCGGCATGCCCGGAGCGTGGGCGGCCGAGGCCGAATGGACCGCAGGGCTCGCGGCATGGCGGCTCGGCGATTGCGACCAGTCGGGCGCGGCGTTCGAGCGTTCCGCCCACGGAGCGATCAACCCGGAGCTGCGCAGCGCGGCGCTGTACTGGGCCGCCCGCTCCTCGTTGCGGTGCCGCCAGCCGGACCGCGCCACGCGGCTCCTGCACACCGCCGCCTCCGCCGACGAGACGCTCTATGGCATGCTCGCCGTCGAGCAGCTCGGCATCGCCTTGCCCGAGCGTGTCGCCGGAGCGGACTTCAGCGATGCCGACTGGCGCAGGCTCGGCGGGATCGAGAACGTCCGCATCGCGGTGGCGCTGGCCGAAATCGGCCGCGACACGCTGGCCAGCGAAGTCCTGCTGCACCAGTCGCGGATCGGGGATCCGGGCGATTACGAAGCGCTTTCGCGCCTCGCCCGCGAGCTTGGGCTGCCTTCGACCCAGCTCTACATGGCGCACAACGCGCCGAACGGCGGCTCGGCGCACCCGGCTTCCTACTATCCCGCGCCGAAATGGGCCCCGGTCAACGGCTGGCGCGTCGATCCGGCGCTGGCCTACGCCCATGCCCTCCAGGAATCGGATTTCCGCGCCAACGCCGTCAGCCCGGCCAATGCGCAGGGACTGATGCAGATCACGCCGATCACCGTGCGCCAGCATGCCCCCCAGTTGGGGCTCGGCGCAACGCAGGTGAATATCTTCGATCCGGGGGTGAACCTCGCCTTCGGGCAGCAGAATCTCGAAATGCTGCGCGACAGCGCGGCGACGGGCGGCGCGCTGCCGAAGATCATGGCCGCCTACAACGCCGGGCTGACCCCGGTTACCCGCTGGAACAGCGAGGTCAACGATCAGGGCGATCCGCTGCTGTACATGGAATCGCTCCCCTATTGGGAAACGCGCGGCTATGTGGCGATCGTCATGCGCAACTACTGGATGTACGAACGTCAGGCGCGCGCGCCTTCGGCCAGCCGGGTGGCGCTGGCGCAGAACGCCTGGCCGGCCTTTCCCGGCGCCGCGCCCGAGAGCGGGCGCGTGTACCTGAACGCCCGAGCCGATTGAGAGGGGCCGACCGATGGCCGTCGACGAAAGCCGGACCTTCCGGCCGATCAACATTGCCCTGCTGACCGTATCCGACACGCGCGGGCCGGAAGAGGACACGTCCGGCGATATTCTGGCCGAACGCATCCTGGCCGCGGGGCACAACCTTGCCGACCGCGCCATCGAGACGGACGATGCCGACCGGCTCGTCGCCCGCTTCGACCGCTGGATCGACGACCCGGGGATCGATGCGATCGTTTCGACCGGCGGCACCGGGCTCACCGGCCGCGACGTGACTCCGGAAGCGCTGGACCGCGTCAAGGACAAGGACATCGAAGGCTTCGGCGAACTGTTCCGCTGGATCAGCTACAAGACCATCGGCACCAGCACCGTCCAGTCGCGCGCCTGCGCGGTGCTGGCGCGCGGAACCTACATCTTCGCCCTGCCCGGCTCCAACGGCGCGGTGAAGGACGGCTGGGACGGCATCCTCGCCGAACAGCTCGACAGCCGCAACCGGCCCTGCAACTTCGTCGAGCTGATGCCGCGTCTGAGAGAGACGTAGGGCGCGAGGCTGCAAGATTCTCGTCGGTGCGGGCGAAACCATGCGGCGACGCCTGGCGAATTCCGGCCTGTTGCGCCGCGTATATGTTCTCTCTATGTTCAATTGAATGAAACCGCCAGGTCCAGTTCGCGGGCGCGGCGCGCAATCCGGCGCGGCGCCTCTGCGTTTCGGTCTCGCCGAACGTGAAGCAGACGGAGACTGGCAGGATGCGATGGAGACCGTCGACGGGGCCGCGCCTCCCATCCGGACGACGGTGACGGAGGAGCACCCGAAGACGATCGTCACTTTCAACCATTCGCCCGACATCGGTTTCGACCGTTCGGTCAACGCCTATCGCGGCTGCGAGCATGGGTGCATCTACTGCTTCGCGCGCCCGACCCATGCCTTTCACGATCTGTCGCCGGGGCTGGATTTCGAGACCCGGCTGTTCGCCAAGCCCGATGCCGCGCGCCTGCTGCGCGAGACGTTCGCCCGGCCGCGCTACCAGCCGCGGCCGATCGCCATGGGCACCAACACCGACCCCTATCAGCCGATAGAGGGGCGTTACCGCATCACGCGCTCGCTGCTGGAAGTCTGCCTGGACGCGCGCCATCCGGTGACGATCACCACCAAGTCCGACCGTGTGCTGCGCGATCTCGATCTGCTGGCGGAACTGGCCGCGAAACGGCTGGCGGCGGTGGCCGTCTCCGTGACGTCGCTCGATGCACGGCTTTCGGGCCTGCTCGAACCGCGCGCGCCGGCGCCCGCCAAGCGGCTCGCCGCACTCGGCCGGCTGGCGGACGCGGGCGTGCCGACGCATTGTTCGATCGCTCCGGTCATCCCCGCGATTACCGATTCGCACATGGAAGAGATCGTCGCCCGCGCCGCAACGCTCGGCGTTCCTTCGGCGGGCTGGATCCCGCTGCGCCTTCCCTACGAAGTCGCACCCTTGTTCCGCGAATGGCTGGCGATGCACTTCCCCGAACGGGCGGAAAAGGTCATGGCCATCGTCCGCTCGATACGCGGCGGACGCGACAACGATCCACGCTTCTTCACGCGTATGCGGCCGAGTGGTGTGTGGGCCGAGATGTTTCGCGCGCGCTTCCGCCTCGCCTGCAAGCGCGCTGGTATCGGCAAGGCGCGACTGGAGCTCGATTGCGGCCAGTTCCGGCGACCGTCGGCGGGCGCGCAGCTCCAGTTGTTCTAGAACTGCAACAAACTCTGGGAAAAAGCGCATCAGGAAAGCATTGTTGCGCGCGTTCTTACTTCTCCCCGGAACGATTTCCATCAATACGAGTATTCCCATCGTCGTGCGGCTTGCATCACGGACGCATGAGGGATGCGTCTGGGCTGCCCGAGCTAAGGGGAATACCGAAATGCGTAAAATTGCACTGGGGATCGCGACTGCGACTGTCGCCATTGCGACGCCCGCCGTCGCCGGTGATGGCCAGAGCTACGTCGGCATCGAAGGCGGCGTAATCTTTCCTGAGGACTTCACCCTCGAAGAGCAGGCGGCGGGCCTCGATGTCGCCGTCGAACCGAAGAAGAGGGGTTGGGAAGCCGACATTCTCGTCGGTCATGATTTTGGCGGGTTCCGCCTCGAAGGCGAAGCCGGCTACAAGGACTTCGGCATCGACACCGTGCGTACGCCGGCCGGAACGCCCGGTCTGGGTCAGGCCGCGACTGCTGTTGACGGCGGCGTCAGCATCTTTTCCGCGATGTTGAACCTGCTGCTGGACTTCGGCGGCAATGACGGCGTCGGGCTGTCTCTCGGCGGCGGCGCAGGCGTGGCGAGCGTCGATGTCGACGCTGCCGGCGGTGGCGTCAATCTGATGGATTCGAAGGACAAGGCCTTTGCCTGGCAGGGCATCGCCGCGTTCCGCGTTCCCGTCAGCGACAAAGTCGACCTTGGGTTGAAGTATCGCTATTTCAACGTTGAGAACGCCGATCTGGTCGATGGTTTTGGCCGCGCGCACGAAACCGACCTGACAACCCATTCGGTGCTGGCATCGCTGCTGGTGAACTTCGGCGGTTCGGCTCCGCCGCCTCCGCCGCCACCGCCTCCGCCTCCGCCGCCGCCTCCCCCGCCGCCTCCGCCCCCACCGCCTCCGCCGCCGCCGCCGCCGGTCGCGCAGTGCAACCAGGGGCCCTACATCGTGTTCTTCGACTGGGATAAGTCGGACATCACGGCAGAGGCTGCGACCATCCTCAACAATGCGGTCACCGCCTACGGCAACTGCGGCACCGCCGCGATCATGCTCGCCGGCCACACCGACCGTTCGGGCTCGACCCAGTACAACATGGGCCTGGCCGAGCGGCGCAACGCCAGCGTGCGCGATTACCTGACCGGACGCGGCATCCCCGATGCCCGCATCTCCAGCCAGGCCTTCGGCGAAAGCATGCCCCGCGTGCCCACCGCAGACGGCGTGCGTGAGCTGCAAAACCGCCGGGTCGAGATCTCCTACGGCCCAGGCTCCGGCAGCTAAGGCCAAATCTCGCACACACACAAACAGAGGGGCCGGGAGATACTCTCTCCCGGCCCCTTCGTTTT